>JBNKJP010000019.1:0-15721 GCA_050291245.1 Candidatus Thiodiazotropha sp. | reverse complement strand
CGAATGCACGCTGCTCGCCGCCAAACTTGGCCGCTTGCACTACTGTTATGGCCGCCGTCAGCGTGGTCTTGCCGTGGTCTACGTGACCGATCGTGCCCACATTGACATGCGGCTTATTGCGTTCGAATTTTTCCTTGGACACAGTGCTACCCCTATACCCGATTACTGTTTCTTGATGATGGCGTCGGCGATGTTGGCCGGCACCTCTGCGTATTTAGAAAATTCCATGCTGTAGTTCGCACGGCCCTGAGTGGCGGAACGCAGATCAGTCGCGTAGCCAAACATCTCAGAAAGCGGAACCTCGGCGCGGATCTGACGACCTGCCGGCGAGTCATCCATGCCCTGTACGATACCGCGACGGCTGTTCAGGTCACCCATGACATCACCCATGTACTCCTCGGGGGTGGTCACTTCGACTTTCATGATGGGTTCCAAGAGGACAGGATTCGCTTTCTTCGCGCCCTCTTTGAAACACATGGATCCTGCAATCTTGAACGCCATTTCACTGGAGTCGACGTCGTGGTAGGAACCGTCATACAGGGTGACCTTGATGTCCACCACGGGATATCCCGCCATGACACCGTTACCCATCGCTTCCTGCACACCCTTGTCAACTGCCGGGATGTACTCCCGCGGTACGACGCCGCCCACGATGTTATTGACGAACTCGTAACCGGCACCCGCCTCTTGGGGCTCAATTTTCAGATAGACGTGACCGAATTGACCACGACCGCCCGACTGGCGTACAAACTTGCCTTCCTGCTCGACCGGCTTGCGAATGGTTTCGCGGTAGGCGACTTGGGGAGCACCCACATTCGCCTCTACCTTGAACTCACGACGCATGCGGTCGACGATGATATCCAGGTGCAACTCGCCCATACCGGAAATAATGGTCTGACCCGACTCTTCGTCAGAACTGACCCGGAACGAGGGGTCTTCCTGGGCCAGCTTGGAAAGCGCGATACCCATTTTCTCCTGGTCGCTTTTGGTTTTCGGCTCCACCGCCACCGAGATGACCGGATCGGGGAATTCCATGCGCTCCAGGGTAATCGGTCGATCCATTGCGCACAGGGTGTCACCCGTGGTGACGTCTTTCAAACCCACCGCGGCGGCAATATCTCCTGCCAGCACTTCCTTGATCTCCTCACGGGAGTTGGAGTGCATCTGCAGGATACGGCCAATACGCTCTTTCTTGCTTTTTACCGGGTTAAATACCGAGTCGCCGGACTTCAGCACACCGGAGTAGACCCGGAAGAAGGTCAGGGTACCGACGAAGGGGTCGGTGGCAATCTTAAAGGCCAGCGCGGCAAAGGGTTCGTTGTCATCGGACAGACGCTTCTCTTCGGTGTCTTTACCGTCATCGAGAATACCGCTGATCGCCGGTACGTCGATGGGCGAAGGCATCAGCTCGATGACTTTGTCGAGCATTGCCTGGACACCCTTGTTCTTGAATGCGGAGCCGCAGGTCACGGGCACGATTTCAAGTTTCAGGGTACGCACACGCAGGCCGGTCAGGATCTCATCTTCACTGAGATCACCCTCTTCGAGGTATTTTTCCATCAGTTCATCGGAACCTTCGGCGGCGGCTTCGAGCATCTGCTCGCGCCATTCCACGCAGGTATCCTGAAGATCGGAGGGAATTTCGGCATACTCGAATTGAGCGCCCATATTCTCCTCACTCCACACGATGGATTTCATCTTGATCAGGTCGATAACGCCCTTGAAACCGTCCTCTGCGCCGACCGGCACCTGAACCGGCACTGCGGTGGCACCAAGACGTTCCTTCAATTGCTTGACAACACGAAAGAAGTCCGCGCCCATGCGGTCCATCTTGTTGACGAACGCCATGCGGGGCACGTTGTATTTATTGGCCTGACGCCAGACAGTTTCGGATTGAGGCTCCACACCGCCTACGGCACAGAGCACGAACACCGCGCCGTCGAGTACGCGCAGAGAGCGCTCCACCTCGATGGTGAAGTCAACGTGTCCGGGGGTGTCGATGATATTGAAGCGGTGCTCAGGGAACTGCTGTCCCATACCGCTCCAGAAACAGGTCGTGGCCGCGGAGGTGATGGTGATACCACGCTCCTGCTCCTGCTCCATCCAATCCATGGTAGCCGCACCGTCATGAACCTCACCAATTTTGTGAGAGACACCTGTATAGTAGAGCACACGCTCAGTCGTCGTTGTCTTACCCGCATCAATGTGCGCCATGATGCCGATATTACGATAGCGCTCGATAGGAGTTTTCCGTGCCACGTTACAAACCTGTTTTTAAAGAGCTAAGTTAAGGGTTAAACGATCGCTTACCAGCGATAATGCGAGAATGCCTTGTTGGCTTCAGCCATGCGATGAGTGTCGTCTTTTTTCTTCACTGCAGCGCCTTTGTTTTCAGAGGCATCCAGGAGTTCACCCGCCAGGCGGTAGGCCATGGATTTTTCACTGCGTTTGCGCGAGGCATCGATGAGCCAGCGCATCGCCAGGGAGTTGCGACGATTGGGACGCACCTCGACAGGCACCTGATAGGTCGCGCCACCCACACGCCGGGATTTCACTTCCACCAGCGGGCGCACGTTCTCCAGTGCGGTTTCGAGATGATCCAACGGTTCACCACCGCGTTTTTCGACGACAGTGTCCAGGGCCCCATAGAGGATCTTTTCAGCGACAGACTTTTTACCGTCCTGCATCACCATGTTGATGAATTTGGCCAGCAGTGTACTTCCGTATTTGGGATCCGGCAGGGCTTCTCGCCGTGCTGCAACTCGTCTTCTTGGCATTGCTTTATCTCAAACCTGTTGATTGATGTCTGGCCCGCAGACCTTATCCTTTCGGCCGCTTCGCGCCGTACTTGGAGCGTGCTTGACGCCGCTTCTCGACGCCCGAAGTATCCAGGCTGCCGCGGACGACATGATAGCGAACACCCGGCAAATCCTTCACACGACCGCCACGGATCAGCACCACCGAGTGCTCCTGGAGGTTGTGGCCCTCACCACCGATGTAGCTGGACACCTCATAGCCGTTGGTCAAACGGACACGGGCCACCTTACGCAGTGCAGAGTTCGGCTTTTTCGGCGTGGTCGTGTAGACACGGGTGCATACACCACGACGCTGAGGGCAGGCTTCCAGCGCCGGCACGTTACTCTTTTGGACTTTTCTCTTCCTGGGCTTGCGCACCAGCTGGTTAATTGTCGCCATCTATTCCGTCTCCAGGGACGTTCTCTTCGCTATTTGCATAAAAAAGCCGGAGACTGGGCCCATCGCCGTTCAAAAACGACACACTAGGGCAGCTCAGTATCTCAGGCTTGAATATCGTTACTCAACAATGCCTTAAACCAGCACTTTGAGTATCAGAAACGACAGGCCGGCGAGGGCCGGCCTGTCCAAGGAGCGCGCATTCTATGCCCACTCCACCTCTGTGTCAAGCGTGTCGCAATATTCCTACAGGATTATTACTCCGCTTCCGGGGTGTTGAGGGCCTCTTTGAAGGCCTGTTCCACTTCTTCCACGACCAGTTCGTTCTTCCCTTCGGCGTCGCGGGTCTCTTCATGGCGTCTGCGATGACGCTCATTATGGTAGGAGAGCCCGGTACCGGACGGAATCAGGCGCCCAACGATGACATTCTCCTTCAGACCATTGAGATGATCGGACATGCCGCGTACCGCTGCCTCGGTAAGTACCCGGGTGGTCTCCTGGAAGGAGGCCGCGGAAATGAACGACTCGGTCGCCAAAGAGGCCTTGGTAATACCCAGCAACAGGGGTTCGAACAGCGCGGGATGCTTGCCTTCCTGACGCAACGCCTCGGACTCCTCAATATGCGCGGAGCGCTCCACCTGTTCACCTTTAAGGAACCGGCTGTCACCGGGCACGGTGATCTCGATCTTACGCAGCATCTGGCGAATGATCACCTCGATATGCTTGTCATTGATCTTCACGCCCTGTAGCCGGTAGACATCCTGGATCTCTTTGACCAGGTATTCCGCCAGGTCAGTCACGCCCTTGAGGCGCAGGATATCGTGAGGATTCAACTCACCGTCCGAGATCATTTCACCCTTCTCGACCTGTTCACCCTCGAACACGTTGACGTGGCGCCATTTGGGAATCAGCTCTTCATGCTGCTCACCGTCCGAATCGGTGATGATCAAGCGCTGTTTGCCTTTGGTGTCCTTGCCAAAACTGACTGTACCCGTGGCCTCGGCGAGAATCGCCGGATCTTTCGGTTTGCGCGCTTCGAACAGGTCCGCCACACGAGGCAGACCACCGGTGATATCACGGGTCTTGGAAGACTCCTGGGGGATACGGGCGAGCACGTCACCCACGCCCACATCGGCGCCATCCTGCACGTTGACCACCGCGTTGGCCGGCAAATAGTAGTGCGCCGGAATATCCGTACCCGCGATGTTCAGGTCCTTGTCCTTGTCATCGACCAGCTTGACCATGGGTCGAATATCCTTGCCCGCAGCCGGTCTTTGCTTGGGATCGATGATCTCCAGGGAACTCAGGCCGGTAACTTCGTCGGTCTTTTTTTGAACGGTGACGCCATCGACGAAGTTTTCGAAGCGCAGGATACCCGCCACCTCGGTAATAACCGGATGGGTGTGAGGATCCCAGTTGGCGACGATCTGCCCACCGGTCACCGCAGTACCGTCTTCAACCTGCAGGGTCGCACCGTAAGGCACCTTGTAACGTTCACGCTCACGGCCTACATCATCCACGATGGTCAGCTCACCCGAACGGGACGTTGCCACCAGGTGACCACTCGAGTGCTTGACGGTCTTGATGTTGTGCAGCTTGGCGGTACCCGGGGCCTTGACCTGGATGTTGTTCACCGCGGCGGAACGGGATGCCGCGCCACCGATGTGGAAGGTACGCATGGTCAACTGGGTACCCGGCTCACCGATGGACTGGGCGGCGATGACACCCACGGATTCACCGAGGTTCACCCGGTGTCCACGGGCTAGGTCGCGGCCGTAACACTTGCTGCAGACACCCACCTTGGCATCACAGGTGATGGCGGAACGGACCACGACCTGATCGACGCCACTGGCTTCCAGGTCATCGACCCACTGCTCATCGAGCAGAATCCCGGCCTCACAGACCACTTCGTCACTGCCGGGGGCGTACACCGGAAGCGCGGTCACCCGGCCAAGAATCCGCTCCCGCAGGGGTTCCACCACATCACCACCTTCGATGATGGGCTGCATCAGCAAGCCCTGTTCGGTGCCGCAATCCTGCTCCAGCACCACCATGTCCTGGGCCACGTCCACCAGACGACGGGTCAGATAACCGGAGTTGGCGGTTTTCAGCGCGGTATCCGCAAGACCCTTACGAGCGCCGTGGGTGGAGATGAAGTACTGCAGAACGTCCAGTCCTTCACGAAAGTTCGCGGTAATCGGCGTCTCGATGATGGAACCGTCCGGCTTGGCCATCAGACCACGCATACCGGCAAGCTGACGAATCTGCGCGGCGGAACCACGGGCGCCGGAGTCGGCCATCATGTAGACCGAGTTGAAGGAGTCCTGCTCCACTTCGTCACCGTCCCGGTTGACCACCTTCTGCTTACCCAGCTTGGACATCATCGCCTTGGCCACCTGATCATTGGTGTGTGACCAGATATCCACCACCTTGTTGTAGCGCTCGCCGTTGGTGACCAGACCGGAGGTGTACTGATTCTCGATCTCTTTGACCTCGGCCTCGGCACGGGCAAGGATCTCGCCCTTCTCGTCAGGCACCACCATATCATTGGAACAGAAGGAGACCGCGGCGCGGGTGGCGTAACGGAAACCCATGTACATCAGCTGGTCGGCGAAGATGACCGTATCCTTCAGACCCAGACGGCGATAGCAGGCATTGATCAGATTGGAGATCACCTTTTTGCCCATGGGCTGATCGATCAGCGCAAACGGCAGTCCGTCCGGCACGATATCGAACACCAGGGTACGGCCGATGGTGGTATCGACAATCCGGGTCTGCTCGGTGAGCTGACCATCCGCGTCGAGTACCCGTTCACGCAGACGCACCTTGACCCGGGCCTGAAGGTCCGCATGGCCGGATTCATAGGCGCGCCGCGCCTCCTTGGTATCGGAAAAGGCCGACCCTTCACCCTTGGCGTTTACACGCTCGCGGGTCATATAGTAGAGGCCGAGTACCACGTCCTGGGAAGGCACGATGATCGGATCACCGTTGGCCGGGGAGAGGATGTTGTTGGTCGCCATCATCAAACTGCGGGCTTCCAGCTGCGCCTCCAGGGAGAGGGGCACATGGACCGCCATCTGGTCGCCGTCGAAATCCGCGTTGAAGGCGGTACAGACCAGCGGATGCAGCTGAATGGCCTTACCCTCGATCAACACCGGCTCGAAGGCCTGAATACCCAGGCGATGCAGGGTCGGCGCCCGGTTGAGCATCACCGGATGTTCGCGAATAACCTCCTCGAGGATATCCCAGACCTCACCGGAGCCCCGCTCGACCAGCTTCTTGGCCGCCTTGATGGTGGTGGCCAGGCCGCGCAGTTGCAGCTTGCTGAAGATAAAGGGTTTGAACAGCTCCAGGGCCATGCGCTTGGGCAGACCGCACTGGTGCAGTTTCAGGGTCGGTCCCACCACAATGACCGAACGGCCGGAATAGTCGACACGCTTGCCCAGCAGGTTCTGCCGGAAACGTCCCTGCTTACCCTTGATCATATCGGCCAGGGACTTCAGCGGACGGCGGTTCGTACCAGTGATGGCGCGACCGCGACGACCATTATCGAGCAGTGCGTCGACCGCCTCCTGCAGCATGCGTTTCTCGTTGCGCACGATGATATCGGGGGCATTCAGATCGAGCAGCCGTTTCAGACGGTTGTTGCGGTTGATAACCCGACGGTAGAGATCGTTCAGATCCGAGGTGGCGAAACGGCCACCATCCAGGGGCACCAACGGACGCAGTTCCGGCGGTAAAACCGGCAGCACGGTCAGCACCATCCATTCGGGGCGGTTACCGGACTCCTGTAGGGACTCCAGCAGCTTCAGGCGCTTGGTAAACTTCTTGATCTTGGTTTCCGAATTGGTACCGGTGATCTCCTCGCGCAGACGCTTGACCTCTTCGGGAATATCGATGGTTTTGAGCAGTTCGTAGACCGCCTCGGCGCCCATGCGTGCATCGAATTCGTCCCCGTTCTCCTCGATCGCATCCAGATACTGTTCATCGGTCAGCAGTTGGCCCCGTTCCAGAGGGGTCATGCCGGGATCAACCACCACAAAGGACTCGAAATAGAGTACCCGCTCGATATCCCGCAGGGTCATGTCCATCAACAGACCGATGCGCGAGGGCAGCGACTTGAGGAACCAGATGTGGGCAACCGGACTGGCCAGTTCGATGTGGCCCATCCGCTCACGGCGCACCTTGGCGAGAGTGACTTCCACACCGCACTTCTCGCACACCACGCCACGATGTTTGAGGCGTTTGTACTTGCCGCACAGACATTCGTAGTCACTGATGGGACCGAAGATCTTGGCGCAGAACAGGCCGTCACGCTCCGGTTTAAAGGTACGGTAGTTGATGGTCTCCGGTTTCTTCACCTCGCCGTAGGACCAGGAACGAATCATGTCCGGTGACGCCAAGCCGATACGGATGGCGTCAAAATCTTCCGTCTGACCCTGCTGCTTAAGAATATTCAATAGATCTTTCAAGATCGTATCTCCTGCATTCGGTTACTGACCAGTGTCAGCTTCAGTCCTGTTCCAGCTCGATGTTGATACCCAGAGAACGAATCTCCTTGACCAACACGTTAAACGACTCGGGCATGCCGGCTTCCATCTGATGGTTACCATCGACGATGTTCTTATACATGCGAGTACGACCGTTGACGTCATCCGATTTGACGGTGAGCATCTCCTGCAAGGTGTAGGCGGCACCGTAGGCCTCCAGGGCCCAGACCTCCATCTCACCAAAGCGCTGTCCGCCGAACTGGGCCTTGCCGCCCAGAGGCTGCTGGGTGACCAGACTGTAGGGCCCCGTTGAACGGGCATGCATCTTGTCATCGACCAGATGATTCAGCTTGAGCATGTACATGTAGCCGACCGTGACCTCGCGCTCGAAGGCATCGCCGGTACGCCCGTCGAACAACCGGCATTGACCGCTCTCGGGCAGTTGCGCCAACTCGAGCATCCGCTTCACTTCCGACTCATGCGCGCCATCGAACACAGGGGTCGCCATAGGCACGCCGCCCCTGAGGTTGTTGCACATGGCAATCAGCTCGTCATCGGTGAATTCAGCCAGATTCTCATTCTTGCCGCTGGTGTTGTAGACCTGTTCCAGGAATTCCCGCAATTCCGCCATTTTCGTCTGCGCATCGATCATCGCGCCAATGCGCCGGCCCACACCCTTGGCGGCGAATCCCAAATGGGTTTCAAGTACCTGACCGACGTTCATTCGTGACGGTACACCGAGGGGATTGAGGACGATATCCACCGGCTCACCCTTCTCATCAAAAGGCATATCCTCAACCGGCACGATGGTGGAGATAACACCCTTATTACCATGCCGACCCGCCATCTTGTCACCGGGCTGAACACGACGTTTCACCGCCACGTAGCACTTCACCATTTTCAGCACACCGGGGGCCAGATCATCACCCGCGGTCAACTTGCGCTTCTTCTCTTCGAACTTGTCGCGGAAACCCTCCCTGAGGGCGCGAATCTGCTCGCCAATGGCTTCCAGCTGAGCAGCGGACTCTTCGTTGCGCAAACGGATCTCAAGCCACTTGTCCCGTTCGATCTCGGCCAGATAGGCCTTGGTGACCTTGGCCCCCGCCTTGAGCTTGTTGGGCCCACCCTCGGCGATCTTGCCATTGAGCATCTTTTCGACACGGGCGAAGGTGTCGTCTTCCATGATACGCAACTGGTCATCCAGGTCCTTGCGTACCCGGTCGAGTTCCACCTGCTCGATCTGCAGCGCACGCGCGTCTTTCTCCACCCCATCACGGGTGAAGACCTGCACATCGATAACCGTACCCACCATCCCGGAAGGCACACGCAGGGAGGTGTCTTTCACATCCGAGGCCTTCTCACCGAAGATGGCGCGCAGCAGTTTCTCTTCCGGGGTCAGCTGGGATTCCCCTTTTGGGGTGACCTTACCGACCAGGATATCCCCCTCACGAACCTCGGCGCCGATATAGATGATGCCCGACTCGTCAAGCTTGGACAGGGCGGCCTCACCCACATTCGGAATATCACCGGTGATCTCCTCGGGACCCAGCTTGGTGTCTCGGGCCATGCAGGTCATCTCTTCGATGTGGATCGAAGTGAAGCGATCCTCCTGCACCACTCTCTCGGAGATCAGAATGGAATCCTCGAAGTTGTAGCCGTTCCAGGGCATGAAGGCGACCCGCAGGTTCTGGCCCAGGGCCAGTTCCCCCATATCCGTGGAAGGGCCGTCCGCCAGCACATCGCCCCGGGCAATCACATCATTCACATTCACCAGGGGACGTTGATTGATGCAGGTGTTCTGGTTGGAACGGGTGTATTTGGTCAGGTTGTAGATATCCACACCGGGCTCACCGGCTTCGGTCTCTTCGTCATTGACCCGCACCACGATACGCGCGGCATCCACCGATTCGACCTGACCGCCCCGTTTGGCCACCACCGTAACCCCGGAGTCGACTGCGACGACCCGCTCCATGCCGGTACCGACCAGGGGTTTTTCCGCACGCAGCACCGGCACCGCCTGCCGTTGCATGTTGGAACCCATCAAGGCCCGGTTGGCGTCGTCGTGTTCCAGGAAAGGAATCAGGGATGCGGCCACGGAAACGATCTGTTTCGGCGACACATCGATGTACTGCACCTTGTCCGGAGTGGACAGGGTGAACTCGTTCTGGAAGCGGGAGGAGACCAGATCATCCGCCAGCCGGCCATCCGCATCCAGGGTGGCATTCGCCTGGGCGATGACATAGCGACCCTCTTCGATGGCGGAGAGGTAATCGATCTGATCCATCACCTTGCCATCTTCTACCTTACGATAGGGAGTTTCGAGGAAACCGAACCGATTGGTGCGGGCATACACAGCCAATGAATTGATCAGGCCGATGTTCGGACCTTCCGGGGTCTCGATCGGGCAGACCCGTCCGTAATGGGTGGGATGTACGTCGCGGACTTCGAAGCCGGCCCGTTCACGGGCCAGGCCGCCCGGGCCCAGTGCCGATACACGGCGCTTGTGGGTCACCTCCGATAGGGGGTTGTTCTGGTCCATGAACTGGGACAGCTGACTGGAACCGAAAAACTCTTTGATTGCCGCGGATACGGGCTTGGCGTTGATCATCTCCTGAGGCATCAGTCCCTCGGACTCCGCCTGGGTCAGACGCTCCTTGACCGCGCGCTCGACGCGTACCAGGCCAACCCGGAACTGGTTCTCCGCCATCTCGCCCACGCAGCGGATGCGCCGGTTACCCAGATGATCGATATCGTCAACAATACCGTTACCATTGCGGATATTGATCAGTTCCCTGAGCACATCCACGATGTCCTCTTTGGACAACACCCCTTCACCGGTCTCGTCATCACGACTTAAACGGCGATTGAACTTCATCCGCCCCACCGCGGAGAGATCGTACCGATCAGAGGTGAAGAACAGGTTGTTGAAAAGGTTTTGCGCAGCCTCCTTGGTGGGCGGCTCGCCCGGACGCATCATGCGATAGATCTCCACCTGAGCCTCGAGCTCATTGGTGGTGGGATCGATTCGCAGGGTCTCCGAAAGGAAGGGGCCGTGATCCAGATCGTTGGTGAACAGGGTATCGAGCTTTTTGACCCCTGCCTCGATGAGCTTCTCCACCATCTCTTCGGAGATCTCGACATTGGCCTCGGCCAACAGTTCACCGGTCTCCTTGTCGACGATGTTGTGGGCCAGCACACGGCCACTGAGATACTCCCTGGGTACATCCAGCTTGTTCACGCCCGCCTTTTCCAGCTCGCGGATATGTCGTGCAGTGATGCGCCGGCCGGCTTCCACGATGACCTCATTACCGGACTTGATGTCGAAACTGACGGTTTCGCCGCGCAGCCGCTCAGGCACCAGTTCGACCTTCACGGAACGCTTGGATAACGTGAAGCTGTCGGTCTCGAAGAACATCTCCAGGATCTGCTCGGTTTCGTAACCCAGAGCGCGCAGCAGAATGGTAGCCGGCAGCTTGCGACGGCGATCGATGCGCACAAAGACATTGTCCTTGGGGTCGAATTCGAAATCTAGCCAGGAACCCCGGTAGGGAATCACCCGGGCCGAGAACAGCAGCTTGCCGGAAGAGTGGGTCTTACCCCGGTCGTGGTCGAAGAACACACCGGGAGAGCGATGCAACTGAGAGACAATGACCCGCTCGGTGCCGTTGATCACGAAGGTACCGGTATCGGTCATCAACGGCAGTTCGCCCATGTAGACTTCCTGCTCGCGGATATCCTTCACGACCTTGGAACCCGCCGGTGCCTCCTTGTCGTAGATCACCAAACGCACCAGGACGCGCAGGGGTGCGGCATAGGTGGTGCCGCGCAACTGACACTCGCGAACATCGAAGACCGGTTCGCCGAGTTTGTAGTTGACATACTCCAGTACTGCGTGTCCGGAATAGCTGGTGATCGGCATGACCGACTTGAAAGCCGCATGCAGACCCACATCCTCACGTTCATTCGCCGGCACCCCGTCCTGGAGAAAACTCCGATAGGAATCGATCTGTGTGGCGAGTAGAAACGGAACTTCCAGAATGCTGGGTCGTTTACCGAAGTCTTTGCGGATACGCTTCTTTTCGGTGAAAGAATAGGCCATGCTGCCATCCCTCAGTGTCATAGGCTTGGTGGTATCGATACCGGGAGGTTGATCTCCCGACATCGCCTCAAACTGTTACCTGACTTGGTGATACCGGGCTCAGGCTACCCGGCGCCTCGAAGTCTGAACTCACTCAGACCGGGCTGACAAGCGGGAAAAGGCCGGTGGCATAACGCCACCAGCCTCACCCGAACCTGTCGTCGGACGATTGAGACGAGAATCTTATTTGATCTCGACTTTAGCGCCCGCCTCTTCAAGCTGCTTCTTCGCGTCTTCGGCTTCGTCCTTGCTGACACCTTCCTTCAGTGTGGAAGGGGCGCCTTCGACAGCGTCTTTAGCCTCTTTCAGGCCCAGACCGGTCAGCGCGCGAACCGCCTTGATGACGGCGATCTTGTTACCGCCGATATCCGCCAGAACCACGTCGAATTCGGTCTTCTCTTCGGCGGCGGCCTCAGCACCACCCGCGGCGGCAGCCGGAGCGGCAGCCACAGCGGCAGCGGCGGTGACACCGAATTTTTCTTCCATTGCCTCAATCAATGCGACAACGTCCATCACAGACATCTCGGCGATTGCGTCGAGAATTTCTTCTTTAGAAACGGCCATGAATTACTCCAAAAAATAGTTACCACGATAACATCGTGAAAAAATGTTGATTAAGTCGGTCAAGCAGCCTCTTTGGCTTCCTTGATCGCCGCCACAGTCCGGACCAGTTTGCCAGGCACCTCTTTCATGGTGCGCGCCAACTTCTCTACAGGTGCCTTCATGACCGCCATCAGCATGCTGACAGCCTGATCGTAAGTCGGCATCTTGGCCAGGGTTTCAAGCTCGGACGGCGCAAGCATCTTGCCGCCGATGGAAACCATCTTGACCTCGAGGAGTTTGTGATCTTTGGCAAAGTCCTTAATGACGCGTGCGGCGGAACCCGGATCTTCCTGGGAAAAGGCCAGGAGCAACGGCCCCGTCAACCCTTCCTGCATACAGGCAAATTCCGTATTCTCGAGTGCACGCTTGGCCAGGGTGTTTCTGACCACCCGCAGATAGACACCGTTATTGCGCGCTTCGCGACGCAACAGGGTCATCTGCTCGACGGTCAGGCCCCGGTATTCCGCCGCGACTGCGGAGAATGCCTTGCTGGCCACGTCATTGACTTCGGCAACGATGACTTTTTTCTGCTCAAGATTGAGTGCCAAAATCGTTACCTCACTGATAATGGGAAAGTTTAGGTTCCCCTGAACACAAAGTGACATCGAAATGTCACCACCTAACGTACGCCATCACCAGGACAAATACCTGATTGGGGGCGCTCCGTCTGCGCAGGCGATTATTAAGCATGCCAACATGCGCCTGCGGTCTTTGACAGCACCGGCTAACCGGCACCCCAAAGTTCGAAAAAAGTCACCCGGAAAGCGCAAACCCACCGGGATGACCTGTAATGCTATACCTAGATCGACAGACTGGTTTGATCGATTGCCAGGCCCGGCCCCATGGTGGAAGAGACGGTCACCTTTCTCAGGTAGACGCCTTTCGCAGCACTGGGTTTCGCCTTGACCAAAGCGGTCAACAGGGACTCCAGGTTCTCTTTAAGTTTCTGTGGCTCGAAATCCACTTTACCGATGGAGCAGTGAATGATGCCCGCCTTGTCGGTACGGTAACGGACCTGACCGGCCTTGGCGTTTTGCACCGCCTGGGCCACATCCGGGGTTACGGTGCCCACCTTGGGGTTGGGCATCAGGCCGCGAGGACCAAGGATCTGCCCCAACTGACCCACGATACGCATGGCATCGGGGGATGCGATCACCACATCAAAGTCCATGTTACCGGCTTTGATGTCATCGGCGAGATCCTCGAATCCCACGATATCGGCGCCAGCCTCTTTGGCCGCATCCGCATTCGCACCCTGTGCGAAAACCGCTACACGTACGGTTTTACCGGTACCGTGGGGCAGCACGGAAGCGCCGCGAACGACCTGGTCCGATTTGCGCGCGTCCACGCCCAGATTAACGCTGACATCAATGGATTCGGGGAACTTGACTCCGGAGAGCTCTTTCAGCAGTACAAAGGCCTCTTCAGCCGGATGCAGCTTGCCCCGTTCCACTTTCTCACGGATCGCTTTTGCGCGTTTTGACAACTTAGCCATGACTTACTCCACCCCTTCGACATTCAAACCCATCTGACGCGCGCTGCCCGCGATGGTGCGCACGGCCGCATCCATGTCCGATGCCGTGAGATCCGGCATTTTCTGGGTTGCGATCTCTTCGAGTTGCTGACGGGTTACCGTACCCACCTTGACGGTGTTCGGGGTTGGGCTTCCTTTTGGCAGGCCCAGTGCTTTCTTCAGCAATACCGACGCCGGAGGGGTTTTGGTGATAAAGGTGAAGGAACGATCGCTGTAGACCGTGATCACTACCGGGATCGGCAGACCTTTTTCCAGACTCTGGGTCTTTGCATTGAAGGCCTTGCAGAACTCCATGATGTTGACACCGTGCTGACCCAGGGCAGGGCCCACCGGCGGACTGGGATTGGCTTCACCCGCTTTCACCTGAAGCTTGATGTAAGCCATTATCTTCTTTGCCATGATTACCTCTTCTTCGGGTTCAAGCGCCTTGGGATTTCACCTCGGCTCCCCGTCAGTTGCTATAGATTGCCGGCTGTTTCCCGCTTTGTCCGCGGTCGACGCCAAAGACCGGCAACCAAATGTGCAGGGGTCTCAATCAACCCTTTTCGACCTGTCCGAACTCCAGATCCACCGGAGTGGAACGACCGAAGATCAGCACAGAAACCTTGAGGCGGCTCTTCTCGTAATCCACCTCTTCAACCACCCCGGTGAAGTCGTTGAACGGACCATCGATGACCCGTACCACCTCACCCGGTTCAAACAGGACTTTCGGACGCGGCTTCTCAACACCTTCCTGCACCCGCTGCAGGATGGCATTCGCCTCCTTTTCCGAAATCGGCGCCGGTCGATCCCCGGTACCGCCAATGAAACCCATGACCTTGGGCACATCCTTGACCAGGTGCCAGGTCTCATCGGTCATTTCCATCTGCACCAGCACATAGCCCGGAAAAAATTTCCGTTCGCTCTTGCGCTGCTGCCCGGCGCGCATCTCGACCACCTCTTCGGTGGGCACGAGAATTTCACCGAACTTGTCCTGCATGTCATAGCGCTCAACCCGCTCTTTAAGGGAGCGCTGAACCTGGGACTCAAATCCGGAATAGGCGTGCACCACATACCAACGCATAGCCATATCGCGTCTCCTTAAGCCCCCGTCAATGCCCGCAGTATCGCGCCCAGCATCATATCGAAGAGCCAGAGCACGATACCCATCAGCAGAACCATCACAAATACGATCAGCGTAGTCTGCATCGTCTCCTGACGACTGGGCCAGACCACCTTTCGAACCTCCATTCTGGATGCCGTGGCGAAATCCCAGATCGAACGACCGAGTACGGTCTGATAGGTCAGTAGCGCCGCAACACCCATCAGAACCAGCAGGCCCAGAACGCGTAACAACTGGGAATAGGCTTCCAGATAGTAGAAGCCGACAATCGCTCCCACGATAATCCCTACCGCGAGCAATAACTTCACGGTATCGAGACCGGATGCCTCTACCTGGGACTTTCCATTCATAGTTCTGTTTGCCGGATTAAATGGCAGGCCAAGAGGGAATCGAACCCCCAACCTGCGGTTTTGGAGACCGCTGCTCTACCAATTGAGCTATTGGCCTAATAAACATCAATGCGGGGATGACCTGAAAGCCAACCCCGCATACCACCCTATCGAACGGTTTATTCGATAATTTTGGATACCACGCCGGCGCCGACGGTGCGGCCACCCTCGCGGATCGCAAAACGCAGACCCTCTTCCATCGCGATCGGCGCGATCAGTTTCACAGTCATCTTCACGTTGTCTCCCGGCATCACCATCTCGACGCCTTCCGGA
>JBNKJP010000018.1:0-6138 GCA_050291245.1 Candidatus Thiodiazotropha sp. | reverse complement strand
CAGCAATCTGAAAAACAGTTTTCGCCAGATCGATACAGATAGTGGTAGTCTTTTTCATGGTATGGGCTCCTTTGTTTGCTTGACAACTTCCCCCTCACCAACCTTAGGGCTCGGTGGGGGAGGAGTCCATACCATTGAGATCACCAGGAGCAACGCCAGTGACAGCAGCAAGGGTAGACTGCCCAAGCGGGCGTAGGGGGTCTCGCCCTGCAGGGGCTGAATCGATCCGCGAACCACGGCTTCTTGCAGCAGGGGCGCGGTTTCCTGGAGGCGACCATCAGGGGCGACGATGGCGGAGATTCCGGTGTTGGTGGCGCGAAGCAGGTAGCGGGCGGTTTCCAGGGCACGCATGCGGGCGATCTGCAGATGCTGATGCGGCGCCAATGAGTCGCCGAACCAGGCGTCGTTGCTCACGTTGATCAGATAGGTGGCCTCGGGCAGGGCCTGAATCATTTCGTTGCCGAAGGCATCTTCGTAACAGATCGACATCCCCACCGGATAGGGGCCGACCTGCATCAGGGGTTTCTCGTCTTCCCGGGCGCTGAAATCGGACATGGGCAGGGTGAACAGATCCACCAGGGGACGAAACAGGGGCGCCCAGGGCAGATACTCGGTAAACGGCACCAGATGCCCCTTGTAGTAGTGGTCCCGCTGGTCGTTGCCCAGGGCCACCAGTGCGTTATAGTAGCGCTCCCGCTTGTCATCCATCTGCACCACTCCGAACACCAGGTGCGAACCCCGGTTTCGGACCGTGGTTTCCAGGGGGGTGATGAAGGCCTCATCAACCTGAAACTGGAAGGCGGACACCGCCGTCTCGGGCCAGACCACCAGGTCCCCTTCGAGTTCGTCACGGCTGAGCTGGGCGTAGCGCACCAGGCTGGGCGCCAGTTGTTCGGGCAGCCATTTTTGCGCCTGGGGAATATTGCCCTGGATCAGGGCTACCCGCAGGGGATCTCCGACCGGCTGACTCCAGCCGATCAGCCCCAGTAATCCCCCCGCCAACCACAGGGCAGACAGCAGAAGGGTATTGCGAACCCGCCCCCGGGTATCCCTGAGAATCGCCCAAAGCAATCCAGCACTGAGCATCACCACCCAACTGATGCCCAACACGCCGAGCAGGGGCGCATAACCCGCGAGGGGTGAATCGATCTGGGAATAACCCAACTGCAGCCAGGGAAAGCCGGTGAGAAACCAGCCGCGAAGCCACTCCATCACCACCCACAGGGCGGGATAGACCAGCAGGTAGCGGCGCGGTTCCGGCAGTGGGGAGAAACGCCCTGCCAGCCAACCCAGCACACCATAGTACAGGGCAATGAAAAGGATGAACCCGAGGGTCAGGATCAAGGGGAACAACCAGCCCAGGTCGCCGAATTGGGCCACGCTCACATAGAGCCATGAGACCCCGCTGACGAGCAGACCGAAACCGTAACCGTATCCGGTTCTGAAATCAGGGCCGCCCTGGTGATGCCAGATCAGGAACAGCCCCAGGGGTGTCAGCACCGCCAACGGCCAGAGATTGAAGGGGGCATACGCCAGGGTGGTCAAAGCACCGGCTAGCATCGCAGACAGTACGGGCGCCCGCCGCACCCACCGATCAATCCCCGCCAAATTCACTGCCACTACTCCGCGGAGGGTTCGCCACCGGATGTGCCGCTCTCTTCAGGCACATCGTGTTCATCTTCGATCTCACCCACGATCTGCTCAAGCAGGTCCTCCAGGGTGACGATCCCCGCGGTAGAGCCGTACTCGTCCACGATGATCGCCATATGGCTGCGGTTCTTGCGCAGTGTCTTCATCAGCTGGTTGAGGCGCATCGCTTCGGGTACGAACAGGGCCTCACGCATCACCTTGCGGATTTCGAAGGCTTCCTGCTGCTGCGTCTGAAAGAAGGGAAACAGATCCTTGGTCAGCAGTAACCCGAGGATCTCGTCTACGTTCTCACCAACCACCGGCACCCGTGAGTGGGCGGATTCGATCACTTGGCTCAACACCTCGTCAAGCCCCGCATCGACACGCACCACCTCCATCTTGGAACGGGGTACCATGACATCCCGGGCTCGCCGCTCGGAGACCAGCATGGCCCCCTGCATCATGCTGAGCGCATCGTCATCCAACAGTTCCCGTTCGCAGGCCTCCTTCAGAAAATCGTAGATCTCTCCCTTGTCTTGCGGTTCGCTGCCAAACATCCGACTGAGTCGTTCCAGCCAGTGTCTGGAGGAACCGTTACTTAATCGATCTTCGCTGTTCATTTGTGCTCTTCAAGATAGGGATCGGGGAAATTCAGGCCTTGCAGGATCTCCCGTTCCCGGGACTCCATGCGTTCGGCCTCAGGCTCGGTCTGGTGATCGAAACCTTGCAGATGCAATACCCCATGGACCACCATGTGGGCCCAGTGGGCAGATAGGGCTTTTTGCTGTTGTTCGGCTTCCCGCGCCACCACGGGCACGCAGATCACCAGGTCGCCGATCAGGGAAACGGGCACCACGTCGGGGGCCTCGAAGGGGAAAGAGAGGACATTGGTGGGCTGGTCCTTGCCCCGATAGTCGCGATTGAGCTGCTGGCTCTCCGCCTCGTCCACCAGACGGATGACCAGTTCGACCTCATCGCGCCCGGGTTCCAGCGCCGCCTCCGCCCAACGTTCCAGCTGGGCATCCTCGGGGACTCCGGATGCGGGCCGGGCGACCCGCTGAACCTCCAGGATCAGATGGCCGGTCATGGGACCGCCCCCTTGAGGTTCCGGGCGCTCATACTGGGCGGTTCAGGATCTTCGATCGTACTCATCGTAGGCTCTCACCACCCGTTGCACGACCGGATGCCGCACCACGTCCCGGGCGTTGAAAAAGGTAAAACTGATGCCGTCCACCCCCGCCAGTACCTCGGTGGCCTGGCGCAATCCGGACTGCTGGCCCCTGGGCAGGTCGATCTGGGTCACATCTCCGGTGATCACCGCCGTGGAACCGAAGCCGATACGGGTGAGGAACATCTTCATCTGTTCGGGAGTGGTGTTCTGCGCTTCGTCGAGAATGACGAAGGACTCGTTGAGAGTGCGGCCGCGCATGTAGGCCAGGGGCGCCACCTCGATGATGTTGCGCTCCACCAGCTTGGCCACCTTTTCGAATCCCAGCATCTCATACAGGGCATCGTACAACGGACGCAGGTAGGGGTCGATCTTCTGTGACAGGTCACCGGGCAGAAAACCGAGTCGTTCCCCCGCCTCCACCGCCGGGCGCACCAGCAGGATGCGCCGGACCTGGTCCCGCTCCAGGGCGTCCACCGCGCTGGCCACCGCCAGGTAGGTCTTGCCGGTGCCCGCCGGTCCGACACCGAAGTTGATGTCGTGGGTCACCACCTTGTGCAAGTACTCTTTCTGGTTCGCCCCCCGGGGCCGCACCAGACCCCGGCGGGTCTTGATCAGGACATCGGGCAGATTTGCTCCCTTGTCCTGTTCGAGCAGTTCATCCACCCCCGCCTCCTGGAGGAACAGATGGACCCGCTGGGGCTCCAGCACCTCGTTTTGCGAGGCCCGGTAGAGATCCCGCAGCACCTGCTCCCCCGCTTGGATCGCGTCGCCCTCGCCGATCAGGCGAAAGCGGTTGCCTCGGTTGTTGATTTCGATGCCCAGACGCCGTTCGATCAGACGCAGATGTTCGTCCAGCTGGCCGCACAGATTGGCCAAGCGTGCATTGTCCGCCGGTTCGAGTTCCAGGTCAGTGGATTGAGGATGTTCTGACAAGTGTGTGTTCCCTGTTCATGTTCCGGGGTATGGCCCGGTATCAGGCGTTGACGGCCTGTCCTTCCGTTGCGCCGAGCCACTCGCCGCGTAAGGAGTTGGGCAGAGCCTCGGTGATGCGTACCTCGACGAACTGGCCGATCAGTTCGGCGGGGCCGTCGAAGTTCACCACCCGATTGTTTTCGGTGCGGCCGGCCAGTTGCGCCGGATCCTTTTTCGCCGGGCGTTCCACCAGGATGCGCTGGATGCCCCCCACCATCTGGCGGCTGATGCGCTGCGCCTGGGTATTGATCAGCTGTTGCAGCCGCTCCAGCCGCTGCTGTTTTACCGCGAGGGGTACGTCGTCCGGCAGATCCGCGGCAGGGGTGCCCGGGCGACGGCTGTAGATGAAGCTGTAGGAGTGGTCGAAGCCGATCTCCTCGATCAGTTTCAGGGTCTGTTCGAAGTCCGCCTCGGTTTCGCCGGGAAAACCGACGATGAAATCGGACGAGAGGGTGAGATCCGGCCGCACCTGGCGGAGCCGGGCGATCTTCGCCTTGTACTCCACCGCCATGTGGCCCCGTTTCATCATCGCCAGCACCCGGTCCGAACCGGACTGCACCGGCAGATGCAGAAAACTCACCAACTCCGGCACCGAGCCGTAGACCTCGATCAGGCGCTCGGAGAAGTTGACCGGGTGGGAGGTGGTAAAGCGGATCCGCTCGATCCCCTCCACCGCGGCCACGTATTCGATCAGCAGGGCCAGATCGGCGATTTCGCCATCGTGCATCTCCCCCTGGTAGGCATTCACGTTCTGCCCCAGCAGGTTGATCTCCGCAACCCCCTGATTGGCCAGCCCGACCACCTCGGCGATCACATCGTCGAAGGGCCGGCTGATCTCCTCGCCCCGGGTGAAGGGCACCACGCAGTAGGTGCAGTATTTTGAGCACCCTTCCATCACCGAAACAAAGGCGGTGGGGCCCTCGGCACGGGGTTCGGGCAGACAATCGAATTTTTCGATCTCGGGGAAGCTCACATCCACCACCGGAGTGCGCTCCCGGCGCACCTGGGCGATCATCTCCGGCAGGCGATGCAGGGTCTGGGGGCCGAACACCAGATCCACGTAAGGGGCCCGTTCGCGGATCGCCTCCCCCTCCTGGCTGGCCACGCAGCCGCCCACGCCGATGATCAGATCCGGGTTGCGCTGTTTCCAGGGACGCCAGCGCCCCAGCTGGGAGAACACCTTCTCCTGGGCCTTTTCCCGGATCGAGCAGGTGTTGAGCAGCAGCACATCCGCCTGTTCCGGCTCTTCGGTCAACTCCAGCCCGTCAGCCACGCGCAGACCATCCGCCATACGCGCGGAGTCGTATTCGTTCATCTGACAACCGAAGGTCTTGATGTAGAGTTTGCCGGGCATCTCGGATCCAGTTTCTCGCAAGGGTGGCTATATTATAGCCTCAGCGCTCCGGTTCCAATCCCGAACTTTACCCGGGTTACGCCGCCCTACTGACCCTTCCAGTTCAGCAGCGTGGAGATGCGCTCGGCCTGCCGATCGGCCTGACGACTCAAACCCAGACGCTGCGCGATGACGATGGCCGCGAGTTCGTCCAGGGCGACCTGGAAGTCCTCGTTGATCACCAGATAGTCGAATTCGACGTAGTGGGACATTTCGTTCACCGCCTGGCGCATCCGTCCGGCGATGATCTCCTCGCTATCCTGGCCCCGGTTGCTGAGACGCTCATGCAGCGCCGCCGGATCCGGTGGCAGGATAAAGATCGATACGGCCTCGGGAAAGCGCTGACGCACCTGGCGAGCCCCCTGCCAGTCGATCTCCAGCACCGTATCCCGGCCCTGCTCCAGATGACGCCGCACCTCCGCCTCGGAGGTGCCGTAGTAGTTGCCGAAGACCTCCGCGTGTTCGAGAAAGCCTCCGGCCTCCACCATTTTTAGAAACGCTTCCTGGCTGACGAAGTGGTAGTGCACACCGTCTTCCTCGCCGGGACGCATGGCCCGTGTGGTGTGGGAGACCGACACCTGGAGCGTGCCGTCGCGCTCCCGCAGTGCCTTCAACAGACTGGTTTTCCCGGCGCCCGAGGGAGCTGAGAGGATATACAGGGTACCTGTGGTCATGTTCGAAACCTATGCTGTCACTTCGTAAACGTTTAGGGTCGCGGAATAATAAATTATCCCACAATACGCAAGATTCACCTCGTTCCCACGCTCTGCGTGGGAATGCCTACTCAGCCTGTTGTGACGATCAGCCTTGCTGAGTGATCCGTACTCCGATCTGCGTTCCCACGCGGAGCGTGG
Organism: Candidatus Thiodiazotropha sp.; assembly: GCA_050291245.1. Taxonomy (GTDB): domain Bacteria; phylum Pseudomonadota; class Gammaproteobacteria; order Chromatiales; family Chromatiaceae; genus Thiodiazotropha. Next base: position 119 of record JBNKJP010000018.1, on the reverse strand, counting down.
GAACGTATATGGACTCCTCCTTGTATAGCAACCTTTTTCTGCTGGCTGGTAGAAATAAAGCAAGTTCACGTATATCCGGTCTTTACAATGGGGAGCTACCCCTGACCTCAATGGCGTCA
>JBNKJP010000017.1:0-23141 GCA_050291245.1 Candidatus Thiodiazotropha sp. | reverse complement strand
GTCGGCGCGCAGGATCGAAGAGAGCCGGCGGTTGGTGATCTGGATCTTGCGGTTGATCTCCGGGACCACCCGGTAACGGTTGTAGATCTCCCCCTGGTCGAGGCCGATGGTCTCGATGCAGTGCTGGTAGGTCCAGGTGTGCAGGGACTCTTCGTAGACCTGGCGCGCCTGGTAGATCTGCAGTTCCGGGGCGGACATCTTCTCCATCACCGCGAGACCGATGTTGCGCATCGCCAGGATGTCGGAGGTGGTCAGGTAGGAGAGTACGTTTTCGTAGACGTGACGCTCCTCCAGGGTCAACTTGCGCTGGTAGTCGTGGACGTCCTGGGCCATGTTGATGTCCAGGGGCGTCCAGTGGTTTTTGTTGGCATTGAGGAAGTACTCCCAGGCCCAGGGGTACTTGAACGGGGCCAGCTGGTTGATGTCGGTCATGCCGTTGATCACCCGCTTGTCTTCCGGGTTGACCGGTTTCATGCCGGCGGTGCTGGGTGGTGCTTCGGCGGTGTCCGTCTTCTGGTAGGTCTGCACGGCTTCCTCAACGACGTGGGGGTGGGCAGCCTGGGTCTCGGCGCGGGGTGCGGCCGGAGTGGTCTCCTTCAGAGCGGGTTTGGCAAGGGGATCGTCCCAGTTCAGCATGTTGATGTCCTCTTTAACTTGTCTTCCGATGGTTGGCGGGCGATTGGGGCCAGGGGTTACTGGCAGGCCTCGCAATCCGGGTCGAGAATGGAGCAGGCCTTGGGCGCGTCGCTGCCGCCGCTGGCACCGATCAGGTCGACACCGCTGCCGCCGTGCTGCTTCACCGAGGTCTTCTCGGCACCGGTCGCGCCCATGGAGCGCAGGTAATAGGTGGTCTTGAGACCGCGCACCCAGGCCAGTTTGTAGAGGTTGTCCAGCTTCTTGCCGGAGGGCTCGGCCATGTAGAGGTTGAGGGACTGACCCTGGTCGATCCACTTCTGACGCCGGGAACCGGCCTCAACCAGCCAGCGAGGATCGATCTCGAAGGCGGTGGCATAGATCGCTTTGATCTCTTCCGGGATGCGGTCGATGGGCTGCAGGGAACCGTCGTAGTACTTGAGGTCGTTGATCATTACCTCGTCCCACAGGCCCTGTTTCTTCAGGTCGTGAACCATGTAGGGGTTGACCACGGTGAACTCGCCGGAGAGGTTCGATTTGACGAACAGGTTTTGGTAAGTCGGTTCGATCGACTGGCTGACCCCGCAGATGTTGGAGATGGTGGCGGTGGGGGCGATCGCCATGGTGTTGGCGTTGCGCATGCCCTGGTTACGGACCTTCTCGCGCAGGCTGTCCCAGTCGAGGCTCTGGCTTTCGTCCACCTGCAGGTAGTCGCCGCGCTCGGCCTTGAGTAGCTTGAGTGAGTCGATGGGCAGGATGCCCTGGCTCCACAGGGAGCCCTCATAGGTGGAGTAGCGGCCGCGCTCCGCCGCCAGATCGGAGGAGGCCTGGATGGCGTAGTAACTCACCGCTTCCATGGAGCGGTCGGCGAATTCCAGGGCCTGTTCGGAGGTGTAGGCCAGACGCTGTTTATAGAGCGCGTCCTGGAATCCCATGATGCCCAGCCCCACCGGACGGTGGCGCAGGTTGGAGTTACGCGCCTGGGGCACGCTGTAGTAGTTGTAGTCGATGACGTTGTCGAGCATGCGCATGGCGGTGGTCACCGTCTGCTCCAGCTTGGCCAGGTCGAGACCCGCTTCCGTGGTATGGGCGGTGAGGTTCACCGAACCCAGGTTGCACACCGCGATCTCGTTGTCGTTGGTGTGCAGGGTGATCTCGGTACACAGATTGGAGCTGTGCACCACACCCATGTGCTGGTTGGTGTAGCGCAGGTTGCAGGGATCCTTGAAGGTGATCCAGGGATGACCGGTTTCGAACAGCAGGCCGAGCATCTTGCGCCACAGGTCCAGCGCCTTGATCTTCTTTACCACGTCCATCTCGCCCCGGGCGGCCTTCTCTTCGTAGGCGATGTAGGCCTGTTCGAAGGCCGTTCCGGTGAGGTCGTGCAGGTCGGGGGTCTCGTTGGGGGAGAACAGGGTCCACTCCTGCTCTTCGGCGACACGCTTCATGAACAGGTCGGGGATCCAGTTGGCGGTGTTCATGTCGTGGGTGCGGCGGCGCTCATCGCCGGTGTTCTTGCGCAATTCGAGAAACTCCTCGATGTCCACGTGCCAGGTCTCCAGGTAGGCGCACACCGCCCCCTTGCGCTTGCCCCCCTGATTCACCGCCACCGCGGTGTCGTTAGCCACTTTGAGGAAAGGTACCACTCCCTGGGACTTGCCGTTGGTACCTTTGATATGCGCCCCCAGGCCGCGCACCCGGGTCCAGTCGTTGCCCAGGCCGCCGGCGAACTTGGAGAGCAGGGCGTTGTCCTTGATGCTGCTGTAGATGCCGTCCAGATCATCAGGCACGCTGGTCAGATAGCAGCTGGAGAGCTGCGGGCGCAGGGTGCCGGAGTTGAACAGGGTCGGAGTGGAGCTCATGAAGTCGAAGGAGGAGAGCAGGTTGTAGAACTCGATGGCCCGGGACTCCCGGTCAATCTCGTTGATCGCCAGGCCCATGGCCACGCGCATGAAGAAGGCCTGGGGCAGTTCGAAGCGGGTGCCCCGCTCGCAATGGATGAAGTAACGGTCGTACAGGGTTTGCAGGCCCAGATAGGTGAACTGCAGATCCCGTTGCGACTGGATGGCGGCGCTGAGACGCTCCAGGTCGTACTGGGCCAGGCGCGGGTCGAGCAGTTCCAGCTCCACCGCCTGTTTGATGTAGTGTTGGAAATATTCGCCATAGCGTTCCCCCATCTCGGCCTGGGTGCTCACCTGGGTGTCCAGGGCGAGAAAGTCGAGGGCCTCCCGGCGCAGGATGTCGAGCAGCAGGCGGGCGGCCACCTGGGAGTAGTTGGGCTCCTGGTCGATCAGGGTGCGGGCGCTCATCACCAGGGCCTGGGAGACGTCGCTCTCCTTCACCCCATCGAACAGGTTGCGGCAGGCGTCGCTGAGGATGCGCTGGGTCTCGACCTCCTCAAGACCGTTGCAAGCCTCCTGCACCAGGGCCTGCAGGCGTTCGGTGTCGAGGGGCCGGGTGGTGCCGTCGGCGAGGGTGATATTGACCCGGTGTTGTTCGGGAATGCCCTCGATCTCCGCGCGTTTGGCCGCCTCTTCGGCGCGTTTCTGGGCCTGACGCTCCCGGTAGAGCACGTAGGCCCGGGCCACTTTGTGTTCCCCGGAGCGCATCAGCTGCAGTTCGACCTGATCCTGGATGTCCTCGATGTGCACGGTGCCGCCATCGGACAGACGCCGGGTCAGGGCGTTCACCGCCTGGGCGGTCATCTCCTGGACCCTGTCGTGGATACGGCTGGAGGCAGCGGCGCTGCCCCCCTCGACCGCGAGAAAGGCCTTGGTCAGGGCGACGCTGATCTTACTGGGATCGAAATGGGTGACCTTGCCGTTGCGTCGGATGACCTGAAAACCGCTGTATGGGTTGCTGCCGGCCTGGGCGGCGCTCTCGGCGGCTACGGGGGGTTGGGTCTTTACAACGGAAGATTCGGTGTCGGCTACATAGGTCGCCATGTCTGCTCCTGAATTCTGTATTTGTCCACAGCTCACCATCCGGAATGGCGATACTCCGCCGGGCTCGTGGTTTGTCTCTACTGGTTGTCGATAGGGTCGTGTATGCCGGGAACTCGATGTCCCGTCGGTCTGTATCCGCGGGTCTTGCGCCCGCTACGCCGGTTGTTAGTCCGGTCGTCGATGACGGCTGGTCGAAAGGTGAATGAATCGGCCTTAAAAACCAGTAAACACAATATATATCCGATTCGAGGGATGTCAACCACAAGATATTGTGTATGAAGTTGTGGAAAAGCCGATTTCCTCTGTGTGTGGTTTGTGGATAAGTTATGGGTAAAAACAGCCTTTTCCATTGAAATCATCGAGTTAGTGGAATGGTGCGAATACCCCGTCCCGCGGGGTTCCGGAGTGTGTCATTGGGATTCTGATTTCATTCAAAATATTTATGGGAAATCGATTCCTTAAGCGGGTCTGGCCGGACCACCCGGCTCTGGGTCGGAATGTTACATTTGAGCGATCCGGACGGAATAGCCGGGTTTTCCCGAGCCGACATGGCGGTGAACCGGGTATTAGCTGAGTCTTTCAAGCAACTTCAAGGGCTTGGGGCCGAAAAAATCTTGGCATCCTGGAACAGAATGCGTATTGTGGGTGATGCGTCCATGACGGCGACCCGGCTCTGGATTCCGAACCCTGCATCCCGGGGGAGGCGGGCCGGATCAGGCTTGATGGGGCCGGTCATCGATGGGACGCCGGGAATACACAGGGATCAAGTCCAACGGGTTTCCCGTCCATAATAAATAAAAACGAACAATCAACCGATAAGTAAGATGAGGAGTTGTTTCGATGCTGGTAAGCGAAATCATGTCAAAATCACCGAAGACGGTGAGCCCGGATACCAAACTTTTGGAAGTGGTCTCTCTGATGTGTCTGTTTCGATACAGCGGTCTGCCGGTCGAAGAAGATGGCAAGCTGGTGGGCATCATCGCGGAGAAGGATGTCCTGCATCGCATGTTTCCGACCCTGGAGGAGGTGATGGACGGTATGTCTTCACCGGACTATGACAAGATGATGATGCAGTACAAGGACGTGGTGAATCTCAAGGTCGCGGATCTGATGAGCCACAGTGTCATCACCGTCAGGCCCGACATGCATATCCTGCGCGCCGCCACGATCATGGTGCGGCATAAGTTTCGGCGCATCCCGGTTGCCGAAGGTAACCAACTGCTCGGGATGCTCAGCCTGGGCGATATCCACAAGGCGATCTTTCAGGAGAACCTGGCGCACAATATGTGTAAAACCTGACTCCCGCCGAACAGGCCCGGTTCAATACGCCTAGCGTTATAAAACCCACGTCTTTTGGCGTGGGTTTTTATTTGGCGGAAGCGCATCGCATCGCTATATTAAACAGTATGGGTTTGATTGTCGGTCAGCTTTCAATCACCACGACTGCGCAGGCAACGTGAGTCTCGGGAGCGTGAATGAACAAGTCGATATGGGCGTTTTCCCTGTTGGGGGTTCTGATAACCGGTACCGCGCTGGCCACCCCGGCAGATGATGCGATGCGTGAATACGAAGCGGCGTTGGAACTCACCCCCAATCTCGAGAACGGTAAAAAGGTCTTTCGAATCTGCGCGGTCTGCCATACCCCGGAGGGATGGGGATTGGAGAGTGGCGCCTATCCGCAGCTGGCCGGACAGCTGCGTACGGTGCTTATCAAGCAGTTGGCCGACATCCGTGCCCGCAACCGGGATAATCCCACTATGCTGCCCTTCACGTCACCGCGACTGCTGGGGGGCGCCCAGGAGATTGCGGACGTTACCGCTTACATTTCCAGTCAACCCATGACACCACACAACGGTGTGGGTCCGGGGATCGATCTGGCATTGGGGGAACAGCTGTACAAGGACCACTGTATCGAGTGTCACGGAGATCATGGCGAGGGAAACCTGCAGGATCATATACCGGCCATCTACGGTCAGCATTTTCGCTATCTACTGCGCCAGTTCGAATGGATCAAGAGCGAACGCCGGCGCAACGCGGACCGTAAGATGGTGAAGCAGATCCATGGTTTTTCCCATCGGGATATTCATGCGGTGCTCGACTATGTTTCGCGGATCAAGCCGCCACCGGAAAAGCTCGCCAAACCGGGCTGGCGTAATCCCGATTTCCCCGATTATGCACGGCCCGCCAATCTTCACTCTGGCGCCGGCTATGTGATTGATCAGCCGCCCAGGCCCGGGCCCGATCGCGGTATGCCCGATAGGTAGACAGGATGAAGCATGGCGCAATCCTGGGAAACCGCAGCAGGTCCTGTTCCGGAGTGGCGCCGGTTTCCACGAGATGTACCCGCTGGGAATGACACTTTCTTAAGCCAAAAACCACCGTCATTCGTACAAGGCGGGCGGGCGTGTCCGGGCCTGGGGTGGTGAGGATCCGCCACAGGCCCGGATGCCGTCCTGATCAGGACGGCAGGCAGGGCTCACATGAAAATATCGTGAGTGATGTTATTGAACCAGCTGTGGGCATAGGCGACTTCACGGGCCCGCATCTCCGGTGTGGCATCGAGCGGAGTCAGGCCGCCTGAAACAGAGGTGATCTTGGAGCCGTCTTCAGCCAACTTGTAGACGGCGGCCACCGAGATTCCCCAGTCTTTCCCGACAATGGAGTAGCAGGTGTTGACGTAGGCCGGGGTGCCGGGTTCCTGACCGTTCAGCAGGGCGGCGACGCCGGCGGCGCACACCTTGGCTTCGGAGTTCGCCGCGTAGCCCGATTTCGGCATCCCGGTGGCGATGGAGGCATCTCCGATCACATGGATGCCCTTGTGAAGGGTGGACTCAAAGGTATGCAGGTTGACCGGGCACCAGCCGCTGTCGTTGGTCAAGCCGGCGGCAAAGGCGATCTTGCCCGCCTTCTGGGCCGGAATGATATTCAACACATCACCCTTGATGGTCTCGTCGAAACCGGTGGTGACGGACATGGCGCCTGGATCGACCTTGACCACCGCGTTGTCTTTGGAACCCTGAGCACTGGGACGCCACTCGATCATCGCATTGTCGCTTTCGAAGCCATACAGGGCCTTCCAGCCTTGGACGAACAGACCCTGCTTGGAAAACTTCGGCTTCGCATCGAGGATCAGGATCTTCGATTTCGGCTTGTTGTGCTTCAGGTAGTGAGCGATCTGGGAGGCGCGTTCATAAGGGCCGGGGGGGCAACGGAAGGGGTTTGGCGGGGGGGCGATGATGACCGTGCCGCCGTCCTTCATGGTCTCCAACTGCTTGCGCAGGGTGAGGGTCTGGGAACCCGCCTTCCAGGCATGGGGGATTTTCTCTGCCACCTTCTCGTCATAGCCTTCGATGCTATCCCATTTGAAATCGATACCGGGGGCCACAATACAGCGATCGTAAGGGAAGCTCTGACCGCCGGCGGTCTTCACGGTTTTGGCACCGGCATCAATGGCGGTGACCCTGTCGTTGACCACCTTGACACCGTGCTTGCCCAGAGCGGTGTATCCGAACTTGATGGTGTCGATGGTCCGCTCGCCGCTCAGCACTTCATTGGACATGTAGCAGGTGTAGTAGTCCTTGTTGGCCTCGATCAGGGTGACCTCGATGGTTGGGTCGGCCATGCGCAGATACTTGGCGGCGGTTGCGCCGCCGGTACCACCGCCCACCACAACGACCTTCTTGGAAGCGCCCAGGGCGAGATAGGGTGTGCCGATCAGGCCGATGGCTGTCGCGGCACCCGCGCCTTTAACAAATCCTCTTCGGGTAATCTTCATGTTTTGTGTTCCCCTCTCAATGCTTGCCTTGGGCGTAGTAGTTCATCAGGGCATCGATGCCCGCGTCACCCTCTTTTTTCAACAGTGCGTTGACCTTTTTCTTCATCTTCTTGGGTATTTCACGATTGCCCGATTTGAAATCTTCGAAGGCGTAGCGAAGGTAGGGTGTCAGCTGACCGAGCAGGATGCCGGCGTCGTCTTCCGCCGAACTGCCTCCTTCGGCATGACACTTTTCGCAATACTTGTCGTGTAGTTTGGCGCCTTTCTGGGCCTTGTCCTCATCGAAGCTCTGGGTGGCCGCCACAAAGGGCTGTTTGCTGAAATAGCCACCCATCGCCTTGATCTCATCCTCCGTGTAGCCCTTGGCGATTCGGCCCATGATGGTAGAGTTGACCTCGCCGCTCTTGAATCCTTCCATGACTTCTTCGAAGTAAACTGCGGATATACCACTGATGGTCGGTGTGGCTGGTCCTGAACTGGCGCCGTGGGTGCCATGGCAACCTGAACAGGTATTGGCCAGCATGCTGGCGTTGGCTCCCGACATCAGAGGTTTTTCCTCAGCGGCGAAAGCCAGTGACGAGGCACTGATCGTCAGTGCGCCCACCAGGGCCTTCTTCAGAGAGTTGTATGCCATGTTTCCTCCTTTGGAATTTCAACGTGCTTACGTTGTATGGGCAGAATAAGGTTACCCTGCCATGGGGTTGGATCAGTGTCTGATCCTGATCCGTTTATTGTTATTACCCTGAAGTGCTCCGGATCGGTTATTTGAGCAAATTCAGGATCGCATCCAGGTGTTTTTTCTCAGCGATATCCGCTGCGGTGCGGCCTTGCTGATCTTTGTCTGACTTGTTTGCCTGATGCGCCAGTAACAGCTTTACCAGGGACACGGACCCGGAACGTGTCGCCTCCATCAAGGGGGTGATACCGTCATTGTCCGCCAGATTGACATCGGCACCCGTGTTGATCAGTCGCTGTGCGATTTCCGTGTCGCCCCGGCTGGCGGCCCACAGCAGTGCGCTGGCTCCATCGTTATCCTGTTCGTTGAGATTGGGATGGCAGGCGAGCAGGGCATCCACGGTCTCAGTGTGTCCCTGGTCGGAAGCGAGAATCAGCGCTGTGTCCCCGTTGTTGTCCCGGCTGTTGATGTCCGCGCGGTGTTTGCACAGCATGGCACAGGTATCGGCGTGGCCTTTTTCCGCCGCCATCATCAGGGCATTGCGCCCCTGCTTGTCCGCGGCCCGGGTGTCCGCGCCCTTGAACAGTAGCTGCTCGACCATGTCGGTGATGCCGTAGCGGGAGGCGATCATCAATGCATCCCAGCCGGAGCGAGTCCGGTCATGCAGATGGGCGCCGCGCTCGAGCAGCATGGCGGTCAGTGCGGGGTGGCCGTTCTCCGCGGCGAAGGTGAGGGCTGTGCAGCCCGCCACGGTGCGGAAGTTGACATCCGCGCCCCGGTTGAGCAACAACACCACCGCGTCGAAATTGTTGTTTTCCACCGCGATCATCAGGGCGGTTTTGCCAAATTGGTTGGTGCTGTCGATGGGCACGCCCCCATCCAGCAGTCGAGTAATGGTTTCGGTATCCCCCAGGTCCGCGGCCAGACGTAACTCCTTACCCTGATCGGGTGAAGCCGCCTGTAGCGAGGTGGCCAGGATGAGTGCAAGCAATGCGATGAGCAGTCTGCTGGTGTTCATGGTGTTCCCGTTGAAGTATGTCCGCTATTTTCGGATGACGGGTCAGGACTTGTCCTCAGTCTCTGGTTCTTCCGGTTCATCCGGCTCTTCGTGGGCGATCCCCGCATGGCAGTCGATACAGGCCTTGCCTTCGTCCATGGCTTGCGGATGTCTCTTGCGAGCGCTGCGGTCCTGTTCGCTCAGGTCCATACTGCTGAATTCATGGCAGGAGCGGCATTCCCGCGAATGGGTGGCGCGCATCTTGTCCCATACCCGGTTGGCCATTTCCCAACGATGGGCTTCATATTTCTCCTTAGTGTCCAGGGTACCCATGATCTCATGGTAGACATCCTTGGCGGCCATGATCTTGGCGACCATTTTGGGGAAGAAGGGTTTGGGTACATGACAGTCGGAGCAGATGGCCCGAACTCCGGAGGCGTTTTTATAGTGAACGGTTTCCTTGTACTCCTCCAGGTTAACCTTCATGGAATGGCAAGAGGTACAGAATTCCAGTTCGTTGGTGTACGCAAGGCCCGTATTGACGAGTCCGGCGAAGACGATGCCCCCAATGAAAATCAGGCCGGCCAGAATCAGGGATATCTTACCCGCTGACTGTTTGCCAGAGCGTTCTCTGAACATACTCTATCCTCGTGGCTCCGGGGTAAAACAAGGTTTTTTCCCGGCTGTCTTTCGTTATGATTCGTCCCCGCTTCAATTTTGTCGGGAACGTTTTATATTGACGTTCACGATGTTACGTTATGTCGAAATTCAATGCAAAAAGACTTTGTAAACAGTGGTATATGATATTATTAGTAAAAACTGAAACAGCCAGAGTCCGGATTTAAACACCATCCGCAACAAAGGGATTACTTCTGCGTTCCTCACCAAAAGTGGACTCCGGGCCGTGACCCGGGACAAACCGAACATCGTTACCCAGAGGCCACAGACGTTCACGAATGGAGCGGATCAGGGTCTCGTGGTTGCCTCGGGGAAAGTCACTGCGACCGACAGAGCCGCGGAACAACACATCGCCGACCTGGGCGAGTTTTTCCGCGCGGAGAAAAAACACAATATGCCCGGGGGTATGCCCCGGACAGTGCAATACCTCTAGGGTCTGTTCACCCACCCGAACCTCATCCCCCTGGTCCAGCCAACGCTCCGGTACGCAGGGACGGGTCTCGCCAAATCCGAACATCGCGACCTGCTGTTCCATGTGGCTCAGCAGGAACTCATCGTCCCGATGAGGTCCGATGATCGGGATGTCACAGCGTTCCGAGAGACTCATGGCGCCTCCCGCGTGGTCGAGATGCCCGTGAGTCAGCAGGATCGACTCGGGGATCAGCTCCAGGTCATCGAGATAGCGCTGGATTCTTTCCGCCTCGCCGCCCGGATCGATGATCGATACGTGTCGGGTCTGGGGGCACCAGATCAAGGTGCAGTTCTGTTGAAAGGGTGTAACAGGGATCAGGGCGTAAGGCATGAGGGTATTGTGTGTCGCGCTCGGTTCGACGGTCGTTGCATGCGCAGCGAGGGTTTGTCCGGGTTTATGAAGTGATGGTGGGGTCACTATATCCTAGTGTGGACGAGTTTCAATAACTCTGGTGCGGCCTCTCGTGTAGGATGGGCGGTCTCGCGCAATAGCGAGGCGGATTGTGCGCGAAACAGGCGGGCATGAGCGGAGGTACAGCGGATTTACAGATCAGGTAGGTGGTATGGATAAGATGACACTCTTCTTCGTGCTTGGTGGGCTGCTGGTGCTGGTACTGGTGCTGGCCAGTATCGCGCAGCGCTACCACGACTATGTCGAGGAACGGCGTGCCCGGATACAGCGGATTCTGGCGAGGGTTGATGAACTCGACGGCATGCTCCATCGCATGGCGGGTTTGCCGCTGCCGGAGGGTATCGAGGGGCTGATTCGTCAGGATATGCTGGAACGGTTGATGGTGGCCAAACAGATCCATAGGAGTTACCCGGGGGTGTCACGTCGCATTCAGGAGGTCCAGAACGCGCTGAAAGAGCATCACACTGGATCCGCCTCCTTCAATCTGGATGCCCTGCGGCTTGAGCAGTTTTCCCGTCTCACCTCAGAGCTGCTGTGGCTACTTCAAGAGCGGCGGCTGATGACGCCGATACCCGAGGATCGACGCGCAGGATGGATGGCCAGCCTCAGGCTGGGGCGGGCTGATGCCATGACCCGGCATCATCTGCGGGAGGCCGAGCGCCTGGAGCAGGGTGGGCAACTGCATCAGGCCCAGTGGCACTGCCAACAACTCAGACGGATACTCGAACCCCTGGCCCCGATGCATCAGCAGGTGGTGGAGTGGCTGCAGGGCAGCCTGGCATTGTGCCAGCGCATCAAAAGCCAGCTTCAGGATGATCCGTCGAGGGTGGGAGGATCGGATACGTCTTCCAGTAACGGTTCCGAGATACGGTGATTCTCATCCAGCCAATCCCCCAGATCGATCAGTCGGCAGCGTTCACTGCAAAATGGCCGCCAGGTTGATTTCGGAGTCCAGGGGACCTGGTTGCCACAGGTGGGGCAGGGTACCTGGGTAGGCGTAGACTTTCGGCTCATTCCGGTGCCTCAAAAGATACAGGTGGTCAGCAAAAAGGCCACGTCATGGGTGGTCTGCAACGGCTTGCCGGTGTCGATCGACTCCAGAAAACGGATGCTGAAGCGGTGCTTGTTGCCGCTGATTTCAGTGAAGATGTTGGTCTGCCGGGGCAGTCCGACCCGCACCAGTTGGGCCGGCGAGGAACTCTCCAGGGACTGCTGATAGAAGCCCTGGCGGGCCAGTTCCTCTTTCGGCAGGGTGCTGCCGCGCACCAGATTGAGCAACAGCACCACCGCTTCACGCACCGGATGCAGATCGTGCAACCACTCGTTCATCTGATCCTGACGCACCTCAAAGGGTTGATTCAGCCAGCGATGGTACTGGGGCAGGTCGAAATGGCAGCCGCCGCCCGGAATGCTGTTGCGTTGCAGGATGGTATTGAGGAAATCGTTACCGCGCAGGCTGCGGGCGATCTGCCCGTCCATGCGGTAGACCTGGTGGATGGCCTGTTCCAGGTCGTCCAATACCGATCCGAGGGCCTGCAGATTGACGCCGGGTTGCTGGCGGACACGCTCCAGGTTGCTGACGTGGCGCTCCAACTCCTTGAGAATCTCGGTTTTCAGATCGGAGCGGCCGAACACCGTGATGATGTTGAGCAGCCCGTCGACGGCCGAACGGCAACTCCAGATGTCCGCCAACGGGCGGAAGTGGTCCACCTTGAGAAACAGGTGTTCCAGCCGCAGAAAAGTGCGGATCCGTTCGTTCAGCGGATGTTCGAAATGAATCAGGTCAGTCACGAGCGATCTGTCTTTACCGTCCATCAAGGGGGGTGGAAGACCCCCTATTATGTCAGGGCGGCGGTGATACTGCTAATACGGATCTGTGATGAATGTTACGGTAATGGCCATTGTTCCAGCGTAGCCATTAGCTGCGCGCACCCGGCGCCATGGGGTAACTGTCCAGGATGTGAACGTAGTTGACGCGCTCAAATTCGCTCGGATCCGCCACGCCGATCTGGCTGAGTCGCCCGCGAACCTCTTCCAATGATTCGAACCCCTGCTCTTCCATCCACGCTTCCAGTCCCTGCAACAGAGGGCCAAGGGCAGCCGGCCCATGCTCCAGCAGCAGACTGCAGACATGCACCACATCGGCGCCGGCCAGCAGCAGCTTGATCACGTCCTCGTCGGTGTGCACGCCACCTGTAGCGCCGAGGGAGAGTCCGACGCGTCCGTGCAGGATGGCGATCCAGCGCATTGCCAACAGGGTTTCGGCAGAGCTTGAAGTTTGCAGAGTACTGCTCAGCCGCAGGTTGTGGATATTGATATCGGGCTGGTAGAAGCGGTTGAATAGGGAGATCCCACGGGCGCCGGCGGTTTCCAGGCGCTTGGCCATGTTCGCCAGGGCGCTGAAGGCAGGAGACAGCTTCATGTTGATGGGTAGGCTTACCTGCTGTTTGAGTTGGGTGAGGATTTCGATATAGCGTTGCTCGATCTCCGCCCCATCGACCTGTAGGTCTGCCGCGAACTGGTAGATGTTCAGCTCCAGGGCATCGGCGCCGGCCTGCTGCATCTCCGTGGCGTGGGTGATCCAGCCCCCCGGAGTAGTGCCGTTGAGACTGGCGATGATCGGAATATCGACCGCCTCTTTGAGGGCTCGCAGGTTCTCCAGGTAGCGATCCTGGCCGTTAGAGAAATCATAATGGTCGGGCAGGAAGCTGTCCGCTTCGGCGAATCCCGTGTCCTGATGATGGAGAAATCGCACCATGGTCTCCTCTTCGGCGTTGACCGCCTCCTCGAACAGGGAGTACATGATGACCGCCGAGGCGCCGGCGTCTTCCATACGACGCACATCGTCGATGCTGCGGGACAGGGGGGAGGCCGACGGCACGAGGGGGTTTTTGAGTTGCAGGCCGAGGTAGTCGGTTGAGAGGTCCATAGCGCTCCTCAAAATCTGGTGAATGTGATCGTGATCCGGTCGGGTAAACGCCCGGAAACCGCGCCGGACGGATCGTGGTGGCGCCGACCGGGGGTGCCTGAGGGTTTAGTCCCTATTAAAGGGCATTTTCCGGCTAAACACCAAACTTTGTATCCGCAGTGTTCATACGGGTGTCTTGGGTTGAGGCGACTCCGTTGCTTGGGTTACGCCGTTACAGGGTGTTACGTTCGCTTACGCCGGACTACAGCATTGGAGCGGCCAAGCTGGTATGTTATGAATCCGTTGATGGACGCAGTCGCCGACAGAGGCTATGGGTTGCGAAACCATTTTTTTCAGTCGGCTTTAGCGCAAAATCCGCATTTGCGTTCAACCATGAAAATCTCACCCTGATACTTGGAAAACCGATAATTATGCCGAGTGATCCCTCTCAGGAAATGGCCCGGGTATTGCTGGTCGAAGACGATGTGCAACTGGCCGGGCTGATCAGGGAATACCTGGAACGCTATGAGTTCCGGGTGTTCCTGGAGCACCGTGGCGATACCGCGGTGCAGCGGGTGCGCGATCTGAATCCGGATATCCTGGTGCTGGACCTGAATTTACCCGGGCGCAACGGACTCGATATCTGTCGTGAACTGCGTATGGATTTTCCGGGTCCCATCGCCATGTTCACCGCCCGGGACGAGGATGTGGATGAGGTCGTGGGCCTGGAACTGGGCGCCGACGACTACCTGACCAAACCGGTGGAACCTCGGGTGCTACTGGCCCGTCTGCGCTCCCTGTTGCGCCGTTACCGCTGTCTGGCCAACCACAACAGTGAAACACCCGCGGAACAGCTGAGCTTTGGGTATCTGTTCATCGATGCCCGTACCCGCACTTTGACCTTGAGCGGGGAAAATGTCGAATTGTCCACCGGCGAATTTGATCTGCTGTGGTTGCTGGCCAGCCAGGCGGGTAAGGTGGTGGACCGGGACAGCGCCCTGAAAAGCCTGCGCGGGTTCGGCTACGACGGTCTCGACCGATCGGTGGATATCGGTATCTCGCGACTGCGCAGGAAACTTCTCGATAATGCCCACCACCCCTTCCGCATCAAGACGGTACGCGGGCGCGGCTATCTGTTCGTCTCCGACGCCTGGGAGTGATGCCCATGACGCGCCTCTATCTCACCTTGTACGGGGTGCTTATCGGTACCTTCGGGCTGTTCGTCGCAGGCATGGTCTGGATCCCCGATATCGCCCTGCACGGCACCATACAGGGCTACTATGAGCGGGCCATGTTTGGGGTTTACGATTTGGTCGAAGAGCGTCTGACCTCACAACCCGAGTCCGAATGGAACACGGTGATCCGGTTGCTGGAACCCAAATTCCGCCACGGCATCAGTCTCTATCGTGATGGGGAACTTCCCGATGAAGTGAAGCAGCGCCGGGATGAATTGAGGCGCGGTGAGCTGGTGTTTGTCGACGATGAAGGCCAGACCCGATTCTACAAAAGGGTGCCCGACTCCGATCGTTATCTGATGCTGGCTCTGGGTGCCAGTCTGGTACAGGAAGAGATCGACGACGTGGAGGGAATCCTCTACCTGCTGGAAAGGCGGTTTAAAGCGCGGGATCCCGAGCAGTGGCCGCAACTCCTGCAGGAGATGGGACAGCTCTTTAAGATGCCTCTGGCACTGCTGCCGCTGGACGATCCTGAACTACCGTCAGACCGACTTGATGAGATCCGTTCCGGACAGGTGGTGATTCTGGGTCTGAAGGAACAACGCGGCACCTATTTTCAACGCATCGCGGACTCAGACCAGGTGTTTCGCGCCGGTCCCTTCGATGTACCGCTGATCCTGCGTTATTTCAATGGGGTGCTTTTGCTGGTACTGGCTGTGGTGATCGCCCTGGCGGTGTATCTCTGGGTGCGGCCTGTGTGGCGGGATCTCTCCCGTTTCGACCGGGGGGTTAAGTGCTTCGGTGCCGGGGATCTGGATACCCGCCTGGAGGTGGTTCGGGGTTCCACGGTGAAACCCCTCGCGGACACCTTCAATGCCATGGCGGAACGTATGCAGCGTCTGATTCATTCCCACCGGGAGCTGACCGGTGCGGTTTCTCACGAACTGCGTACTCCCATCGCGCGCCTGCGTTTTCGCGTGGACATGCTCGAAGAACCGCTTGCCGATGAGGACCTGCAGCGTCATATACAGGGCATGCGTAAGGACATCGTGGAGTTGGAAGAATTGGTCAGTGAGTCGCTCAGCTATTCCCGGCTCGACCGGGAGCGACCCGAACTGGTACTGGAATCGGTCTACCTGACCGATTGGCTGCAGGCCCTGCTGATCGAAACCGAGGAAGATCTCTCGGATGTGGTGACCCACTTGAGCTGTTCTGCGGAGGAGCGTCAGATCCAGGCTCGGCTCGATACGCGCCTCATGGGCAGGGCCGTGAAAAACCTGTTGCGAAACGCCCAACGTCATGCGATTCGTCAGGTTACGCTTCGAGTCTCCTGCGAAGCGGGTGAGTCGTACATCATAGTGGAGGACGATGGTAGCGGAGTACCGGAACAGGATCGTGAACGAATCTTCGAACCCTTCGCCCGCCTCGACGCGGCACGGGACCGGGAATCCGGCGGTGTGGGGTTGGGGTTGGCCATCGTCAGCCAGATAGCCCGTTGGCATGGCGGGAGAGTGTGGGTTGAGAGCGCGGTACCGGGTGGCGCACGTTTCATTATCGCTTGGCCCGCCATGGTTTAATACCGGGTGTGAGAAGGGCAATAATCGAGACGTCATCCTCAGCCTCGCCATCGGCTAATAAATACCTTGTAGCCGGCATTTCATTTTCCTGTTCGAAATTATGCTCGAACCAGTGTGTATGAGTCATCCCCAAGGGGAGAAAAATATTCTCTTCTGTCCAGATTCTAAAGTCAGTTCCAGATGCTACACTTAGCATCTCCACAGCCAGGGCGGCGCCCAGATTTGAGTAACGATGCCATGGTTAATATTTCAGCCGCACTGGCTGTGTCGGGACCCGTGATTAACGTTATCGGGTTGGTGTAGGTGACGTACGGATTGGGTTCTACGTAATACTGGGTTCGAATGCCGGGTTCGCCGTGGTTGTAATTTTCCTTACTGTATGCGAGCAGTGTTTGTTCAGTAAAATAACTTGCAATGATTAACGCCAATTCATCAAAACCTCCGCTATTGAAACGCGCATCGATAATCAAGCCTTGAGTGTCCTGTAGTTCGCTAATTATTGTGTTCATTTCTGCATGTTTCAGGAATATTTTGCGAAATTAGATCGATGCGATAAAAATCACTGTATCCTGCTGGAACGAACGAGAAACTATTCGAGTTATTCCCCGAAGCAATATGGGTTAAAGAGGATTCCGCATCAATCAGACTGTCAAATCTCGATATTATCGAGAACGAATAATCCATGGATTTAGGTTACAGTCAGTTACACAATACAACAATTTCGAACAACAGCTCGATGGATCGAAACGGCCGGTTCCACTAGCCTGAAGGTGTTGCGAACAAGGGGGTGACACAATGCAATATTCGCACAATCACCTTCGCTGGTTTTAGCGTCCTGGGCAACAGTACCTGATACACAACGGAGGTGAACTATGACATTACTGGTAAAGCAGGTGCTGAAAAAGGTTTTCCCAATAACCGCGTCTAAAATCAAAGTGTTCGCTGTTATACTCAGTGGTTTGCTGCTGACTGGCTGCGCTTCGACCACTCTAAGTACCTATCCGGCCGCTGGCCGGAGCGAGCTCTGTGACGGAGGAGACCTAGGCACCCTTGCTGTGTTGCCCGAAGTTGCCTGGCGAAGGGATCAGAAAGAGCCCAGGGAACGCCAACGTATGGCCGAAACCGCGCTGCGCCGGGTGTTCGAGGCGCTCCCCTGCGCCAACCTGGACGCCCCCGGGGGTATCGAGTCCTTTGCTGCCTGGTCGGCCCAACCGGAGTCCCAGTTGACCGCAGATTACTGGTCCAAGGGTGTTGATACGATCGCGGTGATCCGAATGGAGGAAATGGGTCCATTGCTGGAGGTGACCTTCTCGCTACCTTTCCTATGGAGCGGTGCGAGCGAGGCCGATTTCAGAATGCGCGTGATGAACACCCGTACCGGAGATGTACTCCAGGATCTACGGGTCAAGCGGGTTACTCGAGGTGTGTTCAACATCCGCCCGGCCAGCTGGTCGGTTGAGGAATTCGAGGCCGGATTGCGGACAGTCATTGGGTTGGGCGGTGATTCCGCGCCTTGAGCGGAGTCAGGGGGCACTCCCATGTTTGCAAAAGCGTCCCATGACAGTCAGCAGGTTGATGCATGCACGATGATTCGGATTCTGCTTTACCGGTATGCAGCTCGGGGCATGTCTAATGTAAAAAAGGGTTTATACTGGTAATGTTCGTTCGCGAACAAAGTGTAAGCGCTAATGCAGAGTTTTAAATCATCAACCGCTGAGGGGGTGGCAATCATGGTGCCGATCAAGTACCAGGTCGTGGGTGAAGAGGAGTACGCCTTTCGACTCGAGATTGATGATCAGGGAAATTTCTCGGTTGATACAGGGACCTACACCACCCAAAAGCCTCGCTCGGGTACCCTCACCGCACAGCAGGAATCAGCGCTTCTCACGGCACTCGAAACCCTGGGCATTCCAAAGGAGCATCCATTACCCGATGGTGTGGAGGCCTTTCAATCAAAGCTTGTAATCGGTGCCGGCAACGATGCCCTGGTCTACCCTTTCTGGGAGGGTGCGCTCGAAGAGGATCACGAGCTGAGAAATCTGATACGCCTGCTGGAAGTGCTTTAGATCGTAAGCTCCCCTGTTAATTACAAAAAATTCGTATCCGTACTTAAGAGTGCACATCGTTGCCAAGTATGCGGGAGAGGAATGGAGTGGCCAACGACTGGAATCAAAAGTCAGATGCTTCATGCCTTGTCAATTTATTGCAGAGTTTTCATACTTGCTCAATGCGCTATATAGCGGGGCTGATATTTTTAGTGAAGGAGGGTGGTTTTTTTGCTGGATTTGCAACGATAGGGTAATCATCAGGCAATTCCGATAGTGGATATCAATCGCCATGACGCTCAGATTTCAGGCTCATACATACGCATTGGCGGCAATTATTTTCATCCTTACCCTGGTCGTGAGCGGATGCGGTCGCGAACCCGAACAATCATCAAGCGCTGTTCAAATCACCGCCTGGGCTCACGCAGGGCAGGAGAGCGAACGCAACCAACTACTCGATCAGGTCACCCGTTTTAATCAAAATCACCCCGAGCTGGAGATTCAGCTCACTCTGATTCCGGAAGGCAGCTATAACGCACAAATCCAGGCGGCTGCAGTGGCGGGGACCTTGCCGGATCTGATCGAGTTGGACGGACCCTTTCTTACCGGTTATGTCTGGCAAGGTCACCTGCTGCCATTGGACGACCTGCTAAGTCAATCCCTGTTGAATGACCTGCTCCCTTCGATTTTGGCACAGGGCCGCTATGCTGAGCGGCTCTGGTCGGTTGGCGTTTTCGACTCGGGACTCGGTCTCTACGCCGATGCTACAAAACTTCATCAGGCCAATGTGCGCATTCCGACGCTTAGTCACCCGTGGTCCCAGGATGAGTTCGAGTCTGTGCTGCACCGATTATCCGAGCTCGATTCTGATGGTCAGGTGCTCGATCTTAAACTCAACTATGCGGGTGAATGGTATACCTATGGGTTCTTGCCCCTGATCGTTTCTTCGGGAGGCGATCTCATTGATCGTGACCAAATGACCAGTGCCCAAGGAGTACTCAATGGTCCCGAGAGTTATGGCCTGATAAATCGTCTGCAGCATTGGATCCTGAACAGACTGGTCGACCCGAACATCGATGATGCCGCCTTTACCCTGGGCCGCGTACCCTTGGCCCTCGGCGGTCATTGGAACTATCGCCGCTATCATGAGAGTCTGGGAGAGGATTTGTTGCTGTTGCCCTTGCCCGATTTCGGTACCGGCAGCAAAACAGGGCAGGGATCCTGGTGCTGGGCTATCAGCGCCTACACCCGGCAAGCGAAAAGTGCCGCTTCGTTCCTCGCCTACCTCCTGCAAACGGAGGAGGTTTTGGCGATGACAAGTGCCAACAGCGCCGTTCCCGCCACCCGGTCCGCGATAGCCCTTTCGCCGCTCTACCACAACGGCGGCCCCCTGCACCTGTTTGTTGAACAGCTCGAAGGAGGATACGCCGTGCCACGCCCCCGTACCCCGGCCTACCCGGTGATTACCGCGGAATTTCAACGAATCATCGATGGCATCCGTAGTGGCGGCAAGATACAGCCCCGTCTCGACAGGGCGGTAAAAGTGATCGACCGCGAAATTGCGGATAACCGAGGTTATCCTTGGGTGGGAAAACAGTGACTCGTCGTTTTGGTGATCAGACGCCGACCGCACTCCTGATGGTGGCCCCGGCGCTGGGTGGATTAGTGCTGTTTGTTCTGCTGCCCTTCGTGGCAGCCCTGGTGCTTGCGTTTACCGATCTGCGACTCGGATCACCCTTGTCGGTGCAATTCGTTGGTTTCAAGCAATTCCAGCAGTTATTGAGCCATCCTGATTTCCCCCGCGCACTGGGCAACACCTTCCTGTTTGCGGTCCTTGTGGTGCCCATGCAAACCGCTCTGGCCTTGGGTCTGGCCCTGCTGCTCAATCAAGGACTGCCTGGCACCCGGGCCTTTCGCACGCTTTTCTTTATGCCGGTGGTCTTTCCCATGTCCCTGGTTGCGGTGATCTGGTCACTGATCTACGCCCCCGGACCGCACGGCATGATGAACACTTTTCTTGAATATGCGAGTTTCGGTTTTTGGGAGCCGAAGGATTTTCTACGCGATCCCTTGCTGGCTTTACCGGCCATCATGCTGCTGTCCGTCTGGCAAGGGGTTGGGTTTCAGATGGTTATTCTGTTGGCTGGACTACAGGGCATTCCCGAATCCTTATACGAAGCGGCGACTCTGGATGGGGCCGGTCGTGGGCGGAAGCTTATCCACATTACACTGCCGCAACTGCGTAACCCATTGATATTCGTAACTTTGGTCACCACCATCCTTTGCTTTCGACTGTTTGATCAGGTGCAGATTTTGACCCGGGGCGGCCCCGATAATGCCACTACTACCCTGATGTATGAGACTGTCCATGCCGCCTTCGCCCGTCAACAGGTAGCCCTGGCCAGTGCGATGACCGTGGTCTTCTTTCTCCTGGTACTGTTTGTCACCAGCCTGCAGCGACGTTTCACGCGTCCGGTTCGAGAGGTCTCATGAAACAAGCCAAACGTTTCCGGGTATTGAGTTATCTACTGCTTATCGCATTGGCTCTGCTGTTTATCGCACCATTGGCCATGATGTTCATGGGGAGTCTCAAACCCGATGATTCTATCCTCAGCGAAGCAGGATCATGGGCTGTCTTTCTACCCGTCGGCGCCTCCCTGGAAAACTATGCCGACGTGTTTCGCCGCAGCAATTTTCTCCACTTCTTCGGTAATTCGCTGATCATCACTGGCACAATCGTTTTCTGTGGTCTGTGGGTCAATGCGTTGGCGGGCTATGCCTTTGCACGGATGCAGTGGCGAGGCCGCGATCTGCTGTTCAATCTGGTTCTGGCACTGTTGATTCTACCCCTGGAAGCCATTGCGGTCCCGCTCTTCTACGGGGTGTCTCTGTTGGGGCTGCGCGATACCTATCTTGTGCAGATCCTACCCTTTATTGCGAATGCCTTTTCCATTTATCTGTTCTACACGTTTTTCATTGGTCTGCCCAAAGAGCTCGAAGAAGCCGCCCGGCTTGATGGGGCCTCCACCCTGGGTATCTTTTTCAAAATCATCGTCCCCAATACGAAACCCGTATTCGCCAGCGTCGCTATCCTTTCATTCCTGACCTGGTGGGGCGCCTATCTCTGGCCGTTGATGGTGACAATCGGACCCGATGTCCGCCCCTTACCGGTGGCCATCGCCAGTTTTTTTACCCTGCCGCCTCTACAGTGGGGAGATATCCTCGCATTCGGAGTGATGATGGTGTCTCCCGTGTTGTTGATCTTCATCATCTTTCAACGGGGATTCGTGCGTGGGGTGACAAGCTCCGCCATCAAGGGTTAATAATATTATGTCAAAGATTACCATAGACCGAGTCAGTAAACGCTACCAAGGAGATGTGCAAGCCATCCACGATGTTTCGCTGGAGATTCAGGATGGAGAACTGATGGTCCTGCTCGGCTCTTCGGGATGCGGTAAATCGACCCTTCTACGTATGATCGCAGGGTTGGAGGAGATCAGTTCAGGTACAGTCCGTTTCGACGACCGGGTGATCAACCAATTACCCGCGCAACAACGCAATGTAGCGATGGTTTTTCAAAACTACGCGCTCTACCCCCATATGACCGTCCGTCACAACCTGGGTTTTCCGCTTCGCATGAGGAAGCTTCCGGTCAGGGAGATCGCTAACAAAGTGGAAGAGATCGCGGAGATGCTCGAGCTCAAACCCTTGCTCGATCGCAAACCAAGCGAGCTGTCCGGTGGGCAACGCCAAAGAGTAGCCATGGGGCGGGCTATCATTCGTGAAGCCGATCTACTGCTGATGGATGAACCTTTATCCAATCTGGACGCCAAACTGAGAGTCCAGATCCGCTCGGAAATTGCCCGATTGCAGAAGCGACTCGGCCTGACGATCCTCTATGTCACCCACGATCAGACCGAAGCGATGAGCCTCGGGCATCGTATTGCCGTTCTGCACGAAGGTAAGCTCCAACAGGTTGGCACGCCATGGGAAATCTATAATCATCCCGCCAATACCTTCGTGGCCGGCTTTATTGGATCACCGGGAATGAATCTGGTTGAAGTATCGGTGGAGACTACGGAAGATGGCCCATGGTTGAGTCTTGGGTCACTGCGCGGATTAATCAACGAGCGTCAACTCGGTGCGCTTGGCAGAATAGAAAGCCGGTCTCCGCAAAGTCTTCTGGCGGGTATTCGTCCGAGTGCGATCCGTGTAACCGACGAGTCATCGCCGCAAACACTTCCTGCCAGCGTGGTATCTCACGAATATCTTGGCCATGAAACTTTGTTAAATGTATCCATTAACGGGAAAATCGAGATGTGTGAAGAGGTGCTGTCAGCAAAGCCTTCAATAGATTCATCAATGCTGAAATTGCTTATGCCAGGACATCGCGAGTTCGCCGTCAACGAGAAGATATCCATGACAATCGATCTGGAAGAAGTTCAATTATTTGACTTGACGGGGCAATCTCTGAGCTGAGCTATGGAATTGGTTGCCATTCAGACTTGCAATGTCGGATCCGTAGTAGACTATTAACCCGGCGCCTTAATATGCCAGCTCTGCGTTGTGGCTCTTGGAAAGGGTGCGCCATTCCCTGTACCCCAAGGGCACTTCCTGCGGGGCGCGAGCCTCGCCTTAATCTGGCGTATTGGGGCGGCTCTGAATGTTACAGAATCTATGACGGGGTACCCTAGTATAGGACACTACACTAGTGTAGGTCGTCAAACAGTTTGTAACTTATTGAGTTTTTGTCGGCCACGTTTAACTTTTTCCAAAATATCGCTCGCCGATTTTGTCCAAATATATGGTGCTGGCGCTTCATTGTGAATCTCAATGAACGACATTACCG
>JBNKJP010000016.1:0-106372 GCA_050291245.1 Candidatus Thiodiazotropha sp. | reverse complement strand
ACAGGATTGGGATAATGGCAGTCGTTAAATCAAAACCGACCTCCGCAGGCCGCCGATTTGTGGTCAAGGTTGTCAATAGCGAGCTGCATAAGGGCGAGCCCTATGCGCCGCTGGTTGCAAAAAAGAGTAAGACCGGCGGCCGCAATAACAACGGCCGCATCACTACTCGTCATCGCGGTGGTGGCCACAAGCAGCGTTACCGGATTATTGATTTCAAGCGCAACAAGGAGGGTATTCCAGCCACTGTGGAACGCTTGGAGTATGATCCGAACCGCACGGCGCATATCGCACTTCTGCGCTACGCGGACGGTGAACGTGCCTACATCATTGCACCCAACAACTTGCATGTTGGCGATAAAGTGGAATCGAGCGCCACCGCTCCAATCAAGACAGGTAACTGTTTGCCGCTACGCAACATACCGCTGGGTTCCGTGGTCCACTGCATCGAGATGAAGCCGGGCAAAGGCGCACAGATCGCCCGTTCCGCAGGTGCCGCGGTGCAGCTAGTTGCCAGAGAGGGGGAGCACGCCACGTTGCGTCTTCGTTCCGGCGAGATGCGCAAAGTGCCAAGTGACTGCCGTGCTGTGATCGGTGAAGTCTCGAACTCTGAGCACAATCTGCGCTCACTGGGTAAAGCAGGCGCCAAGCGCTGGAAGGGGATACGTCCGACGGTGCGTGGCGTCGCCATGAACCCGGTGGATCATCCACATGGCGGCGGCGAGGGCCGGACTTCGGGAGGCCGTCATCCGGTCTCTCCATGGGGTACCCCGACCAAGGGATACAAGACCCGAACAAACAAGCGTACGAATAAGATGATCGTGCGTCGTAGAAACCGTAAATAACTGATTAGGGGTAAGAGTCGTGCCACGTTCCATCAGAAAAGGCCCTTTCATCGACCACCACTTGGCGAAGAAAGTGGAAACTGCGGTAGCCCAGAACAACAAGCGTCCGATCAAGACCTGGTCGCGTCGTTCCGTGATCATTCCTGAAATGGTTGGGTTGACTATTGCTGTGCACAACGGAAAACAGCATGTACCTGTTCTGGTTTCCGAAAACATGGTCGGTCACAAGCTCGGCGAATTTGCACTGACGCGGACCTATCGCGGTCATGCGGCCGACAAGAAATCGAAATAGAGACACTGACGATGCAAACGAGCGCAAAATTACGTCATGCCCGGATATCGGCGCAAAAGGGACGGCTTGTCGCAGACCAGATTCGTGGTTTGCCGGTTGAACAGGCATTGAACATCCTCGCCTTCAGCAATAAGAAAGGCGCAGTATTGATGAAGAAGGTTCTGGAATCCGCCATCGCCAATGCAGAACATAACGATGGCGCGGACATCGATGAGCTGGTCGTTTCAGCGGTCAGCGTTGATGAAGGTCCGACCATGAAACGTATTCGGGCCCGTGCAAAAGGCCGTGCGTCCAGAATTCTCAAGCGTACCAGTCACATTAATGTGACTGTCGCAGAAAAGTAACAGGCAAGAGAGGCCGAAATGGGTCAGAAAGTACATCCAACCGGGATACGTCTTGGGATTGTCAAAGACTGGACATCCAAGTGGTATGCGGATTCGAAGCACTATGCGAAACTGCTCAACAACGATCTGGAAGTTCGCGAATATCTGAAAAAGCGCCTGTCTCAGGCTTCTGTAAGCCGTATTCAGATAGATCGTCCAGCCAATAACGCACACATCACAGTGCACACGGCCCGTCCCGGCCTGGTGATCGGTAAGAAGGGCGAGGATATCGATGCGCTCAGATCGGAAGTCTCCAACATGATGGGGATACCGGTCCATGTCAGCATCGAAGAGATTCGCAAGCCGGAACTTGATGCCCAGTTGGTCGCGGAAAGTATTGCTCAACAACTGGAGCGGCGTGTGATGTTTCGCCGAGCCATGAAGCGTGCGGTTCAAAATGCCATGCGTCTGGGCGCCGAAGGTATCAAGGTAAATATCAGCGGACGCCTGAACGGTGCTGAAATCGCGCGTTCCGAGTGGTACCGGGAAGGTCGCGTGCCATTGCACACCCTTCGTGCTGATATCGATTACGGTTTTGCCGAGGCAAACACCACTTATGGAATCATTGGTGTCAAGGTCTGGGTATTCAAGGGTGAAGTGTTCGGCGATCGTGAGGAAGTCGAAGTAGAGAAGAGCGCCGCTTCGCCGAGCAAGAGGTCGTAAGTCATGTTGCAGCCAAAACGGACAAAATTTCGCAAACAACACAAAGGACGCAACCGCGGTCTTGCCTTTGCCGGCAGTTCCGTGTCCTTTGGAGAATATGGTTTGAAATCTACTGGCCGGGGTCGATTGACCGCTCGTCAGATCGAGTCGGCCCGTCGTGCGATCACCCGCCATGTCAAACGTGGCGGAAAAATCTGGATTCGGGTTTTCCCCGACAAACCGATTACCAAGAAGCCTCTCGAGGTTCGTCAGGGTAAAGGTAAGGGTAATGTTGAATACTGGATTGCTCAGATTCAGCCCGGCCGTATGCTCTATGAAATCGAGGGTATTTCGGAAGAACTTGCGCGTGAAGCATTTGCACTGGCATCTGCAAAGCTGCCTGTTTCAACAGCTTTTGTTAAGCGGACGGTAATGTAATGAAAGCATCTGAACTGAGAGCGAAGTCGCATCAGGAGTTGACTCAGACTCTGGATGAACTCCTGAAGGAACAATTCAATCTGCGGATGCAAAGAGGTACCGGGCAACTCGCCAAACCTCATCGTATGAACGAGGTCCGTAAAGATATCGCCAGGGTTAAAACCCTTATGAATGAAATGAAGTCGGGTGACGCATCATGAGTGAGCAACAGCCAACCAACCGCACACTGATTGGCCAGGTGATCAGCAACGCCATGGATAAAACCGTTACAGTCAGCGTTGAGCGTCGTGTGAAGCACCCGGTATACGGAAAATATGTGCGTCGTTCAACTAAAGTGCACGCGCACGATGAGTCGAACGAGTGCCTGGCAGGAGACACCGTCATGGTCGAACAGTGTCGTCCGCTTTCGAAGACTAAAACCTGGCGTCTGGTAAAGGTGCTGGAGCGTGCAAGCTGATCGACTCAGTTTGCACCTTATCGTAACTATTTGGAATTAGGGCAATACCATGATTCAGATGCAGACTAACCTGAGCGTCGCTGACAACAGTGGAGCCAAGCGGGTTCAATGCATAAAGGTGCTGGGTGGTTCACACCGTCGTTATGCAGGGGTCGGTGACATTGTGAAAGTCAGTGTCAAGGATGCGATTCCACGGGGCAAGGTAAAGAAAGGTGATGTGTACAATGCGGTGGTCGTACGCACCAAGAAAGGAGTTCGTCGTCCGGATGGCTCGGTGATTCGCTTTGATTCCAATGCGGCCGTACTTCTGAACAACGCACTGCAACCGATTGGTACGCGTATTTTTGGCCCTGTTACCCGTGAATTGAGAAGTGAGCGTTTCATGAAGATTATCTCACTTGCTCCTGAAGTGTTGTGAGGGCGAAGTCATGGCAAGCAAGATAAAGAAGGGTGACGAAGTCATCGTCATAACCGGAAAAGACAAAGGCAAACGCGGCACGGTTGTGAAAATGTTGCCTGATAATCGTCTGGTTGTGGAAAACGTCAATATGGCGAAAAAACACACCAAGCCGAATCCCAATCGGGGAGAGCCTGGGGGTATCGTAGACAAGGAGATGCCGTTGCATATCTCCAATGTTGCGTTGTACAACCCGGCTACCGATAAAGCGGACCGTGTTGGTTTTAAGATTCTTGAAGACGGCAAAAAGGTTCGGATTTTTAAATCAAACCAAGAAGTCGTCGACATTTGAGGCGTGATCAGAAATGGCTAGGTTACAGCAATATTACAAGGAAACTGTGGTCCAGAACCTGATGGACAAGTTTCAATTCGACAGCATCATGGAAGTGCCGAAAATCACCAAAATCACCCTTAACATGGGGGTGGGTGAGGCCATCGGTGACAAGAAAATCCTCGAGAATGCTGTCGGCGATATGGAAAAGATTGCCGGCCAGAAGGCCATTATTACCCACGCAAGAAAGTCCATTGCGGGTTTCAAGGTGCGGGAAGGCTGGCCGATTGGCTGTAAGGTTACCCTGCGCAGTGACAGAATGTATGAGTTCCTCGATCGTCTCATTAACGTAGCGATCCCACGTATACGAGATTTTCGTGGTTTGAGTGCTAAATCCTTTGATGGCAGAGGCAACTATTCCATGGGCGTGAAGGAACAGATCATGTTCCCGGAAATCGACTACGATAAGATCGACGCACTGCGTGGTCTGGATATCACGATTACAACAACGGCACGGACCGACGAAGAGGGGCGTGCACTTTTGGAAGCTTTCAAGTTTCCCTTCAAGAGCTGAGAGAGTTATGGCAAAGAAGAGCATGATTGCAC
Source organism: Candidatus Thiodiazotropha sp. (assembly GCA_050291245.1). Taxonomy (GTDB): domain Bacteria; phylum Pseudomonadota; class Gammaproteobacteria; order Chromatiales; family Chromatiaceae; genus Thiodiazotropha. The sequence continues at coordinate 101,984 of JBNKJP010000016.1, read as the reverse complement.
GTGAAACCCGGCGTGCTAAGATCTCCGATCGGTTGGCAACTAAACGTAACGCCCTGAAAGCCGTTATTAAAAATCCCAACAGCAGTTTTGAGGACGTGGAACAGGCGGTACTCAAACTGCAAAAGCTGCCTCGTGACGCCAGTCCCGCCCGGAAGCAGAACCGCTGCCAGGTTACCGGGCGCCCTCACGGCGTATATCGCAAGTTTGGCCTGTGCAGAAACAAACTTCGCGAAGCGGCTATGAGGGGAGATGTTCCCGGGCTTGTGAAAGCCAGCTGGTAACTGTATAATCCTGCGCCCTTACCCCGAGCACGTTGAGGCTCGGTGAAGTCTAATTTTCAGGTATCGCGCCAAAAAGGCGGACTGACCTTAGGAGCTCATCATGAGTATGTCAGATCCCATAGCGGATATGCTCACACGCATCCGTAATGGCCAGGCGGCAAAAAAGACCACCGTCGAACTGCCCTCTTCCAAGCAGAAAGTGGCCATCGCCAAACTGCTCCAAAGTGAAGGATATCTCCAGGAAGTTTCTGTCAAGAACGAAGGGGCCAAGCCGACCCTCGTACTGGAGTTGCGCTATTTCCAAGGTAAACCCGTCATCGAGCTGATTCAACGAGTCAGTCGTCCCGGTTTGCGCGTGTACAAAGGCAGGGATGAACTGCCCAAGGTGCGTGCCGGACTGGGTGTCGCAATTATCTCTACGTCAAAAGGTGTTATGACCGACCGTGCTGCCCGTCAAATGGGGCAGGGTGGTGAGGTCGTCGCCTTTGTAGCTTAAGGAGGGCTTGAGATGTCTCGTGTAGCGAAAAGCCCTGTTGCCATCCCCTCTGGAGTCAGCGTGAAGCTGGTGGATGAAAACGTCTCCGTAAAGGGGCCGAAAGGTGAGATGTCCTTCGGCATCCATCCTGATGTCATGGTCAGTGAGGAAGACGGCCAGCTGAAAATCGCCCCCAGAAGCGAAACCCAGTCCGCATGGGCCATGGCCGGTACGATGCGGGCGTTGCTCAATAATATGGTGACCGGTGTGAGCGCCGGGTTTGAGAAAAAACTGCAGTTGATCGGCGTGGGTTATCGTGCCCAAGCCGGTGGCAAGAATCTCAACCTGAGTCTCGGATTCTCGCATCCGATTGATTACCCGGTACCCGAGGGCATCACCATCGCGACACCCTCTGCCACAGAGATCGTCGTCAGCGGCAGTGATAAACAGCAGGTTGGTCAGGTAGCGGCTGAAATACGCGCCTTCCGTCCGCCGGAGCCTTACAAAGGTAAAGGTGTGCGGTATGCCGACGAACAAGTCATGCGTAAAGAAGCCAAGAAGAAATAGGTAAAACGATGGACAAGAAACAATCACGTATTCGTCGTGGACGTCGTACCCGCGCGAAAATCCGCGAACTGGGCGCTTATCGTCTGTCGATTCATCGTACACCCCGGCATATCTATGCGCAGATCATCAGCCCGGATGGGGCGGCCGTACTGGCAAGTGCCTCGACCCTGGACAAGGCCGTCAAGAGCGAAATCGACGGTACATCCAGTGGTAATGTCAAGGCTGCCACCATTGTCGGCAAGATTGTCGCAGAACGGGCAAAATCCGCCGGCATAGACACCGTCGCATTCGATCGCTCCGGTTTTCGCTACCATGGTCGTGTGAAGGCCCTGGCAGACGCTGCTCGTGAAGCTGGACTTCAATTTTAAGGGTTTGGGAAAATGGCAAATTTTAATACAAAGCCTGAAGGCGATGACCTGCTTGAAAAACTGGTAAACGTCAATCGTGTTGCCAAAGTGGTTAAAGGTGGTCGTCAGTTTGGATTCTCCGCGTTGACCGTGGTTGGTGATGGCAAGGGCCGTGTGGGTTTCGGTACCGGTAAGGCTCGGGAAGTACCCGTCGCCATTCAGAAAGCCATGGAGACTGCGAGAAAGAACATGGTGTCGGTGAAGATGGATGGGACCACTTTGCAGTATCCGCTGGTAGGGCGCCATGGCGCAGCAAAAGTGTTCATGCAGCCGGCCTCCGATGGTACCGGTATTATCGCGGGTGGCGCCATGCGAGCCGTATTCGAAGTACTGGGCGTGCAGAACGTACTGGCCAAATGTATCGGTACCAACAACCCGATCAATGTAGTCCGCGCCACCATCAACGGCCTGAACGAGATGGTTGATGCAGAAGCGGTTGCACTTAAGCGTGGCAAAAGCGTCGAAGAAATACTGGGGTAAGTCATGGCTGAGAAAAAGATGATGCGGGTTAAGCTCGTGAAAAGCATAAATGGCCGCCTGGCTTCCCATAAGGCCTGTGTGAAGGGCCTGGGTTTGCGTCGTATACACCATGAAGTAGAGGTTGAGGATACTCCTTGCACCCGCGGCATGGTCAACAAAGTCAACTATATGGTCAAGGTATTGGAGTCCTGAGATGAAACTGAACACTCTTCAGCCAGCACCGGGCAGCAGGCCAAGCCGTAAACGCGTTGGACGCGGAATCGGTAGCGGTTTAGGAAAAACCTGCGGACGTGGCCATAAAGGTCAGAAATCACGCTCGGGTGGTTTTCACAAGGTTGGTTTCGAAGGCGGTCAGATGCCTTTGCAACGTCGTCTCCCCAAGGTGGGTTTTACCTCTCGGGTCTCTTTGACTACCGCCGAGGTTCGACTCAGTGAACTTGCTAAAGTAGATGGCGATGTCGTAGATCTCGAGGCGTTGATGAAGGCAAACATCGTCAGCCGGAACATCAAGCGCGCAAAGATTTTTGCATCGGGCAAGGTTGATCGGGCCTACACCATTAAGGGTGTCGGTCTGACCAAAGGCGCTAAAGCAGCCGTCGAAGCCGCTGGTGGCAAGGTCGAATAACCCATGGCGAAAGGTAGTGCACCAATGATGGGAGCTCTGGGCGGTATGGGGCGTGTGACGGAATTACGTCAGCGTCTCCTGTTCGTTGCCGGTGCGCTGCTGGTGTTTCGGATCGGCACCTTCATACCGGTGCCCGGAGTAAATCCGGTTGCCCTTGCCGCGCTGCTCGATCAAGCTCAAGGCTCGATTCTGGACATGTTCAACATGTTTTCGGGGGGGGCCTTGAAGCGTGCCAGTCTGTTTGCTCTTGGCATCATGCCGTACATCTCTGCTTCGATCATCATGCAGCTGATGTCCTCCGTGCTGCCGAGTCTTGAGCAGTTAAAAAAGGAAGGTGAGTCCGGTCGGCGTAAAATTACCCAGTACACCCGATACGGAACGGTTATCCTGGCAACCTTCCAGGCGGTTGGTATCTCCATTGCCCTGCAAAGCCAGGCGGTCAATGGCGAAACCATCGTGGTACACCAGGGTGTGGGATTTATCGTTACCGCGGCCGTTTCATTGGTCACCGGAACAATGTTCCTCATGTGGTTGGGTGAACAAATAACCGAACGCGGGATTGGCAACGGCATCTCCATGATCATTTTTGCCGGTATCGTAGCAGGGCTGCCCGCAGCGATTGGTGGCACATTGGAGCTGGCGCGTACCGGAGAGCTGAATATCCTTGCGGTCCTGTTCCTGTTTGTCTTGGCGATCGCGGTCACGGCGTTTGTAGTATTCGTAGAACGTGGACAGCGGCGTATTACAATAAACTACGCCAAGCGCCAACAAGGACGCAGAATGCTCGCGGCGCAAAGCAGCCACTTGCCCTTGAAATTGAACATGGCCGGTGTCATACCGCCTATCTTCGCATCAAGTATCATCCTCTTTCCTGCAACTCTGGGAAAGTGGTTCGGCAATACGGAGGGTACGCGCTGGCTTCAGGATATCTTCGCCAAGCTATCCCCGGGTGAGCCGGTGTATGTTATGGCTTACGCCGCCGCCATTATTTTCTTCTGCTTTTTTTACACGGCGTTGGTGTTCAACTCCCGTGACACAGCAGATAACTTGAAACGCTCCGGGGCGTTTATCCCCGGAATCCGTCCGGGTGAGCAGACGGCGAAATATATCGACAGCGTGATGTCTCGGCTTACCTTCGCAGGGGCCATTTACATTACCCTGGTCTGTTTGCTACCGGAGTTCCTGATCGTCGGCTGGAACGTACCTTTCTATTTTGGAGGTACCTCGCTGTTGATCATTGTGGTTGTGGTGATGGATTTTATGGCGCAAGTCCAGGCGCACCTGATGTCACACCAGTATGAAGGGTTAATGAAAAAGGCCAATCTGAAAGGTGGCGGTGCAGGACTGCTGCGCTGAACTGACAGAGCAATTTGGAGAAAAAACCATGAAAGTGCGTGCATCGGTCAAGAAAATCTGCCGCAACTGTAAAATCGTACGGCGCAATGGGGTTGTGCGAGTAATCTGTAAAGAAGGGCGTCACAAACAGCGTCAAGGTTAATTTAGCGAAAATCGTGCCACACAGCTTGTATGAAACGGAGCTGTGAGGTATTATCGCGCGTTTCCCTTGGGGGGCACCCAAGGGGTTCACTAGGAGATTAGAAGATGGCTCGAATTGCAGGGGTCAACATTCCAGATCGTAAACATGCGGTGATCGCTCTGACGTCGATCTACGGCATCGGACGCACACGTGCGGGAGAGATCTGTAAAGAAGCCGGTATTGAACCAAGTGTCAAGATCCAGGAGCTGAGTGAAGATCAGATCGAGTCCATCCGCGGAATCGTCGCACGCTACACGGTCGAAGGTGACCTACGTCGTGAAATCTCCATGAACATCAAGCGCTTGATGGATTTGGGTTGTAACCGGGGTATACGTCATCGTCGTGGCTTGCCGCTGCGTGGTCAGCGTACCCGCACCAACGCACGTACCCGTAAGGGCCCGCGTCGCCCGATCAAGCGCTAATTATCAACACTATTCGAATCTGTAGGTACAGAAGATGGCAAAACCCAGTAGCCGTGCCAAGAAGAAGGTCAAGAAGAGCGTCACCGATGGTGTTGCGCATATTCATGCCTCTTTCAACAATACCATCATCACCATAACCGATCGCCAGGGCAATGCATTGGCCTGGGCGACTTCTGGTGGATCCGGTTTCCGTGGTTCCCGTAAGAGCACGCCATTCGCAGCCCAGGTTGCTGCTGATCGGGTTGGCCAGATGGTTAAAGAGTACGGACTCAAGAATCTGGATGTGAACGTTAAAGGTCCGGGGCCCGGTCGCGAATCCGCGGTACGTGCTCTGAACAACGCTGGTTTCAAGATTACCAGCATATCTGACGTGACTCCGATTCCACACAACGGTTGCCGTCCTCCGAAAAAACGCCGCGTCTAATTATTGGAGTAATTGAATCATGGCAAGGTACATCGGTCCCAAGTGCAAACTGAGCCGTCGCGAAGGCACTGATCTTTTTCTCAAGAGCCGCGTTCGTTCACTGGATTCCAAATGTAATATGGAGAAGGTACCCGGACAGGCAGGTGACCGTCGGCGCCGTGTCTCCGATTACGGGCTCCAATTACGTGAAAAGCAGAAGGTGCGTCGTATTTATGGAATCATGGAGCGACAGTTCCGGAATTACTATAAAGCGGCCGCCCAGAACAAAGGCGCTACCGGCGAAAATCTGCTGCAGTTACTGGAAACCCGTCTTGACAATATTGTCTACCGTATGGGGTTCGGTTCGACTCGCGCTGAAGCTCGCCAGTTGGTCAGTCACAAGGCCATCGAAGTCAATGGAAAAATCGTCAATGTCCCCTCCTTTCGGGTTGGCACTGAAGATGAGATTTCTATTCGTGAAAAGGCCAAAAAACAGCTGCGTATCCAGTCTGCTCTCGAACTGCAGGGTCAGTACGGCTTTGTAGACTGGTTGGATGTTGACGCTAAAGCGATGAAGGGCAAGCTGAAACGTATTCCCGATCGTTCCGATTTGTCTGCTGAGATTAATGAACAATTGGTCGTTGAGCTCTACTCCAAGTAAGCCTTGACGAGGGAAAATACATGACCGAAAGCGTTACGGAATTTCTAAAGCCTCGCATCGTCAATGTCCAGCCGATTACTGCGACACGTGCAAAAGTGACGCTTGAACCTCTTGAGAGGGGGTTTGGGCACACTTTGGGTAATGCACTGCGACGTATCCTGCTGTCTTCCATGCCGGGCAGTGCGATTACCGAGGTTGAGATTGCCGATGTGCTTCACGAGTACACCACCATTGAAGGTGTACAGGAAGATGTACTGGAAATCCTGCTCAATCTGAAACAGATTGCACTTGTCATGCACTCGCGTGATGAGGCAACCCTGCGACTGAACAAAAAGGGTCCGGGTCAGGTCAATGCCGGTGATATCACCTTGGATCACGATGTCGAAATCGCCAATCCTGAGCATGTGATTGCCACCCTGACAAAGTCGGGTGAGATCAACATGACGCTCAATGTCCGGCGTGGGCGTGGCTATCAACCCGCAGCCACCCGTCAAGGGGCTGCCGGTGATGATCGTCCCATCGGAATGTTGCAGGTCGATGCCTCGTTCAGCCCGATTCGCGAAGTGGCTTACAGCGTAGAGGCGGCCCGTGTCGAGCAGAACACCGGATTGGATCGACTGGTTATCGAGCTCGAAACCAACGGCACCATCGATCCTGAGGAGGCGATTCGTCGCTCGGCCAGTATTCTTCGGGACCAACTGTCGGTATTCGTGGATCTCGAGGCGGAGGCGGCGGAAGCCCATGCGGAACCGGAAGAACCCGCAATCGATCCGATATTGCTGAGACCTGTTGACGACCTGGAACTCACGGTCCGTTCAGCCAACTGCCTCAAGGCGGAAAATATTTTCCTAATCGGGGATCTGATTCAGCGCACCGAGGTGGAATTGCTCAAGACGCCTAATCTGGGTAAGAAATCTCTTACTGAGATCAAGGATGTACTGGCACGTCGTGGATTGTCTCTGGGTATGCGCCTGGAGCACTGGCCACCTGAAAATATCGAAGAACAGCTGGCTCATTGAACCGCTGTAAATCAAACCTTAACTTAATTTGAATTCTGGGGAAGTCTACCCATGCGCCATCGCAAATCAGGACGGCAGCTCAATCGGAACAGCAGCCACAGAAACGCCATGTTCAGAAACATGGCCGTCTCTTTGATCAATCATGAGCTGATCAAGACCACTCTGCCCAAGGCAAAAGAGTTGCGTCGAGTAGCTGAGCCGCTCATCACGCTGTCAAAAACCGACAACGTCGCCAAACGCCGTCTGGCTTTCTCCCGTCTGCGGGACAAGACAGCCGTGGGTAAGCTGTTTGCGGAACTGGGGCCTCGCTATCAAGCGCGCCCTGGTGGTTATGTTCGCATTCTGAAATGCGGTTACCGGGCAGGCGATAAAGCACCTATGGCTTATGTCGAACTGGTTGACCGTCCTGACGATGGCTCCATTGAAGCCACCGAGGACACTGAAGCTTAAACACTTCGCGACAAGCTAAGACGATTAAAAAGGCCCGCGCCTACAGGCGCGGGTTTTTTTTGCTTGCTATTTCTTGATGGATTTCATCAGATCTTTCAGTTCGACACTAGGAAAGGAGGCGGAATCCTGTCCCGGTTCCTGTTTGATCTCAAAGATACGGTGGCCGTTGATCATCCCGGATATATCCGAACTGCTACTACCCATGTCGTGACTGAATACCGCGATAATGTGTAAAACAGAAAAACCTGCGATCACCAGATAAGTCACTCTGTGCAAATCAAGCATGCTGAGATTGAATACGAATATGGCCTCATTAATGAGCGCTAATCCGCTGATTACATTCAGTGTCAGAAAAAAATAGAACGCCAGGTAGAGTGGCCCCCAAAGGGGGTTGTGACTGTACCATTTCGGTAGGGGGGTCTTACCTAGGGTTAGGTAGAACCTGATGACTTCCCAAGCCTGACTGAGTCGGTGTTTATCGGGTTCACAATCCGTCAAGTGATCTGTCCCATTACCGAAAAACAACAGGTAAAGCCTGACAATCAATGCTGGAAGCAACACGGCTGTCAGCGTGTAGTGAAGGTCCACAATACTGGAATTTCCGAGTGGCTGGGTTTGCATCAGGTAACCGCTTGCTATTAGACCCAGGCAGGAAAACGCGATCAACCAGTGTGATATCCTGAGCCAGCGGCTCCAGATGAATACACGGGTAACTTGTGTGGCTTGCATGGAATCTCCTGTAGGGTTGTGTCGCGTGTCGTGGGCATCGAGATGGCCGACTTCATCACTGTACTCGGAAAAGGGCCCTACCCATCAATGATAATTATTAACCTGGGGAAGCGGGTTTATCATATCTCGTTCAGTGGTTTGGGTCTTGCTGCAGGCAGGCACGCTTCGGCTGAACATGGCATATTTAGGTGCCGGGTTAATTAGCAGTACTCAACCATGTTAAGACAACGAAAGACCAAGCGGGAGAAGCGGGAGGCAAGGGATCAGGCCATGCTTCGCTATATCAAGCAACGACGTCGTAATCTGCTGGCCAAGCCGGGTGCTCATGAGTTCATTCTGGTACTGGATCATATGAAGGCCGGATTCAACGTAGCGAAGATATTTCGCAGCGCGGAGGCATTTGGCGCCCATGAAGTGCATCTGATCGATATCGGACCTTTCGATCCTGCTCCGGGTAAAGGGGCGTTTAAAAAGGTTCCGGCCCGCTTTTTCAATACCTTCTCCGAAAGTTATGAGAATTTGCTTGGGCGTGGATATAAAATTGTCATGCTGCAGGGGGAATGTGAACGGTTGCTCACTGAATCAGAACTGGTACCCAGGACTGCATTTGTGCTGGGACATGAGGAGTTCGGCCACAGTTTCACGCGGGAAGAGTTTCCGGCCGTGGATTGCTTGGCAATTCCTCAATTCGGAGAGGTCGAGAGCCTCAACGTCTCGGTCGCCGCCTCTATCGTGATGTATGAATATATCCGCCAGAGATCATCACGATAGGACGGGTGGATTGTCAATTCCGGGTGTCTCAGTCAGGCAGTTCTACGCCTTTGGTGGAAAGAACAGTGACTGCAATCATTGCGAGTAGCATCAGGTATAACCAGGACATGGGAGCCTCCTCTGTGTTTTTTTACTAATAATCCGCCAGTAGGTATCCACTACGATAATTTAATAATAGTCCTCCTTATGTGTTGTATATCGCGCTTAGCTTAACGAATACTTAAATGCTATGTGAGATGCTTCACAAATTGTGTATAACAGATAATAATTCTAATGAATTTACAGGGTTAGCAGGGAGTGGCGCTGACTTAAGGCGATACCCTACCTACGAACTGGACTGTGGGAGGGCGTTCCGAGGAGTGTTGAATGCGGGTCAGAGAGGCCGTATCGATGGAGATTCGATACATCGATGATGGTGGTTTTCGACATAGGGTTACACCAGGCCGGAAAGAGTGACAAAGGCGAGTAGCGCCATGAAAACAATGAGACTTCTCCAGATCAGGGCCATCGCCGCTTTCGGCAGGTAGGTATACACCTGGGCACCGCTCTGGGTCTCATCAAGAAGCGTGGTCAGACGCATGGCTCCGCTGCCGGTGCAGATCAGGATACCGTTATTCGCGTCGCTGAATTCGTTGCGGCGCTGTTCCCGGTAGCTGCGCCAACCGTACAGGGCGTCTTCGAAGCTGCCGGCGATGGCGTAGCAGAATGCCGTGAGACGCGCCGGCAACCAATCCAGGATGTGCAGCAGTTGCAGGGCGTTCAACCGGTAGTCCAGGCTCTGTGCCGCTTGATCAGATTTGGGTAGCCAGCTGGCAAGGCGATAGAGCATGGCCCCCAGCGGGCCGAGCAGGACGAACCAGAACAGTACCGCGACGATGCGTCGATTGGCCAGTTGCAAGGCCGCTTCCGCGACAGCCTGAGAGCGTGCCGGCTCACTGGTGGGTGGTTCATCGTCGATGAGTTGCCGGGCGATGTCTCGGGCGGCCTGTTCATCGTCATGCTCCCGGGCATTCACATACTCATTGATCTGCTGGTCCAGATCTTCAGGACCCAGGGTGTAGAGCAGCACAACCAGCGCGAACGCAACATCGAGGAACCCCCAGACAGCACCACCCAGAACCTGTTGGATCAACGCGACAGCCAGAAGCGGGAGCAATAGCAGGGTGATCAGGCCGAGTGTCCCCGTTTGTAAGGTGTTCGGCAGGGATTGTGATCGATACCACTCGGTGTAACGGAAAAACCAGCGGTCGTTTCGCCATGTCAGGGCGTCCAGTAGAAAGCGTTCGGCGATGAGGCAGATGAGTACGATCGTGAAGGTCATCGGATGTGTTATCCCATATCCAGTGGTCAGGATCCCATGGTCGGCGATTGTTGTGGCCGGATTTCGTGCCGCACCGGGGCGCGGGCACAGTCTGCAGGTACGGTACCGACCGGATGATTTTAAGGAGACTGGCCGATTTACGCCAGCCTTCAGGTAGGTCTTGGTTGCGGATCTCCTGTGCTCTCAGATTCCAGCAGTGCCCGGTATCGACGCCAGTCGAAATGGGGTCCCGGATCCGTCTTGCGTCCGGGGGCGATTGCGGAATGGCTGGTGATGCGGGTCTCCCGGATCCCGGGGTAGCGTTGCATCAGCCAAAGGGTGACCCGCGCAAGCGCCTGATATTGGGGCTCGCTGAAAGGTCCCTCATCGCCGCCTTCCAGCTCTATGCCAATGGAGAAATCGTTACAACGCCAACGTCCGCAAAAATTGGACTCACCGGCATGCCAGGCCCGCTGATCGAATGGGACATATTGCACAACCTCGCCATCGCGGCGTATCAGCAGATGACTGGAGACCCTCAGGTGACGGAGGGCGGCAAAATAGGGATGCGCGTTCGGATCCAGGCGATTGAGAAACAGGTCATCGATCCAGGGTCCGCCATACTCACCGGGAGGCAGGCTGATACTGTGGATCACCAGGAGATCGATGGCGGTGTCTGCCGGGCGTTGATCCCGGTTTTCCGAGGGGTGAAACTCGGTGTCCGGCAAAAGCTCGGGTAAATCGTCCTGCAATTCAATCACTTTTGGACGGAAAACCTTTCAGCACCATGTCCGTGTAACTGACGATGCCGACAATCTTGCCATGTTCCACCACCGGTGCCCGTGACAGCTCGAAGCGGCTGAAGATCCGGGCGCAATAGCGGATGTCCATCTCCGGAGAGACTGTCAGGGCCGGTTTGCTCATGATTTCGTAGATGTTGACCCGTTCCGGGGCGCGGTCCTTGGCGAGCACCTGTCGGGCGATATCGGATAGGGTGACCAAGCCGTACTCGTCGTTCTCGTGGCGCTTTTTTACGATCAACGACTTGGTTTCCACATGTATCATCCGCTCCAGGGCGTTCTGTACCGTGTCCATGCCGTCCACCAGATCGAAGTCGGTCTTCATCACGTCCCTCACCCGGACCAGTGTACGTTCGTTCATAACTCCTCCTCGATAACTTGTGAAAGGGTCGCGATCTGATGGCTGACCCCAACCGCGTCCTCGATATCGATTTGAAACGCGATGCCATTTCCCGGCTGCTCGTCGAAGGCTCCGGCCTCTGCAATCTTTTCAAGTATTGCTCGGCTGAGGTGTTCCTCGACGAGCAGTAGCAGCACGTCACGTTGGGTATCCAGGGTCAGGCCGAAAAAGGTCTTGGACTGCTGGACGCCTTCTCCACGGGCATGGTTGATGACGGTTGAGCCGGTGGCCCCCGCGGATCGGGCCGCTTCGAGGACCTTTTCGGTAGTGGTGTCTTCTACCAGGGCGATGATGAGTTTGAAGTGCATGTGATTACCTCGTTTGAATCATCTTTGCGGCCGACGACTGCGCCACTCGCTGAGTTGGGCATAGCCCATAACGGTCATGATAGGAAAAAGACTGGCAAAGGCGATCAGGCCAAAGCCGTCCATCAAGGGATTGCGTCCGGGGATATTGCTGGAGAGGCCCAGTCCCAACGCGGTGACCAGGGGCACGGTTACCGTTGAGGTGGTCACGCCGCCGGAATCGTAGGCCAGGGCGATGATCGCCCGGGGAGCCACCAGGGTCTGGAGAATGACCACCACATATCCCGCGATGATGTACCAATGTAGGGGCGTACCGGAGATGATCCGGTAGCTGCCCAGGGCGATACCGAGCGCAACGCCGATGGCCACCGCGATGCGCAACCCCCACTGGCTGATCGCACCGGCCGAGACCTGGCTTGCCTTGATGGCGACGGCTATCAGGGACGGTTCCGCGATCGTGGTGGAGAATCCGATGCTGGCGGCAAACAGGTACACCCATAAGTAGTGGTGCCACTCAACCGACTGGGTGTCCCGGGTATTGAGAAATTCCGGTGCGGTCAACTGGTTCGCCATCAGTTCCCCGATGGGAAACAGGGCCAGATCGAGCCCCTCCAGGAACAGCGCAAGGCCCAGGAGCACCATCAGGAACCCGCTCAGGATCTCCCGCGGGTTTTTTAACGGGCGACGCAGGACGAATACCTGGAACCCCAGGAGGATCGCCGCGATGGGCAGGACATCCAGCATCGTGCCGAGCAGAACATCGAGAAAGTGTCCCAGTGAGTCGTTCATAACAGCATGCCGTAGCCCATGACGAAGATCATGGGGGTCAGGGAGGCGAAGGCAATCAGGCCAAATCCGTCGGTCATGGGATTACGGCCTTTGATACTGGAGGCGAGACCTACGCCCAGGGCGGTTACCAGGGGCACGGTTACCGTGGATGTCGTGACACCGCCGGAGTCGTAGGCGATGCCGATGATCTCCTTGGGCGCCAGGGCTGTCATGATAACCACGCCGATGTATCCCCCCATGATCAGGTACTGCACCGGCCAGCCTTTGACGATACGCAGAACCCCCAAAACGATGGCGAAACCTACCGATATTGCTACGGTATAGCGCAAACCCTGAGCATACGCCTCCCGGGATTCGGCCTGCGCCTCGATCATCCCCCCCGTCGCGGCCACCTGAGCGGCCTCCTCGGCGATCTTGATCAGGGCCGGTTCCGCTACAGTGGTGCCGAAACCCAGGGAAAAGGCGAACAGCAGCAGCCAGATGAGGCTGCCTTTGCGGGCGAAATTCCAGGCCATGGACTCACCCAGGGGAAACAGTCCCAGGTTGAGGCCTTCGATAAACAGGCTGAGTCCAAGCAGTACCAGCAGGGAGCCCAACAGCAGGCTGCCGATATTGGGTATCGGTTGCTGAAGCACGACAATCTGGAAGAAGGCGATGACGATGAAAATCGGGACAAGATCGCGAAAACTGTTTAAAAGTGATGCGAAAAGTCGCCGAAATAGTTGCATATGCGCTTAATGGGTCCTACTAACCAGGCCATTGATATTGATACACTCAGCCGACGTGTGAGTGCTTGCGGATTTGCATCCAGCGTGGAGAAACCTTAACCCAGATCGGGAGAGACATCCATGTCCGTCTGAGGTTTGTCAGGAGAAATTATCGACTAAATTTGAAACGATGTTCGGAATTTCCGCCGCAGGCTGTAAAATAGGCGGGTCCGAGGGTGAAATAGACGGAGTTTAGTTCCTGAGTTACCGCTTGTTTCGAGCGGATATATGTCTTGTGAGAACCGGCCGCAGGATGCGTCCAGTGCATTCTAATTCATTGATTGTTCAGGTACCTGGTGCTAATTTTGAGTAATGCACTGGGTCGGGATGCCCGTCGATTCATGATCACCCTTGGATCTTTTGTGAGGTCAATCTCAGACCTGTTTTCCGGGCTGACTTAGCCTTGCAACAGATGCAAGTGAAAGGGACGTGTCAGCGTCGCCTTGGGTAAATTGCAGGGATTTCAAGTGGCGATAGATGCAAAGGCAAGACAACATCATTACTTTTGGCTCAGCTGTGCCTCGTCAAAGAAAAATTACGCTTGATATCAGCGGGCGTCGGATTGCGGCTGAGTGCCGGAATCTGATAATCAAGACCTTGCCCAGGCTGATGACCGATCTGTTCGAGAATCTCGATGACTCCCTCTATGAGATGGCCGATAAATCGGATAACAATACCCTGCAGAATGTCTATTTCGATTCCATGCGCGAGTTGCGCAAGCAACGTGTCAAGATCGATCGCAGTTTCAATCAGGAACTGCTGCGCGCCTATGACCGATTCTGGGAAACCGGTGAAATCACCGTAAACCAGCCGACCCTGGACGATCTCAGCCGTGACACCGAGATGTCCCTGGTGGACGATGATGACCTCGAGGAGTCGTTGGCGATCACCAACATGGTGAGTAAGTCCGAAAACCGGTTCTCCCGGGAACTCTATGCCCTGGGGCAGCGCTTTTCCCTGATTCTCTGCTCAGGACAGCTGGATGAAGAGTTGGCCCGAAAAACCCCACTGGACCCGGGGGTCGTATGTAATGCCTTCCGGTTTGCGATGAATGATGTGGCTGTGGAGTTACCGGTTAAGCTGGTGGTCTACAAACTTTTCGACCGCCATGTGATGCATTACATCGGTGGGCTCTACGACGAGATCAACCTCCTGCTGGGGCGTGCCGGGGTGATTCCCAAGCTGACGCCGAAGGTGCGACGCAATCCGGTTGCGCCGAGTCTTCGCGGGGAGGGGGGCGACAGCTACCTCGCCAGTGATTCCTCCTATGCCAGCAGCTCCTCCATGCTCGCGGGGGCGAGCAGTCAGATGACGCCCCATGAGGAGGTACAGGCGGAGCTCTTTGCCACCCTTCAGCAGCTGTTAGGTGTGCGCCGCGCCAGTTCGGCGAGCAGCATGCTGAGTTCGAGCATGATGCTCGCTGCTCCCCAGAGCAATGTTCCAGTCGTGGACACCGGTGAACTGCTCGGGGTGCTCTCGGCGTTGCAACAGTCCAATGTGGTGATGTTGCCACAGGGTCAATCCGGTGGGCCTTCGCTGAGTCCGGATCAGATGCGGGCCCGGCTGGTTCAGGATCTGCGCATTGCCAAGGATGGTCAGATCACCCGTTCCCTGGGGGATGCGGACAACGACACCATCGATGTCATCTCCATGTTGTTTGAGTTCATTCTCGATGACTACAGTCTGCCGGATGCCATGAAGGCACTGATCAGCCGCCTGCAGATTCCGATGCTGAAAGTGGCGATCATCGACAAGAGTTTCTTCAGCAAGAAGATCCATCCGGCCCGGCGGCTGCTCAATTCACTGGCCCAGGCCGCAGTGGGGTGGAACGACACCGGTGATCGAACCAATGACACGCTGTTTAACAAGATCGAGTCGATCATCAAGCGGATTCTCAATGAGTTTCATGATGATCCGGGTCTGTTTTCCGAGCTTGATGACGAGTTCACCAACTGGTGGCAGAAGGAACAGCGGGGTGCGGAAATCGCTGAACAGCGGACCACCCAGATCACCCGCGGCAAGGAACAGCTCAAATCCGCCAAGCAGATCGTCTCCGAGGAGCTGAACCTGAGGCTGCAACAGCAGCAGGTCATACCTCAGGCCGTGATGTCGATCCTGGAGGATGGCTGGAAGGATGTAATGCTGCTCATCTATCTGCGTGAAGGCGGCCAAAGCAAAGATTGGCAGGAGAGCCTGGAGATCGTCGACCGTTTGTTGTGGAGCGTACAACCCAAGTCCGAATATCAGGATCGGCAGCAGTTACTGCGCGGCATTCCGGAGCTGCTGCGCAATCTGAGGGAGCGGCTCAACAGCATTTCATTCGACCAGCACAAGATGGCGCGGCTTTTCAAGGAGCTCCAGAACTGCCATATCCAGGTGCTTCGGGGGGGCGATACCGCTCAGGTGCATATCTCCGGTACCCAGAGCGTGTCCCATCATGAAATCCATTTCCCGGACAGCCAGCTCACGCCGGATGACACCAGTCAACTGCATGAACTTGCCGACGAGGCTATTTCCGAAAATGACGAATATGCCCGCCTGGTCAATGACCTCGAGCCCGGCTGTTGGTTGGAGATCACCGACGGAGGCGCCAAGGTGCGGGTCAAGCTCTCCTGGAAGAGCAAGGTTACCGATACCTTCATCTTCGTCAATCGTAAGGGCATGAAGGCTATGGAGTTGAGTGCTTCGGGACTCGCTCGACATCTGCGTGAAGGTACGGCGCATACCGTCGATCTGCCCGCCAAGCCGATCATGGACCGGGCCCTCGATGCCATGCTGGATGCTCTGAAGAAGACCAGCGCCGCATAAACACCTTCCCCATCCCTCGTTCTCTCGCTCTGCGGGGGAACGCACACCTGACCCAGGAAGTATTGCCCTGGATTGATGGGTTCGCATAGGCCCTGGTCTGCATTCCCACGCGGAGCGTGGGAATGAGGCGTTTGACTGATAAAGCGGACTCGCTATCAACCCCGAAACTTGAGACACTACCGCCCTCTTTCTCGTTCCCATGCTCTGCATGGGAACGCATACCTGAGCATGGAGTATTGCCTTGGTCTGATGTATGCGCCTCGGCCTTGGTATGCATTCCCACGCGGAGCGTGGGAACGAGGCCTAGGGCCTACCATTGCCAGCGCATCGCGCCTTGCCTTGGAACCTGTGCGAGCCTCTAAAATCGCGTATTAGTATGAGACACTACCTACACGAGTCAACGAGATTACCCAGAGGGTGAACCCATGAGTGAAATGATTACCGATTCCGGATTGAAGATTGAAGACCTTACCCAGGGAGAGGGCGACACGGCGGCGGCAGGTCACCAGGTCTCCGTACACTACACCGGCTGGTTGCTGGAGGGGGACAAGTTCGACTCTTCCGTGGATCGCAATCAACCGTTTCAGTTCACCCTTGGGAAAGGGATGGTCATTCGGGGTTGGGATGAAGGCGTTGAAGGCATGAAGATTGGTGGTAAGCGACGCCTGACCATTCCGCCTCAGCTGGGATATGGCGCCCGTGGGGCGGGTGGGGTGATTCCGCCGAATGCAACCCTGGTCTTTGATGTGGAACTGCTCGCGATCGGCTGATCATGACCCGTCTGCCACGGCATTTCATCAGCCAGCAGGTAAGCCAGGCGCTGATCGAGGATCTGGGCGCGGGAGACCTGACCGCCGGGTTGTTGGATGCGGAATCCCGAATGCGCGCCACGATCGTATGCCGCGAGACCGCGGTGTTGTGCGGTGTCGACTGGGTTACGGAGGTTTTTCGACAGCTGGATCCCGATCTCAATCTGCGCTGGGATGCGAAGGATGGGGAGCGTATCGAGGCCGGTCAGTCGGTATGCCGTCTCGAAGGTCGGGCTCGTTCATTACTGAGTGGTGAGCGCACGGCGTTGAATTATTTGCAGACCCTGTCCGGAACGGCAACCCTGGCCAGGCGTTATGCGGACGCGGTGGCGGGTATTTCGGTGCGGATTCTCGACACCCGCAAGACCCTCCCCGGGCTGAGACTGCAACAAAAATATGCGGTGACCTGCGGGGGTTGTCACAACCACCGTATCGGATTGTACGATGCGGTGTTGATCAAGGAAAACCATATCCACGCCGCGGGTTCGATCACCGCGGCCCTGAAGCGGGCCTTTGAACAGGTGCCCGCCGGTACGGAGATTGAGATCGAGGTGGAATCCCTGGATGAGTTACGCGAGGCGTTGCGGGCCGGAGCACCACGGATTCTGCTCGATAATCTGGATCTCGGGCAACTTCGTGAAGCGGTTGCGATCAACGCGGGTCAGGCCCGGCTGGAGGCCTCCGGCGGGGTCAATCTGGAGACCGTGCGCGGGATTGCCGAGACCGGGGTGGACGATATATCGGTAGGGGTGTTGACCAAGGATGTTCGAGCGGTCGATCTGTCGATGCTGTTTGATGATTGAGTCTCGTCTCGCGAATATCCACAAGCGTTTCGCCCGCCAGTGAAGGGTTGCAGAATCAGACCCGTTCGTCGATCAGGGTGCCGAGCACTTCGTCAGCGGTCCTTAAGGTCTTGACCTGGGCCTTGACCAGATTGGCCTGCTGCTGCATTTCGACCATCGAACGTGAAAGGTCCTTGGGATTCGTCTGCTGCACCTGCTGGGCACTGGCGATCTCCGATGCCACGCGCCGCATACCCTGGAGCCCTTTCTGGATCCCCTGCAGAGCCGGTCCTGTGAGGGAATTGATGTCCATGTATTTAAACCTAAAAATTGAGTCTCTCTAACCGGTTTGTTGGCTGTCATGGGAGAATCTTTAATGCTTTCCTTCGCAGAAAGGACCTGACGCCTGTTTTTCGTGAATAACGTTCCCTAGGGATAAAGATTGAGTGCTAACTACACGTTCTTCCTCAACTAAAAACTCAAAACTAACAACTTAGAACTTTAATCAGGTCCAGCTGTGTTTCGGTGGGAATACCAGGCGAATGCCCGCCAGCTGGTGACGGTCCCCGGCCTCGGCCCAGTGGCGAAAACTCGCTCTTCTCAACACCTTGGGGGTGTGCAGGCTACCTCCCTTCAGGGTTTGTGAGGGAAGCCGGAACGCCTCTTCGGAGACCGTGTTGTCGGGAAAGGGCTTGAATTCCGGATAGGGTTGAAAGGGGTTGCCGCACCATTCCCAGGCTCGACCGGATTGTGACAGAACACCACTTCGGGCGGCGACCTCCCACTGGTATTCATGCTGCAGGATCGCCCCTTCAGTGGCTTCGGACTGGCGGCCTGCCCAGGTGGCGAATGCCTGGGCTTCGTACTGGCTGACCCCGGTAAGGGCCTCATCGGGGGGGAGCGGGGTCGGGCCGTTCAGCGCTATCTCGTACCAGTTACCCTGGAGGTCCTGACGCCAGTATTCCGGGTGGGTGAGTGGGTGCTCACTCAGCCAGGTCCGGCCGGCCTCGCTCCACAGGGTGTCATCCTGGTACCCCCCTTGGCGCATGAATTCCAGGTACTGGGCATTGGAAACCGGGTTCAGGGCGATGCGGTAGCTACTCAATTCCACGGCCTGGGGTGGCCGTTCGTTGTCATAGGCTCTGGGGTCATCGCGGCCGCCAATCCGATAGTGTCCCTGGGACAGTTCCCGGGTCTCCCAGACGGGTTGAGCCGGCAGCAGGGGTTCCGCGCAGCGATAGTGCGCGGAATCCGGCGCCATCAGACGGGCCTGGTAGAGTACCAGCAGCATGTTTTCATACAGCTTCGCCTGCTCCTGGAGCAGAAACCAGGCCAACCGGTCATCCTGCATCCAGGGGTGCTGCTCGGGCAGGGCGCCCGGCGTGGCGAGCCTGCGGATATGTTCGTCACGAATTTCGGTCGCCCAGTGAATCAGGTGGTCCCGATCCGGAAGCTGGGCGCAGGACTCATCGAGGTGCGTCATTCCTGTGGCGAACAGATGACGGACTCTGTGACTCAGATCATCGTCTCCGCAGAGGTGTTCGCGCAGCCAGAACAGTTCCAGGTAGACGCCGCGTCCGTAGTACCAGTTCAAGGAGGCCAGCCTGGGATTGGGCCGGCACTCACACAGGGATGCGTCCCGGGATGTGAGAAGGTCCTTTTGCATCTCGTGCAAATCGGTCAACTGACCGAGCAGGGCGGGGTTGGTCATACAGAGCGGCTCCAGGGCTGTCTTTCCGGCCTTGGGGCTTATCGGAAAGGTTGATCAAAGCCGTGATTTTAGTGATCCAGACCCAGGGGTGGCAATGTGATGTCGCAAACGGTCTCTGCCAGGAAACTCGCATCGTCAGACATTCTGGATTCCATCCTTTGGTCCGTAAACGGTGCATCCCTGCACCACTTCTCCGGCATTCGCCGGGATGACGGTGGTTATTTGCTCGTTCCCACGCTCTGCGTGGGAATGCCTACCTAAGCCAGGTGGTTTTGATAATATTTGAGTTGTCCACCAGGCCAATGTCTGTATGCTCACGCAGAGCATGGGAACCAGTAAGGTATACTAGACACAACCGGTGGGTTTGGGCAGACCGCCGTATTTGGTGATCGGCTTCATCGGGCCGGTCATCCAGAGTTCGAACATCTCCTTTTTATCCGCGCCAAGATATTTCGAAAACTTACGGATCGGCGGTACCACATTATGCTCGTTGTAGTATTCACGGGCCCTCAGGATCTGTTCCCACTTTTCATCGGTCAGTTCGTATTCATCCACCTCGGCCATGGCTCGGGCGATCTCCGGGGTCCAGGCATTCATGTCGGTGAGGTAGCCGTCACCGTCGCGTTCCGGGATTTCGATATTCATTGCTTCAACTCCTAATACCAAGTGAAAAGGTTGGTTATTGGTTCGAGAGTGTACGGGGATTTGGCTGCGGGATTCTACCCTTGGGTTCTCAGGGTATTTTGCATGCGACCCAGGACGGGCGTTTTACAGCGCCTTTATCTGGCTGAGAAGCTCGTCCGCCACGGGTGAGCGTTGCGCAAAGGGAAGGCGCTGCAGTTGTTTTCCCAGACGAATGTCCATGCCCAGGGGGTCAATCCCTACCGCTTCGACATCGGAGCCGTCCGTCGGTAGCTTGCGGTGTTGGAGATAGCGATACAACAGGCTATGGTCATGGGCATTGAGTTGAAACAGCAATTCCGCTTCATCCGCGACGGAGAAGGGTGCGGGAGGTGGGACGCGGCTGGCGTCAAACCAGCGCGCGGATCCAAACCCCCCGATGAAATAGTGCTGTTGCAAGGTCAGTCGGTAAAAGCGGAAGTTCATTTCCGTGAAGTACCGGCGGGATTCGGGATAGTAGCGAAAATAACGTTCCGCCGAGGCCTTTGAGTCTACGGCCTCGGCATGGGCCAGGCAGGTCAATCGGGCCACCTGCTGGATGTCCCCTTCGCAGGTTTCGCTGAGGGTCAGAGAGCAGTGCGGGTTGGTCTCGAGATTACGGGTATGCTGTGCCAGGTGAGAAATCAGTAACAGGGGATTGCCCTTGGCGTCACGACAGACCGGCAGGAGTGACCCGAAGGGATACCCCGGAAATTTGACAGAGTGGGTTGAGAGCAGTCCGTGGAAACTCCCGGTCCAGAGCTCCAGGATGGTATCGATCGGATCGTTTTTAGGGATTTCCGAGATCATGGGGCTTTCTCATCCCGAGTCATGGTGTGGTCCGTGGCTGCAACATTACCTGTTGGCCCCCGTTAAAAATACCATACAGATCGTGAGTCAATTTTTCACATGCCGTTGTAAACAGGGCAGTCGACGAAAAAGGCAAGAATAGCGGTGTGTGTCACAACAAGTTTACAATTCTTCACAGGCTGCGGCTTTATTCGTGTAAAAGGATTACCTAATCTGCATCACCGTTCGGTGTATATTGTGCTTGTAAATCGAATGGGACAGATTATCGCCCAAGCGCTTCATGTGGCGGATCGCGTCACTTCGATTCAATAGTTTGCCACCTTTGTCAGGGACATTCATTACTTCAGTTGAGGGGAATCGTCATGGATATTAATTTGAATACTGTGCTGGACACTTACCTGATTCCTTGGGGGACGAAAATCGTCATGGCACTGCTGGTATTCGTGATCGGTCGCTGGATTGCTTCGGCCCTGACTCGGGCACTGCGCACCGTGATGACCCGCAGCAGTGTGGATCCCATGCTGGTTAGCTTTCTTGGCAATATCGTCAGGATGGCCTTGTTGGCCGTGGTGGTGCTTGCCACCCTTGAGCAACTGGGCGTCAACACCACCTCCGCATTGGCTATTTTTGGCGCCGCCGGCCTGGCCGTCGGTCTGGCCCTGAAGGACTCCCTGTCGAGTTTTGCGGCCGGTGTCATGCTGATCATCTTTCGTCCCTTCAAGCTTGGAGATTTCGTTGAGGCGGGCGGTACCTCCGGGGTGGTGGAGGATATCCGGATTTTCCATACCGTACTCAAAACCGGGGATAACCGAGAGATCATCATGCCCAATGCCCAGATCTACAGCGGTACCATTATCAACTACTCGGCCCGTGACACACGCCGAATCGACCTGGTGATCGGAATCGGATATGAAGATGACATGAAAAAGGCCCAGGAATTGATCCGGCAAGTGCTGGAAGCGGAATCCACGCTTCTGAAAGATCCCGCCCCCACCGTCATGCTGCTCGAACTGGGTGAAAGCAGTGTGGATTTCGCGGTACGGCCCTGGGTGAAGTCACCGGACTACTGGACGACCCGCGCCGCATTGCTGGAAAACATCAAGACCGCATTCGATCGGGAAGGGATCAACATCCCCTACCCTCAGCGGGATGTCCATCTCTACCAGGTGGCTTCAAATTAACCACGGATTCAGTTCAGATCCGCGCCTGGGACAGGGATCATCCACAATTTACAGAGGAGTACCTTCGAAAGGATGAAGAATGGTTACCTGGACTCCCGTAGGGAGCTGTATGAATGCGTGCCATCGGTTGTTCATTCCAGTGGACGAGGGAGCGGATGATGCGCATTGCTTATCTGGAAGACGATGCGGTGCAGTCAGCGGTGATGAAGGAGTGGCTCGAGGATGCGGGTTACGCCTGTCGGGTATTCAATAACGCGGATACCTTCATGCGCGAACTCCGACACGAAACCTACGATCTGTTGATCATGGACTGGGAACTGCCGGGTATGAGCGGTATGGATGTTTTGTCCTGGATCCGTCAGGAACGGGAATGGGATCTGCCGATCTTTTTCATAACCCATCGTGATGGTGAGACCGATATCATCGAGGCTCTGGAAAAGGGGGCGGATGACTATCTGGCCAAACCGGTGCACCGCGAGGTGATGCTGGCCCGGGTCAAGGCCCTGGTGCGTCGACACAACGGGCGAAGGGATCAGATACGCATTGCGGGTTTTCAGCTGAATCGCGAGTTCAAGCATTTGACCTTGAATGAGGAACCGATCGAGTTGACCGAGAAGGAGTTTCAGCTGGCCTGGATGCTGTTCAGTAACATCGGTCGCCTGCTCTCCCGTGACCACCTGCTGGAACGTGTGTGGGGGGTAGGACCCGGCTTGATGACTCGAACCGTGGATACCCATATCAGCCGTCTGCGGCGTAAACTGGCGCTTACCCCGGACAAGGGTTGGCGTTTAAAAGCGGTGTATCATCAAGGCTATCGCCTTGAGTTCCTCGAAGAGCCGGAGCAGTCCATTAGCACCTAAGGGCTGGATTGGTTATTCATGCGTACACACAGATTTCTCAGGTCATTTCTACTCGGCTGCCTGTCTCTGTGGGTTGTTGGGGGGAATGCCTATGCAGAGGATTGGAGCTATCGGATTCGCGAGGGGGAAAACCTGTCGATCCTGGCAGCACGATACTTGAAACCTGAATTTACTGCAGCCCAATTGCAGGACTACAACGGCATTGTTGAGGACCGGAACATTACCGTCGGCACCGATATCCGTATCCCCATCGAATGGATGAAAGACCTCCTGGCAGGGGTCCGGGTCTCCTATGTCCAGGGGGTTGCGAAACTGCGCCATGCCCAGCGAGATGAATGGATCGCACTGAAACCGGAGATGATCCTGCAGGCCGGTGATCGGGTCATGACCGGGCCACACGCCCGTATCTCTGTCCTGTTCGCGGACGGTTCCTCGTTGCAGATCGGGGAGAACAGCGAAGTGGTCTTTGATGTGCTCTCGGCCTTTCAGGGCAAGGGCATGCTGGATACCCAGATCCACCTTCAGCGTGGGCGTCTGGAGAATCAAGTGGTACCCCTTATCGATCCGAAATCGCGTTACGAGATCCACACCCCCGCGGCTGTGACGGTCGTCAGGGGTACCGCCTTTCGAGTCAGGATTGTGGACCCGTCCGGTGGGATGCGAACCGAAGTCAACGAAGGTCGTGTGGGGGTGAGTGCACAGGGTGAAAGCCTGGACCTGTCACCGGGCGAGGGTGTGCAGGTGATGCCCGGAGATACGCCGGGCGCGCCTCATCGGCTGCTGCCCAAAGCGGATCTGAATGGGCTGGTTATGAATCAATCCGCCCAGTCGCTTCAACTCGACTGGCCCGATCTGGCACAGGCGACGCACTACCGGATACGACTGATCGATCAACACGGAACCCTGGTCTATGAAGGCCTGGCATCCGAAAGTCAAAGCCGTCTGCCCCTGCCTGAAAGGGGTCGCTATGTTCTGGGTATCCGGGGGATCGACGAGCAGGACTGGGAGGGTCTGGAGGCGAAACGGACGGTTGAGATCGAGATGCCGGAAGTCGCCGTGGAAGCGACGAAGGATCCCGTCGCGGCTTCCGTTTCAGCACCGTTGCTGGATACCCCGCAAATCACCCCGGGTGGTGTACGGTTTCGCTGGACCGAGACACCCGGGGCCTGGGCCTACCGTCTGCAGCTGACCCGGGATCCGGAGGGGAACGAGGTATTGTTCGAGCGTCTGGGTTTCGACCTGGGTTTCGAAATGGCCTGGCCGGTACCGCCATTCGCCTATGTCCGGGTGCAGGCACTGACCGAGGATACCGATCGTCCGCTCACCTCCCGGACCGTTGAGATGCGGCTGCCGCGCTTGCCGTGGTGAACAAGCCCCGGCTTCGAATCCCGATGATGGGTGGCTTCTCCTGGTATCACGTTCTCCCAAAAGAGCCCCGGGTCGGCGGTTTCACGGAATCCCTGAGAACCGCGCTGGTGTTGTTGGTGTTTACCGGCTTCATGGCGGCCAGCGGCTGGCTCTGGCGCTGGGACCTGTTGCTTTACGATCTGCAGATGGGCTGGATGACCCGACCCGCGTCGGATGACATTGTCCTTGTTGCGGTAGACGAGAAGAGCCTGGATGACATCGGTCGCTGGCCCTGGCCGAGATCCTGGCATGCGCAGCTGATCGACCGGCTCACCCGGGCCGGAGCCCGGGCCATTGTCTTCGATATCCTGTTGGCCGAACCCGATGTGAACAATCCCGAGGCGGATCGGCGGCTGATTCAGTCCGTGGCCGCCAGTGAGCGGGTCTATTTTCCGGTAATTCTCGAACAGCGCCGCCAGGATGGCATGCTGGTTGAAACCCTCCCCATCCCGGAGCTGGTGAAGGTGGCCGCCGGAGTGGGCCATGTTCACATCGATCTGGACGCGGACGGCATAGCCCGTGGGGTGTTTTTGTACGAGGGGCTGGGTGAAACCTTTTGGCCCCACCTCGCGCTCAGTGTGTTGCATGGCCTGGAGCCCGATCACTACCCAGTGCTGCCTGGGTCTCCATCCGGACCTTCCCCCGATGTACAGCGGATCAGCCGTCACTCCCACCGCCTGATTCCCTATACCGGGCCTGCCGGTCACTATCCCCGGTTCAGTTTCAGTCAGGTGGCGGCGGGGGAGATCGAGCCCGATGTCTTTCGTAACCGGATCGTCATGGTCGGTGTAACGGCTACCGGAATCGGTGACGCACTGCCCACACCCTTGTCAGGTTACGGTGTGCCCATGCCCGGAGTGGAGATCAATGCGAACATCCTCGACAGCCTGCGCCGGGGGGCGGTGGTGACGCCGGTCGGCACGCCGACTCGGATGCTGGTGAACGCCTTGATCGTGCTGCTGCCGTTTCTGCTCTATCCCTTCTTTCCCACCCGTGCCGCACCCCTGGTATCCGTGCTGGTGTTGACGCTTTTCGTGGTCGCCTCCGGGATACTGCTCAGGGGATTTGGGGTCTGGTTGCCTCCGGCCTCCGGCCTTTTGGGGCTGACATTGAGTTATCCGATCTGGAGCTGGTGGCGTCTCGACCAGGCGGTACGCTACCTTAATGAACAACTTGAACGATTGCAGCGTGAGCAGTTTTTGATGCCGGTTCATCCGCCGGCCCCGGATCTGACCTCGGCGATGGGGTTTATCTCCCGATTGCTGCCGTTGCAGGGTTGGGTGGTCTTCGATGCGCGGAAAGGCAGCCGGCTGATGCAGGACGGGGCATCCCTGGGGACGCCTCTGTCTCACCTCAAGGCGGGCGCTTGGAGCCGTTCAGGGGCGGAAACCTGGACCCTCATCCAGCGTCCTGACAGCGTCTGGCAGCTGGGATTGGTCTGGCCGAGAAACCGGGTGCCCGAGGGGGATGGGTTGCGCCTGTTGAGCGATTTCGCCAATCAGTTCTCGCAACTGCCCCGACAGCGGGAAGGCGGGGTACTGGAACGGGTCGAGTTGCGGATCGCCCAGCTGCGGGAGACGACGCTCAGGATGCAAGGCTTCCGTAATCTGATTCAGACCGCTGTGGGACAGATGGATGACGGATTGATGGTGATCAA
Organism: Candidatus Thiodiazotropha sp.; assembly: GCA_050291245.1. Classification (GTDB taxonomy): domain Bacteria; phylum Pseudomonadota; class Gammaproteobacteria; order Chromatiales; family Chromatiaceae; genus Thiodiazotropha. The sequence continues at coordinate 76,111 of JBNKJP010000016.1, read as the reverse complement.
CAGCCACGGTCAGGTGGTGATGTCGAATCCCCACAGCGCCCTCTATCTCGGGCACCTTGAGGGGGTGGAGCTGCTGGGCCGGGATGCCTACGAGTTACTCCGGGTGTTGGAGATCGGTGGTGGCGGGACCTGGGACGAGGCCTTCCGACGGGTCATGCTGGAGGGGCAGGCGATGCGCTTCGAGGCGGTACGACAGCCGGACACGGAACTGTTCGTGCAGTTGAAACCCCTCATGGGCAAGCAGGCCGAGTTCCATGGAATGATCGTGAATCTTTCCAATATCCTGACCTTGAAACGCACGGAACGAACCCGGGCGAAGATGCTGAACTTCCTCTCCCACGACATTCGATCGCCGATCACCTCGCTGCTCTCGTTGACCCAGTCTCCGCAACGGCGCCAGGGAAGCGCAGAGGCCCTGGCGGAGCAGATCGAGCCCCTGGCCCGGCGCTCCCTGAAGCTGGCCGATGATTTCCTCCGTCTGGCTCGGGCCGAGGCGGTGGCCGTGGAGTCGTTTCAGGATCTTGATCTGATCAGTGTCGCCTGCAATGCCATGGACGAGATCTATATCCAGGCGAAATCGGCCTCGGTGACGGTAACCGGCGAATTCGAGGAGGAAGAGCTCTGGTTGCAGGGGGATCCGGCCCTGCTGGAGCGGGCGTTGTTCAATCTGCTGGAGAATGCGGTGAAGTTTTCACCCGCCGATGGTCAGGTGACACTCAAGGTACTGCGCCGGGATAAACGGCTCGTCTGCGAAGTCTCGGACCAGGGGCCGGGCCTCCCGGAGGATTTGATGGGGGAGATCTTTCAGCCCTTCGTACAGCATGCCTCCCCGGTCGCGCGCGAATTCCGTGGCGTAGGACTGGGGCTGAGCTTTGTTCGGGTTGTGGCGGAGAAACACCGGGGTCGGGTCTTCGTGGATCATGGACACACCGGGGGCGCGCGTTTCGTCCTGGAGCTGCCGGACCCCAACTGACCTTCAGTAACCGGGTATCGGGTTTGTTCACCGCCCGGGAATCATTGCATAATAGACGGTCCTGTTTGTTTCCATAGATCGGAGTCAACGATGCCCCAGTACCGCTCTCGCACCACGACCCACGGCCGCAACATGGCGGGCGCACGTGCCCTCTGGCGGGCCACCGGAATGACCGACGGCGATTTTGACAAACCGATCATCGCCATCGCCAACTCCTTCACCCAGTTCGTGCCCGGGCATGTCCACCTCAAGGAGCTGGGACAACTGGTGGCCCGTGAAATCGAGGCGGCCGGCGGGGTGGCCAAGGAGTTCAACACCATCGCGGTGGACGACGGCATCGCCATGGGCCATGGAGGGATGCTCTACTCCCTGCCTTCCCGGGACATCATCGCCGACTCGGTGGAGTACATGGTCAATGCCCACTGCGCGGACGCCCTGGTGTGCATCTCCAACTGCGACAAGATCACCCCCGGCATGCTGATGGCGGCGCTGCGCCTGAATATCCCCACCGTGTTCGTTTCCGGCGGGCCGATGGAGGCGGGTAAGGTAAAACTGGCGGGCAAGGGTGATCTGAAACTCGATCTCATCGACGCCATGATCTCCGCGGCCAATCCCGACGAGAGCGATGCGGACGTGGCGCAGATCGAACGCTCCGCCTGCCCCACCTGCGGTTCCTGCTCCGGCATGTTTACCGCCAACTCCATGAACTGCCTGACCGAGGCCCTGGGGCTGTCGCTGCCGGGCAACGGCTCCCTGCTGGCGACCCATGCGGATCGGGAGCAGCTGTTTAAAGAGGCCGGGCAACGGGTGGTGGCGTTGGCGCGTCGTTGGTACGAGCAGGAGGATGCCCGGGCGCTGCCCCGAAGCATCGCCACCTTTGAGGCCTTCGAGAACGCCATGAGTCTGGACATCGCCATGGGAGGCTCCACCAACACGGTGCTGCACCTGCTGGCCGCAGCACAGGAGGGGCAAGTCGATTTCGGCATGGCCGACATCGATCGGCTCAGCCGCCGGGTGCCCAATCTTTGCAAGGTGGCGCCGGCAACCCAGAAGTATCACATGGAGGATGTGCACCGGGCCGGCGGGGTGATCGGTATCCTGGGTGAGCTCGACCGGGGCGGACTGATCCATCGGGATGTGCCGACGGTGCACAGTGCCACTCTGGGTGAGGCCCTGGAGCAGTGGGATGTGATCCGTACCCGGGATGAGGATGCCTGCAACCGTTTTCTGGCCGGGCCCGGCGGTATTCCCACCCAGGTCGCCTTCAGCCAGGACGCCCGCTGGCCTTATCTCGATCTTGACCGGGAAAACGGTTGTATCCGTAATATCGAACACGCCTATTCGAAGGATGGCGGGTTAGCGGTACTCTTCGGCAACCTGGCCGAACAGGGTTGTATCGTAAAAACCGCCGGTGTGGATGCATCGATCCTGAAATTTTCCGGTCCGGCGCGGATCTTCGAGAGTCAGGAGGCGGCTGTTGAGGCGATTCTCGGTGATCGGATTCAGGCCGGTGACGTGGTGCTCATCCGCTACGAGGGGCCCAAGGGAGGACCGGGTATGCAGGAGATGCTCTATCCCACCAGCTATCTCAAATCGAAGGGCCTGGGCAAGGCCTGCGCGCTGATCACCGACGGACGCTTTTCCGGAGGGACCTCCGGTCTGTCCATCGGCCACTGCTCACCGGAGGCTGCCGAAGGGGGCAACATCGGGCTGGTGGAAGAGGGGGATCGGATCGAGATCGATATCCCGGAGCGGACCCTCCAGGTGGCGATCAGTGACGAGGAACTGCAACAGCGCCGGGCGCGCATGGGGGAGAGAGGCGTTCAAGCCTGGAAGCCGGTGAATCGGGATCGGGTGGTCTCCCAGGCCCTGCAGGCCTATGCGGCCCTCACCACCTCCGCGGCCCGGGGTGCGGTGCGGGATCTTTCCCAATTGCAGAAAAATGCGGACTGAGCGATTTCTCACCGGGACGTCGCTGGTTGCCCTGCTGGTCGGTTGCAGTGGCGGCGACCCTACCGCGACGGACCCGGAGCTGATCTATGAGGACGGATTTGAGACCCCGCGCGCCGAGGTGGAACTTCTCGCCGATGGGGGTACCATGGTGCGCGGATTCAGCGCCTGGTTGAAACTGCAGCCCGGGTATAACGGGTTGCGCGTGCGTAACGAGTCCGATTACCAGGATGTGGCGTGCGGTGAACCGGTGGCGTGGTTCTACGAGGTTACCGGCGATCCGGGTCTTGAGCAGGATCCCTATCGTCTGTCCTGTTTGAAATACACCGATCCCCGATTCGACTTCGACAATGGCCGATGGTTGGTACGCGATCCCGCCAACGGACAGGTCTACTATCGAATCTGGAAACTGAAAGAGTAACAAGAAACGATGAAGGACAGCTTTCCCTTTCCCGTCGCCCGCATCGGGGTCATTGGCGGGGGACAACTGGGGCGGATGATGGTCAAGGCGGCCAAGCGTCTCGGCTGCACCTGTGTGGTGCTCGACCCCTTTCCCGGCTCTCCGGCCGGTCAGGTTGCCGGCCACCAGATCATCGGCGGCTATCACGATCCGGCGAAACTGCGGGAGCTTGCGGAATCCTGTGACGTGCTGACTTATGAGCTGGAAAACGTCGATACCGAGACCCTGCAGCAGTTGGAAAAAGAGGGCCATCCCATCCATCCCGCGCCCCGGGTGTTGGCGATCCTGCAGGACAAGCTGACCCAGAAGGTGTTTCTTCGGGATGCGGGGATTCCAACTTCCGATTTCGTCTCCATGCCGGAAGTGGATCTGGAGGCCTTCGCGGCGTTCGGCTTTCCCTTGGTGCAGAAGGCCCGTAGGGGCGGTTATGACGGTCGGGGTGTTTCAATCATGCGGGAGGTCGGGGACTTTGCCGGTCATCTGCCCGTGCCCTCCCTGGTGGAAGGTTTTGTCGACGCCACCCACGAGCTGGCGGTCATGGTCGCGCGTAACGCGGATGGAGAGTGTGTCGCCTATCCCACGGTGGAGATGTGTTTCCGCGCCGGTGAGAACGTGCTTGATCTGCTGCTGAGTCCCGCCCGGGTGGACGAGACCGTTTCACGGCAGGCGGAGGCGCTGGCGGTGCGCACCATCCAGGCCCTGGAGGGGGTCGGGGTGTTCGGGGTCGAGATGTTCCTCACCCGGGACGGTGAGCTGTTGGTCAACGAGATCGCGCCCCGCACCCACAATTCCGGGCACCACACCATCGAGGCCTGCGTTACGGACCAGTTTGAGCAACACCTTCGGGCGATCCTCGATCTGCCCCTGGGTTCCACCGCGTTGCTGACCCCCGCCGCCATGATCAACCTGCTGGGGGATGCGGATGCAAACGGCCGTCCGGTCATCGATGGCATGTCCGCCGCATTGCGGATTCCGGGGGTCTGTCTTCACCTCTATGGCAAGGCGGAGGTCAAACCATTCCGCAAAATGGGCCATGTCACAGTGGTCGATTCCGACCTGGAGACGGCCCGCCGTAAAGCCGAGCAGGTGCGCGATTTGATTCATATCAGAGGGGAACAGCACCCATGAACACTCCCGTGATAGGCATCATCATGGGCAGCGACTCCGACCTGCCGGTCATGCGCGAGGCTGCCAAGATGCTTGATGAGCTTGAGATTGCCTACGAGATGACCATCGTCTCCGCCCACCGGACCCCGGCGCGGCTCTACGAGTATGCGCAAAGCGCGGAGACCCGTGGGCTGCAGGTGGTGATCGCAGGGGCCGGCGGCGCCGCGCACCTGCCCGGAATGGTGGCGGCCATTACTCCGCTGCCGGTGGTCGGCGTGCCGGTCAAGTCCTCCGCCCTGAGCGGGGAGGACTCCCTGCTCTCCATTGTCCAGATGCCCCCCGGGGTGCCGGTCGCCACGGTAGCGATCAACGGCGCCAAGAACGCGGGGTTGTTGGCGGCCCAGATACTCAGTGTTGCCGATGCTGCGATTCGTCAGCGGATCAAGGATTACAAGCAGGGTCTGGAGGCTATGGTGATGTCCAAGGTCGAGGCGATGGAGCAGGGCACCTTGAATTGACTTGAGTTCATCGTTTCCACGCTCCGCGTGGGAATGCATACCCAAGCTAAGAGGCATTGCTCCAGCCTGATGTGTTCACCTGCCCGAGGTCTGCATTCCCACGCAGAGCACGGGAACGAGGGGAAGTCAGCGCCATGGGTATCAGTCCAACCTAGCCCGGATGTCGCGAAGCGACATCCGATGATCTGGCTAGAAACGATACTTGAAATTGCCCCGATTCCCCCCCATTTGATAGGTATTCAACGAATTTCGGAGTGTGATACCCATGCGAATGGATCGTTTGACCAGCAAGTTTCAGATGGCCCTGGCGGATGCCCAAAGTCTGGCCGTAGGACGCGATCACCAGTTCATCGAGCCCCTGCACCTGATGAGCGCCCTGCTCGACCAGGACGGAGGCAGTGTACGTCATCTGCTCACCCGGGCGGACGTCAATGTCAGCCAGCTGCGTTCTGGTCTGAACGCGGCCATCGACCGTCTCTCCAGTGTGGAAGGCGCGGCCGGTGATCTGCATATCTCCAATGAATTGGGCCGGTTGCTTAACCAGACAGACAAACTCGCTCAGCAGCGCAATGACCAATACATCTCCAGCGAGTTGTTCGTACTGGCCGCTGTGGAGGACAAGGGCGAACTCGGTGACCTGCTGCGTAAAGCCGGGGCTAACAAGTCGGCCTTGGAGAAGGCCGTTGAACAGTTGCGCGGCGGACAGAAGGTCGACGATCCCAATGCGGAGGATCAACGCCAGGCCCTGGAGAAATACACCATCGATCTGACCGAGCGGGCCGAACAGGGCAAACTCGACCCGGTGATCGGCCGGGATGATGAGATCCGCCGGACTATTCAGGTGCTGCAACGGCGCACCAAGAACAACCCGGTACTGATCGGCGAACCCGGCGTGGGTAAGACCGCCATTGTCGAGGGGTTGGCCCAGCGGATCATCAATGGCGAGGTCCCCGAAGGCCTGAAGAGCAAACGTCTGCTCTCTCTCGATATGGGGGCTCTGATCGCCGGAGCCAAATTCCGCGGTGAATTCGAAGAGCGCCTCAAGGCGGTGCTCAACGATCTGGCCAAGCAGGAGGGGCAGATCATCCTCTTCATCGACGAGTTGCACACCATGGTGGGCGCCGGCAAGGCGGAAGGCGCCATGGATGCGGGTAACATGCTCAAGCCGGCCCTGGCCCGGGGTGAGCTGCACTGTGTGGGCGCCACCACCCTGGATGAGTACCGTCAGTATCTGGAGAAGGACGCGGCCCTCGAACGGCGCTTTCAAAAGGTATTGGTGGCCGAACCCAACGTGGAGGATACCATTGCCATCCTGCGTGGTTTGAAAGAGCGCTACGAGGTCCACCATGGAGTGGACGTGACCGATCCGGCCATCGTTGCCGCCGCCACCCTGTCCCATCGCTATATCACCGATCGCCAACTGCCGGACAAAGCCATCGATCTGGTGGACGAGGCCGCCTCCCAGATCCGCATGGAGATCGACTCCAAGCCTGAAGAAATGGACCGTCTGGAACGCCGCCTCATCCAGTTGAAGATCGAACGGGAGGCGCTGAATAAGGAGTCGGACGAGGCTTCGAAAAAACGCCTCGCGGACCTGGAGGCCCAGATCGAACGCCTGGAGCGGGAGTTCTCCGATCTGGATGAGATCTGGAAGTCGGAAAAGGCGGCCCTGCAGGGTACCACCCACATCAAGGAATCCCTGGAACGGGCAAGACTGGAACTGGAGACCGCCCACCGGGCCGGTGATCTGGCGCGCATGTCCGAACTGCAGTACGGGCGCATCCCGGAACTGGAAAAGCAGCTCGACATGGCCACCCAGGCGGAGATGCAGGAGATGAAGCTGCTGCGTAACAAGGTTACCGAGGAGGAGATCGCCCAGGTGGTTTCCAAATGGACCGGTATCCCGGTCTCCAAGATGCTCGAAGGTGAGCGGGACAAACTGCTGCGTATGGAAGAGGCCCTCGGCAAGCGGGTGATCGGTCAGGAAGAGGGCGTGCGAGCGGTGAGCGATGCCATTCGTCGTTCCCGGGCCGGGCTCTCCGATCCCAACCAGCCCAATGGCTCCTTTCTGTTTCTCGGTCCCACCGGTGTGGGCAAGACCGAGTTGTGCAAGGCTCTGGCGGAGTTCCTCTTCGATACGGAAGAGGCGATGGTGCGTATTGATATGTCCGAGTTTATGGAGAAGCACTCCGTGGCCCGTCTGATCGGTGCGCCTCCGGGCTATGTGGGTTATGAGGAGGGGGGTTATCTGACCGAAGCGGTGCGTCGCCGGCCCTATTCCGTGGTGCTCCTGGACGAAGTGGAGAAGGCTCATCCCGATGTGTTCAACGTACTGTTGCAGGTGCTCGATGACGGGCGCTTGACCGACGGTCAGGGGCGTACCGTGGACTTCCGTAACACGGTGATTGTCATGACCTCGAACCTGGGATCCCAGATCATCCAGGAGGTAGCCGGAGAAGAGCGTTACCAGGAGATGAAAGAGGCGGTGATGGAGACCGTACGCCAGCAGTTCCGGCCCGAGTTCATCAATCGGCTGGACGAGATCGTGGTCTTCCATCCCTTGGCCAGTGATCAGATCCGAGCCATCGCCAAGATCCAGATGGGCTATCTGCACAAACGGCTGTTGGATCACGAGATGGCCCTGGTGGTCACCGATGCGGCCCTCGACCGGCTCGGCGAGGCCGGTTTCGACCCGGTCTATGGTGCGCGACCGCTCAAGCGGGCGATTCGTCAGCAGCTGGAGAATCCGCTGGCCCAGGATATCCTGTCAGGGCGTTTCGGGCCTGGGGATACCATCCAGGTGGATCGGGAATCCAATGGACTGAGCTTTTCCAAGGTACGGCAGGTGAGTGCGGCCTGACTTGTCCCGTTTTATGATTACTATGAAACGCTGTACTATCTGTCTTGAGGTCACATATGGTTGAACCAGAACGACAGATAGCCCGTTACGCCGATTTGATGAATCTGCCTGAGCATGTGGTCGGGGAGATTATCAATGGCGAGTTGTTTACCCATCCTCGTCCCTCTCCCCGGCATACCGCCGCTTCATCCGCTCTGACCATGGAGATCGGCGGCCCGTTTCACCGGGGCAAAGGAGGGCCTGGCGGATGGTGGATACTCGATGAGCCTGAGCTGCATCTTGGGAACGATATCATTGTGCCGGATATTGCCGGTTGGCGGCGCGAACGTCTTCCGAATCTACCGGACACCGCCTGGTTTGAATTGGCTCCTGACTGGGTTTGCGAAGTGCTTTCGCCCTCTACCGCGCGTCAGGACCGAATGGTGAAAATGCCAAGCTATGCGGCTCATGAGGTGTTGTATTGCTGGTTGATCGATCCTGTAGCCAAGACACTGGAGGCATTCAAGCTCGAACAGGGGCGGTGGATGTTGCAAGCCAGTTTCGTCGGCGAGGCCGAAGTTGCGATAGAGCCCTTTGATTCCGTCTCTTTTCCCCTGCAAGCGCTTTGGGTGGAATAACCGGCTCCTTATGCGTCGGAATGGCTTGAGCCGTGGTTCAGATAGGTGTGATGGAGACGTTCCGTGGCCGCGATCAGTTCATCGCGGTCCCCATTGTTCAGAATGATGTCATCGGCCCCGCTGAGTCGGGTCTGGCGATCCGCCTGACTGGCCAGGATGTGCTCAATCTGATCCTTGGAAAGATGATCCCGGTGCATCACTCGTTCGATTTGCAACGACTCCTCGCAGTCCACCACCAGTATCCGGTCTGCCAGTGACATCTGGTTGGTTTCGAACAGCAGGGGAATCACCAATACGACATAGGGCGCGGATTGCTCGGCGATCCAGGCCTCCATGGCCTGGCGAATACGCGGGTGGAGGATCGTCTCCAGGCGTTTTCGCTGTTCGGGATGGTCGAAAACCACCTCGCGCAGGGCCGAACGGTTGAGCTGCCCCTGTGCGTCGATCATCTGCTCACCAAAGGCGGACTGGATCTCCCCCAGGGCGGGTTGACCGGGTTTCACCAGTTGGTGGGCCAGCACATCCGCATCGATGACCGGCACGCCCAGGGATTCGAAATGGTTTGAAACAGTGCTCTTGCCGCTACCGATTCCCCCCGTGAGGGCAATCACCCGCATCAGGCCAGACCGGACCAGTGGAGATAGGCGTGATTGATTCGATCACCCCACATCATGCTGATCCAGCCAGCTGCGGCCAGGTACGGACCAAAGGGGATCGGGATGTTACGGTCGCGACCCCGTACCACGATCAGAAGAATGCCGACCACCGCGCCTACCAGGGCGGAGAGCAGTATGATTTGCGGCAGATATTGCCAGCCGAACCAGGCCCCGAGCAGGGCCAGCAGTTTGAAATCCCCGTAACCCATGCCCTCCTTTCCGGTCAGCCGTTTGAACAGCTGATAGACGCTCCACAGGGCCAGATAGCCCGCCGCCGCACCGATGATCGAGGACCTGGGGTCGGTAAACAGGCCGCCCAGGTTGAGCAGCAGGCCCAACCAGAGAAATGGCAGGGTGATGTTGTCTGGCAGTAATTGCACATCGAAATCGATCATGCTCAGGGCAATCAACGCCCAGGTCAGGAGCAACGCCGCCAGAGCCGCCCATGTAAAGCCGAAGTGGTAGGCGACGACGAAGCTGAACGCGCCGGTGAACGCTTCCACCAGGGGATAACGAAGACTGATGGGCTTGTGACAGGCGGAACAGCGGCCCCGTAACCAAAGCCAACTGATTACTGGAATATTTTCCCATGCGCGGATCGAATGGCCGCAATGGGGACAGTGCGAGGCCGGGCGGCTCAGGGTATAGGGCGCTTCGTCCGTGGTCTGATCAGCCGGCTCTCCCGCGAGGAGTTCCTGACAGTCCCGATGCCACTGTGTTTCCATCATTCTGGGCAGACGATGGATCACCACATTGAGAAAACTGCCGATAGTCAGACCAATCAGGGTAACGAACAGCAGGTATACCCCGCTGTTTTGCTGCAGGAAATCGATCACGGCCACGGCTACCCGGTGTTCAGTTCTGGTTGGTCAGATCGCGGATCCCATCTTGAAGATCGGTAGATACATGGCTACCACCAGGCCACCCACCAGGGTGCCCAGAACCACCATGATCATCGGTTCCATGAGACTGCTCATGGCGTCGACGGCATTATCCACCTGCTCTTCATAGAAATCCGCCACCTTGTTGAGCATGTCGTCCAGTGAACCCGACTCTTCACCGATGGAGACCATCTGAATGACCATGTTGGGAAACAGGTTGCGTTGCTTCATCGCCAGTTGCAGGGACTGACCGGTCGCTACGTCTTCGCGCATACGTAGCACCGCATCACTGTAGACCACGTTGCCAGTGGCGCCGGATACCGAATCGAGGGCTTCTACCAGAGGTACACCCGCGGCAGACATGGTTGCCAGGGTGCGGGAGAATCGGGCAATCGCGGATTTGTTCAGGATCATGCCAATGACAGGAATTTTCAGCAGAATTCGATCGACGGTATGCCTGAGCTTTCTCGATCGCTTCCAGGCTCCGATGAACATATAGATGCCGCCAATGCTTGCCCCAAGGATTGCCCACCACCATTCCTGAAAGAAGTGGGAAAGCATGATAACAAATTGGGTAAAAGCCGGGAGGTCAGCTCCGAAACTCGAGAATAGCGTTTCGAACTGGGGTATGACAAATATCAGCAGAATCGCGGTGACCACGATTGCCGCGACAACAATGGCTGCCGGATAGAACATGGCCTTTTTGATCTTGCTCTTGATCGATTCGGTTTTTTCCTTATAGGTGGCGATTTTGTCGAGGAGGGTTTCCAATACACCGGCATGTTCGCCGGCCCGTACCAGGTTAACGAAAAGATCTTCAAAATGCAGCGGATGTTTTTTCAAGGCGTCCGCCAAGGCCGTGCCGCCCTCTACATCTGCCTTTACTGTGAGGATCAGTTCCTGCATGGAAGGATTCTCATGGCCTCTGCCGACAATGTCGAAGGCCTGAACCATGGGTACGCCTGCCTGCATCATGGTGGCCAACTGTCGGCTGAAAACCGCAATGTCACCACTGGTGATTTTCTTTTTACCGCTGAATAGAGACGTCGGTTTCCTGCGGACTTTTAGGGGGTTAACCCCTTGTCGCCGCAGATCGGCTTTGATCATGTTGACATCGGTACCGCGGCTTTCTCCTGTAAGGCGGGATCCTTTCTTATCGGTTCCTTCCCATGTAAAGACGTAGGATTTTACAGTAGCTTTCTTTCTTGGTGGTGCCATACGGTTAATCCTTGGTTACCCGATTGAGTTCTTGAAGGCTGGTGATTCCCTGCATCACTTTCAGCAAGCCGGAACGACGGAGGTTATTAACCCCCTCTTTGTTCGCCTGGGCTTCCAGTTGCAGCGAGGTACCACCTTCCATAATGATCTTGCCCATTGTCTCAGAGACCGGCATGACCTGGAAAATGCCGACTCGCCCCTTATATCCGCCGGCACACAGGTCGCAGCCCACGGGTTTGTAGGTTGTGAATCCCGATGCCAGGTCCGCTTCGGTGAATCCCTCTTCCAATAACGCCTCTCTGGGAAGATCGTCGGGTGCTTTGCAATGTTCGCAGAGGCGGCGGGCCAGGCGTTGCGCCATGATTAGCAGTACCGAGGAGGCGATATTGAACGGAGGAATGCCCATATTGGCCAGTCGGGTGAGGGTTTGCGGGGCGTCATTGGTGTGCAGGGTGGATAGCACCAGGTGACCGGTCTGCGCGGCCTTGACCGCGATCTCGGCGGTCTCCAGGTCGCGAATCTCGCCTACCATTACGATATCCGGGTCCTGTCGCAGGAAGGCTCTCAGGGCTTCTGCGAAGGTTAAGCCGGTCTTGATGTTCATATTGACCTGGTTGATTCCGGCAACCTGAATCTCGACCGGGTCCTCGGCGGTGGAGATGTTGACCTCGGGTTTGTTCAGCAGGTTCAGTGCAGTGTAAAGACTGACCGTTTTACCACTACCCGTCGGACCCGTGACCAGGATCATGCCGTAGGGTTTGTTGATTGCACTGAGAAAGGCTGTGCGCTGGGCCGCCTCAAACCCGAGTGCCTCGATACCCAACTGTGCGCTGGTAGGATCGAGGATACGCAGTACGATCTTCTCGCCATAGAGGGTTGGGCAGGTGTTGACACGAAAGTCGATGGCCCGGGTCTTGGAAAGCTGCATCTTGATGCGTCCGTCCTGTGGGATGCGCTTTTCAGCGATGTTCATCCGTGACATGACCTTGATGCGGCTTGAAAGCCTGCTGGCCAGGTTGGTCGGTGGGTTGGCGACCTCCCTGAGCATGCCATCCTGTCGGTAGCGTATCCGGTAGGTGTACTCGTAGGGCTCGAAATGTATGTCTGATACACCCTGCTTGATGGCGTCCAGGAGTATCTTATTGACATAACGTACGACCGGCGCCTCGTCCACGTCCAGCTTGGATTCGTCGGCTTCGGCGGCTTCGTCTCCGGTACTGATGTCAAGGTTGTCCAGGTCCGCGTCCAGCAGGTCGTCCATGCTGGTTTCCTGGGCCTCCATGACCTTGTTGATGGTCCGGTTCAGCTTGTCCTCTTCAACCAGGATGGCTTCCGAGGCCAACCCCGTATTGAACCGGATTTCATCCAGGCCCTGATGATTGGTTGGGTCGGAGACAGCCAGAAAAAGGCGATTGCCACGGCGGAAAATCGGTAGGGCGTGATGGGTTCGGACCAGTTTCTCTGCCACGATGTCGGTGGGAATGATGTCCTGATCCAGAACATCGAGATCAAAGATGGGGACACCAAAACCACGGGATGCGGAAACCGCAATGTCGAGGCTCTTTAGTAGCTTATTTTCGACAAGGTAACTGACAAAGGGGATTTTTTTCTTGAGTGACTCGGTAAATGCGGCTTCCGCTTTTTCCTCACTGATCAGTCCATCCTGTATGAGGCAGCGACCCAGTCCGCTGAGATTCACTTGAGGTTTCGTAGTGGCCATCCTGATTCTTTAGATCGCTATTAGGTGTGTCATAGGGTTCTAAGCATTAGCGGCCGCAATGATAGATAATTTAGACTCACTTCAGCCATCTGTGAAACCATTAACGAGTTTATGACTGAGATATTCCCTCTGCTAGGGTGTCGTTCGTGAAGTGAACACAGGCTCTGAACTAGCTTAGTCAACTCATTGATGCTTAAGCAATATAACCTTCAATTTCCGTGGAATCAATGAGAGTCGTTCAAACTGTTGCACCAAGTCTCAAGAAGGGTGGGGTTCGGAATTAAAAAAGCCACTTGGTTTTCCAAGTGGCTTTGGGGGTCAACTGACCCGGGTCGACCGGGTCAAGCTTCTGTTAGTTGCGGCATTCTGCCGGAACATAGCGCTGATCGCTCGGGTTGTTGCAGTCCCAGGTTACGCCATTGGCGCCCATGGTGCCGACCAGATCAAAGGTCACGACGGTGCCGTTGATACCGGTGGCGACGGATACGTCAATAGTAGTCGGGTTACCAGCGGTGCAGCCGAGGGTGGTTAGGCCGGTCAGACCAGTGGTGACACCGTCACAGCTGTTGGCAGCGGGCAGATTAGAGAGGTTCTCTGAAACAGTTGCTTTTGCGCCACTAGCCATGACAACACCCTCAGTGACCTTACCGCGAATCGTATAGTCGGTGTAAGCCGGAAGAGCGATCGCTGCCAGAATGCCGATGATTGCGACCACGATCATGAGTTCGATAAGGGTGAAACCAGATTGTTTTTTCATCATAACGCTCCAATGAGTGAATTCAGTGTTTGAGTTGTCGGCGGCGAATGTTGAATCTTTAATTCAGCCTCTTGGCCGTGCTGACAGTATTAACGCATGGGTCGTGCCAATTCTGTGCTCAGGCACTGTGTGTTAATAGCTGGATTCGGTTAACTAATTGTTATTTATTATTTTTTATCAGGATGTTTGAATTTTGTTCAAGTCTGGTTCGGAAATCCTTGTGAATTAGTTATGCGGGTTTCAGGTCTGCGAGACTGTAAAAAAGTGACATTTTTTGTCACTTTTTCTCAAGGTTTTTGAGGCTGAGGGGGAGATGCGGCAGCTGATAAAGAATTGTGAAGACGTTAGAGTAGCGGTAATAGTGTGACGAAGTTCTCAAAATATCGCTACTCGATACCGAGTTTCGATAATCGATAGCGTAGTGATCGCAGGCTCATACCCAGCTTTTTAGCGGCTGCGGTACGATTCCAGCGGGTTGATTCAAGAGCCTCCATGATCGCTTTACGTTCCACCTCCTCGATTTGATCATCCAATGGACCGGTGATCGTGTCGTCCCCACGGGATTCGCGGGATGGTTCCGGGAGCGTCAGGTTCTCGGCTTCCAGGCATGTACCGTCGTGCAGCGTAATGGAACGTTCGAGTATGTTCTCCAGTTCCCGGATATTGCCTGGAAAGGCATAGCACTTAAGCTTATTCATGGCGCTGGCACTCAACTTGGATTTTTGGCTTCCCGACTCCCGGGCGATATGGGTCAGGATATGCTGTGCCAGCAACGGAATGTCCTCGGTGCGTTCCCGCAACGGGGGTAGAGGCAGTTCAATAACGTTGATCCTGTAGTAGAGGTCCTGTCGAAAGTCGCCGGTCTCCACCAACTGCCTCAGGTTTTTATGGGTGGCGCAGATGATCCGCACATCGATGGGGAGTTCCTGCTGAGCACCGATCGGACGGATGCGTTTTTCCTGGATGGCGCGCAGCAGTTTCACCTGCATGTGCAGGGGCAGGTCCGCAATTTCGTCAAGAAACAGGGTGCCTCCGTCCGCATTCTGGAATAAACCCTGGTGGTCCTGTATCGCGCCCGTGAAACTGCCTTTGGTGTGACCGAAGAGTTCACTCTCCATCAGTTCCTGGGGGATCGCGCCGCAGTTGACCGCCACGAAGGGATGATCGGCGCGGGGGCCCTGATGATGGATCAGTCGGGCCGCCAGTTCCTTGCCGGTGCCCGACTCACCACTGATATAGACCGGCGCCTGGCTACGCGACAGCTTGTCGATCAGTTTCCGGACTTTCTGCATCGGAGGGGAGTTGCCCAGCATGGGGGACTGGTCGCTGGAAGTCGTGCCTTTGTTCGTTGGGGGGTGTTCCTGGTCTTTCCCCAGTTTGATCGCCTGCTGGACCAGTTTGCGCAGCACCTCCAGGTCAACCGGTTTGGAGACGAAATCGAAAGCCCCCGCCTTGAGCGCTTCGATGGCGGACTCCATGTTGCCATGAGCGGTAATCATGGCGACCGGTAGTTTTGGGTAGTGTTGATTGATGTGGCGTACCAGGTCGATACCGTTCCCGTCCGGCAGACGCATGTCGGTCAGGCACAAGTCGAAATTGATCTCTTCCAGGAGTTTATGGGCGCCGCTCAGATCGAACACCGAATGGGCATCGATGCCCATGCGCATCAGGGTGATCTCGAGCAGTTCGCAGATATCCGGTTCGTCATCGACGATCAGTGCGGTGGGTTGGGTCATTCGTTCTGGTTTCCGGGTTGCCAGTGTTCAAAATGGAGGCGGAAGCAGCTGCCGCCGGTTGGACCCGGTATGTATTCGAGCCGGATGCGGTTTGTCTCACCCAGCTCCTTGGCGATGTAGAGCCCCAATCCGGTGCCGTTGTTGCGGGTTGTGAAAAAGGGCTCGAAAATCTGCCTTGCCACATCGGGTTTGATCCCGGGTCCATTGTCTACAACATCCAGTACGGGATGATTAAATTCCTGGGTCAGTCCTCCCAGTAGTTGCAGTTGCAGGGGTTTGATGTTGCAGTGTTCCCGGGCATTGTTGCACAGATTCGTGACGATCTGACGCAGCTGTTCCGGATCCGCAATCACTTCGGTTTCCTCCGGTTCGATCTGTAACAATACCTCTTGCTCGGCGAATCCGTGATGTTTTACCAGTTCCTGCACCAATTTGCGAAGCCATGATTTGAGGGAGATCACTTGAGGCTTGCCCGGGTCCCGTCGGGAAAGCTGCAATACGTTCTCGATGACCTGATTCACCCGGGCCGCATTGGTGGTGATGATTTCGGTGAGTCGCCGGTCTGCGTTGTCCAGATTCGGGGATTCGTGAAACAGCTGCGCGGCGTGGCTGATCGCACCCAATGGATTGCGGATCTCGTGGGCGATGCTGGCGGTGAGTCTGCCCAGAGAGGCCAGTTTCATCTGTTGGGCTTCCCGGGTGATCTGCGAGGTGTCTTCGAGAAATATGAGCATATCCCCATGCTCTTTACCGCTCAGAGGGGTGAAGTGGGCGCGGATATCCGCGCCTTGTCCGTGACGGCGGAAGATGCGCCGTTGCCGGCGTTTTGATGAACGCCGTTTGTGCATCATATGGGTCAGTTCCGGAGAGGCGCGGTTCAGTGGGCTTCCAGAGGTGGCCGATGGCATCCCCAGCAGATGCCAGGCCGGGTTGTTCATCATGAGAATTCGCTCATCGCTGTCGATCACCAGGACGCCGGTATGCATGTGTTCGATGACATAGGCGTTGATCTCCGACATGTGCTTGATCTCATGGGCCCGTTCCTCGGCCAGCCGTTGGATGGCCCGGGCCCGGGTGCTGAATACCAGGGTCAGCAGGGCTGTGGCGAAATAGACGGCGCCGAGAAAACCGGCCTGTATGAAGCGGGGTGGGTAGGCATCGCTCAGGCTGGCGTGGATCTGATCGGTGAGTACGGCGAGGGCGGCCAGGGCGGCGAACAGTAGTGCGGCTCGACCACCCATGATAGAGGCGCCGGCGGTGATCGACACGGCGATCAGCATACCCATGCCGGTGGGTACGCCGCCACTGGCGTGCATCATTAAGGTTATTGCTACTATGTCTATGAATAAGGTCAGGTGCGCCTGATGTTCTGGGCCTGGTGAACGCCAGAGAAAGAACAGAGAGGCCAGTATGCAGAGCATCACGTACAGATTGATCGTCAGGGAAAAGAGTTCCGGACGGGCTGCCCCGAGAAACGAGGGGCCACTGTCGGAAAAGAAAAAGAACATCAAAGAAAAGGCCAGTACGATGCGATACAGGAGGAAGAGTCTCAGGGATCGCCAATGCTGGGCCTTTCCGTTCTCAACCTGCGTCACATCCGGGATGAGACGTTTTTCCAGGTTTGCAAGCCAGGTGAGCATATTTTTTAGCTCGGTTTTTTTTTGGCTGCGCTGAGATGTGCCTGATTACAGTAGTGGTGACCCTGGTGCTCCAGGGCTTCCTGACGGGGGAGGTGCAGGCCGCAATAGGCGCACTGAACACTGTCCACCGACTTCACCCGGGCGGTCGATGGCGGGGGTTTCAGGGACCTTGCCCTTATGAAATGGCGAACGATGAGGTAGATGCCCCAGAGCGCTAGTCCGAATAAGATGTATCTCAGTCCCATCCGGCCAATTCTTGATGATGTTTTTTATGGAGTCAATTCCTATCCCTTAATTAACAGGAATGACGGCTCAACAGGGTGCCGCGAGATTTTTCACAAGGCATTGGCAGTAAATAGGGTATGCTTGCTCATCAACAGGGTCAGTGCCATCGGGATTCTTACGCGTCGGTTATCAACAGGAGTTTTCGATTGAACCTCGGCATTCAGGTAGTACAAGGTGATTTTCTCGTCGGAGATATCGAGGGGAATGCACGCAAGATCATCGATTCGGTGAGGACCGCCACATCCGGTACCGACATCCTCGTGTTCCCGGAACTGGCCCTGACAGGCTATCCCCCCGAGGATCTCCTGTTGCGCCGGCATTTCATCGAGCGGGTTGAATCGGCCGTGGCGGAGATTTGCGCCGAAACGGGTGCGATACACCTGGTGGTCGGATATCCCAGGTTCCGGGAGGGACGACTCTATAATGTGGCTGGGGTGTTCTGTTCCGGCGAGGTGCTGGTCGAATATGAAAAGCACCGTCTGCCCAACTACAGTGTGTTTGACGAAAAGCGCTATTTTTCGCCGGGTCGTGAGGCCGTCACCTTCGAGGTGAAGGGTGTGCGGATCGGTCTTACCGTATGTGAGGATATCTGGGACCCCGAACCCGCCGCCATGAGTCGCGCCGCCGGCGCCGAACTGTTGTTGAATCTGAATGCCTCCCCCTTTCATGCCGGCAAGGCCCTGGAACGGGAGCGCCTGGTTCAGCGGCGGGCGAGGGAGAACGGTATCCCGATTATTTATGCCAACCTGGTCGGCGGGCAGGATGAACTGGTTTTTGACGGGGGGTCCTTCGTGGTCAATGCCCGGGGTGAAGTAACCCAGCGGGCGGCCTTTTTCCAGGAGGCCATTGTGCCGGTTGCGGTGGCAACGGGAGAGACGCTCTCACCCATGCCCGCTTCCATCGAACCCCTGATGGTGGAAGAGCACGAGGTGTACGAAGCCCTGGTGCTTGGGGTACGGGACTATGTTCTGAAAAACGGCTTCAACGGTGCGATCATCGGCCTGTCGGGGGGCGTGGATTCCGCTTTGACTTTGGCGGTGGCGGTGGATGCCCTGGGAGCCGAGCAGGTGGAGGTGGTCATGATGCCGTCCCGCTATACCGCGGACATGAGCAATGAGGACGCGGCCGCGCAGGCTCGGGTCATGGGTGTGCACTACCGTTCCATCCCCATCGAACCGGCATTCCAGGCCTTCCAGGAGATGCTCAGGGAGGAATTCGAAGGGCATGAGCCGGACGTGACCGAAGAGAATATCCAGGCCCGGTGCCGGGGTATCATCCTCATGGCGATCAGCAACAAGAAGGGGCGTATTCTGCTGACCACGGGGAACAAAAGTGAGATGTCGGTGGGATATGCGACCCTTTATGGGGATATGGCGGGCGGTTTCGCACCGATCAAGGATGTGCCGAAGACCCTGGTTTATCGATTGTGCGAGTATCGGAATCAGTGCTCGCCGGTCATCCCGCAAAGAGTTCTGGAGCGTCCGCCCTCCGCGGAATTGGCGGCCGATCAGAAGGACAGCGACTCTTTACCCGACTATCCGCTTCTGGATGTGATCCTGGAGCGGTATGTGGAGCAGGACCAGGCTATAGGGGAGATTGTCGAGGCCGGATATGATCCGGCGGTGGTGGCGCGGGTCATCGGTTTGGTGGATCGAAATGAGTACAAGCGAAGACAGGCGCCACCGGGAATCAAGATCACCCGGCGTGCCTACGGGCGGGACAGACGCTATCCTCTCACCTGGCGGAAGTAGCTAGGAACCTGGGTCTGTCCGAGAATAGGCAAACTGACAAGGCATGGACGCGTCCTTGACAGGGGCGGTACAATGCCCTGAATTACAATGATTATTCCAAGCGAGAGCAGAGTAACAATGAAAAAAGTCGAAGCAATCATCAAACCTTTCAAGCTGGAAGATGTGCGCGAGGCATTATCGGCGGTAGGCATCACCGGTATGACCGCCACCGAGGTCAAGGGGTTCGGTCGGCAGAAGGGTCACACGGAGCTCTATCGGGGAGCGGAGTATGTGGTGGATTTCCTGCCCAAGGTCAAACTCGAAGTGGTCGTCGCCAGTGATCAGGTGGCGGCCTGTATCGAGGCGATTACCAATGCCGCGCGTACCGGGAAGATCGGTGATGGGAAGATTTTCGTTTCACCCGTTGAACGTGTGATCCGCATTCGTACCGGAGAAGAGAACGAGGCAGCGATCTGAGGCTCTGGCTGATTCAGACGATACGCCTTTAAAGTGAAAGCCAAAAAACCTCGTCATCCCGGCGCATGCCAGGATCCGGGAATATAGCACCGTCCAGCATCCTGGATTCCGGTATGCGCCGGAAGGACGAAACCGAGCGTGTCGCCTTGAGTTTAAGTGCCATTACCCTTTAAGGCGGGTGGAGGCTCGAGTCGGATCTATTCGGACGCGCCGGGCTGCGGTTTCGCCAGTCGGCCGTTTTCCAGGTTGAGCGCCAGTACCCGTTCCGCATCCTTGGCCAGTTCGGTCAAGCCCAGGCGGGTATAGGCGTCAATCATGATTTTCAGGGCCTCCTCGACGGAATCGGTGCGCTCAAACTGGGTCACAACCCGGTTTGCCCGGTTGGCCGCGGCCAGATACGCACCACGCCTCATGTAGTATCGCGCGATGTGGATCTGGTATTTCGACAGATTATTTCGCAGATAGAGCATGCGCTGATAGGCATCCGCCGCGTACTTACTGTCCGGGTAGCGTTTCACCAGCTCTGAAAAGTCATTGAAGGAATTGAGCGCTGCCCCGGCGTCCCGCTCCGAGGGGTCGGTGGGGAGGATCATGCTAAGCAGGCTCTGGTTGCGATTGTAGTTCGCCAATCCTTTCATGTAGTAGGCATAATCCACGAGCGAACTCTGGGGATTGAGCTTAATGAAGCGGTCCGCGGCGGCGATCGCCGAGTCGGGCTCCTCGTTTTTGTAGTGTGCGTAGATGATGTCGATCTGGGCCTGGGTGGCGTATCGGCCGAAGGGGTAACGGGCTTGCAGGCCGTTATAGTATTTGACGGCGGAGTCGTATTCGCCGTCCAGCATGGCCGAGTGGGCCTCCGAGTAGAACTGGCTGGCGCTCCAGTCCTTGGTCGGGTCCACCTGTTCCGGCATGGAACAACCCGTGAGAATCGCCAGAATCAGGATGCTGGGAATGACTTTTGAGAACATGACACTCGTCGATGATGAAATTGTGGATGCGAAAGTATATCGGAAACCTGCTACGTCAGCATCGTCGTCCTGAATGGTGTCGGGCGGTATGATGATCTCCGATCCCGGTAACCCGGAAGAAGTTCCGTTACGGATCCTGCAAGTGGCTGAGGCACAGGCGGGCCAGCGGGTCGATCAGGTGCTTTCATTGGGCTTTCCCGAGTTTTCCCGCAGCCGGCTACAGCAGTGGATCAAACAGGGGCGGGTTAAGTTGCAGGGTGAGGCGTGCCGCGCCAAGGACCGGGTCAAGGGGGGGGAATCCCTGAGTCTGCAACCGGTGGTGGAGCCCCGTGGCGAGGACCGTCCGGAAACCATGGACCTGGATCTGGTCTACGAGGACGAAAGTCTCATTGTGATCAACAAACCCGCGGGTCTGGTGGTTCATCCGGCGGCGGGTAATCTCAGCGGTACCCTGCTCAACGGACTGCTGGCCCATGCTCCGGAACTGCAGGCCATTCCCCGAGCCGGTATCGTCCATCGCCTGGACAAGGATACCAGCGGTCTGCTGGTGGTGGCGCGTACCCTGGAGGCCCATAACGCTCTGGTGCGTCAGCTGCAGGCTCGCACGGTGAAGCGGGAATACCGGGCGATCGCCCAGGGGGTGCTGATCTCCGGGGGCACCATCGAGGCACCCATCGGCCGGCATCCGGTCAACCGCCTGCGCATGGCGGTTGTGCCTCAGGGTAAGCAAGCGATTACTCACTACCGGGTCGTGCAGCGTTTTCGCGCGCACACCGATCTGCAGGTACGTCTGGAGACCGGGCGCACCCATCAGATCCGGGTCCACATGAGCCATATTCATCACCCGCTTCTGGGGGATCCGCTCTACGGTGGTCGTCTTAAGATACCGGAGGGGGCGGGTACCGAGATGCAGGAAGGGCTGCAGAATTTCCGCCGTCAGGCCCTGCATGCCGCCCGCCTGGGACTGCTCCATCCGGTGAGTGGCGAACCCCTCAGCTGGGAAGCCCCGTTGCCGGAGGATATGCGGGTGCTGTTGCAGGTTCTGGCCCGGGATGCCGGCCATGCTGCCTGAACTGCTCTATCCGGATTGGCCGGCCTCTCCAAGGATACGCGCCGTGATGACCACCCGCTACGGGGGCGTAAGTCAGGGCGTTTACTCCAGTCTCAATCTGGGTGACCACGTAGCGGATGATCCTGAGCATGTCTTGAGGAATCGTCAGCGATTGCGTGACGCAGCCGGGTTGCCCGCCGAGCCGGTGTGGCTGAAACAGGTACACGGCTGTGATGTGGTGGAGGCCGGTCAGGCGGGCTGTGAGGCGGACGCGGTCTATACCGGCCGATCCGGGGTGGTCTGCGCGGTGCTGACCGCGGATTGTCTGCCGTTGCTGCTCTCTGACCGGTCGGGGCAAGCGGTCTGCGCGGTGCATGCGGGCTGGCGGGGACTCGCCGCCGGGGTGATCGAACGCGCCTTGTCCCGTTTTCAGGCCCCGGCCGAATCCCTGTTGGCGTGGCTGGGACCCGCCATCGGTCCGGCGGCCTTCGAAGTCGGAGATGAAGTCCGGCAGGCATTTCTGGATATCGACCAGGGAGACGAGGTGGCGTTTCAGCCCTCGAACCCCGGATTCTGGCGGGCCGATCTGTACCGGTTGGCTCGCTTGCGCCTGAACCGGGCCGGTGTGGGGTTCATTGGCGGCGGTGATTACTGTACAGTGACCGACCGCGAACGCTTCTTCTCCTACCGGCGCGATGGTGTGACCGGCCGGATGGCGTCATTGATCTGGATTGAGGATCCGCCCTCAGGGGCCTCCTGAAGATGTATCCGTTTCGCGATGCGAATAACCGAGGTAAACCATGAACTGGCAAATGTTGACTCTGGTGGGTGAGGATCAGCCCGGCATCGTCGCTCAACTGACCGATGCCCTGTATCGCGGCGGCGTGACCCTGGGCGAGGCGTCAATGATTCGTCTGGGGGGCAATTTCACCATTATGATGATGGTGGGGGCGCAGAAGGAAGGTGCCGCACTGTCCGGGATCATCGATCCGGTGGCGCGGAATCTGGGGCTGCGTTACCACCTGGATGAGATGCAGGGTGGGTTGCATCAGCACCGGGTTCCCAACTTTCAGGTGCGGGTCAACGGCGCGGACCGGGCCGGCATCGTGGCGAGTGTAACCGGAACCCTGGCGGAGTGCGGTTTCAACATCCTGGAACTGGAATCCGATGTGGTGGGCAGCAGCGAAAGGCCGGTCTACATCATGACCATTCAGGGGTATGCGGACACCACCCTGGAGACCCTGGAATCGGCCCTGGCCTCCCTCGGTACCGAAGGGATCGATGTCCACGTATCCCCCATCGAGACCCTCATTGGTTAGGGCCTGTTAACACTGATCCGATAGATTCCGAGTCATGGCTATTTTGGAAATCCTCACACTGCCCGATCCGCGCCTGAAAGAGGTGGCGGAGGAGGTCAGCGTTTTCGATGACGAACTGCTGGCATTCATCGATGATCTGGAGGAGACCCGCCAGGCGGGCCCGGCCGCGGTGGGCATCGCCGCGCCCCAGGTGGGTCGCGGGCAGAGGATCATCATTCTTGACTGTTCCACCACCCGCAAGCCGGTGCCGAACCACGGCCATATGATCCTGGTCAATCCCGAGATCACCGAATGGGACGGCTTTGAACTGGGGCGCGAGGGATGCCTCTCCGTGCCGGACTACACCGGTAACGTGATCCGCGCGGAACGCATCAAACTCCGAGCCCAGAGTCCCATCGGAGAGCCGTTGGAGTTCGCCATGGAGGGTTTTGAGGCCCGGGCGCTGCAGCATGAAGTGGATCATCTCGATGGTCTGCTGTTCGTGGACCGGCTGGTGAGCCGGCGCACCGATCTGTTTCAACGCAAGGTCTACAGCAAGGGAAAACAGAAACCGTAGATCGGCCGTTCGTCCCACGATGCAACATCCTGAAGTCTCACTTCCGCTCGGAGTCACGGAACCCCTATCATGAGTGCCGCCACAACAGGGTATCTGGCCATGCTGCTGGGGGGTGGTTTGCTGGTGCTGTGGATCGACCGGGTCTGCCGCTCCGCCCAGGAGACCGAGTGGGGGGCCCTCTGGCTCAACCGGCTGGATGGCCTCAACCGTCTCTACTGCCGACGTTTTCACCGGTTGCCCCCGGTCAATCTGCCGTTGCCGCAAACCGGGGCGGCGGTCGTGGTCTCCAACCATATCTCAGGTCTGGACCCGCTGCTGATGATTGCCGCCAGTCGTCGACCGCTACGCTTTATGATCGCCCGCGAACAGTATGAGCGGTTCGGACTGCGCTGGCTGTTCCGTGGGGTGGGCTGTATCCCGGTGGATCGGGCCACGAATCCGGAAAAGGCACTGCGTCAGGCCTTCAAGGCCTTGCGGGAGGGGGAGGTGGTGGCCCTGTTTCCCCATGGCAAGATCCATCTGGACAGTGATCCGCCAAGGAAAATCAAGGCGGGAGCGGCGCGCCTGGCCCGTATCACTCAATCTCCGATTGTGCCCCTGCGGATCAGGGGCGTACGTGCCCAGGGGCATATTTTCAGGCCATTGATTCAGCGTGGGGCGGTAGCGATCGAGGTGCTGCCGGTGATCGAACCCTGGGAGGGGGAATCCGAGGCGTTGAACCGGCTGATCCAGGGTCTGCTTGATGGGGTGCCAGAACAGCGGGAAGTGGGGATATAGTGTGGTTTCCGATCTCCCGAGCAAGTATCATGGCGCCCTGTTTATGATCGTTTCATAAGGGTTGAGAATGAAAGTAACTGTATTTGGCTCGGGATATGTGGGGCTGGTGACCGGCGCCTGTCTTGCCGAAGTGGGTAACGAGGTGGTCTGCATGGATGTGGACAGCCGTAAAATCGACATGCTCAACCAGGGTGAGATCCCCATCTACGAGCCGGGTCTCGAGGAGATGGTAACGCGCAACGCCAAGGCCGGGCGGTTGAGTTTCACCACCGATGTGGCCCAGGCGGTGTCTCACGGCCTGTTCCAGTTCATCGCGGTGGGCACCCCTCCCGATGAAGATGGCTCCGCGGACCTCCAGTATGTCCTGGCGGTGGCCGAATCGATCGCCAACAACATGCAGGAGTACCGCGTGGTGGTGGACAAGTCTACGGTTCCGGTGGGCACCGCGGACAAGGTTCGCGCGCGGATCAATCAAACCCTGGAAAGTCTGGGCAAGCAGGTGGAGTTCGATGTGGTGTCGAATCCGGAATTTCTCAAGGAAGGCGCGGCCCTCGATGATTTCATGAAGCCCGATCGCATCATCATCGGTACCGACAATCCCAGAACCACCGAGCTACTGCGGGCGCTCTATGCGCCGTTCAACCGTAACCACGACCGGTTGGTCGCCATGGACATCCGTTCCGCCGAGCTGACCAAGTACGCGGCCAACGCGATTCTCGCCACCAAAATCAGTTTCATGAACGAGCTGTCCAATCTGGCGGAGCGCCTGGGTGCCGACATCGAAGAGGTGCGCCGGGGCATCGGCGCGGACACGCGCATCGGTTACTCCTTCATCTATCCCGGTTGCGGCTACGGCGGTTCCTGTTTTCCCAAGGACGTCAAGGCATTGGAGCGCACCGCCCGGGAAGTGGGTTATAACGCCGAGCTGCTCAGCGCGGTGGAGGCGGTCAATTACCGGCAGAAGCAGGTGCTGTTCGACAAGATCCAGCGTCACTACGAGGGGGACGTGAAGGGCAAAACCTTCGCCCTCTGGGGGCTCTCTTTCAAGCCCAATACCGATGACATGCGCGAGGCCTCGAGCCGGGTATTGATGGAGGCCCTGTGGGCCGCTGGGGCCAAGGTTCGGGCCTATGATCCGGAGGCCATGGAGGAGTGCCAGCGGATCTACGGCGAGCGCGACGATCTGGTTTATTGCGAGGATCAGGAGGTGACCCTGCAGGGTGCCGACGCGTTGATCGTGGTCACCGAGTGGCAGGTATTCCGCAGCCCCGATTTCGATCACCTCAAACAGTCCCTGAGCGCTCCGGTGATCTTCGACGGTCGGAATATCTACGATCCGGCCCGGCTCAAGGCCGCGGGTTTCAGCTACTATGCCATCGGACGGGGCGACTGATTCCCCAAGTGGTTAGCTGACCAACCGGGGGAAAACCAACGCCCCCGGTCATGGCGTTGATTAATATCTCAATCCCTGATTACACACCTCACAGGATCTCTCATTGATGTCCATTTCCCGTCGTATTGCTGAAGAGTTACAGGTTCGCGTTCCCCAGGTCGATGCCACCATCACGCTGCTGGATGAAGGGGCCACGGTTCCGTTCATTGCCCGCTATCGCAAAGAAGTGACAGGGGGGCTGGACGATACCCAGTTGCGCAACCTCAGCGAACGGCTGGTCTATCTGCGGGAGCTCGAGGAGCGCCGGGAGACGGTGCTCAAGTCCATCGAGGAGCAGGGCAAGCTGGACGAAGCGTTGAAAGGCGCCATCCTGGCGGCGGATACCAAGACCCGTCTCGAGGATCTCTATCTTCCCTACAAGCCCAAGCGCAGGACCAAGGCGCAGATCGCCCGGGAGGCAGGCCTGGAGCCTTTGGCACAGAGCCTGTTCGAGGATCCTACTCAGGATCCACAGCAGTTGGCCGCCGGTTATGTCGATGCGGATAAGGGGGTGGCGGATGCCGAGGCGGCCCTCGAGGGCGCCCGCCAGATCCTCATGGAGCGGTTCGCCGAGGATGCCGAACTGGTGGGGAGCCTGCGCGAATACCTCTGGGAGCAGGGTCTGCTGGTCTCCAAGGTCATCCCGGGCAAAGAGAAAGAGGGGGTGAAGTTCTCCGACTATTTCGATGCCTCGGAAGCCCTCCACGGCATTCCCTCGCACCGTGCCCTGGCCCTGTTCCGGGGGCGCCAGGAGGGGATTCTGACCCTGGATATCGTGCTGCCCGGCGAGGAGGCGCTGAAACCCACCGAACCGGGTATCGCGGAAGGCATGATCGCGCAACATTTCGGCATCACCCAACAGGGCCGGGGGGCGGATGCCTGGTTGCAAGGGGTGGTGCGCTGGGCCTGGCGGATCAAGATTCTCACCCATCTCGACACCCACCTCAAGACCCGTCTGCGGGAGGCTGCGGAGCAGGAGGCGATCCAGGTCTTCGCCCGCAACCTGCATGACTTGCTGCTGGCCGCGCCCGCCGGACCGCGCACCACCATCGGCCTGGATCCGGGGCTGCGCACCGGGGTTAAGGTGGCGGTGGTGGACCAGACCGGCAAGCTGCTGGAGACTGCGACCATCTATCCCCATGTGCCGAAAAAACACTGGCAGGAGTCGATCGGATTACTCGCCGACCTGGCGCGGCGTCACCAGGCGCAACTGATCAGCATCGGCAACGGCACCGCCTCCCGTGAGACCGATAAGCTGGCCGCTGATCTGATCCGTCAGTTTCCCCAACTGGGGCTGACCAAGGTGATGGTCAGCGAGGCGGGGGCTTCGGTCTATTCCGCCTCGGCCTTCGCCGCCGAAGAGTTTCCGGATCTGGATGTCTCCCTGCGCGGGGCGGTCTCCATCGCCCGCCGACTGCAGGATCCCCTCGCCGAATTGGTGAAGATCGATCCGAAATCCATCGGTGTGGGGCAGTACCAGCACGATGTCTCCCAGGTGAAACTCGCACGCCAGCTCGACGCGGTGGTGGAGGATTGCGTCAACGGGGTCGGGGTGGATATCAATATGGCCTCGGTGCCCCTGCTGCAGCGGGTAGCCGGGCTCTCTTCCAGTCTCGCGGCGAATATCGTCCGGTACCGGGAGGAAAACGGCTCTTTCCGCAATCGCCGGCAGATCCTCGAGGTACCCCGACTGGGGGCCAAGGCCTTCGAGCAGTGCGCAGGATTCCTGCGCATCATGAACGGTGACGATCCCCTGGACGCCTCCTCCGTACACCCGGAGGCCTATCCGGTGGTGGAGCGCATCCTGGCGAAAACCGGCCGGCCGATGACCCAGTTGATCGGCGATAGCCGCTTTCTCAACACCCTGGCGGCGAATGATTATACCGATGATAAGTTCGGTCTGCCCACGGTGCGGGACATCATCCATGAACTGGAGAAGCCGGGCCGAGACCCCCGTCCGGAGTTCAAGACCGCCAGTTTCAAGGAGGGGGTCGAGACCCTCGAGGACCTGCAGGATGGCATGATCCTGGAGGGGGTGGTGACCAACGTGACCAACTTCGGTGCCTTCGTCGACATCGGGGTCCATCAGGACGGCCTGGTGCACATCTCCGCCCTGGCAGACCGGTTCGTCAAGGATCCCCATGATGTGGTCAAGGCGGGGGATCTGGTCAAGGTCAAGGTGATGGAAGTGGACATTCCCCGCCGGCGTATCGGTTTGAGCATGCGTCTGACCGACGAGGCCTCCGCGCAGCCCAGGGAGACCCGGCGTGGCGGGGATGTCCGGAAAGAGGGTAAGCCCCGGCGGCCGGGTAAGAAACCGCAAACCCAGGCCCCGGCCGGTGCGATGGCCGCGGCCTTCGCCCGAATCGGGAAAGGCTAACCGATGAAATCGGTCTCCTCCCTCACCACTAATCTGCGTCGATACGCCGTGATGGAGATGTTACTCACTATCAAAGTAGCGGGAGAAGACCATTAATGAAGATTACGAAGATTGGACTGATTTGGAAAAAATTGTTTTTCCTTGGATAGATCAAGTGTCGAAAAATTAAACAATAATTTAGACGGTAGATTCTTGGATTGTTGTTAAATACGAAGTAGAGGCGCAACGGGCTTCATGCAAAAAGCTGTGACGTTCGTTAACAGAATGTAATATCTATAAAAACAGAAAACATGGATGCGATAGTTCAATGTGTCGAAATAGTTAACAGATCGTTGATTTCGTATCGTTGCATGCCGTGTAAATATTCCAAACCCATTCTTGATGCTGTGTTAAATGCGACATGCGCAAAGATATCGCGCTCGCCTTCCGTGTGCCGGTAACCCCCGGCATCAGCAAATCTTCCGTGCGTTTTTTCTCTGCACTCGTCAGGTGGATTCGCGAGGGTCTATCCGTCATTCAATCAGCTACTTAGGGTCGATTAATAGATACCTCGTTAGCGACTGTTTGACTTTTTGTCATGAGACATAGTCCTGGGCAAGAATCGTGTCTCAAGCATAAAAAGATGTTTGGCACATAAACATGATGAAAGGGATTGTTGGGACGGTAAGAACATTTTCAAAACAACCTTGGCACCTATTATGCTCAATCATTGCTGCTTTCCTGAATTGAGATTTGGACGCCGCTATTCTGGACGGGGAGAGTAGCAAAGGATGGTGGGTGAGCGGAAGCCTCTCAGGCTTCTGGCTCGATGGCTCGATGGTTTGCAACGGCGCTGTCCGTAACAAACGATCCGGCGTTCCTCGAGTATCCATTCAAACACTCAAGGAGAGTCGAATGAAACACTTCATAATGACCCTTTGGCAAGATGAGACGGGCGCAGAGACCGCGGAGTGGTTAATTGTCGTGGCACTGGTCTTGGCGGTGGCGATCCCCCTGTATACAAATGTCCTTAACGCCCCGCTTACTGCTCTTGTCACTCGAATCGGTAATGCTATTGGGAATGTTACCCCTTAATCGCAGCTATAGTATAGCGACCGTTTTATCTGTCTCCCCGGCTTAGCTGGGATCTCTTCAAAGTTAAGCCCGGGAATGATCGACGTTGTGTTGTTGTCGATTTGATTTTTTTCCGTTCAGGGATAACGGAATCATCGAAGGGTTGGTTGGCAAGATGGGAAACATGCTCCCCATGCTGTTGCTTGTCGCTGTCGCGGCCGGCTATGACCTTCATGCTGGAAGAATCCCCAACGCCTTGTTGGTGGCGAGTCTTCCCTGGGGGTTGGGTCTGGCGTTTGCCAGTGCGGGCACGGCGGGTTTGCTCATGGGGCTCGCGGGATTCGTCACCGGGTTTCTGTTGATACTGCCGGGATATCTGCTGCGCTTCACAGGCGCGGGGGATCTCAAGCTGTTGGCAACCCTGGGACTGTTCTGCGGGCCGGGAGCGATCCTATCGATTTTTGCGCTTTCCGCTGTAGCGGGTGCAGTGTTTATCGCATTGCGCTTTGTCTGGCGCACGGGGGTCAGTGAGGGCGTAGGGCACACGCTCGGGTTTGCGCAAACCTTGTTACTGAGCGGTCAGTTCCGGGTGTTGTTTTCCGGCGTGGGTTTGGCGCTGAAGCACCGCCTCCCCATGGCGCCTTTCTATGCGCTGGGATCTGTCCTCTTCTTCATTATGCAAAAGGTCTAGACGCATGTTGAAGGCACGCTCCGACAGCAACAGAAACACGCTGAATGCACAAAGCTCAGAAAGTGAGGAAGAGCACCTGAGCGATCTTTTGACATTGGTCACGAAGCCGGCATCCTTGGCCGAAACCGGACTTTCGACCGGGTTACTTGCCGATCTGGCCTGTAAGTTGTTTTCGCAGTCAGGCGTACTGGATCTGGGTGAATTGGCGTCACGCCTGGCCTTGCCGGGTGTGGTGGTGGAGGAGTTGCTACAGCTGCTGCGCGACCAGGGGCGGGTGGAATTGAGCACTCAGCATGACGGCGGTCAGTTGCTGCGCTTTCGTTTGACTGAGCGGGGACAAGCGAGTGCGGCCGAGGCTTTTCGACGAGAGGGCTATTGCGGTGCGGCGCCTGTCACCCTGGAGCAGTACGAAAAGGTGCTCTCCGCTCAGTCTCCCAGATGCTTCCCACTGACCCGGGAACGGTTTGTCGAACGCTTTTCCGATACGGTTATCGATCCGGCCTTGATCAGCCGCCTGGGACCGGCGATCCATTCCGGCCGGGCGATTTTTATCTATGGCGAGCCGGGAACCGGCAAAAGCTTTATCGCCCGGCGCCTGCGGCGGGCCTTGGGGCCTCCCATGCTGTTGCCTCATGCCCTGACCGTGGGCGACAGCATGATTCGGATTTTCGATGCGAGTGTGCACCATCCGCTTCCCCAAGAGCCCTCGCCACAAGAAACCCATCTGCGTCAGGGAATCGATAACCGCTTTGTCTGGTGTGAACGCCCGGTGGTTGTCGGAGCTGGCGAGCTGACTCTGGAGATGCTCGATCTGCAGTACAACTCCGCGAAGCGGATCTACACCGCGCCGTTGCAACTCAAGGCCAACGGCGGGTTATTGATCATCGACGATCTGGGACGGCAACGCATACCGCCGGTCGCCTTGCTCAATCGCTGGATCCTGCCGATGGAGGAGCGCCGTGACCAACTCGCGTTGAACAGCGGCGAGCGTTTTAGCATTCCCTTCGAACTGGTTCTGGTTTTCTCCACCAATTTGCCGCCGAAGGCACTGGTGGACGAGGCCTTTTTGCGCCGTATCGGTTACAAGCTGCGCTTTCGGCCCTCGACGCCTAACGAATACGAAAAGATCTGGCAACAGAGTTGCGACCAACTGGGCATCCCATTCGATCGGGACTGCCTGGATTTTGTGATCTGCGAACTCTACACCAAACAGCGTATTCCGTTGTTGCCCTGCCATCCCCGGGATCTTCTGCAACTTGCCTTGGACTATCGGCGTTATCTGGGGGGTGGCCGGATCGATCGGCCCAGCCTGCGTTGGGCGTGGCGTAACTATTTTCTGGAGGTATAGAAACATGAAGGTCAGAGCCTTGTTAACCCTTGTTCTTTCCCTCTGTATCGCCGGGTTGGCGGCGATGGTGGCGAACAGCTGGATCAGCCAGAGATTGGGCGCTGCAGAGCATCAGCAGCAAACCGGGCAGGTGGTGGTCACTACCGGGGATATCCCGGTCGGCGCCCAACTGCAGGCCACCCATCTCAAGGTGATGCCCCTGCCTTCCGAGGCTATCTCCGAGGACAGTATCACCAACCTCGACGACGCCCTTGGAAGGGTGGTGACCCAGCCCTTGTATGAGGGGGAGATTCTAACCGAAAAGCGCCTCACCTTGTTTGAGGGGGGCAGCCCGTTGGCGGCGGTGATCGAGAATGGCAAACGGGCGCTGGCCGTGCGGGTCAACGATGTGATCGGCGTAGCCGGTTTTCTGTTGCCGAGCAACCGGGTCGATGTGGTCTCCACAAAACGTGAAGCGGGCAATCGAGGAATGACCTCCAAAACCATCGTCGAGAACCTGAAGGTGTTGGCGGTGGATCAGACCGTGAGTTCCGATAAAAACGATCCGGTGATCGTGCGCGCCGTAACCCTGGAGGTCACGCCCAGTCAGGCCGAGCAGATTGTCAAAGCCACCGAAGAGGGCAAATTGCAACTGACCCTGCGCAATCCCCTCGACAAGGCAACAGCAAGTCCGAAGGCCGATCCGACAAAAACGGTTGTGAAGACAGGAAAAAAAGCTTCCGTCACGAAACGTTCATTCGGATATCGGGTGGATGTTATCAAAGGGATCGAGAAGAGCCGGATTCTGGTGACCAATTGAGTAACGAGCAAGAGAGTCAGTCATGGACAATCACACAGAGATTAAGCATAAGACTTACCGTCGAGCGGGTAAACAGAGCAAGATTTCCAAAGCCGAGACGAGCATGTATCGAGGGTTATTGCTGTTCTGGATCGTTATCGTGCTGCTTTCATGGACTCCGCTCGTGCTGTTTGCCGAGTCTTTTTCCGAGCATCCCTATGGGGTGATGGCGCAAGAGCGGCAGAGTGTGAATGTGCCATTGCATAAATCCATCGTGCTCAAACTGCCCAAATCGGTGGGACAGGTCTCGGTGGCCAATCCCGAGTTAGTGGATATGCTGGTGATCAACTCACACGAAATCTACCTGGTAGGCAAGCGTCTGGGGACGACCAACGCCATCGTGTGGGACAGACAGAAACGGGTACAGGAGATCATCGGTCTGCAGGTCACCCATGACCTCGCCGGCTTAAAACAAAAGCTGCACCATTTTTTGCCGGAAGAGAACATTCAGGTGGCCTCCTCTCAGGAGAGCATTGTATTGAGCGGCGAAGTCTCTTGTCCGCAGAAGATGAGCGCGGCGTTGGATCTGGCCAAGACCTATCTCATGGACGAACAAAACAATGGTCAGAAGGACAAAAGCGAGCAGTTGTTGAATCTGTTGCAGATCGGCGGGGCGCAACAAGTGTTGCTCGAGGTCAAGGTGGCCGAGATTTCACGCAGCCTGGTACGCCGGCTCGATATCGATTTCAACGCCTTTTCGAATCACTCATCCTGGAAGTTTGGCGCAGTCAACGGTGGCGCGACTTTTCCCGATGCGATTATCAGCGATCCGACGTTGGGGGATGTCCGTGTGCCGGTATTCAACAGTGAGAGTGTGTGGGGGCCGGCGGTCAACGAGTTCGCGCCGAACCAGAGCGGGATCGAGGACACGGGCCTGTACATGCAGTATCTGAGTGGCCACTTTCTGTTCGAACTGGTGGTCGACGCGGCCAAGAACAAGGGGTTGGCCAAGGTCCTGGCCGAACCCAACCTGACGACCCTGAGCGGTCAGGAGGCGAAGTTCATCTCCGGCGGAGAGTTTCCGATTCCGGTGCCCCAGACCGATGGTGGTGTGACAGTGCAGTTCAAGGAGTACGGCGTGGGGCTGGTATTCGTTCCGGTGGTGCTCGATTCAGGGCTGGTCAGTCTGAAGGTTAATGTCTCGGTATCGGAATTGGCTGACGACAACGCCTTGCGGCTGGGTTTCGCCGAAGGACTCTCATCGACCAACTATTTCATCCCAGCGCTGAGCAAGCGGGCGGCCAACGCCACCGTAGAGGTACCGAGCGGTCAGACCATTGCGATCGCGGGCCTGATCAGTGAAAACCTGCGTGAGAATGTGCGCAAGTTTCCCGGTCTGGCTGATATCCCCATTCTTGGCGCGCTGTTTCGCAGTCAGGAGTTCGTCAAGGGTCAGACGGAGCTGGTGATCTTCGTGACACCGCGTCTGGCCAAGGCGTTCGATGGAGAACTGGCGAAACTGCCCACCGACGATTTCGTCGAACCGAGCGACACCGAGTTTTATCTGTTGGGCAAGATGGAGGGAAGACATCCTTCATTGGGGCCGGACAAAACAGGGACCGAGGGCAAGTTCGGTCATGAATTCTGATCCTTCGTGGAGAACGTATCATGTCTAGATTCCAAAACAGCCTGTCCATTCTGATGCTGATACTTGGCGTGTTTGTTGTTGGTTGTGAATCCGAACCTACGCTGCTGGATCGTAATTTCGGATCTTCGGTGCGCGATACGATCGAACGACAGACCGTGCAACCGGGCGATCGTGGCTACGCTCTGGACGGACAGAAAAGCGAGGTCGTTTGGCAGGCATATCGAAAGGATGCAGCGGATCCCGCAAAGGTGGAACAGAAGCTCATACAGATCCAATTAGGTAAATAGAGCAACCGGCAACAACTCAGTCAGGAATGAGATGTTACACAAAAGCGATATCATGTTATTGGGCCGTTCCCGGGATACGGTGGCGGGCATCGCGGCTCTGTTACAAGGCCAGCACCAGCTTTCCTTGCGCAGCCACACCTTCGGCCATGGTCAGGGCCTGTTTTGGGGCGACAGCGAACACGAGCCCATGCCCCATGTTCTGGCGCTCTGTCTGGATGGTGACTGGCGCAGTTGCCTGCCCGCCGCACTGAGGGCGTTGCCCGCTCAAAGACCCCCTTTCCTGGTGCTCAGTCCTCAGAGTGACGTGGCGTTACTGCGCAGCGCCATGCATGCCGGCGCGCGAGATGTGATTTCGCCGCCTTACACCGAGGAGATGCTGGCGGCGCGGTTGATCGAGTTGAGCCGTGAAGGGCAAGCCTCAATGGTGAATGGCTCCGCGCGCATGATTGCCTTTATCAATGCCAAGGGGGGAAGCGGTGCCAGTTTTCTTGCGGCCAATGTCGCGGCTGCGTTAGCGGGTAAACAGTATCGAAAAACGATTCTGCTTGATTTTGATATCCAGTTCGGCGGCTTGCCAACCTATCTCAATATGAATCCGCAAGGAGGTCTGATCAACGCGTTGGAGTTTTCGGAGACATTGGACAGCGCCGCCTTGTCGGGTTATGTGCAAGTGCACGACAGTGGTTTGTCTCTCATGTCGTCGGCCAAGGGGGAACTGGTGTTACCCGATGAGATTGCCGATGAGCGTGTCGTGCGTCTGCTTGATGTACTCGACTCGGTTTATCAGATGATCATTATTGATCTGCCCCGGCGTATCGATCGTCCCATCGCGGCTATCCTGGAACGCCTCGATCACTTAGTAGTGGTCACGCAACAATCGCTTACTCATTTGCAAGACACTCAGCGTCTGTTGAACATTCTCAATGACCATGTTGGGATTTCGGCGGAGCGGGTAAGGATCCTACTCAACCGCTTCAGTAAAAAATCGGAAGTGCGCGAGGAGGATTATAAAAACGCCTTTCCCCATGTGACGATCGGGACTATCCCAGGTGACTACACTCAGGTTTCGTCCTCCATCAACCTCGGGGTTCCCGTGGTGGATGGCGCGGGCCGTTCTTCACTGGGCCGGGCGATTCTCGATCTGAGCCGGCGTCTTGTTAGCGATGACGAACCGGAACCGAAACACGCGGGTGGCTTGCTGGGCTGGCTGGGATTGCCGGCAAAGGGTTGAGGTAGCGTACGATGCAGATGAACGGAAATACACACACGCTGGCCAAGACCGACAGACTTTCAACCGGCTCGGGACGGTTGGGTTCGACGGTTGCGAATGGACTCACGTCCGATGAGAAGACCTGGAAGCAGGAGATCTTCCATCGCATCGTTAAGATGCTTGATCTACCCATGCTGGCCAATCTGGGAGATGCCGAAGCACGGAAGTTGATTCGTGAAGGTTGCGAAAGTGTTATGGCCCAAGAGTCGCTTCCGTTCAATATCCCCACCCGTCAACGGATCATCCGGGAGATTGAAAACGAGATTCTCGGTTTGGGTCCCCTGGAACAGTTACTCAGCGATTCGGCCATTTCGGACATCCTGGTCAACGGACCCGGGCAGGTCTACATCGAGCGGCGGGGTAAGCTGGAACATTCAGCGGTCCATTTCGACAGTGAACGGCACTTGATGACCATCATCGACCGTATCGTCTCCCGAGTCGGCCGGCGTATCGACGAGTCATCGCCCATGGTGGACGCCCGGCTTCAGGACGGCTCCCGCGTCAATGTCATCATTCCGCCACTGGCCATCGACGGACCTCAGCTATCGATTCGCCGTTTCGCCGTCGAGTGCCTGAGCATGCAGCACCTGATCGAGCGGCATGAATTGACCCCACCCATCGCCAAGGTTCTCGAGGCGGTCGTCCGCGCCCGGCTCAATATCCTGATCTCCGGTGGCACGGGGTCGGGAAAAACCACTTTGTTAAATGTGCTCTCAAGTTTCATTCCAGCGAATGAACGCATCATCACCATCGAAGATTCCGCGGAGTTACAGCTGCAACAACCCCATAAGGTCCGCCTGGAGACCCGCCCACCCAATATCGAGGGCAAAGGTGAGGTGACCCAGAGGGATTTGGTGCGCAACAGCCTGCGCATGCGTCCCGACCGCATCATCATCGGCGAGGTGCGCGGTCTCGAGGCCCTGGATATGTTGCAGGCGATGAACACAGGTCACGACGGCTCGCTTACCACCATCCACGCCAATACCGCCCGGGATGGCTTGGTCCGGGTGGAGAGCATGGTGGCGATGAGTGGCATCGAACTGCCGACCCGGCAGGTGAGGGGGCAGATCGCCTCAGCCCTGAACATCATCATCCAGCTGGAGCGACAAGAAGATGGTGTGCGACGCCTGATCAGCATCCAGGAGGTGCAAGGACTGGAGGGAGAGATCATCACCCTGTCGGAGATTTTTCGCTTCCACCGCCGGGGCATGGACAAGGACGGTGCGGTGCTCGGTGAGTTCGTGGCCACGGGCGTGGTGCCCAGATTCCAGGAACGACTGCGCCAACGGGGGCTCGATATCGGTCTCGAGGTGTATCAACCGTCACTCTGACAACGAGGTTGCCCATGGACAACACGACTCTATTCGGAATTATGGTATTCATTGTAGTGCTGTTGATGAGTCAAGCTTTCGTCGCCCCGATGATGGGCTCATCGAGAGCGGCCAAGCGGCGTTTGCGTCAACGCATCAGAAGCCTTGGCGAGAGCGCGGGTGGCGGGATGCATGCCGCGCTGGTGCGCAAAAAACAGCTGCAGAACCTGTCGCGTTTCGAGCGCTGGTTGGAGACTTTGCCGATGATGGAGCGGATAGCCAGTCTTGCGTCCCAGGCCGGCGTGGATCAACCGGCTCATCACATTGCGCAACGCAGTGTCATGCTGGGTTTGGCCAGCGCTCTGGTTACCGGCTGGTTCACGGGAAATGTCATGACAGCCTTGTTGTTGGCAGTGGCTATCACCGGTCTGCCATTCTTTTTCCTCATCCGGAGGCGGCGCAAACGACAGCAGGCGTTCGAGGAGCAACTGCCTAACGCCCTGTCTGTCATTGCGCGTTCGCTTAAGGCTGGACTGCCGTTCAGCGAGGCGCTGAACGTCGTCTCCAACGAGATGAAGGAGCCCGTGAGCAAGGAGTTTGAACAGGTCTTTAACGAATTGAATTATGGGGGCGACCTGCGCAGCGCACTGTTTGGCTTGTTGGCCCGGATGCCCAATGTTGCGGTCATGGCAGTCATTACCGCGGTGCTGATACATCGGGAGACCGGCGGAAACCTGGCCGAGGTGCTCGAGCGCATTGCCACCCTGCTGCGCAGTCGTTTTCGTTTCCAGCGCAGTGTACGAACCCTGAGCTCGGAAGGACGCGGGACCGCCTGGGTTGTCTCCATTATCCCATTTGTATTCGCGGCTCTGGCAGAGCTGATGCGGCCCGGTTGGGTAACCGACCTGATCCGCGACCCGCTGGGACAACAGTTGGCCACGGGTGCCTTCGTGTTGATGGTGGTCGGCATCCTCTGGCTCAAGCATCTGGTTAATATCGATGTGTAAGGAGTGATGAAATGAATGCTTTACAGGAGATAGGGCAATGGCTGGCTGGCCAGGGGGGCGATGCCAAACAGTTGCAACTATTGATAATCGTCCTGTTCAGTATCGTGGGGTTTACATTGAGTCTCGCCTTCTCATTGTTTGCCGCCAGCCTTCTCAACCCGATCAAAAGACGTATTGACGGGGTACAGCAAGAAGCTGCGACGCCCTCCGACAGGCAGAGAACCGATAGCCTATTGCATCGTCTGGGTGCGTTTCTGATTCCCAAAGCGAAAGAGAAGCGGGCGGGTATCGCTTATCTTCTGGAGGTCGCCGGATATCGTTCATCCAACGCACTGCCCTACTTCTATGGCATCAAGCTGCTTGGATTCATCCTTATACCCATACTGGTGCTGAGCGCTATCGTGCTGTTTACCCAACGGCCGGTGCTGGATGATCTGGGTATTGTGATCTTCTCGGGTGTCCTGGCCTTTGCCGCGCCGGATTACTGGCTCAGGATCGCGGTGCGGAAACGCCAGGATAAGTTACGTAATGCGCTGCCGGACGCCCTCGACCTGATGGTCGTGTGCAGCGAAGCGGGCTTGGGATTGAACGCGGCGATCATGCGTGTGGCTGATGAGATCGGCATGCAACATCCGGAACTGGCCGACGAGTTGCAATTGCTGCAAATGCAGACACGCGCGGGCATGGACAACCACGCCGCCCTCAACGAGCTTGAACGGCGTACCAGTCTGGATGACATCAGCGCCTTTGTGACCACGTTGATACAGGCCATGCGTTTTGGCACCAGCATCGGCCAAAGCCTGCGCGTGTTCGCCGAGGAGATGCGTGACAAGCGGTTGCAGCGCGCACAAGAGCGGGCGGCGCGATTGAGTCTCACCATGCTGATGCCGATCGTGCTGTGCATGATGCCCATGTTTTTTCTGGTACTTCTGGGTCCGGCGATTCTTGTACTGACCGACATCCTTGGAAAGCTGACCGGTGGATGAGGAGATAAACCATGCGTAAGGCAACCTCGCATTATCGAAAAATCCCGTTGATTTCGTTGTTGCTCTGGGGAATGGGTCTGTTGTCCGGATGCGCGGGCGTACCGTCCGAATCCGCTCTACGAGCGGAGTTCTCCGGTCTCGGCGACAACGACGCCTACCTGACCTACAACACCGCCTTTCCGGTCGCCTCGGCCAAAGAGGCGGTTGCGCGTGGTGATGCGGCATGGGCCAGGGGAGATCCCGATCGCGCCCTGTTCGAGTATATCCGGGCGTTGGAGAAAGAGGGCGCCGATGGCGAGACCCTTTACAAGGTCGGCCGCGTGCATCTCTCCCGCAAGGATCTCAAACGTGCGGAACTGGCCTTCCTGCTTTGTCTGAAGGCGATGCCCAAACATGTTGGCGCACTCATTGAAGCGGGTAAGCTCAAGGTGCACCGGCGGGCGTATACCGAGGCCATGGAATTGCTCAATCGCGCCTGGACACTGGAGCCGCATTCCGCCCAAATCTTCAATGTGATGGGTGTGATCGCAGACATGCAAAAGAATCACTATCAGGCGCAAACCCACTACCTCATGGCGATTTCTCTGAAGGGAAACCAACCGGTTTACATGAATAACCTGGGCTATTCGTACTACCTCATGGGTCACCAGGCGCGGGCCGAGCAACTGTTTCTCGATACCTTGAAAATCGACTCCGGCTATCGACTGGCTTGGCGAAACCTGGGATTGGTGTACGCCAAAAGCGGGCGTTTTAACAAGGCGTTGCAAGCCTTCTCCAAAACCGAGAAAGAGTATCAGGCCTACAACGATGTGGGTTACGTGGCAATGCTGGTCGGACACTTCGATGCGGCGAAACACTGTTTCAATGAAGCACTCAAGCGTTCGCCGGTCTATTATGAACTGGCCGCGCGCAACGCCAAACACCTGGCCTCACTGCAACAAAATCCGGCCACATCCTACTAATGCGAGAGCGGCATGAAAAACGGTCTGCTTAAGGGTTGCACACGCACACAACAGGGGGCTGAGACGATCGAGTTCATGATCACGTTCCTTTTGTTTCTGTTGGTTTTTTTCATGATTATCGATTTCGCCATTGCCTTATACAACCGGGGAACCGTCATCAATGCTTCCCGGGAAGGGGGACGGCAGGCAAGTCTTTTCTGGGTCGATCCGGATTTGTTCGACCCGACGACACCTGAGCAGAATCAACGCCTCAAAAGAGCGATGCCCGACAGCGTTATGAGCTGGACGGCGTCAAATCTGCTGATTGATCCCGATAGGGGTGGACTGGCCATGACGCTCAGGATCAATGGGACGGAAATGCTCGGCGCGACCCAGCAGGTCTCATCGGTGGATCAGGTGAGTGTCGATGTCACTTATCCCCATAATTATTTAGTGATCAGCGCATTCGCCGGGGTGACGGGACTCCCGTTGACATCGAGTTTCACCCTGGGCGTGGAGTGATGTCCTATGTGCCTTAACACGGATTTGCGAGCGAGAGGCTCGATGCAACGCTTCCGACACCAAACCGGCGCCGAGATCGTCGAATTCATGGTCACGTTACCGCTGATTCTCATCGTGCTCGCCGTCATCGTCGATTTTGGTGTGGCACTGTCCGATCAAGCGATCTTGTCAAACAGTGTGCGAGCCGCCGCACGAGAGGTGATTCAAGGTGCCAGCGATGCACAAGCGCAACAGGCGGCCGACAATATCACCTCGTCGCTGCTGTCCCTTGCGGCCACCGATCCCTTGCCGACCCTCACGGTCAACCGCGTTGGTGTCGATCCAGGTGATGCGGCCAGTGTGTCGATTACCCATGAGTTCGATTTTTTTCTCCTGCCCCATTTTCTTGGCGACATCACCCGCATCGAATTAACGGCGACGATCGTCATGAACATGATGGACCACTAACATCTGGAGAGGACCATGAACCCCCAAGCCATGACACAAAGAGGCGCATCCGTTGTCCATTGGTTGATCGCCCTGACCGTACTGCTGGGATTCGGTGTTCTGGCGATCGACATGAACAATCTCTATCTGAGCCGGAGTCAGCTGCAGAATGCGGCGGATGCCGGTGCCCTGGAAGGTGCGCGTTTGCTCTACAACGCGGACGTGACGATCAACATCGGACAGAGTGGTGTCTCGGCATTGGACGGTGCCAGTGCCGCCGCACAGGCGAATCTGAGTCAGGGATCTCCGGTCGAGGTTCTGAGCGCAGATCGCGGACACTGGCAATTCCTCGCTTCCGGGACGGATGCCAACGGCATCGAACGAGGCGGCGAATTTCGTGCCAACGGGGTAACCACACCTGCGGATCTGGTCGATGCCGACGGAGACTTCAGAAGTTTTCAAGACCTCAATCTGGATCTCAACGAAATCAATGCCGTCGAGGTGGTCACGGCACGCCAGCTGACCCCGGTGCAGGCATTATTCGGATCCTTGCTGGGAATCGATAACTATCCAACACAAGCCAAATCGGTGGCCTACGTGGGATTTTCCGGCACCTTGCTGCCCGATGAAATGGATGCGCCGATAGCGATCTGC
Source organism: Candidatus Thiodiazotropha sp. (assembly GCA_050291245.1). GTDB lineage: Bacteria > Pseudomonadota > Gammaproteobacteria > Chromatiales > Chromatiaceae > Thiodiazotropha. Next base: position 35,122 of record JBNKJP010000016.1, on the reverse strand, counting down.
CAAGAGCGGCTGAGAAATGACGCGGGAGAGTGGAGTTGTTCGGTCGGGCGTTTTATCTCCAGTTCCGAATCAGGCGATCAGACCGCCGGGTGGACCGATTTTGGACAACCGGAAGTATGCGCAGGCGGCGCGAACACCAGCACGATCCGGTCGATGTTTGAGTGCGGCGTAAAGCACAATCCGGAAATGCTGCTAGGCCGTGAGACCAATGTGATCGGCGGTGAGGTACAGACCGTGTTTGACGACCTCTACCGCTGTTGGCAGGAACAAGCCGACAGCGATGGTGACGGGGAGCCGGACCAGGTGTGGTCGATGACCTTGCCCGTGATCGATTGCGATGACAGCAATCCCGGACCGTGCAACCGCTTGATCGGTGCCACGACCATGGAGATCTTATGGATCGTCAGATCGGTGAACATCAACAGGATCGATGCCGTTGCGCCAAGGGTGATGGGTGACTGGAGCAGTGACGAAACGGACGGCAGGGCACGTTGGAATTCGTTCGTGAACCACTACCAGATCAAATCGGGTCCCGGTAGCGGTTTGGCACTTTGGGCGGATCCGCCTGGGGATAACGGTTATCGGGCCTCCACGATCTATTTCTCACCGAGTTGCACGCCGCAAGCGCCGGTTGGTGGTTCAGGTGGGGCGAATTTTGGCATCAGGGCGAGGCTGCCGGTTCTCGTGTATTAATTATTCCAATTATCGCCTATTGGGTCTGCTTATTAGATCAGTATGAAAGCAGCACGATAGAAACGACCGCACAAACAATCGCAACGAATTTTCGCCCGCTGAGACGCTCCCAACCGAACAGCAGTGACAGGATCAACGCGGCCAGAAAACTGAGGTTGGCGATCGGAATCACCCGGCTGGCGTCTCCCAGGGCCATGGCCATGACCAGGCAATTGACGATCAAGGCCACCAGCAGGCCCGATATTGCGCCATACAGTAGCGGTTTGGCGTGTGCCTGGAATCCCTCTTCGCGGATCAGGGCGTAGAGCACGCCGCCCAGGATCCAGCAACCGGCGGCGATCAGCAGCATTCGCCCCCCATCGGCACCCTGATTCAGGCCGGCTTTGGTCAACACCCCATAGATCGCGCGCAACAGCGAGGCCAGGATGGCCCATATAACGAAGCGTCGGAATGTCCGGTCATGGGTTTGGCTCTGTCCTGTCCGCAGCAACAGGAATACGGCGAGGATGCCGAAGGCGATGCCCGTGGCCTGTATCGGGCTCAGGGATTCCCCCAGGAATCCTACCGAGAGCACCACCACACCCAGGGTGTTGAGGCGGTAGAGCGTGGAGCCGAGACTGACCTCGATATGCGTCAGACTCTCGATCAGCAGCAGGTTGGAAAGGGTGAGCGCCACTCCGGCGCTCAGGCCGAACCGCAGGTCGACCGATGAGAAAACCGGCCAGCCGCCGACAGGCGGATTGAACAGCAATTGCATTCCCGCCCAGACCACTCCAATGACGGCAACCATCGTGCCCCGGGAGCGGGTCTTGATCGCGTAGCGTTTGAACACCAGGTCGTTGAGACCGGCGAAGAACAGACTGAGCAGGGCATACATCACGGCGGGATTCATGCCCCCAGATTATCATGGACGCGCCTCATCATATTCCTGTCATGAACGCAGTGTATGTTCACACCCTGCGGTTGCCGGGTCTGCCCCGGACTGCAACCGATTCGGAATCTCGAACCAGTACGATCATGAAACCCAGTCCCCGTGCCTTGTTCGCCGTCAGTTCACTCGGGCTTGGTCATGCCACCCGCAGTCTGGTGGTGATCCGTTGCCCGAGATTCTTGACATGATGGGAGGTTTCGCTGGGTGGGGACTGGCTGGGGTATTGAGCCTGGGGATGGTTGTCTGGGGCTGGAGAATCCGCACCGCCACCCGCCACCCGCCATCCGCAACAATCCGGATGACGGGTGGGGTAGGGTGATTAGAGTGTCTCGTCGATCAGGATGACGACACTGGTTGCGCTCAGGCCGGCGCTGTCGCAGGTGCCGTTGAGGTTAACACTCTGCCCCGCTTGCGGGTCGCCCCCCGGGGCAACTTCAACCTGGTCCGCTGTGGTGGTAACCGTGGTGTATACGGTGTCCGAAGTGGTGGTGACCGTGAGGTCCCCGCTCACATCGCAAGGGGTGGTGCCCGTTTCGGGGATGAGGATGAATCCCTCGCTGCTCAGGGAGGCGATCTCACCACTGGCCGCAGTCAGTCCCAGTTGGTCGGGATCGATGATCACCAGGGCCGCTTTCACCGCATTGTCCGATTCCGCCACCCCGTCCAGGGTCAGGCTCAGGGGAGCGGTGATCGCGGTATAGCCGAGCACCTCGCCCAGATTGGAGAGGATTCGGGTGCCGTTCAGACCCGGGGCCAGACTCTGGATATTCTGCAGATTGACCAATAGCGGTGTGGTGCCGCTCTCAAGGGTGAACTGGTTGGGGGTGGCGTCCACGGTGACAGTGCCCGCATAGCTGCCGAAAGTACCGGTCTCGGCCACCAGGGTGTCCAGGGTGAGGCGCGGACGATGGTCTACTACGACCCGGCCCTGGTCGTCGACCAGTACCCATCCGCTGGGGATGTTCAGATCCGGGGCGTCGCAGGTCTGGTCATCGGGACTGCTCTGGGCGCTGGCATCCACACCCGGTTCCCAGAGACGGCAGAATCCCGTGCCGGGCCAGACGTCTTGCGGAACCTCCACCGGGGTCATGGGAGTGGGCTGACCGCTGGTGAGACCCACCACGCTGGCCGAGGTGCCCCAAAGCTCCGGCAGCAGCAGATCGCTCAACGGCCGGGCATCGCCCTGTTCGGTCAGGTTGTCGAAATAGGCGCTGTCCGAACCCAATTGAACCGTGATGCAGTTGGCGGCATCGGTTTGGGCATTGGGCAGGGTGTCGCACAGCAGCAGAGACTGGGCGGTGGCGTCACTGTCACGGATCACCCCGTTCATGCGCACCAGTTTGGCGGCGAAGTCCGCATCGACCACATCGACGAATACCACCGGCCGGAAGTTGTAGTGTGTGCGGTTGCCGGTCTGCACGATGTGGATGGAATTGCCCGCATCCAGGTCGATCTGCACGCTGACGGGTGAACCCTCGGCGACGCTGAAGCAGCCACGGGCGAGCAGATCGATCTTGCCGTTGCCCGGCAGATGGGGATACTCGCTGGAATCGTCCTCGGCCAGTACCAGTTCCAGCCCGTCCGGCTGGCTCAGGGTGAGGCGTATCTTGCAGTAGCTGCCCGCCGGAACATCGTCACGGTAGGCGAAGGGTATGGCCTCGTTGCGCAGGGAAAGCAGGTCGATGGTCTCGGCGGGTCCCTCGAACAGGGGGACTCGGGTGTCATCACCACCGATCAGCTCGATGCGTTCGATCGTGGCGTTGATGGCGGAGAACAGGTCGAGGTCAGCTGGGGCGTCGGTCAGCATCACGCTCACCGAACCGGTGTCGTTACTCTGGGTCGTGTTGGTGTCGGACGACGAAGAACCGCCGCCACAGGCGCTCAGAAGACCAGTGAGGAGCAGGGATACGATCAGGCTGCGGATTTTTAGGTGCGCATGAATCATGGTAAAAGAATCCCAAAATTGGTTGCCAATTAATTTATATAGCATGAATTGCCCGGTGGATGTAACAGGCGAGGTTTAGTTTTGAGTTTTTAGTTGCGGTGATCGCTGCGCTCACGGTTTTTTTGAGTCCCTCTCCCGGGGGGAGAGGGGAGGTCCTTTTCGAAGGCGTTGAGTGCGGTAAGATAGGTGGAAACAGGGGGATTTTGTTCACTCCAACTGTCGATCCCTGCATCCCCTCTCCCCCCGGGAGAGGGCCAGGGTGAGGGGATAAAAAAGCCGTGAGCGCAGCGATTACCGCAACTAAAAACTAAAAACTAATTCATTAAGGGACGTATACTGCAGACTATGGACAAGCGACGATTAATTCCCGTGATACTGCTCCTGGGCGGTGCCGCAGCAGCCGGCTGGTACTGGAAGCAGAACCAGATCTCGCAACAGGAAACCTCTCAGTTACGGGTTTACGGCAACATCGACGTGCGGCTGGTGAATCTCTCTTTCGAAGCCAGTGGTCGGATCGCCATGCTCGCGGTCAACGAGGGGGCCCGGGTCAAACAGGGTGAACTGTTGGCTCGCCTAGAGCGGCAGCGCAGCATACTTGCCCGTGACGCCGCCCAGGCCAAGGTTCAGGCGCAGCAGGAGGTGGTGCGGGAGATGGAGGCTGGAACACGTCCGGAGGAGATCCGCAAGCTGGAGGCGGAGCTGGCCGCGGCGCATACCCAGGCGAACAATCTGGAACGCAGCTATCAGCGCATCCGCGACCTGGAGAAACGTAATCTGGCTTCCGCCCAACAGTCGGAAGACGCACGTACCGCGGCCGAAGCGGCCCGGGACAACGTGCGGGCAGTGGCGGCCAGCCTGGCTTTGGCCCAGGCGGGCCCCCGGGAAGAGCAGATCGCGGCGGCCCGGGCCACCCTCGCGGCCATGCAGGCGGAGGCGGCCCTGGCGGAGCGCAATCTGCAGGATACTGAATTGTATGCCCCGGCGGACGGGGTCATCCAGAGCCGTATCCTGGAGCCCGGCGACATGGCCTCTCCCGAGCGTCCGGTATTGACCCTGGCCCTCACTCAACCGCTGTGGGCTCGGGTCTATCTGCCAGAGCCCCGTCTTGGGCAGGTCCGAACCGGTATGGCGGCTTCCCTCGCCACGGATAGTTTTCCCGGCCAGGACTATCCGGGCTGGATCGGCTACATCTCCCCCAGCGCGGAATTCACCCCCAAGTCGGTACAGACCGAAGATACCCGCTCCGATTTGGTCTACCAGGCCCGGGTCTTCGTCTGTGATCCCCGGGAGGAGTTGCGCCTCGGCATGCCGGTTACGGTGACGTTCGACTTGTCCGGCGGGGTGCAGGATCGACCGGACTGCGGCGGTCCGGATCAGCCATGACCCAACCGATACTCACGGCTTCCGGACTGAGTAAGGGATTCAGGGCCGGAGGGCGTGAGATCAAGGCCCTGAATGGGATCAGCCTGAATATACGACCCGGCGAGGTGACCGGCCTGATCGGTCCCGACGGCGCGGGCAAGACCACATTGATGCGTCTCGCGGCCGGCCTGCTATTGGCCGATGCGGGAGAACTCACAGTGGCGGGTGTGGATGTCATCCGCGAGCCGGAACAGGTGCATGAGCGGGTCGGTTACATGCCGCAGCGTTTTGGTTTGTACGAAGATCTTTCGGTTCGGGAAAACCTGGACCTCTACGCCGACCTGCAGGGGGTTGCGCCGAAGGCCCGCGCCGGGCGCTATGCTGAACTGTTGGCGATGACCGGACTGGAGCCGTACACCCGGCGGCTTGCCGGACAGCTCTCCGGTGGCATGAAACAGAAACTCGGGCTGGCCTGTACCCTGGTACGGTCCCCCCGGCTGTTACTTCTCGACGAACCCACGGTGGGAGTGGATCCGGTCTCACGGCGGGAACTCTGGGCGATCGTTTACCGGCTGGTGGCCGAGGAGGGGATGAGCGTGCTGCTCTCCACCGCCTACCTGGACGAGGCGGAACGCTGTGCCCGGGTGGTGCTTTTGCACAAGGGAGAGGTGATTGGTCAGGGGACCCCGGCAAGCTTTTCACAGCCTCTGGAGGGCCGCACCTACCGGTTGTCGGTGCCGGAGTCCCAGCGGCGCCAGTGGCAGTTCCGTCTCGCGGAACGTCCGGAGGTGGTTGATGCGACGCTGCAGGGGGACGGCCTGCGGCTGGTTTTGCAGGCGCATCACACACTCCAAGCGGTGGATCTGGGAATGGCGCCAGAGGCTCTGGTACCGGTTACGCCCCGTTTCGAAGATGCCTTTATCAGCCATCTGTACACGGGGCAGGAGGCTCCCTCCAGTCCGCCCTCCAGCATTTCCCGCTCCGTCGGGGAGACTGATCCGATCCGGGTCGAAAGCTTGACCCGCCGGTTCGGGGATTTCGTCGCGGTCAAAGACCTGAATTTCCGGGTGCGTTCCGGTGAGGTGTTCGGTCTGCTGGGAGCCAACGGAGCGGGCAAGACCACCACCTTCCGCATGCTCTGCGGCCTGCTCCCCGCCAGCGGTGGCCATCTCGAGGTGGCGGGTAAGGATCTGCGCAAGGCGCCCGCCCGGGCCCGCGCGCGAATCGGCTATATGTCGCAGAAGTTCTCCCTCTACGGAAACCTGACCGTGCAGCAGAATCTGGAGTTTTTCGCCAAGGTCTACGGACTGGCCGGGGCGCAACGCCGGGAGCGTATCGCATGGGCCCTGGAGTCCCTGGAACTCACCGACTATGCCGGGAGCGAAAGCGCCGACCTGCCGCTCGGCTACAAACAGCGTCTCGCCCTGGCCTGCGCCATGATGCACGAGCCCGACATTCTGTTTCTCGATGAACCCACTTCCGGCATGGATCCCCTGGCCCGGCGAGAGTTTTGGGCGCGGATCAATCGCCTGGCCGAGGCCGGGGTGACGGTGCTGATCACTACCCACTTCATGGAGGAGGCGGAGTATTGCGACCGGCTCGCGATCATGGCCCTGGGGGAGTTCCTCGCCATGGGTACGCCGCGGGAGATCAAACAGCAGCAGGGTGACGCACCGAGTCTTGAAGCAGCGTTCCTGTCCCTGGTGGAGGGGAGGACCGCGGCATGAACCGGCGAGTGCGCGGACTGATCCGCAAGGAGATCCTGCAGGTATTGCGGGATCCGAGCAGCATCGCCATCGCTTTCCTGCTACCGGCGGCCCTGCTGCTGCTGTTCGGCTACGGGGTCTCCATGGACGCGAAAGACCTGCGTCTGGGCATTGTCACCGAACAGGCCAGCACCGAGGCGTCCAGCTTTGCCGCCGCCTTTCAAAACTCCACCTATTTCAGGTCTCGGTTGTTCAGCACCCGGCAGCAGGCCCAGTCCGCCCTCAAGGCGAAACAGCTGGATGGGTTTCTGGTGCTCCCCGGGGATTTTCCGGCTCGGCTGAAAGGCGAACAGAACGCCCCGATTCAGCTCATCGTCAACGGGGTGGATGCAAACACCGCGCGCCTCATGGAGGGTTATGTGCGGGGCACCTGGGAACGCTGGCTGGAGCGGGAACTGGCCATGCGGGGTCGTAGCCTCGCCAAACCTGTTGAAATGCAACCGCGTATCTGGTTTAACCCGGAGCTGCGTAGCCGTAACTATCTGGTACCAGGCCTGGTGGCGATCAACATGACCCTGGTCGGCGCCCTGCTCACAGCCCTGGTAATGGCCCGGGAGTGGGAGCGGGGCACCCTGGAGGCCCTGATGGCCACCCCGGTGACCCTAAAGGAGCTGCTGATTGGCAAGATCCTGCCCTATTTCCTGCTTGGCATGGGGGGGATGGGGATCTCCGTGTCCATGGCCATCTGGCAGTTCGATGTTCCATTGCGCGGTTCGCTCTGGTTGCTGCTGCTCTGTTCCGCCCTGTTCCTGCTGGTGGCCCTGGGTATGGGGCTGTTGATCTCGGTGGTGGCGAAGAGTCAGTTCGTGGCCGGAATGATCGCCATCGTCACCACCTTCCTGCCTGCGTTTCTGTTATCCGGGTTTCTGTTCGACATCGACTCCATGCCGCTGGTAGTGCAGGGCATCACCCATATTGTGGCGGCGCGCTATTTCATCGCCATCCTCCAATCCCTGTTTCTAGCCGGCAATGTGGTATCGGTGATCCTGCCCAATGCCCTGGCGTTGTGCCTGATGGGGCTGATCTTTTTTGGTTTGGTGCGCAAAAAGCTGCACAAACGCCTGGAGTGACCCTGTCCATGCTGCAACGGATTCTGGCCCTGATCATCAAGGAGTTCCTGGCGCTGCTACGGGATCCCAAGAGCCGGGTCGTGACCTTCGTGCCGCCACTGATTCAGCTGGTAGTGTTTGGTTATGCCGCTTCCTATGATCTCAATCACGTACCTTTCGCCCTGTATGACCAGGACCGGGGTCAGGTGGCGCGGGAGCTGGCGGCGGCGTTCGATGGCTCCCCCACCCTGGCGCTGACCCGGGTGATCCACAGCGAGGAGGAGATCGCTCCCCTGATCGATGCCCGTGAGGTAATCATGGTGTTGCGCATAGATCCACGCTTTTCGGAGACCCTGCTCACCGGAGGGCGTGCTCAGGTTCAGCTGATACTTGACGGACGCAATTCGAACACCGCCCAGGTAGCCCTCAACTATGCCAGCGAGATCCTGGCAGCGTTCAATGAACGCTGGGGCCGGGAACAGGGTTCGAGTGCTCCTCCGGCGCAACTGGTGATGCGTGCCTGGTTCAACGCCAACCTGGAGAGCCGCTGGTTCTTCATTCCCGGGGTGGTGGGGGTGCTGACCCTGGTGGTGACCCTGGTAGTCACGGCCCTTTCGGTGGCCCGTGAACGTGAGCACGGCACCTTCGATCAGTTGTTGGTGACACCCCTGCGCCCCCTGGAGATCCTCATCGGCAAGGCTGCTCCGGCGTTTGTCATCGGGGTGGTGGAAGCGAGCCTGGTGATCCTCATCGCCCATTTCTGGTTCCGGGTACCGCTGATTGGTGAACTGACCACGCTGTATACGGGGATCGTGTTTTTCGTACTGGCGGCGATCGGTATCGGCCTGATGATCTCTTCCCTCGCCGAGACCCTGCAACAAGCGGTGCTCGGGGCCTTTCTATTCATGGTGCCGGCGGTCATCCTGTCCGGTTTTGCCACCCCCATCGCCAATATGCCCGAGGCCGTGCAACTGCTCACGTATGGTGATCCTTTGCGCTATTTTCTGATTCTGTTGCGCGGAGTGTTTCTGGAAGGCACCCCATTGGAACTGCTGCTGGACCAGCTCTGGCCCCTGGTGGTGATCGCTCTGACGACCCTGTTGAGTGCCGGCTGGCTGTTTCGGCACCGGGTCTATTAAAGTGCTTAATGGGCAAATGGTTGGCTCCCATTGATTGGGAGTAATCGGCACTGGTCGGAAACGGTTGACATCAAGAATATATCGATACAGAAAAAGTACGATATAAGAATATGGAATACTCAATGGAATGGGCACCACCACGCCTTGGGGTAAAAGCCGATTTCATCGTACTAACGCACCGGTTTTGCAAGATTTACTGGAACTGGCGCTACGAACAGCCACTGAGTTGTTGGGTTTCTTGAACGCGAAGGCATCCTGGAACATGCTGAAGTTAGCAGCTATCGGAACTTGTAGGTATGTGATTTGGGTTAGCGACAGTGTAACCCTACAAAATCTACAGGTGTTGCATGGGATGTTTTTTGAAAAACTCCCATACAATATCGTCTACTGGAAAGGCATAGTTTCTGCGCCCAATTTCCTTTTTTAATCTCCTGCATATAAAACCGTTTGGATTGAATTGGCAAGCAGTCGAACCCATGTAGACTCCCTTTCCTGGCCATGTGTGTCCATGATTTCTAACAACACATAGCGTTACTACAGAATCGTCTTCACAGGCCATGTGGGTTGTGCAGGCGGCTTGCATTGATATCACAGATTCCCCTATTCTCTGGCAAGCATTGCGTTCCGCCCATTCTGATAGGGTTGTATTAACCGGATTCCAGTAATCCGGTAATTTTGGACCAATTCCCCCTTTAAGGGGGATGAATAGGTCTTCTTCTCCATGAAAGTGTATTATTGAAACCGGCCGGATTGGATTGCATTCTATTGAAAGCTGGTTAGCAGCAACTGGAGCAATTGCCGCGATCCTGTCAGAAAGCTGGCAAGCCAACCTATAAGCCATTGTTCCTCCATTGGAAATGCCGGTAACATATATTCTCTTGGGATCGATATTAAAATCCATCTCTAGTTTATCAAGCATTGCTGAAATAAATCCTACATCATCCACAACCGGAGATTTGTTCGGATCTACTCTTGGGCCGCCATTCCAGTGTTGATATTTTAAATTCGAATCAGGATTTTCAGGGCCTATCAGTGCTTCAGGGTAAACAGCGATAAATGCATGCTTGTCGGCAGCTTTACTCATCCATGTTTGCTTTTCTGCGTATTTGGCACTCCCATAGCCACCATGCAAAACCAAAACAGCCGGCAGGGGAATCTTCCTGTTATAGGAATAAGGAGCATATACAGAGTATGTTCTTTCAAGACCATCGTGTTTGATTGAGAAATCGTGATGGCCACGCCTATATTTATAGCTATTTTTTTGATCGGTTTCTTTACAAGCTTCTGACCAAGTTGCACTTATTTCCTCCCATCTTAGGTCAATGTTGTCGCTACACTTGGCCTTGCAACTAATTATGGCAAAGAATGTGACAATAACTGTTAATACTAATAGGGCATTTTTCATTTGGCTTGAATATCCCTGTATTTCAGGTAATGAATAGGAGGGTCCTTTGGAGCATCACATCAGGAAATAAATTAGTGATGATTATCCTTATGTATCTTCATTGTAGATGTCTGGATTCAACTGGTGTATTAGGGATTGTCCGAACTAGGGTTTATCTGTACAAAAAGCGGTAGTGTTTAATGTGTCGGTTCGAGTTACTGATAAATCTAGTGTTTAGTGAGCTGAATCAAGCGAGATTTCATTCAAAATATTTATACCGTAAAACGGACTTTTAAGTTCTTGTAACAGATAGTTTTAATAGAAGCTGGATGTTAGGGTCGCGGAAAAAATAAAATTATCCCAAGCTACTTGTCTTAATACCCGCCTTCGTTGTTGCAGCTTCGGTTGCATAGGCCCTGCTATGCGCCCTGCGCTGCGCCTAGAAGGCAGGCATTAATCCTGCGTATTTCGGGATAATTGATTTTTTCCGCGACCCTTATATCGTGTGCGTTTCTTAAGATGCCAGTTAAATGATATCTATCATCTGATAAGTTAGCTCTTGATCAATAGTTACCTAAACTTTTTTAAACGGTAATAAATACTAGTAACAAGATTTCCTTCTTATGGTTCATGGCATCTGGTATAATAACCCTTGTTGGCTTATGGTAATTCCTTATCGGCCAGGGACGACCTTCCTCTCCTTCTATTCATGTCCATAAATAGGCTTCGTAATACACACGGCTGAATATGTGTGCGAGAAATCTTTAGGAGGTTGACATGTTAATGAATCGTAAAGCTACGTTTTTACTATCTGCAGTCACTATGATGCTGGCGAGTAGTGTGGCAATGGCGGATTTCTGGAGTCGCAGGGTATCTGAAGAGACTCCTCCTTTCACTACGTACAGACCGCATCTTATTAATGCCTTCGATTGCACTGGGAGATTTTGCGATAATATAAGCATGCATAGTAGAAGTAATGGCAGTAATTATGCTAATAACTATTGGACATCCTGGTTTTCTGAAGAAGGAAGTAACAGTCGCTCTTGTACTGGTGTGAATCGATTCATAACGGGCATTGCATGTAAGGGACGTTTCTGCGACAACCTGTCATTGCAGTGCTCGACCATTACAAATAAAAGAAAGGGTAGCTGCTACTGGACACCATATTTCTCCGAGGAGTCGGGTGTAATGAGTTTGAGAAATGGCTACTTTGCCGTTGGAATGCAGTGCAGAGGCAGGTTTTGTGACAACAAGAGAATATATGCCTGTCAAGCAAGATAAGCCAATTAAGATTTTCTTGTGATCCGTTAATTTGCATAGCTCTATGCTAGTGTAGTGTAACCTATTGAGAAAGCACTCTATTGAGTGCTTTCTCTGCTTGTAGAGTGTAACTGGCAATAGAGTAAGCTTGATCACGATATAATATATGGAGATTCAGTTACAATTATGAGTGGAGTATGTCATGGAGCGTAAAACTCTTCTATTGCTTATTTCAATATCAGTGAATATTTATCTGTTCCTATATATCGAATTTTTCAATGACAAGGGTATATCTCCACCAAAGAGTTCAAATTCAGAGTGTGCACGCCAGGATGAGGATAGTCCAATCAACAATCTTGTGGTATCCGATAAAGAGATAGATACAATCAAAGCATTGAAGTATGAAAATAGTGAACTGACGCAAAACATATTCTTTTTGGAACAACAACGGAAGCGCTGTGCGGAGGAATTAGAAATCACAAATCTAAAATTAGAGATCAGCTCAACAATACAGGCAGAAGAAGAGAATTCTATTAGTAATGCAGTTAATATTGATGATGATATGCCAGATGATCTACAGAATGTAATCGCAACTTATTCAGCATACCTTATAAGTGAGGAAACGGATCAAGCATGGGAGATGGATGTAAGAAATGAACTGGATGTTATCGTGGGGGGGGAGGCTTTTCAAGGTGTTGGTATAGTGGTTCCTATAGAGTGTCACACCACTTTGTGTAAGTATGAGATAGAGGCGCTTGATACTAATCAAGCCGACCTTGTGGAGGCTGAGCTGACAACCATAGTGGACCGACTCGGAGGAGAAGTGGCGCTATATAAACATAAACATACTGATTCACTGGGGAGCGTAAGAGTAATAATGTACTACGCGAAAGTGGGGTACTCACTGCCGGTGGTTAATTAGTGTCCGTCTGAAACAATAACACTCGGTATTCGCCAGGATGGGATAGGTACAATAGTAGACTGGTGCGGTGATACTGATCCAGCGATTCGTAGTACGCTGAATTTGAACGTGCATTTACACATTAAAGAATTCTGAAGTACCACCTGAAAAAGGGTGGAAATTGCAAGTAAAGGATTTAGGAAGCCAAGGAACAAGTTATATCGACTACTGGGGAGTTGTTTTTTTATGATCTATCATTAACTCTACTGGAAGAGATCGATTGTTTGCAGTCAATGTTCAAAATGGAAGATTAACTATGAAATCTGATCCATTTCTGGAAGGATTACAGGAACTGTATAAAACGGCGTTTCCCCGAAAGTGCGCCAACTGCGGCAGAGAATATCCGAACCTGGAGGTTTTCTTGGCTGAGACACTCCAGTTGAAAGGTCGAACTGGGTTGCTTGAAAATGTGGGCTGTCCGGAAGAGGGAGATGAACCTATCGTAGAACTCTACCGAAACTGCATTTGTGGCTCTACCATGATGGAGTTCTGCGAAAATCGTCGAGATACTTCCGAGAAAGGCCTAAGACGACGGGAATTGTATGATGACCTGATGAAACAACTGCTTGCAAAAGGCATTGCAGTCGAGGATGCAAGAAAAGAGTTACTGCTTATGCTCAGATTCAACCAAAAGAGTCAACTACTAGAAAATTTGGGAGTTCAAATAACAAGCTCCTAAAAACTGACTAGTTGTTTTTAATGCTTCAAAATCACCCAAGACAGAAACTGCTTTGAGTGTATTTGTCAGATTTATCGCGTAAATCTATCGGTCGGTTTTTTATGTCTATGTAGCACACCGACAATCTGCTAACAAAATTCTGTTCGGTGCACTGGGTGGAATCTGGTCTATTCATATACACAAAACATAAGACGCCGGAATTGAAGAGGTTATATTCGGAATTGGTGGTATCGGCGATCACTCCGCTATAGATCATCTGTCCAGGATTGAGAAAAAAGAAATTGATAGGCGATTAGTGCTTCTGTCGATATAGTTGTGATTGATCTTCACCTCGTGTCAAAAAACCATCTGTATGCCGTCTCCTCCCGCTTCACACTCGGTGTGTCCCACCCAATCCCAAGAGTATTGACCTGCTCAATCGTGTTGTTGCTGATCGCAACGCGCGCCTCATGAGCTTCTGATTGGTCTGCACAGCTAGGGTTTGTCACACTTCTCATATAGTACGGCGACGAAAAGATAGGTTGCAACCTGCTGCCTGAACTAAACCGGAAGACCAGGAAAGCAGTGGACGCGGGTGGGTCGAGCCGGAAAACCCGAGGGCGAAAATAGATTGAGGCCAGGTCGACAGATAGTTCAGGCATGCCTGGGTTTTAATTTTCAGCTTCGATATGTAGGAGTGTTGCGTATTCTCCTTCGACTTCTCGCTGTACACGGGTAGTGGCATTGGGTTGATCTGGATGGGATGATTGCGATCAACACCACTGAACAACAAAACCAATGCCTCAGATCCTTGAGCTCTTTAGAATACGCAGTATCAACTGCTTCTATCCACACTTTTCCTTAGCATACTCGACATTGACATGGATTGGGCGACTCGTATTTGAGATAACCACCGCGGCCATCGGATAGTCGATCACAGTCAATCCAAGGCACGGTTCGATATCAACAACTTGAATTACTTGCTCACCGATATCTGAAAGGGAAACGTGTGAAATCAAGATTTTGAAATCCGAAGTGGGTTTTGCGCCAAGCCCCCCAACAACAACCATTTCTGTTTCAAAGTCAACCGATGGCTCAGGTAGAGCGCAGGGATCAGGTTCTAATGTTTCAGAAGCGTTTATACTCGGGCAATCTAAGAGTCTTTGGTAATAGAATTCATACCATTGATCCTGGTCAGTAATTATTTGAATCCATGGGGCGCCACTTTCGACAGTATAGGGACCCAAGTCGAGTACTCTAAAGTCTTCCGCTGAGAGGTTTTGTGAGATCAGATAGATAGATAGTGCAGAAATGGTTTTGATTATGTTCATTGTGTCATCCTTTACAGTAGATTTCAGACTTCTCCAGTCTATGATAAGAAAATTTTAGCTACCTTAACTGTTAACCAGATCACTTCTTCTCACTAAGCTTGATGGCAATTAATGCTACCCTTTCTATGCCAAACTACAGGCTGAGTTGAGCTGGATTGGCTGTGATAGGTATCACTGGATGCCCAATGATCGGTATCCCGGGCGTATCTGATATATCACATTTGATATCAATCAGCGGTACAGCAACAACTCTGGCGGAGAATCAGATTCTTTAGATTTGATGTATAGGCCATCCGCATCTGAAGAACTCATTACCAATGTCACCATGCCGCCTAGCTTTGAACGCGCAAATTCAGTTAGATCGATGGTTAATTCCCCCACTGCCGAACCTTCAGCTGTTGTTATCAAGCTCTTTGTTCCAGGCTGATTGTTGTAAGTCAGAGAAGTTTCACTCCAGCTTTCACTGTTTGCTTCGTGTATCATTTGTACGCCACTTGATGGATCAGTAACTTCAAGCTTCAAAACCGCAGCGTCGATTTTACTGAACGATCTAAGATCGAACTGCATGTATGCTACTTTTTTGGAATTTCCATCTATTTGAAGCGTTTTCTGCTCCCCATAGTTTTTTGTAGAATAATTTTTCTTGATTGTCGCATCCTGACTTACTGTCTGTGCCACCACATTTCCGTCGTATACTGGCTCAAGAATTTCATGCGCGCCTGCCTGAATCATTTCGGCGGAATTGTGACCAGCGCCCTGTACTTCTACCAATTTCCAATTAAAGGTTACGCTTCGATTAGCCGCCTCCTGTTTTGAATAGTCATAAAAAAACTTACCCCTATCGTATCGATTTGAACCTTGTAGTTCTGCGCAACTATCATGACTCAACCACTTAGCATTCGGATCGTTGTCTCCCGTTCCTACGGCGATAACAAGATTACTGGGATAGGCTTTGGAAAGATTCTGTTCGCTGTTAGCAATATTCGAGATTCCACATGGATAGTTATAGTTTTGATCCGGTAACAGATACCAACCGGAATTCGCTGCCACAGCGGTCTCTATTCGATAGTCTGTAGACATCATAGCCATACGGTGTACAAACTGTCCGCCGGCGGAATGGCCCTGCATACTGTATCGCTCAGGTGCGTCGGGAAAGACAGCTTTTACCTGGTCGAAGATCTCTTCAATCGTATTAAAGGTCCAATCGGATTTTTGCTGGAGTTTGCCCTCGGCATTGCGCACATTTCCACGATTGTATTGTCGCCCTTTTGGATAGTAGGCTCTACTGAACTCAGGGGCGATAATCAAAGCACCATACTGGTCAGCATAGGAACGCCATTGTGCTCGTGCTGCCTTTGCGTCTCTATCGCTGCTGTGCATGGCAAATATTACTTTACCTTTACCTTTAGCTGTTGAGAACCTAGTGGGATTGTAATACCAAACCTTTACCGGCTTGCCTGTATTGGTTCCATTATCATGGTAGACCCAGCAGCCGTCTCCCTTTTGAAAATTGACTTCACTCTGCGCGCACTCTTGGTTCTCATTGCTCGATACATATGACGGGATTGCTATGCAGAATCCGGCAATTATTAGAAGAATTCCTGGGTATTGCTGGAGATTACGAAAACTCATGATCCCTCCTTGGTTTTAAGTTTCTGGCATCTATCTATTTCATGTCTAAAACATTAATGCTTCGCGAAGAGTAAATTAGTCAAGCCCAAAATACTGTTACAAGTAACAAGAAATACTTATTCAATATTTGTTTATATACAAAATTGTGATGAGCATTTACTCCTCGCAGGCTTCTCTGGCTATTTTAGAGACTCATTGCGTATTCTTGGCCAACCTGAACATTTATTCCTTTTCAAGGTGAACAGATGTTCCAGTGGAACGTGAATTCTCATCCCGATTCAAGATGGACATTTTTTTCGGCTATTCCGGAATCGTGTCTAGCGCATTGTTTTTAAACGGTAAAATGGATCTACATAGCTCATGCGGGTGAGTAGTGCGGCTTCATTACGGCCTACGGTTGGTGCTGGGTGCTGGGGACCTGAGCATGGCAAATTCCCCAAAATTAGCAGGTATGTCCCCCCTATCACAATTGGGGCGATGATATAGGATGTTTAGTATGAACAGGGTAAACAGTGAAGCGGTAAGCGAGAAAAGCGCCAGACCCTGGCTGCTTGCAGGTGGCTGGTTGCTATTCGCCATGGGGTTGGCCGGCATCTTTTTACCGGTGATGCCGACCACCGTATTTTGGATCGGAGCGGTTTGGTGCTGGTCTCGCAGTGCGCCCCATCTGACCAGACGCATACTCTCGCATCCCCGTTTTGGCCAAGCGGTACAACTGTTCATCGAACATGGCATGATGACCCGCAACGGTAAACGGATGGCTGTTTTCGGCATCTGTTCCGGCTACCTGCTACTGCACCTGCTCGGCAATCCCTTATGGTTCGTTTCCCTACTGCTTGGCATGATCCTGGCCGCCACTATCGTTTGGTTGTGGCGGCGCCCTGAACCCGCCGCTATCCCACTGTACACCGGGAGTGGTCTCCCGATTTCCGATCTGACAGGGACTTCTCCGCATAACCTGCGAAATCCTGAAATACGAAGAGAAAAACGGGAGAAATGCGAAATGCGGCCGGAATGCGAGGCCCGTCACCATCTGAAAAGTTCAACAAGGTGAGTTCAAGTCGAAATATACAAGAAATGTACTCAAGCTAAGGAGCCGGCTATGGCGATTTACTGCGAAACAAGTCTGTTTTGAATAATCCTCGTACTAAACAAGTGCGAGGGCAGTCACCATTTGATCGACTGTCCCCGCATGCGCACTACTTACAGATGAAATGTTCGGGTCAAAAAGTAGAGCCTGTTAAGGTATCGTTTTGCTAACCTCATCAGAGTGGCTGCTTTCTATGTCTGATGAATTCACTGCGGTAATCGCAAAGTACCAATCACCCGCAGTTAGATTGTCAATCTGGTAGCTGGTCAACCCGGGATTATCGATAGAAACGGTTTCAGTGTAGCTATTAGATGCAGTGCCAAAATAGATGCGATAACCCGCCAGGTCCGTTAACGCGCTGCCGTCGGTATTTTCAGTGGGAGGTGTCCATGAGAGAAGTGCCGTACCGTTCTCATTCGCGGATATCGTGACATCTATCGAATCACTAGCAGATCTTTCACTATTGCTACAACTCAGAACGAAATGACTGTCGGTTGTCAGTGAGTCGATTGTCTCCGAACCGGAGAGATTTTTACTGCCTGACCAGTCGCCGGATGCTGTGCAGCTATCCGCATTATTGGTTTGCCAACTCAGTGTGGTTGATCCGTTGAGAGAAACGGTTGATGGATTAGCCTCCAGGTTTACTGTGACTTCCGGTATGGCGACTGTAACACTTATCGAGTCTTGCGCTGTTCCATGCTGTCCGGTGCAAGATAGGAGAAAGAGGCTGTTTTGTGTCAGCGAATTGATAACCTCTTCTCCGGAAGCGGGCTTACTTCCGGACCAGTCACCGGATGCGATACAACTATCCGTATTGCTGCTCTGCCAGCTTAGGATGGTTGAGCCATTGAGTGTAACGGTGGCCGGATTTGCGATAAGGCTGACCCTGGCCGTTGCCGGTACTTCGACGCTAACGGTTACAGAACTACTGGAAGTTCCCCCGTCACCCGTGCATGAGAGATAGAAGGTACTGTCGGTTTGCAGGCCATTGATCGTTTCGCTGCCGGAGAGGTCTTTAGTGCCCGACCAGTCGCCTGAGGCGGTACAGCTCGTGGCATCTGTGCTGCTCCAGTTCAGAGAGGTTGAGCCATTTTGGCTTATCGTCGATGGATTGGCTGTTAAAGAGATCGTTGGAACTTGCGGCTGGCCGGTGTTCGAATTATCCACATTCGTTGAATCGCCGCACCCGGCTAAAAAAAATACGACTGTAAGTGTATATGCTAGAAAACGCACGATTGAATTCAGATTTTTTCGATTCATTAGAGTTTTGTCCATTAGCCAATTGGATTGCCATATATGACATGCGCGATATTCCGGAGATCCGTTGATAACCTGAGAGATACTCACAATGGAGCCCAACTCCTGCTATAGCATTTCCCAACCAAGTTATTGCACTTATCGAGCGTAGAATATTTCACCGCTATGCCAACATGCTTGGCTGGACGTTACAGCTTGATAGGGTCTGGTTTCAACCTTCATGCTTCGGCTTTTGGTTGAACGGTAGTAAATGCCCGATAGTGTGAAGAGCTCTGGTGAAACGACAACATCGTCATCGGAACAAGGGGCAGGGTTAAGCATTTCAGCCAAACCATGAGTGGAAAAGGGTGATGTTCCTGGTGTGTTGAGCGTTATGATTGAGAAGATTCAATATGGTTCTTACCATTGAATTTTGCCTGATACATCAGATTGTCCGCCTGTGACAGGACTGTTTCCGCATCAGTCCTTGGTTCGCTGATGACCAACAAGCCTATGCTGGCGCCCAGGTCTATATCGGTGTGCATTTGGTTGAGCGCTTCCTGAATGGTGCTGAGGATCTTCTGTGCGAGGATCTGAAAGGTGTGTTCCTCGCAGTGTTCGACCAGCAGGGTGAACTCATCACCGCCCAAACGGGCGAAGGTATCGCTTGCGCGAATCAATGAACTGATACTATGTGCGACACGTTTCAGCGCTTCATCGCCCTTGTAATGACCGTAGGTATCGTTGATGAACTTGAAGTTATCAAGATCGATGAATAACAGGCCGGGGCTGTTACCCTCCCTTCGCGCGCGTTGCAGGGTATTCTCGAGACGATCCATGAACAGGATCCGGTTTGGTAATCCGGTTAGCGGGTCATGGGTAGCCATATATGTGGCCTGGTGTTCTGCCTGGATTCGGGTATCTACTTCCCTGCGTAAATTGCGGTTCAGCCTGATCAGCAGAATCACTGAGATGATGGCGGCGATCAGGACGATCAGAATGCTGACTGCGTAGGGTGTAATGGACACCCAGTCGACTAACGAATGTTGGGATGAGGGGTTGCTGAATCTCTCCAGATTGACCTGTTTATCCATAAGTCCCATACGTTGTAGCTGTTCTGCGATCTTCTCCCAGCGTAGCAGACTCATGTGGCCGATCTCGACCAGATCAGGGGCCACCATCTCGTACAGTTTGTTGGCTTCGTAGCCCAGCCAGGGTTTGGTTTTTTGAATGGGGTAGAATTGGGTGATCAGGTTGATCGATTTCTCCGGGTTGTCCATGGCATAGCGCCAGCCTTTTAAGCTCGCACTGCGAAAAGCGTCCACCATTTCGGGTTCCGATCGATTCAGCTTCTGTCGGGTGAACAGCACATCACCGTAGAATTGGATGCCATAGTCGTAGGGATTGAACACGATGTAGTCGATACCGCGCTCTTCCAGCAGATAGGGCTCATTGCTGATATAACCGTTGAACAGGTCGACTCGTCCCTCCACCAGATCGTTGATGTCCATGCTGGAGTCGATACGAACAATCTGATCCAGCAGGCCGGTTTGTTTCAACATTGCAACCAATGACAGGCTGGTGTAACCCGGTTGCAGCATCACCCGTTTACCTTTCAAGTCGGAGATGTTCCTAATACCGCTGCTTTTCAGGGCGATCAGGATCGTCGGGGCGTGCTGACTAATGGCGGCGAGAGCCTGAATCGGTTTGCCTTCCGCGAAGTGCAGTACCAGGTCGGAGTTGCCGATTCCAAAATCCGCCTGTCCCGATACCACCTCGTTTACCGTAGAGAGTTGAGGGCGGCCCGGGAGGATTTTGACCTGCAGGTTTTCCTGTTCGTAATAGCCAAGGATTTCAGCGAGATAATAGCCTGCAAATTGATACTGATGATGCCAGCTCAACTGCAGAGTGACTATTCGGGGTATGGTTTTGGTATAAGCATCGGGCACAAATAGGATGCAGCAGGTGAAGACCGAGAGGTACAGGACCTGTGCGAGCCTGGTGGTCGATGACCCTCTGCTCATGGGGTGTGCACTGTTTATTTGCCTCCTTTTTAGGTTAGCGGCCGGTGTGAAAAAAGGTTGATCGCGACCTGCACCCAAGGATCCAGGTTAGATTTGACGAAACTCCCGGTTCGTAGATGTGTGATGCTGCTGGGTGGATGAGTGGTGCCACAAACGATTCAAACGTTGCACTGTCCAAATGCATCCCAGGCCCAGGATCAGTAATCCCATGGCCAGAATGCCGTAAAGCGCGAGGAACCAAAAGTGCACCAGAAACGGGAGTTCGATCAATCCCCCGAGCGATGCGAGTGACAGATTAAACATGATCAGAATAACGAGGGAAATGATCAGGGTCTGCAAGCTGTTGTTACCAGGCATGATGTACCTCCGCATTTGGGTTTCTGTGAATGCATGCGTAGGTCATTCCTACGCTGTACTCAGTGATTTGCTATCCTTCATCGAATAACAGTGACGCTACTCGGTTGATTGCAAGTCTAGTGAGCCAGTGTGAAACCAAGCTGAAAATCGCGCAATGGACAGGACCTTGAAATGAGATCAGTGTTTGTACCCATTTTGTTAGCCTTGGCAGGACAGCTGACCGTGCTGAAAGATGTCGCGGCGACGCCGGATCAGACCTGGGTAGTCGCGACCCGCATGGCGCCCCCCTTTGCCATCAAGTCAGAGGCGGGTTGGGACGGGATCACCATCGAACTGCTGGAGCGCATTGCCGAGGCGCGGGGACGCAAACTTCAATTTCAGGAATCCGGGCTGCAGGAGATGCTGCAACAGACTGCCGGAGAGCAGGTGGATATGGCCGCCGCGGCATTGACAGTGACTGCGGAGCGGGAGAAAAGTGTTGATTTCTCCCATCCCTTTTACACTTCGGGGCTGGGTGTGGCGATTCCCCGGAAAACGACGCTGAACGGGTTCAATATGTTAAAGCGCATTGGATCCGGGGCCTTCCTGCAATCCGCCGGCGCCCTGCTGGGAGTGCTGACCCTGGTGGGTATTTTTGTGTGGCTGGCGGAACGTCGGCGCAATGATCAGTTTCCCGATCATCTGGTCAAAGGCGTGGGATCCGGTATCTGGTGGTCCGCGGTGACCATGACCACCGTGGGCTACGGCGACAAGGCCCCGGCAACCCTGGCCGGGCGGATACTCGGTCTGATCTGGATGTTCGCCAGTATTATCATCATCTCCGGATTTACCGCGGCCATCGCCACCTCGCTCACCGTCGGCCAATTGGAGCATTCGATTCACGGTATCGACGACTTTCACGGTAAACGCGTGTTGACGGTCAAGGAGAGTACCAGCGCCGCCTTTCTGGATGAGAAGCTGGTGCGATATCGCAATACACCCAGCGTCGAGCTGGCCTTGCAGCGTCTTGCCGCGGGGGAGGCGGATGCAGTGGTCTATGATCTGCCCATACTGCGTTACTGGGTGAACCGTGACTACGCGGATACCCTCAGGGTCCTGCCGAACCGTTTTCGTCGCCAGGACTACGGAATTGCCCTGCCGCCGGATTCACCGCTACGTGAAACCTTAAACCGAGATATTCTCAACCTCATCGAAGGACCGGAGTGGCAGCACATGGTGCAAGGCTATCTGGGACCCGATCAGTAACCCGGTTAGGGTCGCGGAAAAATAAATTACCCCAAACTACTTGTCTTAATGCCCGCCTTCGTTGTTGCAGCTTCGGTTGCATAGGTCCTGCTATGCGCCCTGCGCTGCGCCTAGAAGGCAGGCATTAATCCTGCGTATTTTGGGGTAATTTATTTTTCCGCGACCCTTATCCACCGAGGGATCCCAACAGCAGATTCAGGGCGATGACAACGAATACCAATCCCGTGATCCGGTCCAGCCACAGGCGTATGGCTGGGGATCGGTTGAGCCATCCTCCGAGGGTCCCCGCCAGATAGGCAATGCTTGCGAAAGTGAGCAACGTGATCAGGATGAACACGCCGCCCAGGAACATGAGTTGCCAGGCCACCGATAAGGAGTTGTCCACCACGAACTGAGGCAGAAAGGCAAGAAAAAACAGGCTGATCTTGGGGTTGCTCAGATTCATGATGATGCCCCGGCGATAGAGCCGGATTCCCCGGATTTCCGACTCTTGGTTCAGCGAATCCGAGTGATCGCCAAACAGCGTCTGCCAGGCGAGGACGATCAGATAGAGGGCGCCCGCCCACTGGATCAGGTGGAGCGCGATGGGATAGGCGTAGAGCAGCGCGGCCAGGCCCCCAGCGACGAGACTGGTGTGAACCAGCAATCCGGTGCACAGCCCCAGGGTGACCAGCCAGCCGCCCCGGTATCCGTAGCGGGCGGAGTGAGTGAGGACGAAAAGATTATCCGGTCCCGGGGCCAGACACAGCAGCGTCGAGGCTGCAATATAGGGTAACAACAGCTCCATGGGTTTTATGGCCTTTCAATTTCCGAATCTGCTGAAGATGTGGTGGCGTGGGTGACCTGGGGCTGTTTTCATGGGATCGTTACGGATTGCCGACGACTGGACCTGGGTCTCGCGGATCATTATTCTTCACTGTTTCCCGCCCTGGAGTATTGTCGAGTATACACAAAGGGTATAGCTCCAGAGAGATGTAGCACATGAGATCGAAGACTGTCCTGTCCATTGCCGCCTTATTGATCGCCAGCCAGGGCTGGGCGGGGGAAGAGAAACCACTCTGGGAGATCGGGTTGGGTGTCGGGGGGATGAGTTTTCCCGCCTACCGGGGATCGGACAAGGTGCATAATTTTCTCCTGCCGGCGCCCTATTTTGTGTATCGCGGTGAGTTCTTCAAGTCTGATCGACACGGTATTCGAGGTAACCTGTTCGAATCCGATCGCATCGAATTGAACCTGAGCCTGTCCGCTTCGCCCCCCATGGATAGTGACGACGTGGAAGTCCGGGAGGGGATGCCGGATCTGGATTCGACCGTGGAATTCGGCCCCCAAGTGGACCTGACCCTGTGGCGCAGTGACAACCGCAAACGCAACCTGAAACTGCGTATGCCGGTTCGCGCCGCGTTTACGGTTGAAAGCTCTCCGGAGCAGGTAGGTTGGATCTTCTCGCCCAACCTGAATCTCGATATCACCGACCTGCCGGCGCTACCGGGCTGGAATATTGGTTTCCTCGCCGGGCCCATCTTCGCCACAGAGGATCAGCACGATTATTTCTACAGCGTCGCTCCGGAGTATGCCACCGCCAGCCGTCCCGCCTATCAGGCCGATGGTGGATACAGCGGCAGTCAGTTTCTGATGTCCCTGTCCAAACGTTTCGATCACACCTGGGTCGGCGCCTTCATCCGTTACGATACCCTCAACGGCGCAGTGTTCGAAGATAGCCCGCTGGTGGAGAAACAGAGCTTCGTCGCCGCCGGCCTGGCCATCGCCTGGATCTTCGACGAATCGAAGACCCGGGTCTGGGTAGAGGAATAGCGCTCACTTAAGCTAAAAAACCACCGTCATCCCGGCGTATGCAGGATCCGGAATGCTTGATGGTAAGGCATTCCTGGATGCGATCCTCGGGTCTGTAAGGGTGTATCCATACACCACTTTTCCCTCATTGCTTTTTGTTGCGTTGCAGACCAAACCGCACGGATGAGCGCCCGAATTTGTCGCTCACCTCGTCGAGGGCCTGGTAAAGGCGTTCCTCCCGATCGTCGAACTGGGGATTCGCTTCATCCGCAAACAACTCGCCTTGAAGCTGTGGGTCGGTTGCATCGCTCTCCCAGCCGCTGAGTCCCACGCCGATCAGACGCACCGCTCGACCACCCCAGGACGCACCCAAATAGCCCTCCCAAACCTGACGGAAGATCGTCTGATCAGCCGCGGTCGGAACGGACAAAGTCCAGCTGCGGGTGTGGGTCTCAAATCCCCGAAAGCGAATTTTCAACGTCACGCAATGGCCCTTGAGTGCCTCCTGGCGGGCGATGTGTCCCACCTCCTGGGCGGCCCACCGGAGGGTGTCCCGCAAGGTATCGGGGTCCGTCACATCCTCGGCGAAGGTGGTCTCCTTGGAGATCGACTTGCGCTCCCGCCCGGGAACGATACGATCCGAAGCAATGCCCCGGGCCTGATCATGGATCCGGCTTCCGGCCAGGTCCCCCAGGAGTCTGCGCAGCTCCAGCAAACTCAGCCCCCGCACATCCGCGACGCTGCGCAGGCCCTCCCGCTGTAGTAACGGGGCGGTTTTTCTCCCCAGTCCACGCAATACCGTCAAGGGCAGAGGATCGAGAAAGGCCTGCACCCGTTGCACGGGCACGAAGGTGAGCCCGTCGGGCTTGTGAAAATCCGAAGCCAGTTTCGCGATCAGACGGTTGGGGCCGATCCCCACGGACACGGTCAGCCCGGTGGCCTCCTGAATCAACTGTTTGGTTCGCCGGCCGATCGCCTCGGGAGTGCCGATGAGTCGCTGCATGCCACTGATGTCGAGATAGGCTTCGTCCACCGAGACCGGCTCCACCAGGGGGGAGACCTGATTGAGGATCGACATGATCTCTTGGGATACCGCCAGATAGCGGTTCATCCTTGGGCGTACATAGACCGCTTCCGGAGGCAGGCGCCGGGCCGCTTCGCTGATCGGCATGGCGGAACGCACACCGAAGCGTCGGGCCTCATAAGAGCAGGTTGCGACCACGCCCCGATGCCCCGGTTGCGCGCCAACCACCAGGGGGCGTCCCTGATACTCCGGGTGGTCGTGTTGCTCGATGGAGGCGAAAAAGGCATCCAGGTCGACGTGCATGATCAGGCGAGCAGTCATGGGTGAAAGGATAGAGTGGCTCTATAGCATTGATCAACTGAGATTGTAAGGCAGTCTACCGTATACTGTAAGGATGGTCGCAGATCGTATGGAGGTATCCGGTAATGACCGTTAAGTCAGAACGGGTTGAAGCAAGGTTTCCCGCGGATTTAAAAAGGCTGGCTGAGCGAGCAGCCGTGGTCAGTGGCGTTACGCTTACGGACTATCTTGTAAATCTTGTGCGTAATGATGCGCCAAAACGACTGAAGGCGCAGGCTGAAATGGATCTCGCCAATGCCCAATTCGATTATTTTGTACAGGTGTGCGAGGCGGCTGGTCCACTCAGTAAAAAGATATGTGAAGTTGCGCAAAAGCTGGATCAAGAGGGATTTTAGTTGGCCTTAGAACAGGCGTTGAGATTTTACCGACACTTCGATCTGTTCAAACCTTTCACGGATAATCCCATGCGCTTGTTTGTCTCCATGAAAACATTGGAGCAAATTTAGCTGAATCAATATCAATCAAGGATTGAGTGCCGAAACAATGACACAGGAAGTCAACATAGTTATCGATGACCGGGAAGCGCGCTGCAATGTTCTGGATGCGCTATGCGCCATAGACGGCGTGACGGTACAGGTGGAACGTCTCGCTGCTGGTGACTATGAAGTGGATGACCGCTTGCTGGTTGAGCGAAAAACATTGCCCGATCTCGTACAGTCGATCAAGGATGGGCGTCTGTTTCGTCAGGCTTATCGATTGGTGGAGTCGCCCCTGAAGAGCCTTGTCATACTGGAAGGTTCGTCCGAGTCTCTGAAATCAAGCGGCATGCATCGGGAAGCCATACAGGGCGCCCTGATTACGCTCACGCTCTACTTCGGTATCCCATTGCTGCGTTCCCGGGATCCCTGTGAAACGGCGCTCCTGATGATCTATGCGGCGCGACAGGGTCGCGCCATGGCGGAAGGCGGATTACCCCGCAAGGGAAGGCGGCCTAGGGGAAAGCTGCGAACCCAACTTCATATATTACAGGGGTTGCCGGGAATCGGGCCGCGACGGGCGCGTCTGCTGCTCGATTCCTTTGGCAGTGTCGAGGCGGTGTTCTCGGCCAGCGAAGAGGCGTTGCAGTCGGTCGAGGGGATGGGTAAAGCGACTGTGAAGCGTATTCGCTGGGCGGTACGTGAGCAGGGGGGTGTCTATGGATAGATGTACAGTTTTACTTCGAGGTCGTGCCGTCTGGGTCTAATGGTACTTACACTTAAGCCAGCACCTTCGTCATCCCGGCGTATGCCGGGATCCAGAGTACTTGGTGGTGAGATATTCTTGGGTACACGGGTGCGGGGATTGGAGCATTGTCGTGATAACTGGCGCCCAGCCGGGCGTAAGCCCGAAAATCCGGGGTATATAAGACATCGTATCCGAGGGTGAATTGGAAGGGGAAAGAAAATAATGTACAAAACAGGATTGACATATGTTCATCATAATCGTATGTTCATAAATAATGAACATTAAGTATTAGTGTACATAGCAATGGGTAGCGCTCCCGGAAAAAGAGCCAATCGAGAGGCCGAGATCCTGCAAGCCGCCCTTGAGGTGTTTCACCGCACCACAGGGCTGCAGCTGCTCATTGAGGCTGAAGAGACCACTGACAATGCCGGTCACCGGGCAGATGCCTTGCTGCGTGTGAATGCACCCGGCGTCGACCGGCAATTTGTCGTTGAGGTCAAACCCCGGCTCACCCAGGCCGTCCTCGGGATGGTGGTTCAACAACTGGAGCGCTTTCCACAAAAAGGATTGGTCGTCACGGATTATGTGAATCCCATGATGGCAGAGCGGCTGAAGGCGATGGATATGCCGTTCCTGGATGCGGCGGGCAACGCCTACCTGAATGCCCCGCCGGTGTATGTCTACATCAAGGGCAATAAGCCCACCGAAAAGCCCCGCCACAATCTACCTACCCGTGCCTTCCAGCCGACCGGCCTAAAGGTTCTCTTTGCGCTGCTTTGCCGTCCCGGCCTCGAAAACGCACCCTATCGTGATATCGCAAAAGCGGCAGGCGTTGCCTTGGGCACAGTGGGTTGGGTGATTACCGATCTGAAGGAGCTGGGTTATCTGGTGGACATGGGCAAGCGGGGGCGAAGGCTGACCAACAAAGAGCGGCTGATCGAGCGTTGGGTCACCAGCTATCCGGAACTGCTGCGGCCGAAGCTGATGTTGGGGCATTACCGGGCAGTGGAACATGATTGGTGGAAACAGGCTCGGCCTCACGACTTCCAGGCCTGGTGGGGCGGGGAAGTGGCAGCGGCAAGACTGACGAAATACCTGAGACCGGAACGGGCAACCCTCTATACCTGGGGCAAGCCGGGGCAATTGCTGGTAACGAACAGGCTGAAGAAAGATCCGCACGGCGATGTGGAGATCCTGCAAGCCTTCTGGCAGATCGAGTTTGACCGGCCCCATCCCGAGTTAGCGCCGCCACTGCTGATCTACGCCGATCTGATGGCTACCGGGGAGGCCCGAAATATCGAAACCGCAAGGATGATTTATGAACGCGAGCTTGCTGGACTTATCCGGGAAGATTGATCCCGAACTGGTCGAAGTCATCGCAGGCGTGGCTGCCGCGAGGAATGTTCGTTACTTTGTGGTGGGGGCAACGGCGAGAGACATGATTCTGGGCCATGGACATGGCATTGCAATCAAACGCGCCACCGTCGATGTTGACCTGGGGGTGGAAGTCGCCGACTGGGAAGAATTTAACATCCTGAAGGACGAGCTGGCAGCAACAGGACAATTTGAACTTACAAGGTCCGCGCAAAGGCTGATCTACAAGCATGACCTGCCAGTCGATATCGTTCCATTCGGTCCACTGGAGCATGCCAACAAGGAGATCAGCTGGCCACCCGACCACAGCATCAGGATGAGCGTACTGGGATTCGAGGACGCATACCGAAACGCATAAACGGTGAGGCTCAGGGCCGGGCCGGTACTCGATATCCCATTCGCGGCGCCGGCCGGGTTGGCTGTTCTGAAGATCATCGCGTGGCATGACCGCTCACCTGAAGGTGGCAAGGATGCGCATGACCTGGCCTTTCTCATGCGCAGCTATCTGGATGCCGGACAACAGGAATGCATATCAAATAGTTCGTTAAGCGCATCTAAAATGGACGGATTAAACAATACGGCACTATCGTTTCATTGTGGGGAGTGATTACGACCTGAATGAAAGGATCGTTACATACTAAAGGGATGCCAGGAGAATAGTGAAACGTAAAGTGGGGGAGTACGTGACGCAAACGGTATCTGGCGAGAGTTACCGGGCGTATATACCCGGGCCTCTGTCGCTTGACCCTCCGCAAAACTCTGGTCCTTGTTTGATCGGGACCGGCGACGGAGCCGTTGTAAGTTTGGCCGTGATGCAGAATCCCGGGATCCCCACGAGAAGGCGTACCTGATGATCCTCTCAACACGACAGGGCCGCTCCATAGCGGAGGACGGACTGCCATGCGAGGAAATTCGGCCGAGGGAAAAAGCTTCGGATTCAACGTCATATTTTCAGGGGCTGCCGGGCATCGGGCAAATACGGCTTGACTTCCTGGTGACGGAGAAACAATCGCAAGGGCCTCAAAGGCTCATCTTTTGAGCCTGTGGAGCTGTAGAATCGCAAAGATGGTTCCCCAGAGGGCGATGCAGGATAGGTAGGATACTCCCGTAAACAAGATCAAGCAGGTGAAGATGGACAAAATCTACTATGCACACTCGGGGCACGACCCGGCGAAGTCTGACTGGCAGCTGCTTTCGGATCATCTAGCCCGGGTCGCCCGTTTAGCTGGCGAGAACGCGAGTTACTTTAGAGCCGAGCAACTGGCGACAGTGTGCGGCTTGCTGCATGACCTTGGCAAATACACCGAGGCCTTTGCAAAACGTCTCGAAGGCGGCAAGCGTGTGGATCATGCTACGGCGGGGGCGAAAGTCGCCGTTGAGAAGTGGCCCCGGTTGGGTAAATTGCTAGCCTATGTTGTTGCCGGGCATCATGCGGGATTGGCCAATGGAATTGATCTGGGTAAAGGGCGGGCAAGTCTTAAAGAACGACTGGATCGTACGATTCCTGAATTGGATGAGCTGTGGCAGACTGAGATAAGTCTCCCTGAGCAACTGCCATGTCCTGATTTCAAACCGGCTAATAATTCAGGCTTTCAAATTGCATTTCTCATCAGGATGCTCTACTCCTGTCTAGTTGATGCGGACTATCTCGATACCGAGCACTTTTACCTGGGGCTGGAAGGAAAATTGCAGCATCGTAGTGGGTATCCGCCACTCGAAGCATTGAGGGAAAGGCTCGATCAACACCTCAATGGTTTACTTGCAAAATACGCCCATTGTGATTCGGGATCCGTCAATGGCCTCAGGGGGCGGATACTCAAGCATGCAAGAACCCAGACGCAACTCGAACCGGGCCTCTTCTCACTGACCGTTCCTACGGGTGGAGGTAAGACGCTGACGTCCATGGCATTTGCCCTGGATCACGCAATCGCCCAAGGGCAGCGGCGGGTGATCTATGTCATCCCCTTCACCAGTATCATTGAACAGAATGCAGGTGTTTTTCGGAGTCTGTTCGAAGAGTTGGGCGAGGATGTCGTACTCGAACACCACAGCGCTTTTGACGACAGCGAGTTCGCCTGGCGGGAAGAGACGAAGGATAAGCTGCGTCTGGCGATGGAGAACTGGGACGCTCCGGTGGTGGTGACGACGGCGGTGCAGTTTTTCGAGTCTTTGTTCGCCGACCGCTCATCCAAGTGCAGAAAGCTGCACAACATCACCGGCAGTGTCATCATCCTTGATGAGGCGCAGATGTTGCCGCAGAAGCTGCTGCGGCCGACCATGGCCGCCATCGACGAACTGGCCAGAAACTACGCTTGCTCCGTTGTGCTCTGCACGGCCACTCAGCCGGCGCTGCAGCGTTCCGACGAGTTCCATAACGGTTTTGATCAGGTGCGCGAAATCGCGCCTGAACCAGAGCAGCTATATCGCCAGTTGGATCGGGTCAGCGTGCGGCATATCGGCGTTCAAACGGACGAGCGACTCATCGAACAACTGGACACCAATCGGCAAATACTCGTTATCGTCAACAACCGCCGCCATGCCCGCGCCCTATACGATCATATCGGCGAAGGAGACGGTCATTTCCACCTCACAACCCTGATGTGCGCCAAGCACCGCAAGGTGAAACTGGAGGAGATTCGTCGGCGACTGCTTGACGGGGAGCCGTGTAAGGTTATCTCCACCTCCCTTATAGAAGCCGGAGTCGATGTAAACTTTCCTCGGGTGATGCGGGCAGAAAGCGGGCTTGACTCTATCGCCCAGGCAGCGGGACGGTGCAATCGCGAGGGTAAGCATGACAAATCGAAAAGCAAAGTGCTGATTTTCAGCTCGCCGGATTGGCCAGCACCGCCGGAACTGGAGCAGCAGGCGGCCAGCATGCGCATGGTTTTGCGTAACCATGAAGGGGATCTGCTCGCACCGGATGCGATCAGGGCGTATTTCCAAGATCTCTTCTGGCGTGATCCAGAGCGGTTGGATGCGAAAAAGCTCCTCCCGCTTCACAGAGAACACGGTGAGCGGTTCAGCTTTCCATTTCAGACCATTGCAAGCGAATATCGGATTATCGAGAGCTTCATGCGTCCGATCATTATTCCTTTCGACAAAGAAGCGGAGCAAGGGATAGAGCGGCTTCATCATTCAGAGTTTGTGGGTGGTCTTGCCAAGCGCCTGCAACCCTATCTGGTGCAGGTACCTGAACGGGTGTTTCTATCGCTGAAGTCAGCCGGCGCCATCGCGGAGATCGGAGCGGACCGATTCGGCGGGCAATTTTGGGAGCTGATCCATTTGGGGCTGTATGACGATGAGGCGGGGTTGAGCTGGGATGATCCGAGTTATGTAAGATCGGAAGATTGTATATTTTAGAACAAATATATAAATGAATAAACATATGTGCTAGCCTTTTTCCTGTGAACAGTTGGAGAAAGACTAATGTCGGGAAGTCATTGGACAGTTCAAATCAAAAAGATGAAGCAAGGTGGGGTGCGGCTAACGTTCTGTGGGCATTTTTATGCTTGGCCTAATCGTTTGATTGTTAGGACTTTAATTGCTCTGGCTCTCGCTTCATCTGTTGCTTCATTAGTACTAGTAATGAAGTAGGTCATCTCAGTATGTGGAGATGTGGATTGAAATATTTAGATATTTGTGAAAGTGAGTCGCACCCATTTGGGTGCGTGGGTTTATTTACGTGATTTATCAGGAATATCTATGGCATATGGAATAAAACTATACGTCTGGGGCGACTATGCCTGTTGGACCAGGCCAGAGATGAAGGTCGAACGGGTCTCCTACGATGTGATGACCCCATCGGCGGCGCGGGGGATTCTGGAGGCGATCCATTGGAAGCCGGCGATACATTGGGTGGTCGACCGGATTCATGTGCTCGAGCCAATCCGCTTCGAATCGATCCGGCGCAACGAGGTGGCCAGCAAGATCTCTGCCTCTAAAGCCAGTGGCGCGATGCGCAAAGGCTCGACTAGCGGTCTCTATCTCCTGGTCGATGAAGGCAAGGAGCGGCAGCAGCGGGCGGCTACCGTGCTGCGCAACGTTGCTTACGTGATCGATGCGCATTTCCAGTTGACTGAGAAGGCTACGTCGGAGGACAACGAAGGGAAGCACCTCGATATCTTTAACCGGCGCGCCAGGAAGGGGCAGTGTTTCCACCACCCCTATCTCGGTACCCGCGAGTTTCCCGCTCAATTCGCATTGATCGAAGATGAGACCTTGCCGACCTCTAATCTGAACGCACAAGAGAAGAACCGAGATCTGGGCTGGATGCTTCATGATATCGACTTCAACGACAATAACACCCCCCGCTTCTTTCGGGCCGCGATGGAGGATGGCGTCATCCGTGTGCCCCCGTTCGATGGCGATGGGGTGATCTCATGATGTTCGCCGCTTTGAACCACTACTACGACCGTCTGGCTGAGCGGCCGGATCCGGATAGTGGCCGATTCAACGTACCGGTTTTCGGCTTTACGGAAGAGAAGATCGGTTATGTTGTCGTTATTTCGTCCGAAGGTGACGTTGTCGACAGCTATCCGCTCACTGAACAGGTCGGCAATAAATCCAGGCCGAGGCCGTTGTTTGTGCCTGCCTCTTTTAAACGCTCGGGACAATACACCGAAAAAAGCTTCGAATCGGGTAAAGACAACGCCTTTTTTCTGTGGGATAAAACCGCCTACTCACTGGGTGTAGACAAAAGCGACAAGTCGGCTGAGCATGCCTGGGTTGAAGCCAAGCTGCCATTTATGTCGTTCAGGCGCTTTAACCAAAAGCAGTTGGCCGATACGGACGATGAGGGGTTGCGGGCATTCCTGGCCTTTTTGGATAAATGGCAGCCTGTCTTTTTTGATCGGGATTTGCGGAACCCGGAGATTGTTGGAACCAATATTGTCTTTCAATTGGACGGAGATCGAAATCTTCTCCATGAACGCAAAGCCGCCAAGGATCTGTGGGTAAAACTGCTGAGCGAATCGGATGCGGGAGAAAAGGGCCGCTGTTTGGTGACGGGTAACTGGGATGCTATCGCACGTCTGCATCCCGCTATCAAGGGGGTCTATGGAGGACAGAGTTCGGGGGGATCCATCGTCTCCTTCAATGCCGACTCGTTCGAATCCTACGGTAAGGTGCAGGGCAATAACGCACCGGTTTCTGAACTAGCAGCCTTTAAATACACCACTGCGCTCAACTATCTTCTCAACCGGGACAATCGTCACTGTCTCACGGTCGGCGATGCCAGCACTGTCTTCTGGGCCGTTGCCGCCGATAGTGATCAGGCGCATCAGACGGAACAGCTTTTCATGCAGATCGTTCAGCCGAGTGATGAGGGCGAAGCTGCGCAGCTCAGGCCGCTTGTCGAGCAACTTTCTCAGGGACGGCCCCTGTCGGAGATCAGCCCCGATATCGATCCGTCGACACGCTTCTATCTGCTGGGGTTGGCCCCAAATGCCTCAAGGATCTCTATCCGCTTCTGGCTCGACAGCAGTTTTGGCGAACTGGCGCAGCGCCTCGGTGAGCATTTCCAGGACCTTGCCCTCGACCCGCTTCCCTGGAGACAACCGCCATCGATCTACGGACTATTGATCCAGCTGGTGCCGCACCGCGACGGGCAGAAGCCAAAGGCCGATGATATTCCCGCTCATCTGGCCGGGGAGCTGATGCGCTCGGTGCTGACCGGCGCTCGTTATCCCCAAGCGCTGTTGGCGCAACTTCTCATGCGCATACGATGCGACGGGCATATCAGTTCGCTGCGTATAGCAATGATCAAAGCCATATTACACCGAAACTTGCGTATTAATCATAAGGAGGGCATATCCATGGGCCTGGATGAGAATAACGAGAGTGATGCCTACCAGTTGGGTAGATTGTTTGCAGTACTGGAACGAATACAGAGTGTGGCTCTGGAAAAGTCCGGAGCAAAAAAGGAGGAGGCTAACAAGCTTAATGCAGGTATTTCAGATAAGTACTTTGGTTCCGCCTCTACTGTGCCGTACTCAGTTTTTCCGCGACTGATTGTTGGGGCCGGGCATCACCTCTCAAAGATCAGAAAAAGCGCCGAACCAAAAGTCGCTGGAAAAGCTTATTTTCTCAAAGAAGATATGACGAAAATTATCGATAAACTACCGGGTGAACTGCCAAAGCATTTTTCGATTGAGGACCAGGGGCGATTCTGTATTGGTTATTACCATCAACGTAAACAACGGGGCGCAGCAATTTCCAATGATGCGGCCCCAGTCAGCATTGAAGCTAATGAAGAGTAAGGAGGAACAACAGTGACTATTCAAAACCGCTACGAATTTGTCTATCTGTTTGATGTCACCAATGGCAATCCCAACGGTGACCCGGATGCAGGCAACATGCCCCGTCTTGATCCCGAGTCGAGCAAGGGACTGGTGACCGATGTCTGTCTCAAGCGCAAAATTCGCAACTTCATCGAACTCACGGAGGGGGATACACCGGGACACGATGTCTATGTCAAAGAGAAGTCGGTGCTGAATCATCAGAACCAAAAGGCCTATGATGCCCTGGAGATTGAGCCAATCGCAAAAAAACTGCCAAAGGATGAAAAGAAGGCCAGAGAGGTGACGGCATGGATGTGCGCTAACTTCTTCGATGTGCGTACCTTTGGCGCGGTCATGACCACGGAGGTCAACAGCGGTCAGGTGCGCGGACCTGTCCAGCTTGCCTTCGCCAAATCGATCGATCCGATCATTCCGCTCGAAGTGTCGATCACTCGTATGGCGGTTACCAATGAGAAGGATCTCGAAAAAGAGCGCACCATGGGGCGCAAGAGTATTGTGCCCTATGGGCTCTATCGCGTACACGGTTTCATCTCGGCCAAGTTGGCGGAAAAAACCGGTTTTTCGGAATCTGACCTGGAAAAATTGTGGCAGGCACTTCAGATGATGTTCGAACATGATCACTCTGCCGCCCGGGGCGAGATGGTCGCCCGTAAGCTGGTTGTTTTCAAACATAAGGATGCACTAGGCAATATGCCATCCCACAAACTCTTCGACCGGGTCGCGATTGAGCGTATCAATGGTGAGCCTGGCACCCCTGCCGGCAGCTTTGACGATTACCGGGTTACTATCGACAGCAGTGGGTTGGCCGAGAGCGGGGTGAGCGTTCAGGAAGTGTTGTCCTGAGCGTCTGCGACTGACCTCTGCCCGTAGTGGCAATCCAGTCGTTAGACTACAATGTACTACGTCGTAGTCTATCGGAGAGAGCGATCATGACCGTAACCAGCATCCGCCTGCAGGCAGACCTCGAGGAGCCGTTGAAATCCGCTGCCGAGCGGCACCGTCGAAGTAAAAACTGGATAGTAAATCAGGCGGTTAGGGAGTATTTGC
>JBNKJP010000015.1:0-36582 GCA_050291245.1 Candidatus Thiodiazotropha sp. | reverse complement strand
CGGCTTGCCGCACCGTTTCGGCTGAGCCATGTAGCCCGGATGGAGCGAAGCGAAATCCGGGAACTGTCGTGCGCGGATCTCCCCGGATTCCGCTTCGCTCCATCCGGGCTACTGCTCAATGTTAAAACCGGGCTAAAGCTTGACCGGCACCTGTGCAGCGCCGCCGGCCATGCGATCGGGTTCGCTCACGGCCACTCCCAGGTCACGCGCGGTCTTGGCCATCAGCAGGGCGATCAGGTCGGTGGCGTTGGTCTGCCCGCCGCCTTCGCTGCCGCTGACCACCACCTCGGGCACCAGCCGCTTGTCGCGGATCGCCGCGGCAAAGGCCGAGGAGACCTGCACATAAGCCTCGAGCCGCTTCTCCAGGGCGTTGTCCGCCTCCATCAGCAGGCGGCGCCGGTCCGATTCGGCCTGGGCCAGGGTCTGGATCCGCTTCGCTTCGAGTTTGGCGGTCTCGAGTTCGACCTGCTTGCGCTCGTACTCGATCTCCGCCTCCCGTTTGCGGGTGGTGGCCTCGGTGACCTTCTTCACCTGCTCCTGTTCCGCCTCCTTGGCCTTGGTCTCGCCGGCGATGACGCGTTCGATCTGCTGCTTTTCCAGCTCGATCTTCTTCTCCGCCTTCTCCGCCTCACCCTGGGCGATGATGCGTTTCTTGCGCTCCTCCTCCTTGCGCGCGTTCTGCCGCTCGATGGCCACCTGGGCCGCCGCCTCGCGCTGCTCCTTGAGCTTGTCCTTGAAGGCCGGATCGGGATCCACATCCTGCACGTTGGCCTGCACCAGGACCAGACCGAATTTCTTCAGCGGATGATCCTGGGCATCCTTGCGCATCTCCTGACCGCTGCTGTCGCGGCGGATCCGTACCCGCACCTGAACCGTCTGGTCCTGCTGGATGGTGCGGCTCTCCCGCTCGGTGATGGACTGTTGGCCATGCACGGCACGGGACTCCTCGATGTCCAGCAGGTAGATGCCGTTGCGGATCTGATCCAGTACGGCGTTTTCAAAATCACCACCCTTGCCGCCGATGTACTCCTGGGCCGAGTACATACGCCCGGAATTACGCATCGCCTCCTGCATGATCGGGATCAGGGAGGAGTTAATCAGGTTATCCTGAGAGCGGTAGGCCAGCGCCATGGGTAGGAACTGCTCCTCGGTCTCCGGCATCTGGAAACGGGCGGTCATGCGCATGTTCGCGGTCACCGAATCGTGGAAACGGATCTCCTGCACCGGGGCCGTTCCCGAGAAATCCGACGACGAGCCGCCAAAAGAGACCGTCAGATATTTCTTGAACGGAATCGCCTCACCGAAGAATCGCGGATGAAAGCCGGGTTCCAGTTCCGCCCGTTGGGTACCCCAGGGATACTGCACCAGATAGCTCATCCCCGGACTGGCATAGAAGATCACGCCCTGGGCACCACCCAGGACAAGTCCGATCAGCATCAAGCCCAACAGGGCGGAAGCGCCGAGAAACACACCCTGCTCCCGCTGCTTGCGCACGGAGTTGTAGATAAAACCGAGAATTGAAAGGCTGATCATGGCCAGCCCCGCTAGGGTGATGAATTTCATCAACATGGAAAGACCCCCTCATCTGAGCAAAGTAGCGCTGTACATACAAACATTCGTACGCTGTCTGTAATATTTCGTCAGCTTATGACGTATCTTGATCATGCCTAGGATACCAACACACCGCACACGCCATTCCGGTTCGGCGGGTCAACAACCATTTTGCGTACGCAATCACAGTTTATCCCACGAACGAATAACGTTCTCTCGATAGGGTTCGGCGCCATGATAGCCTGTTACAAAGGAGCTTGAGATCATTTGCCACGGCCGATGCGTCGAACTGGTTCTCGATCAATGGCGAAAAGTACTCCAGCCTGGACGACTATCGTACCGCCACCGGCGATAACACCTCAGTTGTCGGCGCCCGCAGCTATGTCGACCCGGACCGGACCATCGAAACCTATCTGAGCAGCATCGGATACGCTACCGACATGGACAGCTTCGCGGCCGAAGCGAGAAAGCAATCGAAATTCCATTGGCGCGAGGAACTCACCGCGATTACGATCAATGCCTACATACGCGAGGGCTTTTGTCTGCAAGGAAATGACCAGTGTCGGTAAACCGGCACAGTTCAACCCTTGACTTCGTTAACCGATATTTTACCCTGTCCTCGCGGCCGGCGCTCCGAGCGGTTTTGCGATACGGGTTTAACCCCTCGCCGAACGCTCCGGGGTAACCCCGGGGACTTTTCATAGCCGACATTTCCGTTGCCGGTACGACGCTGCGCTCCGCGCAGATATGTACCGGCGCAACATGCTGGGTCGGAGGCCGGCCGCGCTTCTCTCTCGGAACACAAACCGGGAGCACTCGCCCATCATTTGTCGGGGAATGGATTGTCTCGCATCAATAACAACCTGCGTCTGCTGGCCCTCTCCCTTCTGGGAGGCGACTGGAACAGGGTTTCTCTCACCGAACGGCTCGCGCGCAGTCTTTCAGGCGGACCACCCGACCCGGCGCGGTTAGCGGCCCGTCTGATCTTTCACTTCGATGAGGACACCCCTCCGTCCCGGAAACAGCTCATCGCCTTTCTTGCAAACCAGGACGAACTGCACGCACGGTTTGAAAAGCCAAGCCAGGAAGCCTTGAAAATCCTCTTGGATCCACCGTTGATGGGTTCGCCATCCAAAACCCTGGTGACCTTTCCCCTGCCGCAGCTGCCTACCGAGAAGGA
Source organism: Candidatus Thiodiazotropha sp. (assembly GCA_050291245.1). GTDB lineage: Bacteria > Pseudomonadota > Gammaproteobacteria > Chromatiales > Chromatiaceae > Thiodiazotropha. The sequence goes on along the minus strand of JBNKJP010000015.1, from coordinate 33,851 downwards.
TCTCAGAGCGTGGCTGGGCCTTTTCGATCACGAACTGAGTTGGTTCGCCGATATCGAGCGCCGCCAGCACCGGGTAAAGACGTCCCGACTGCACCATTACGACTATCGCTGGATCGAAAAGCGCTCGGGCCCGCCCCGGCTACTCGAAATCCCCAAAACCCGTCTCAAGGCACTCCAGGGCCAGATACTCACGGAGATACTCAATCGGGTTCCGCCCCACGATGCCGCCCACGGCTTTACCCGGGGCCGCTCCACCCGGAGTTTCGTGAAACCCCACACCGCACAGGCGGTGGTGCTGCGGATGGATCTGAAGGACTTTTTTCACAGCGTACCGGTTGCCCGCATCGGCGCCCTGTTCCGGCGTCTGGGCTATCCGCATAACGTTGCACGACTGCTGCAGGGACTCTGCACTCACACCACCTCAGCATCCCTGGCGGGCGGGTCGTTTCGAGCCCTTCCCTGGGCGATGCAAAAACGGCTCACCGACAAACACCTACCCCAAGGCGCACCGACCTCCCCCGCCCTGGCCAATCTCTGCGCCTGGCGCCTCGACTGCCGCCTGCGGGGGATTGCCGGACGTTTTTCACTGAACTACACCCGCTATGCGGACGACCTCGCCTTTTCGGGGGGGCAGGAACTGCGCAGACTGGCACCTTTTCTACAAACCCTGATCGACGCCATCGCCCTCGAAGAGGGTTTTCAGATCAACCATCGCAAGACCCGAGTGCAAACCCGGGCCCAGTCCCAACGGCTGGTGGGGATGGTCATCAACGAGAAACCCAACTTGCCCCGGGAGGAGTTCGACCGTTTGAAGGCGACGCTCTACAACTGCATTCGTTATGGCCCCGCCAGTCAGAACCACCAGGGGCTGGATGATTTCAAGGCGCATCTGGCGGGAAAACTCGCCTATGTGCGGGGGCTTAATCCCGTCCGGGGTGAGCGGCTGCAACACTTGTGGTGTCAGATTCGATGGCCGGGGACATTTTGACAACAACCGGACATTCCCATCTGATCAATGTTGCCTGCGTTTCCACGCAGAGCGGTGGGAACGTGGGTGAACGCCTGGTTCAGCAAGCCTTGGTCAGGTCTCAAATTCACCCATCGGACCAAGGCGTATGGTAATAAGCTCGACATCCGTGCGTGCGACATGTGGACCTTGTTTCGTCCCAGCGGGCGTATGCCAGAAGCAACCCTTTTGACATTCCCGGCCGCCGGTTATGAGACTGCCTGACAAAATATAAACATATTCATCCGCCGGATGGGTATGCGCGGGAATTTGTGATCCTTTGTTCATCTTGAGTCGATGAATAGAGCCTTCGGGTACGGGTTCCGCAAGGACAGACCAACTACTTCCTGGAAACATCGATAGCCCTTCAAATCCTTGTTTGTTTGCATCTTTGAATATTTGATCCATCTCCATTCTCCCTGATTTTATTAACTTGACGTTCGGTTTTAACGTTCAAAGGTATAGAAAAAATCCCCCGCCTGGGTATTGCCGGTCTCCGCCTCGACCTGCCAGCGATCAGTCAGATCACAGCGCATACGAAATCATTATACAACCACTGTTTCTTCGTGGTTGAGTAACAACATCCCATTGGCTTTCCAGCCTCCTTCAGGATTGCGGAAACCAGCTACCGCTGACATAATAAGCAATGTTATAACATTACAATTACTCAGAATTCAATTCCTATTGAGCAGACTCAAGCCATCAAGATAACAGATTATAATGTAATGATTTCAATGATATGAGAAGCACCAACAGTCATTACATCTACTCTGACGCCAAAACACAGCGTGCCATTAAAGCTGTACTGATCCTGCTGTTTCTTCTGGCTCAAACCGCATCGCTGATGCATGCCGCGGTTCATAATTTTCATGACCCCGATGAGTACTGCGATACCTTCCAAAGCCTGGAAAAGCACCACTACATCGTCGGTGTTGCGGCGATGCCTGTCTGCCACATTCTCCTGCACAGAGCAGAAACCACCTTCCATTTACCCAAAACCTCCCTGCACAGTTCGCCGTTTTATGAGGCTCGCGCCTCACCGGCCCTCCCCCACTCTGCTGACAATCACTGATTTCCGCGATCCTCCCTATTGGGGATAACGCCTGACCTATTGCGCATACACCCAGTAGAAGGTGCTTCTATTGGATCGCTGGATCTCATTCAGTTGAAACTGTCGGCTCGACAGCTGTCTGCCGACAGAGGCCTGCCTCCAACACCCGCTTGGAGGCCTGGCCTGTATGGAGTTAAGAAATGAAACGCACCTCAAAACTATTTTTCGCATCTTTACTGTGCACTCAGGCATTTCTGTTTAATGGCTGCGGCGGTTCCAGTAACAACGATTCATCCGACAAAGATACCACCCTTGGCCTGCCGGAAGAGATAGATCTGATCATGCTCAATGCCTTGACCGGAGCCTACTACAGCTTTGACAGCACAACAGAGACCCGTACCGATCTCAATGAGCTGGCGGCCGCCAGTCAGGACAGTGCGGTGCAAAATCTACAGATCACCGACACTTCAACCATCGGACACTTCTTTCATTGGGCCGACTTCAGAGTAGCCAACGACGAAGAGCTGCTGGATATGAAATATCTGCTCATGGTCCCGGATTACACCCCTGGTGATCCCATCGATGCGGACCAGTTTGTGCAGCTTGCCCACTTCCACGGAGATCAACTGGCCGCGCATGATGCGGAAGAGTTCCGTGATCCGGAAGCCGGCAGTAACAAAGCCGCCGCGCTTGAGCGGTTGAACAGCCTTGTCGAGCAACAACAGGCCCTGGAAGCGGAAATCGCTGAAGTATTGCCTGACGGAGAACAGCTCTGCCGCGCTTATGTCGATCCCTACCAGCAGTTCGAGCTTGAGCAAGCGACCGAAGGAGATGGCGAAGCGCATGATCATGGCGCGCTGGTGCATTTTGCTCTGACCGAAAGTGGTCGCGTCTACTTTTTTGAGGAGCATGAAGGTGCGCTCGAGCAAATCCAGGGGTTTGTTGTGCTCGATGGTGTGGTGACGGTCGCTGATTGCAACCGAACCACAATCGCCCGGGTCAGCGATGATGGCATACTCATTTTTGTCCCCGACACGCAACTTCTCTATCTGGTGGACTCCCATGGCGCCGACTTTCACCAGCACTCGACCTGGGCGATCTCACTGCTGATGCCCGAAGGTGTGAGTGCCGACCTGCTTGCTGTTATTGGCAGTGGCTCAGAGCACGATCACGATCACGAGTGACCCTGTCCTCAATCTGCAAACTATCCCGGCATCCAAAGATGCCGGGATAAATCGGGTTTTAATGCATGAGAAAATTAGCTTTGAGTATGCTCGCACTGCTAAGCGGGGTGGCTTCAGCAGAGACTGAGCTCGAAACGATCACCGTCTTCGGTTCGCAGGATGAAGCACAACAATCCAAGGATTCCGAATCCCTGAGCAAAGGCGCCAAAAATGCAACCTTGGGCGGCTATCTGGATAGTTTACCCAATGTAGACTCCGCCAGTTACGGCGAAGCCGTCGGCCGCCCCGTGATTCGCGGGATGAGCGGCTATCGGATAAAAATTCTGCATAACGACAATCAGCTGAGTGATCTGTCCGCCATGAGCCAGGACCACGCCGTAGCAGTCGCCCCACGCGCCTCTGAGCGTATCGAACTGCTGAAAGGCCCGGCATCACTTCTCTATGCCGCACAGGCAGGTGGGGTGATAAAAATCAGTGATGCCCTGGACGCCCCCTTCCCCGACCCCGGCCTCAAGGGCGAACTGTCCGGAGATATTCGTTCAAACACTGAGAGTTACGGCCTGGACTCCCATATCAGCCTGGCCAACGAGTATTGGGCGTTACAACTGGGCGGCTTGACACAGGAGTCCGACCCCTATCAATCCGGTGAGGGAGAGACGATTGCCGATTCAGATGTTAACACCGATCAAGGTCAGGTCAGCCTGGGTTGGCGACCCAATCCAAGCAGCGAGCTGCAAATCAATGCAACCAGCCTGGAAAAAGACTACGGGATTCCCAATGCCACACCGGAAGCCACCCGTATCAATATGCAGCGGGATGACCTGGGATTTAAGTATCGCTATCTGCCCAGCCCACTCTGGCTGGATGAGATCACCCTTGACCTGCTGAGCAGTGACTATCTGCATGACGAAACCGAGGGCGGCAGGAAAGACGGTCTATTCGGACAAGAGCAACAGCGTGGCACGGTAAACCTGGCGTGGGCCGCCGATGACTGGTGGGGAGAGACGCGCTTAAGTTATGTCAACAGTGAATTGAAAGTCTGTCACGAGCATGGCGCCTGCGACGGGTTTGGTGACGCCTCACGCAGCGGTGCGCCCCTGGGTGAATCGATGGAGCAATACTTGTTGACCAGAGGTCTACCCTACAGTCATGGCCATCCCATGCCTGATACGCAATCCAAAATCTGGCAGGCCTCAACGGTTGCTCAAGTGATGGTCAGTGACAGCCATGAGTTGATTACCGGCATTAACTGGCAATCCCGCCAGCTGCAACCGGACCCTGACAACATCCAGGAACAATGGGTCTATCCGACCGGTCTGGATCCCGATTATTACGATGAACGCAATGACCACAGCCTAAGTCTGTCATTCGGCATAGACCAGCAGGCTGAAGTAGATACAACACCAAGCTGGGCGATAAGCCTGAGCTATCTTGAACGTCTGCCCAGTGTTGATGAATTGTACTGGAATGGATTTCACCACGCGACTGACAGCTATATTTTCGGCAATTCAGAGCTGGACAAGGAGCAAAGCATCAATTTTGATGCGGACCTGACGTTTAAGCATGAGAGCCACCAGATACAATTTTCCACCTTTTACTATCGCTTCTGGGATTATATCTATCAGGATCGCGGCTATGATGAGAATGGCGTTGCACTAACCGACCCCTTCCATCTCAGCCAGGTATGGTTTACCCGCCAGACTGATGCTGAGTTTTTTGGCGGATCCTTACGCTATGAAAACAGGCAGGCGCTACTCAGCGTGGAACCGGACTTTACCTTTTGGGGACAGATCGATCTACTCCGGGCAACCGACAGGGATGGTGAAAATCTGCCACGCACCGCCCCGGCCAGCGGGGAAATCGGCGTGCAACTCGAACAACAAGACTGGTTGGCCAAACTGAGTTTCAAACGGGTTGCCAAAGCCCGCAATCTGGCCCCACAGGAAGCGGCAACGCCGGGCTACAACTGGCTGTCGATCTACCTGCAACATAACTGGCGGATCGCCGAGCAGGAGTTAAAGCTGTGGCTCAAGGGTGAGAATTTACTGGATGAATTTGCCCAAAACCACCTGTCAGTATTGAAGGATACCGCTCCCTTACCAGGGCGCCAGATTACCGCCGGTGTCGATTGGCGTTTTTAATCAGGCTTCCGCTTGAGTTTTCTGATCCAGTGTTTTTCCAGTTCCACTAGCCAGAACACACTCGAGGTAGTCAGCAGGATCATCAGCCATGCGGTGACATCGATCGAGGCTGTGCCGAAAAGTCCCTGCATGGGTCCAAAATAGGTGAAGGCGAGCTGAAACAGCAACAACAGACCCACGGCCGGCAGGGCGTGCCGGTTTCCCACAAAGGCGTGGATATTTAAGGCCGATGCCTCCAGGTATCGCGCATTAAAGAGATAGAAGATCTCGAACAGTACCAGGGCATTGACCGCTACTGTTCTCGCTTGTTCGATCGAGGCTTCCCGCGACAAGGACCAGAGAAAGAGCGCAAATGTCCCGCTCATCAGAATCACCGAGACGAAACCGACACGCCAGAGAAACCAGCCGCTGAGGATGTTCTCCCGGCTGGGTCGTGGTTTTCGATGCATGAGGTTGCTTTCGCTGGGCTCGAATGCCAGCACCAGAGCCAGCGTGACCGCCGTGATCATATTGACCCAGAGAATCTGTACCGGGGTGAGCGGAAATTGATGGAAACCCAAAAGGATGGCACCCAGAATCACCAGGGCCTCACCACCATTGGTCGGCAGAATGAAGAGTATCGCCTTGCGGATATTGTCATACACCGTCCGCCCCTCTTCAATGGCGTGCACGATGGAGGCGAAGTTATCATCAGCAAGCACCATCTCTGACGCCTCTTTGGCCGCCTCGGTGCCGTTCCGTCCCATGGCGACACCCACATCGGCCCGCTTCAGCGCCGGCGCGTCGTTGACACCATCACCGGTCATGGCAACCACGGCTCCGCCAGACTGCAACGCCTGCACCAGGCGCAGTTTGTGTTCAGGCGTCACCCGGGCGAACACATCATGAACCGTTGCCTGCCGCGTCAGCGCCTGATCATCCATCTGGTCGATTTCCAGGCCGCTGAGCACCGGTTGCGAATTGAGCAGGCCGATCTGCGCCGCGATGGCTCCCGCCGTGACGGCATGATCGCCGGTAATCATCTTGACCCGGACACCGGCCTGCAGGCAGGTACGCACGGCCGCGACCGATTCGTCCCGGGGCGGATCGATCAGACCCAGGAGTCCGAGCAGTTGCAGGTCCGATTCCAGATCGCGAAACCGCAGCTCCTGTCTCGGCTCGATATCGGCTAACTGTGCCAGGGCGAGTACCCGGTACCCCTGGGCGGCCAGCCCATCAACCCGCGCCTGCCACAATGCCTGCTCGAGGCGGATCTTTTGCCCAGCCTGCCAATGCCAATGACACATGGCCAGCACACGCTCGGGCGCACCTTTGAGTAGAATGTAACCTCGACCTTCATGGTCATGGTGCAGCGTGGCCATGAACTGGTGGGCAGCATCAAACGGAATCAGGTCGGTACGCGGGATGCGCTTGCGTTCTCCATCCGCATCGAGTCCTGCCTTGCGAGCCAGTGTCAACAGGGCGGCTTCCATGGGATCCCCCTGCACCTGCCAACCATCGTTCTCTTGGTATAGAGCCGCATCATTACACAGAACGGCGGCGCGCAGCAGCTGCCAAACCGGATCACCACTTTCAACGACAAGGTCCTGCCCCCCCCGACTGAAACGGCCATGGGGATTATAACCGACCCCACCGACCTCCAGGCAGAGATCGGGGGTGATGATCTGTTTCACGGTCATCTCGTTGCGCGTCAGCGTGCCGGTCTTATCGGAACAGATGACGGCTACAGTCCCCAGGGTCTCGACAGCCGGCAAGCGACGAATGATGGCATTACGGGCCGCCATGCGCTGCACACCGATAGCCAGAGTAATGGTCATGATGGCTGGCAGTCCCTCGGGGATCGCCGCCACCGCCAATCCCACCGCGGCCATGAACATCTCGCTCGCCGTGTAGTCCCGCACCATGACGCCGAAGGCGAATCCAAGCAGCGCCAGGACGAGAATCCCCGATGTCAACTGGCGACTGAAGGCGTCCAGCTGGCGCAGCAGAGGTGTCGACAATGCTTCCACACCCGCCATCAGTTCGCTGATACGCCCGATTTCGGTTTGTGTTCCGATAGCCACCACCACCCCATTGCCCTGGCCGCGCGTGACCAGTGTTCCGGAGTAAGCCATGCAGTACCGGTCGGCCAGCGGGGTGCTGACGGTTAGGGATTCGCAGCGCTTTTCTGCCGGCATCGACTCGCCGGTTAGGGCCGCCTCCTCGATCTGCAGTCCTTTGGCGTGCAGCAGGCGCAGATCGGCGGGAACCCGGTCCCCGGCCTGGAGCGGCACGACATCCCCGGGCACCAGGTATTCGGCCTCTAGTGTGATCAGACGGCCCTCACGGATGACCGATGTGCGCAGGGAGAGCATCTTTCGGATCGCCTGCAAGGCGTCTTCCGCCTTGCCCTCCTGCAGAAAGCCGATCAGGGCATTGATGACGACCACGACAAAGATCACGCTGGCGTCGAGCCAGTGCTGTAACAGCAGAGTAACCAGTCCGGCCAGCAACAGGATATAGATGAGCAGGTTGTGAAACTGAGCGAAGAAGCGTATCAGCGCCCCTCGGGATTTGGCCTCAGGCAGTCGATTGCGGCCAAACTGCTGCAGGCGTGCTTCAACCTCCTGCCGGGTCAATCCAGCCTCACGGCTGAACAGTGACTCTACAACTTCAGCCCCTTCCAGACTGTGCCACCGCGTTGCAGGATCGTACGTCATCATAGGCGTAACTCGGGGGGTGCAGAAGTATCAATAATATAAAAATATCACCCCCTGCCTGCATATCAAGGCGTAAATGACGCGTGCGGGAAACGCTGTAAACATTCTTCTACCCAACCAATTATTAACTCAACACCCCGGAATCCAGGCAAAGGTTCGGCGTGCAAACTGATTGAATCCGAGTTAACGTTCAAAGGTATAGAAAAAATCCCCCGCCTGGGTATTGCCGGTCTCCGCCTCGACCTGCCAGCGATCGGTCAGATCATAGCGCATCCGCAGCTTGGTATCGCCGCTGGAGAGTTCGTTGATGTACTGAACGTAGAGCCGGGGTGAAAGGTAGGTGCCCGCCACCAGGGAGGCGTCTTCCAGGCTGCTGCCGGAGTCGACGCGCAGCTCCTCCAGGCCGAACTGGCGACCCAGTTCGGACGCCAGGCTACCGGCCCCGCTGGCCTTCAGGGCCGCCGCAACACCGACACTCTGGGACGACTCTCCGGGAGGCCGTCCGGTCAACAGGTAGGCGAGAATATCGCTCTCGATCATCGGCGGTGTGGAGAAGAGTTTGAGCTTTGGGTTCTTCAATGTGCCGGTCACCCGCATCCCCGCGGTAACATCGTTCACCTCCCGCACCGCCCGCACATCGAGGCCCGGATTGTCCACCGGATTGTCGGCGAACAGGGCGAAACCGCGCTCAATGCTCAGGTCCTGGCCGTAGGCCTGATAGACCCCGTTCTCGATCCCCAGACGTCCCCGCCCGATCACCGGTCGGCCCGGTTCGTCGATGACCAGCAGGTTGCCGGTGAAGTTGCCCCGCAGGCCAAAGCCGTCGAAGCTGACCCGTTTGCCGAGACTGATGCGGATCCGGGCGTGCAGGGGGGTATCCTTCGATGCCGCTTGATTCTGTTCGTCCCCGGTGATGACCATGTCGGGACTGTTGGAGAGCGCCGATTTGGGTAGATCCCGGGGCCGCAATCGGGCGTAGGGTACCTCAAGGGTTCCGTTCAGTTCACTGCTCGTTCCGGTCTGTTTGAAGGTCAGTTTCGGTGAGACCTGTACCTCCGCTTCCGGAATGTCCACCACCTGGAAATCCTTACCCTGAATCTCAAGCTCCGAAGGAAAACCCTGCGCCACATCCAGGCGGGTGAATCCCTTAAGACTCAGTTGGCCCTTGCCGGAGCGCACCTGCCCGGTCAGTGCCAGCCGATCCTGTTCCGACGCCTCGGCCCGCAAACTGATCTCTCTCAGCCCTACACCCAGTTCCGGGATATTCACGGCGCCGTTTTCAAGTTGGGAAGTCCCCCGCAACCGGGGGCTGCCCAAGGTTCCCGCCAGATCGAAATCGGTCTGCAGCACACCTTGGATGTTCTGCAGTTTGGGCATCAGCAGACTGACCAGGGACAGGTTGTCTACCCGCCCCTTGATCCGCCCCTGCAGGGCCTGGTCCTGCCAGTCTGGACCGGGGAACTGAAACCCGGGCAGGGTCAATGCCGTTTCGAAACCGCCCAGATCCTTCAGCGGGAGCATGGCCCGTGCCTGACCTCCCTGTTCATCGAGTTTGGCGGTCAGCTCGGTGCGGGAAAAGTCGATCTGCTGTTCGACACCCGCGGCATCGAAACTCAGACTGCCCTCGGGCAGTGTGGCACTGAGATCGGCCCGCATTCGCCCGCTGGCCTCCCCCTTCAGATTCGCCTGCAGATTCAGCCGCCCCGATACCCGGGTTAGCCGGGTCAGCAGGGGCTGCAAGGATTCCAGATTAAAGTCACTCACTTGGACATCGGACTGCCAACCGTGATCACCGTCAGCCTTGAAATCGGCACAGATTCGGCTCTGCCCCTCGACCAGACACAGATCCTGCACGCTCTGCGCGGCCGCACCCAGGTTGAACGCCACCGGTTTGCTGAGAGACCACGCCCCCTGTTCCGGCAGGTCGAGGGAGAGGGACTTGAGTTGACCCTGCCAACGGTGTTCCGGGTCGAGACCGGCTTGCACCTCGAGATCCAGTTGAGGAACCGTCTTGCCCTGGAGTGAGAGATTGAGCTGATGCCGGGGCAGACGCCCCCGAGCCGTGAGATCGAAGGTCTGCCAATTCCGGCCATCGATATCCAGACCCTCTCCCGAGATCCGCGCATCGATCGCCTGGGTGCCGCCCATATCCAGGTCCAGACGGGTCTCCAGCCGGGCCAGCTCGACTCCGGAGTAGCCCACCTCATGGGCATTCAGTGTGGCGTGCAGGGCTGGCATTTCCAGGGTCCCGCGCAGTTGGCCCGCCCCTTCCAGACGCCCCTGGAGGCCCGGCCAGAGCGCCGCCAGCTGCGGTGCCTTCACCGTCCAGTCCAGGGCCATCCTTTCACCCAGCCGGCCCCGGGCCTCGATCCGGTTGGACCCGGATTCGAGACTCAAATCCGGTACCTGGATCGACTCTGAGTCGAAGCTCATCCGCCCCTGGGCCGAGACCGGATACCCGCGCAGTTTTCCCTGCAATGATTCCATCACCACCGATCCCTTGAGTGCCTCTCCGCTCCCATCGCCAATCCGTTGCCCCTGGGTCTCCAGCTTGAGATCGATACGCCCGGGAAATTCCGGATGCAGCAGAACCGGGTCGAGTCCCTCACCCTGGAGACGCACAGACCAGGCCAGCCGCGGCGACCAGTCCAATCGCCCCTCGCCCCGCAGTGCGTTCTCACCCTGCTGCAGATTCAACCCCTCCAGACTCAGACCCGCCAAACTGCCCTGGCCATTCGCGCTGAGTGAGACATTGGAGATTTCCGCCCGGGACAGGCCCATGTCGAGGGTATAGGCATAGCGCTCCTGAGTGCCCTTCAAGGCCAGCGTGCCCTGCTTACTGATGAAATCCTGAGCCCCCACCAGCGGCCACCCCAGATCACGCCACTCGAAGGATAGCTCGAACGCCCGCTCCTCCAGCCGGTAGTCCCCACGAGCCTCCAGGTTCAGTGATTGGGTATTGCTAAGCCGCAGGGATTCGAGCCGGATGACCCGGGTGTCGGCCTGGGCAGTCAGATCGCCGTGCAGATGTCCCAAGGTGGGTTCTTCCAGATCGAGCGCGCTATCGAGTTGCAATTGTCCAAAGTCACCTTGCGCGGTCATGCGCCCTTTTATCACCCCGGGAAAATCGGGTGCAAACGCCTGCAATTGCAACTCCGTCCAGTCGATCCGGGCCTGCCAAGCCGGTTTTGCAATCACCTCTCGCAACTCCGCGTCCAGACGGCCGGCAATCGGTTGCGCGGTCTCCTGGAGCAGATGATAGCGATGCAAATCGCCCTGCAGGCGGCCCTGTCCCGACAGTTCCGGGCCCTCCGGCAGCCGGTAGCGCCACTCCAGGTTGAGATCGGCGGGCAACTGATCACTGAACGCGATCGATCCGTCGAGATTCACTTGCGCGTCGTAGGCGGCCAGCGCCAGCCCCCGGACCTGCAACTGCTGAGACCGGGCAGTGGCACTGAGATTCAGTCGCTCGATCCTGACCGGCTCCGCTTGACCGGCACTGAGGATCCGCAGGTCACGTACATCCAGTCTGTCGATAGCTACCGTTAACGGCAGACTCACTCCCTGAAAACCTTCGGAGCCGGACTCCGCCGGTCCTGTCTCCGGCAGACTGACGCCGGTGTCTTCCAGGACCAGGGTCAGAATCTTCAACTCTCCGTCCCAGAGCGCGCCGGGCAACCAGTCGAATTGCAGCAGGCCGTTTTCGATCACCAGGCCATCCGCTTGCCGGTAACTCAGCCCCCGGATAAGCAGGGGACCCGCCAGTCGCCCCTCCAGCGAGGTCAGGGTCAAATCCCCCGGCAGCCACGCCTGAACCCAGTCGAACAACCGCCGGGTGCCGTCCTGGGTGGCGCCCAGATAGGTCAGTAACAGCACCGCGCTCAGCAGTAGACACAACAACCCGGCGGAGAGGATCCAGGCCAGGCGTTTCAGCCACTTCATAATTCCGGCCCCACCACCAGGTGCAGTCGCCAATGGCGATCATCCTCCACCCGGCCTCGCGCCAGGTCGATCCGAATCGGACCCACGGGAGAACTCCAGCGCAGACCCATACCCAGGCCGTAGGCCGTGCTGGAATCGTAGTCCGGATCGAAACTGTTGCCCGCGTCGATAAATACCGCACCGCTCCACTTACCCTCGATCGGGTGATCCAGTTCCAGTCCTCCGGCAGCCAGATAGCGACCGCCGATCACATTGTCCGAAGCATCCTTGGGGCCCAGGGATTCATAGCGGAAACCCCGTACGGAGTTGTCACCGCCGGTAAAGAAACGCTTACTGGGCGGCAGCTGAAGCAGATCCTGGGTCCAGGTAACCCCCAGTTCCAGACGACTCAGCAAGCGCCAATCGCTGTCACCCAGATCATCGATGAATCGGCCGCTGGCATAGGCCGTCGCGTAGCTGGTGGTCGAGACGATCGTGGAACTGGCCCCTTCGAGGCGGAAATTTATCCGCTTGCCTTTGCGGACCCGGGGCTTTTTGTCACTCTTGATACGCAGCCAGTCGATAAAAGGGTAGAGCAACCGGGCCTTGTCCACCTGATCGCTCAGTTTGTAGTCCTCGTAGAGATATTCGATGCCCAGACTACGCCGCCACCCCTGATCCATGCTGATGGACTGGGTGGCGTTGAGCAGCGCCTTGGATCCCTGCTGGGTGTCGGTATTGAAATGCTCCAGAGAGGCACCGAAGCGGACCGTATCCACGGTGGGCCGATCCAGGGGAATGATGTACTCGCTGGTCAGGGTGCTTTCCGGTTCGGATACCAGAAACTCGGTACGCATGCGATGGCCTTCGCGGCCGATGCGGCGATCCTTCCAGTCGAGTTTGATGCGGGGACCGGTATCGGTGGAATAGCCCAGACCGATGCGGTAACGATTGCGTTTGTTCGGTTCGAGCTTGATATCGATCGGTACCTGATCGCCCTCGACGCCTTCGCGACGGCTGAACACCTCGACCCGTTTGAAATACTCACTGTCGATCAATTGCGCCTGCAGGTTGAGCAGCGACTCCTGACTGAAGGGGTCTCCCTGATGAAAGGTCACATACTTGGCAAGAAACTCCGGGTCCATGGTGTCCTGATGAAAGTACACCGGGCCGAACCGGAAGCGCATCCCGGTATCCAGGTGGAGGGTGATGCTCGCACGGTAGTTTTTCAGGTCCACATCCACCCGGTGCTGCCTGTACCGGGCATCCAGATAACCCTGTTCGAGGGTATTGGAGAGTAGCTGCTGTTTGGCGGTTTCGTAGACACCCTGGTTGAGAATGTCCCCCTTTTTCAGGGGAAAATCCGCTGTAACGACCGGGTTGTCGGCACCTTCACCCATCACCTGAAAATCGACCTCGGCCAGCACGATCGGTGGTCCCGGCGCTACCTTGTAGCGAACCCGGTAGCCCTCATCGTCCTTGCTCAGACTGCCCTGAATCACCGGTTTGAAGTAACCGAAGGGTTGCAGCGCCTCGCGGATCTCCGTCTCCGCCCGTTCATGCAATAGCCGGAGTCTTGCCTCACTCAGCGACTCGCGGGACTTTTCCTGCTCCACCGAGAGAAACGCCAGCACATTCTCCTTGAGCTCGGAATCCAGACCGCTCACCTCCACCCTGAGATTCAGAGCCCAGGCGCCTTGCACACCGAACAGTAGTATCAGGATGAGTGGAAACCGCGGCATGGATCAGTCTGTTTTGCGTGACGGGTTGTCGTCTCTGTCGAATGGGTAGGACAGTTTCTGACCGGTTTGGTTTGCCGGCCGCGGATCCGCCCCAGGTCGACATGCCTATCCTACCCGGCGGTCCTGAAGCATCGGCAGCAGGGGTTGTGTGGAAATCGACCTGCCGCAGTAACCTACCACATTTTCAGGCCGAGTAGCCCGCTGAGTGCCGAATGGTACTTTTGAACTCAAGTTTCGGAGTTAAAAATGATCCCCGAGAAATGGTGCGGGGATGCACCGTTTACGGACCGAAGGATGGCATCCAGGAGTAGCGCACCGCCAGGCAGTCTGGATCCCAGCATTCGCCGGGATGACGGTGGTTTTTGGCCCAGGTAAGTGCCATTGCGCTCAAAACCCGTCCACCCTAGTCCGATAAGCTCATTAAATTCGGTTACCCGGGACCCTGCGCGGTTTTCTGTGGACGCGACGAGTGCTGCAACAGACGGGTCATTTCCGATTCACTATAAGGGTGGCCGAAATAGTAACCCTGGGCCTCGAAACACCCCTCTTCGACGAGGAAATGTTTTTGTTCTTTCTGCTCTACGCCTTCAGCCAGAACACGCAGGTTGAGACTTTTCGCCAGGGCGATGATGGCCCGGGTGATGGCCCTGTCATCGGCATCGTAGGGCACATCACGGATAAACGACTGATCGATCTTCAGCCGGGTCAGGGGGAAGCGCTTGAGGTAAGCCAGGGAGGAATAGCCGGTACCGAAATCGTCGATCGCGAGCTCGAACCCCAGATCCCGCAGTTGCTGGAGTACGGCACCGGATTTGTCCGGATCCTTCACCAGGGAACCTTCGGTCACCTCGAACTCCAACCATTCGGGGCGACAGCCGGTCTGCTCCAGGATGTCCCGCAGGGCCGGGATCAGACTGTGGTTCTCGACCTGTTTCACCGACAGGTTGATGGACATGAAACGGGGACGAATGCCCTGCGCCTCCCATTTGACCATCTGCTCGCAGGCCATGCGGATCACCTGTTCTCCCAGGGGGATGATCAGTCCGGTGTCCTCCGCCAGGGGAATGAACCGGGAGGGCGCCACCAGCCCCATTTCCGGATTGACCCAGCGCACCAGCGCCTCGACTCCGATCACCTGGTCCCGGGTCATCTCCACCTGGGGCTGGTAATAGACCACCAGTTGCTGAGCCTCCAGAGCACGCCGCAGGTTGGTTTCGAGAAAGATCCGTTCGAAGGCCTGTTCGGTCATATCTTCCGTATAGTACTGGAAGGTGTTCTTGCCCTCCTCCTTGGCCTTGTACATGGCCGCATCCGCATTGCGCAACAACATCTCGGCGGTCTTGCCGTCCTGGGGATAGATGCTGATGCCGATACTGGCAGTAAGGAAAAACTGCTGGTTGACCATGATGAACGGCAGGAACAGGGACTGGATAATCTGCTGGGCCATCGCCGCGGCATGCTGAGGTCTGTCCAACCCCTCGGTGAGGAACACGAATTCGTCACCGCCCAGGCGCGCGATCAAGTCTTCCTCCCTCACGCACTTGCGGAACCGTTCAGCCACCTCTTTCAGCACCTTATCGCCCACGGCGTGGCCCAGGGTATCGTTGATCTCCTTGAAGCGGTCCAGGTCGACGAACAGCACCGCCATCTGTCGGCCGGTGCGCTTGGCCTTGCTGATCGCCTGTTTCAGACGCAGCAGAAACAGCACCCGGTTGGGCAGATTGGTCAGGGAGTCGTGATGGGCCAGATGCTCCAGATCGTCCTTCTGCTGCTGCACCTCATCGAGCAGTTCAAGATGCTCGGTGATATCCCGGGCTACCTCGATGACACCACGGATGCTGCCATCCTGGTTGAGCAGGGGCGAGGCGATCACCTCGACCCGGTTCTGCTTATTGGAACGGTATGAGACGGGATTTGAAATGATCGCCGTGGCCTGGCATCCGGTCTCCAGTACCTCCAGCACCGGACAGGCCACCGCAGGCTCCCCGGTAACCGGCTTTTTCACATAGGGCAGATCGAAAAAGTGCTTGACCTGGCCAGCATCCACCTCGAAGTTTTGCAGCACCGACTTGACCCGCTTGTTCATTAGCTGAATCTGCAGATTGGGATCGATTACCATCACCGAATCGCTGATATTGTCGATAACCGCCTGGAGAAATTCCCGCTCATCGAGGATCTGCATCTCCATACGCAGACGGTCCGTAACATCATGGGTCAATCCGAGATGTTCGATCACCTCACCCTGGGCATCCATGATCGGCACGGAATGCATCTCAAGCCAGACCTGACGGCCGAGGCAACCGGTGGCACTGAAGGTGATGTGCCTACTGTGACCCTGAAATACCGAACGGTTCAACTGATCGAATTCTTTACGATACGTCGGGTCGATCAGGCTGCTACAGAAATTCTCTCTAATCTCCTCCAGGGTGTCAGCCTGAAAAATCTCCAGCCCCTTGGGATTGATACTCAGCAGCCGCCCATCGGCATCGAATGTGCTGACGCAGGCCGGTTGAGCATTGATCAGTCGGCGCAGGTTCTGCTCACCGGTGCGCAACTCCGCCTCCAGGCGTTTGCGTTCGGTGATATCCTCGACAAACGCGATCGACGCAACCACGCTGCGATCCTGCCGTCTGAGGGTAACCGCACTGAAACGGGTGGGAATGTTGTGACCGTCCCGATGCTGGAGTGCGATGTCGTACTTGCGCCTTTCCGTGGCACTGATCCGCGACATCTGTTCCTGGAAGATTTTGCGATTCTCCTCATCCACGAAGTCCACGGGGGTCTTGCCTAACATCTCCTCGAGCTGATAGCCGAGCATCTCCTGCAAGCGCTTGTTCACATCCACGGTTTGCCGGCTCGGATTGATCAACCACACCCCTTCCGGCGCGGCATTGAAGATCGTCCGATAACGATGCTCCTGTTGTTCAAGCTCGGCGCCGCGCAGGCGTACCTGGCGATGCATGTGCACATTCATCAAGGCCAGCATCATCAAACCCAGGGCCAACAACGCAATCACCAGGATGATGGTATGTTCCACGGACCAGACGACCCAGGCGGGTACCGGACCCGGGGGCCTGTAGATCATCCCTTCGATGTTGCTGTTGGGACCGAGTACTCCCAGCTCAACGAACACCGATTGAATATGCGCCCAGCGTTCCGGGTTCATATAGCCGAGCTCCACCAACAGCGGTTCGATCAGCTCCCGGGACGCCTCGGCCTCGTAGCGCAGATGCGCCCGCGACATACCCTGGGTGTTATACTTTTCCAGAATCAGGTCGATGGTCTCATCGACATGCTCCAGGACATAGCTCCAGCCCTTGAGACTGGCGCGCAAAAATCCTTCGACCCGCCGGGGATGCGCCCGGATCTCCGCCTCCCGGGTCACCAGCACATCACCGTAGAAATCGATTCCATAATCACGGGGTTTGATGAAGTGGGGTTCGACACCCATCTCCTGGAGCAGAAAACCCTGATCGGTCAGATAGGCATTGAAAGCATCGGTTTCACCGCTTATCAGTGACAGGGCGTCGAAGCTGCTCGGCAAACGGGTGTAGTCCGTTTCCTTCAGGCCGGCCCGTTTCAACATCGCATGCAGCGCACTGTCCTGGGTACCGCTGCCCAGCATGATACGTCGTCCGGCAAGATCCGACGCCCAACGGATGCCGGAGTCGGCCCGCACCAACAGGGCATAGGGACTGTGCTGATAGATCGCCGCCAGGGCCACCACCGGATGGCCTTTGGCCCGTTGCAAGACCACATTGGCGCTGGATACGGCGAAGTTCACATCACCCTGCATCAGGTTTTCGATCGGGGACTGCTCACCGGTATGCTCGCGTATCTCGACATCCAGCCCTTCGTCCCGATAATAGCCCTGTTCCAGAGCCGCATAATATCCGGCGAACTGGAACTGGTGCTTCCATTTCAACTGCAACACCACGGAATCGAGGGTGGTGCGGCTGCGCCAGTTGTCGGCCGACCGGACCTGTGGGGAAAACAACAGTATCAGCAAAGACAGGACGAGGAACACGCCCGTTTGAATCACATGCCGGTGGGTTGTCGCCATCTAGTGGTTTCCGAAACCTCCCAACAGATGAACGCAGGTCCATTCCAATACTTGGACCAGGGACATTGCGTGCCTCATACAACCCGCAACGAATATGCGTACAGCTAACCGGGAATTGAAAAATAGAACCTGAGGCCCGTTTCCTGCGACGCCCCGTTTAAAACACCCGCCGGGAATGGCTTCGCACAGCGGGCTCCAGTGTCAATATCGGCGTTATCGTCAGGGTCTTTAAGGGTGTGGGATTGGGAATCCCAAGAACCCAAGCCTAGCGTATCTTGCGAAACGGATTGAACAGACCATACCGCCAGGGACGCATCGCCAGGACGATGGTCGTGCCCTCCCGTTCCGCCAAGGGCAACGAGGCATCATCACTGGACAGCTCATCGAACTCCCGGGCCAGATGCGCCATGCGACGCTGAAACACGCTGAAGGAACTCGCGGCCAGCATCCCATTGAGCACGATCAGCTCCTCCCGCTCCTGATCGAACCGAGAGCTGAAGAAATCCGACTGCAGTTTATCCAGGAAGAACTGCTGGATCGGTCCGTTCTCCAGCCACTTGAAATGGGGTGAAACCAGCAGTTTCCAGCGGTTGTTGGGCAGCAGTTCGATCATTTTCAGACGATCGAGGTGGGTCAGGTGACGGATACAGGAGACCTCGGAGAGTTCGAAATAGTCGCGGATCTCATCCAGACCCCAGTGGTTGAGGACACACACCGCCACCAACAACAGCTCCAGATCGGCGACGATCTCCCGCTCCTGATCCCGAGTCAGGGCGGAGATGGGCGCCCCGGCCTGGTTTTGGATCATACGCACCAGATCCGTGATCTCCAGTCCCATCAACTGACACACCTGCTCCAGCCGCTGCAGGGTGAAGCGCTGCTGGGCGAACAGCCGTTTAACGCTTGCCTCGGACAAGCCCAAGCGCCCCGCCACGTCCGCATAGGTCAAACCGTGGGCCTTGAGGGCGCGTTTTAAGGCCGTGATCAGTTGTTGGGTTTGTGCCATATTGGGAATCCTCTATCGGGGGTTCGCGATCGCCTGAAATCTTCCACCTCAAGCACAAAGTATCAATAATTAATACTCCATGGTGTAATTATTTCAACTTTTATCACACACGTAGCAGTCAGGGATACGCCACACTAACATGGCTACAGACATATCAACCGGGGCCATAACGACATGGACAGAATTTTCAAAACACCGGGCTTCCTCCCCTTCCTGCTGGTTGCCTTTCTCAACGCCTTTGTCGACCTGGGGCACAAGATCGTCATCCAGAACACGGTCTTCAAGATCCATGAGGGCCCGACCCAGATCATTCTCTCATCCCTGATCAACGGCCTGATTCTGCTGCCTTTCATCCTGTTGTTCACACCGGTCGGCTACCTCTCGGATCGCTACCGCAAACCCCGGGTGATGCGCATCAGCGCCGCCGTGGCCATGGGCCTGACCCTGCTGATCACCCTGAGTTACTACCAGGGCTGGTTCATCGGCGCCTTTGGCATGACCTTCCTGCTGGCGGTACAGAGCGCCTTCTACTCCCCGGCCAAATACGGCTTCATCAAGGAGATGGCCGGACAGGCGCGGCTGGCCCGGGCCAACGCCCTGGTCCAGGCGGTCACCATCGTGGCGATTCTCTCCGGTATCGTGGTCTTCTCCCTGCTGTTCGAAACCCATCTCAGCGGCCAGATCTACCCGAACGAAACGGCCACCCTCAGATTGATCGCCCCCATCGGTTGGGTCCTGGTACTCAGTGCCGGACTGGAGTTCTGGCTGACCCTGCGCCTGCCCGACGGAGAGACGCCCGCCACGGATCAGGCCTTCGACTGGCCGCGTTACGCCCGGGGCCGCTATCTGCGGGAAAACTTCCGCAAGCTCACCGGCAACCGCACCATCTGGCTCTCCATCGTCGGCCTGTCGGTCTTCTGGGGGATCTCCCAGGTGGTGCTGGCAACCTTTCCCGCGTTCGCCAAGGAGATCCTGTCCCTGGACAACACCCTGATCATCCAGGGGGTCATGGCCTGCTCCGGGCTGGGTATCATCATCGGTTCGCTGATCGCCGGACGCGCCTCCCACCAGCATATCGAGACCGGGCTGGTGCCCCTGGGCGCCCTGGGCATCCTGTTGAGCCTGGTCCTACTCCCACAGCTCGAATCCGCCTCGCCCATGGCCCTCGATTTCCTGCTGCTCGGAGTCTCCGGGGGGCTGTTTATCGTCCCCCTCAACGCCCTGATCCAGTTCCATGCCCGGGATACGGAACTGGGTACGGTCCTGGCCGGCAATAATCTGGTGCAGAACCTGGTGATGCTGGGCTTCCTCGGCCTGACGGTGCTCTTCGCCCTGCAGGGCATGGGCAGCTTCGGGCTGTTCCACCTGCTCACCCTGACCGCCCTGTTCGGCGCACTCTACACCGTATGGCAACTGCCCCAGTCCCTGGTGCGCCTGCTCATCGCCCGGGTCTTTTCCAGCACCCACCGCATCCGGGTGTTGGGCTTCGACAACCTGCCCGCCCAGGGCGGCGTACTGATGCTCGGCAATCACATCAGCTGGCTCGACTGGGCGATGATCCAGATTGCCTGCCCGAGACCGGTGCGCTTCGTCATGCACCGGGATTACTACAATCGCTGGTACCTGCGCTGGTTTCTCGATCTGTTCGGGGTGATCCCCATCGCCTCCGGCGCCAGCAAGGAGGCCCTGGCGAGCGTCAATCAACAACTGCGCGAGGGCGAGGTGGTGTGTCTGTTCCCCGAGGGGGCGATCAGCCGCAACGGCCAACTGGGGCGTTTCCACACCGGATTCGAACGGGCCACCGAGGATGTGGAGGGGGTGATCCTGCCCTTCTATCTGCACGGACTCTGGGGCAGCCGTTTCTCCCGCTCCAGCGCCAAACTGCAGGAGAACCGCAGCATCCGGCTGCGCACCGATGTAATCGTCGCCTTCGGCAAACCGATCCCCCTGCAGAGCCGGGCTCACGAGGTAAAACAGAAGGTGCTGGAACTCTCCTTCGACGCCTGGGATGACCACACCCGGCAACTCGATCCCCTGCCCCTGGCCTGGATGCGCGCGGCGCGCAAACAGGGCCGCAAGCTGAGCCTGGCGGATGCCCGGGGCGCTCAGCCGCTCTCCGGCTACCGAACCCTGGTCAGCGTGATCGCCCTGTCGCGCCTGATCCGCAAACAGAGCCCGGAGCGGAACATCGGCCTGTTACTCCCCACCAGCAGCGCCGGGGTATTGACCAACATGGCCAGTCTGCTGTGTGGCAAGACCCTGGTGAATCTCAACTACAGCGCCCATCTGAACGCCTTGCACGCCGCCCTCGACCAGGCGGAGTTGAAAAGCCTCTATACCTCCCGGCGCTTCATCGACAAACTGCGCAAGCGGGGGATCGAGCTGGAGAGTCTGCTGGCGCGTCTCGAAGTGCACTATCTTGAGGATATGAAGGAGCGGATCGGAGGCTTCACCCGGCTCGCGCTGATGGCCGCCGCGGTGACCTTCCCGGCACGCCTGCTGTATCGCCTGTTCGGCCATCGCACCGCACCGGACCAGCCCGCCGCGATCCTCTTCTCCAGCGGCAGCGAGGGGCAGCCTAAAGGGGTGATGCTCAGTCATCGCAACATCATGGCCAACATCCAGCAGGTCTCCGATGTGCTCAATACCCGTCACGAGGATGTGATCATGGCCTCCTTGCCCCTGTTCCACGCCTTCGGCCTGACCGTGACCGGCCTGCTGCCCCTGGTCGAGGGCATCCCCGCGATCTGTCATCCCGACCCCACCGATGCCCTGACCATCGCCAAGGCGGTGGCCCAATATAAGGCCAGCATCTTCTGCGGCACCTCCACGTTTCTGCGTCTCTACACCCGCAACACCAAGATCCACCCCCTGATGCTGGACTCACTGCGTATCGTGGTGGCCGGAGCGGAAAAGCTGAACCCGGAGGTGCGGGATGCCTTCAAACTGAAATTCAACAAGGATATCTATGAAGGATACGGAGCCACGGAGACCACCCCGGTGGCCAGCGTCAACCTGCCGGATCGTCTGGCCCGGGGCAGCTGGCGGGTGCAACAGGGCAGCAAGCCGGGCAGCGTGGGTCTGCCGTTGCCCGGAGGCAGCTTCCGCATCGTCGATCCGCAAACCCTGCAGCCCCTGCCGGTGGGGGAAGACGGCCTGATTCTGTTCGGCGGGCCCCAGGTCATGCTCGGCTACCTGAACGAACCCGGTAAAACCGCCGAGGCGATCATCGAGTCCCAGGGACGCCGTTGGTACAAGACCGGGGACAAGGGACACCTGGACGAGGACGGTTTTCTCACCATCGTCGACCGCTACTCACGCTTCGCCAAGATCGGCGGTGAGATGATCAGCCTCGGTGCGGTGGAAGGCTCGATCGCCGCGCTGCTCCCGGAGGACACCGAGGTGCTGGCCACCGCCCTGCCCGACGAGAAAAAGGGTGAACGGGTAGCCTTGCTGTTTCGAGGGGCGCTGCTCCCGGATCAGCTCAAGGCACTGATCGAGGGCTCTGCACTCAACCCGCTGATGCGTCCGTCACTGCTCATACCGGTGGACGAAATCCCGAAACTCGGCAGCGGGAAAAACGACTACACACAGGCCCGGCAAATGGCCCTGGAGGCGACCTGTTCATGAAGACCATCGATATCCATACCCATCTGCTCAACCCCTCGGTCCGCTTTGACCGGTTCTACGACCGGATCGCCCTGCGCTTCTACGCCCGGGGCCTGGGGGCGGACCCCAACCAGTTGCGCACAAATCCCTACGAGTCCTACGTACTGTCCATGGCCACCGCTGTGCGGGAATCCCAATACCTCGACAAGGTCTGCCTGTTCGGAGTGGATGCCCGCTACGACGAGCAGGGGCGTGAAGTGGCGCGCAACAAGACCGTCTGCGCCCGCAACCGGGACGTCGTGGCGGTCGCCCGGAAATTTCCCGGTCAGTTCATCCCCTTCCTTTCGGTCAACCCGCGCCGGCCCGATGCCCTGGAGCGCATCGATGAACTCGTCGCCCAGGGTTGCCGCGGCGCCAAGTTCCTGCAGAACTACTGGGGCGTGGACCTCAACAACCCGCGCTGGATACCCTATTATGAAAAACTCAAGGCACATCGTCTGCCGCTGATCATCCATGTCGGCAGTGAGTACAGCATCGAGTCCCACCCCGCCTATGAACGCATCGGCATGCTCGACCTGCCGCTGCAGACCGGGGTTACGGTAATCGCCGCACACATGGGACTGGGACGGTTCAACGACAAGCTGCGTCCCTGGCGCAACCTCTCCCGGGACCCTCGCCATTTCGACACGGACTACCACAGCATGCTGGAGATGCTGGCCGCCCACGACAATCTCTATGCCGACATCTCCGCCATTCTGGCCCCCCTGCGCGCCCGGGCACTGCGTCACCTGTCACAACAACAGCAGGTACATCACAAGCTCTTGTTCGGCACCGACTATCCGGTCCCCTTCAGCACCCGCTACAACAGCTACGATCTCAGCCTTACGCAACGTCGCAGAATCAGCCAAATCACCAATCCCTTCGATCGTTACACCTCGGTTATGCTGGAATATTTTCCCGAAGACCATCCGCTTTACTCCAATCACAAGCGGATACTGAATTTGAATCTCGAGAGCACGGATATCGATCAGGTTGTTGCTAACAACGCCACGTGAAGCGGCCCTGACCCGAATGGTACTTAACGTTAACCGTCATCCCGGCGTATGCCGGGATGACGGTGGTAATTGACTTAACTAAGTAGCATTAGGCCCTGACCCTTTAACTCAGTATCGGAACAGACCCTCGCCTTGAATATCGTCCTTAACGACGGGTATCGCATGTTGATTGAGACGATTGTGTTCAATCGCGGACAACACACCATCCCAGAAAGTGACTCTTGCCTGCACCGCCAATTCCGCTGATTCGATCGCCTCGCGAACCTTTTGTGCGTCTCTGCCACAAAGTTGATTGAGCAACCTTAATGACAACGGAGCATGATGGTCCTCGTCCAGATGAATGTGCCGTTTGAGATAATAGTGAAAACCCGGAGCATCGACTTCGGATACGCCAATCTCCTTCAGAATCGAACGAAACATACAAGGGATGACATGCTCACGACCGAGCGCGAGCGCCGCGGCAACCCGATGCGGTTCATCCGTATCGAGAAAACTGAATGTCATACCGGTAAAATCCCGTGCCGGTTCGGGAATCGCGGCAGTATGCAGCGCCGTCACAACGCCCCGACGTTTTACGGTTTCAACAAAAGTCTCCACCACACGTACATCCGCGTCTATTTCTCGCATGGCCTGACAATAAAGTTGAAAGTGGCTTGCAAAAGTACCCGGTATCAGTCCGCGATCGGTCTCCTCTTCCAAAACCAGCTCGTTGATGAAACGTTGCAAAGTCACATTCCCCCTCGGATACCAAGGAGTATCACTGGGAGCCAGGGCCGATTGCAGATATTTCACAAGTGACATGAAATCCCAGACACTGAAGACATGGTGTTCCATGAAACAGCGAAGATCCTGTTCGTTTTGAACGGCGGAATATACCGGGTGAGTTTCCAGGGTCTGCTTGAAAGAAACAATCAATTCATCAGGGATCGTGAACATTTTGCATCCTTCCTTTTCTGCACTTGGGTTTGTTTTATTGTGTCGGAAATTCTTACACAACCCTCAAGAAAATCACACCTAAAGAATTAAACAGGAACCAGGCTGAGGCTATCACTGAAAACAACGGCCGAATCATTCATTGAACGATCGTGTCAAATGATACGATACGGTTTCCCTTGTACACGCACCATTACAACCCTTTGGTTA
Organism: Candidatus Thiodiazotropha sp.; assembly: GCA_050291245.1. Classification (GTDB taxonomy): domain Bacteria; phylum Pseudomonadota; class Gammaproteobacteria; order Chromatiales; family Chromatiaceae; genus Thiodiazotropha. Next base: position 9,231 of record JBNKJP010000015.1, on the reverse strand, counting down.
GCACGTAGCATGAGATGCGATTGTGTGCGAAATAGACCAGCCATTACATCCAGATGTACATACTAACCAGGTCACGGATATTGACACACTCACGATCACAGTATGATTCACAGGTTAGAACCACGGGAAGCACTGTTTAACCTGATATCCCCCGTCATTGCGCTATTACTCATCCGGACTCTCCCGGGTTGTGGCGACTCAGGGAATAGCGACACATCAGTTCCCGATCGATCCTATGGACGCATTGCCAGCAAACCGTCTGGGAAGACAGCGGGTGTTCACCTTCTGTGATTTGGGAGGCCGGTGGTATTACGACCATCAGCGCGGATCCCGATACCACCTATCAAACCGGTACGGGGTATCGCACGATTCCTATTTGCGATACCGGAGAATTTTGAGCTAAGAAAACAGCCCCGCACCGATCGTGACCGGGATGGACCAACTCAATGGTATGGACTCCTCCCCCTAGCGGGAGGCGACACGAAAGGAACACATCAATCAGACTGTCCAACCCCCCTGCTGCGACCAAGAACATCGAAAGACTCACCGCCCTTCGAATACCAGCCCAAACAGGGCACGGGGCTCCGTACCGTTATCCCGGGCGATCTGTCCGAGTGTGGCATCTGTTCCGCTCACCGTGTAGCCGGCCGCCTGCAGCCCGGTCACCAGCGCTCCCGCATCACGATCCACCAGGGGAGCCACTTCGCTCAACGGGGATGATTCGATACTGTGAATCACTTTCATCATCGGATTACCACCTTCCCGGGTCACCGATGTGCCGACAAAACCGAGCACCGTTATCAGCACTAAACCCATGACCCCCAGGGCCAGGCGTTGGGAAAAATAGCGTTTGAACAACTTCCAGTGGTTGAGGATGTGCAGCAGGATCACTCCGGCGAACAACAGCCCGATCCACTCATGGGCCCGTTCCACAGGGTCGTGGACGCCCCAGAACATCATCACCCCAGAGACCGCGACAAACAGCCCCGCGCCAATCGTGACCGGGGTGGACCAGGACCGGGTTTGAAAAACACTCATCATAAAACTCCTAAAAAGATGATCGGCCCGGACAAACCGCCCGGGCCGGTGGCCCGAATGAATCGGTTAGCGTTGCATCATCCGGCGGCCATGGGGCAGCCCATTGTTACGGTCAACCGCCACCTGGCGTACCAGGGAGTCCTCCACCGTAACGATATCCACCAGGTAGGTGCTCTCATCCTGCTCGGTGACCTGACCCACTTTCAGGCGGTCATTGCCGCGCATGATCAGGCGCGCGGCCACCAGGGTCTTGGCCTCCTCAGCGCTGAGATCCAGATTACGATTCATCGGCTGTCCGTTATTGCCCATCCCACCCATCTTGCCGGAACCGGGGTATTGCCCCATCGCGGCGCGGTCACAACGGCTCGGGTAGCCGCCCCAACCCGCATCGGCGGCGGAAACCACGGCAAACAGACCGGATGCGGCCACGGCGGTGGAGATCAAAGTGATTTTCAGACGCTTGTTCATATCAGACTCCTCATTTGTTGGTCGTGATGTCTTGTCGACGGTTACAATTAAACGCGCCCGATGTGTCCACCCAATGGCAGAATCCCGCACTTTTGTAACACCCGGTGACAGGGCTAAGGACCAGACACAAGTTGTCACAAAGATTCTTTCCGCCGATTTTGCGATCCCTTACACTGGACGTCATGGAGAACCAGCCCCACATCCTTGTCGTAGACGACCACCAGGAGATTCGTACCCTGTTGCAGCGCTTTCTCGGCGATCACGGTTATCGTGTCAGCACCGCTTCGGGAGGTACCGAAATGAAACGGGTACTGCAGAACGCGGCCATCGATCTGATCGTACTCGACCTGATGATGCCCGGAGAGGACGGCCTGACCCTGTGCCGCAACCTGCGCGCCGAGTCGAACATCCCGGTAATCATGCTCACCGCCATGGGCGAGGAGACCGACCGGATCATCGGCCTGGAGATGGGTGCCGACGACTACCTGGCCAAACCCTTCAATCCCCGGGAACTGCTGGCCCGCATCAAGGCGGTGCTGCGCCGCATGAGCAGCCTGCCGGAGCAACAGCCCCAGGTACCGGAGCGCCTGAGCTTTCTTGGCTGGACCCTGCTGCCCTCGGCCCGGGAGCTCACCGACCCGGAGCAGACCCTGGTGCCTTTAAGCACCGCGGAGTTCACCCTGCTGATGGCCTTTGTCACCCGTCCGGGTCGGGTCCTGACCCGGGACCAACTGCTCGACCTGGCCCGGGGCCGGGAGTCCCGGGCCTTCGATCGGGCCATCGATACCCTGGTGAGCCGCCTGCGACGCAAACTGCGGGATCAGCCCAAGCATCCGCAGATCATCAAGACCGTGCGTGGTGGCGGCTACCTGTTCGCCCCCAAGGTAGAGGGCGGCCATGCGCCTGTGGCCTGATTCTCTCGCTGGCCGTACCCTGGCGCTGCTCCTGGGCATGACCCTGCTGCTGATCATCGGCAGCGCGATCCTACTTCACGACGAGCGCATCGAGCGCTTCGACGAACGCAACGTGTTTCGCCTGCTGGAGCGGGTCACCACCCTGTCGCGACTGCTGAGCGATGCGGATGCGGCAGAGCGCCAGCGTATCATCCAGCGTGCCGCGGAACCCGGCGACCGGATCTCCGTCGACTCACAACCCACGGTCGAAAGCTGGCCCCGTCACCCTATGGAAAAGATGATCAGCCACCGCTTGCGGCGAACCCTGGCGCTGACCGATCGAGCGGATGTGCGGGTGCATGTGGAGATGGATCACCCGCAAGCCCCACCGCACGAATCCACCCCCCGGGAGGCGCGCATCCATGAACTCAAGGGCATCGCCATCGCGGTCCGCCTGGGAGACGGCCGCTGGCTGAACTTCCACGCCCAGAATTTCGAGAAGACCCCGCCCTGGGCCAGCAAGACCCTCTATCTGTTACTCCTGTGGCTGGTCCTGTTGGTGATCAGCGGACTGTTCATCGCCCGGCGCATGGCCCGCCCCATGGCACAGCTCGCGGATGCCGCGGAGCGTTTCGGTCTGGGCCACACCCTGCCCCCCCTGGCCGAGACCGGCCCCCGGGAGGTACGGCATACCATTCACGCCTTCAATCGCATGCAGGCCCGGTTGCACAAACACATCACCGACCGCTCCCACATGCTGGCCGCGGTCTCCCACGACTTGCGCACTCCGATCACCACCCTGCGACTGCGCGCCGAATATATCGAAGACCCGGAGATGCGGGAGAAAACCCTGATCACCCTGGATGAGATGGAAGCGATACTCTCCGCTACCCTGAGTTTCGCCAAGGACGAGGCGGCGGATGAACAGGCGCGCAACACCGACCTCGCCGCGCTGCTACAGAGCCTGGTGGACGACCACGCGGATCTCGGGGGTGATGTCACCTACGCGGGCCCGGAACGGCTCACCCTCACTTGCCGTCCGGTGGCCCTCAAGCGGGCCCTCAACAACCTGATCGACAACGGACTGAAATACGGCGGCTCGGTGTCCGCCAGTCTGACCCGCACCCCGACACAAATAGAAATCGACATCGAAGACAATGGCCCAGGGATCCCGGAGGACCAGCTCGAGGCGGTCACCACCCCCTTTTACCGGGTGGAGGGTTCCCGCAGCCGGGAGACCGGCGGCACCGGACTGGGACTGGCGGTGGCCAAGAGCGTCACCCTGGCCCACGGCGGCGAACTGTTGCTGTGCAATCGTGAAGAGGGCGGGTTACGGGTGCGAATGCTGTTACCCCGTCAGCACGCGGCTCCGGCGGGATGCCGGTCGCTGACTTAACACGCAAGCTTCAGAGTTCAAATTGAGCCTGTAGGGAAAAAAACCCGTTTATTCTCTAAAATATAGGCATACCCTCCGTATGCTGTCGCCCCCGGGGAGGAAGATGAATATGAATATCTTTGGCCCTACGAAACACTCATGGCTTGGATATGGGCTGATATTCATCGCCATCGGGGTTGCCCTATCCGCACTCGTACTATCCCTGGAGAAGCCATCGATCCGCGTCGGCTTTGTCGCCCAAATGACCGGAAAGCAGGCGGAACTGGGGGTTCAGGAGCGAAATGGCGTTCTACTCGCCGTCGAAGAGATCAATGCCCGTGACGGCATCGATGGCCGCAAAATCGAGTTACTCGTCCGCGATGATCGCGGGGTACCGGAAACCGCCCGGTCCGTCGACCGGGAATTGATTGACGCGGGCGTCGTCGCCATCATCGGGCATGCGACCAGCGGTCAGACAACGGCGGGACTGCAGGTCACCAATCCCGCCAAAATGGTCTTGCTCAGCCCGACCACATCCACACCGGAATTGAGTGGTCTGGATGACTCTTTCTTCCGCGTCTACCCAACCTTCAAGGACAGTGCCCAGTCCTTCGCGGAATACGCCTACAAGACTACCGGAGTGAAAAGCCTGGCCGTCATTTACGACACGGACAATGCGGCCTATGCGCAAACCTACAGCAAAGTCTTCTCAACACAGTTCGTTGCTCAGGGCGGCGCGATCGCGGGCGAGCTGTCGTTTTCATCGGCGGCGCAACCCGATTTTCAGGCGCTCCTTGAGACCCTGCGCAAGCGTGACGCGGACGGCCTGCTCATCGTCGCCTCCGACATTGATACGGCGTTCATCGCTCAGCGGGTCCGCATCATGGGCTGGGATATTCCCCTGTTGACCTCCGCCTGGGCGCAGACAGAAACCCTGATCAATAATGGCGGCAATGCCGTCGATGGGCTGTTGCTGGAACAGTCCTATGCGCCAAATAGTCAGGCACCGCGCTTCAGCACATTCAAATCGAACTTCAACGTCAGATTCGGCCAATCGCCTTCCTTCGGCGCCGCCTTCGGCTACGAAGCGGCGATGGTGTTGGCGTTTGCGCTTAAGAACACCCGAGGGAAGGCCGACGGACTGAAGCGCGCGTTGCTCGAGGTTCAGGACTTCAAGGGACTGGTGGACAACTTCTCACTCGACCGGTTCGGTGACGTAAAACGGCCTTTTTATCTAACCGTTATCAAGGACAGCAAATTCGTCGTTCAGGGAAAATTGAACTAACTCCAGGCCGGATGGTGAACCGTGCTGATGGATAGGATGATGTTGTTACCCCTTCGGCGAGTACTCTTACGTCTGATTTTTTTCCGCCTCTTTCTACCCTTGCTTCTGGTTGGGGTGACGGTGCTCCTGGGGCTGAGCTACATGAGCCTGCACAGCCTGATGAACCAGAAAAGCCAGGTGGCGCAATCGATCGCCCAGATCGTCGGCCGCCATCTCGATCAGGGCAAACAGGTTCTGGACGCCGTTGCCCTCGCGGCAGAGAAAGGCGATAGGGAAAATCTGGTGATTTCACTGGAAAGCACGTGGAAAGCTTACAGTCATTTCGAAACTTTATATTGTCTGGACAATAACAACCGAATCACCCTGATTGTGCCACTGGACCCAAACTACCTGGGCCTGGACATGTCGAATCTGCCGGATCTGGAACGTCACGTCTCCCTATCCCGCCCGTTCATATCCATCCGCACCGGCGACCCAACGGTGTATCTCGAGCGCCCTCTCGCCAATGGGGGCAAAGTCGTTGGCCAACTCAATCTTGGCATGTTCCAGAAAGAGATCGAACGTGTCCAAAACGGCCCGGGCAAGGAGTTCGTTTTCATCACCGATCAGCACGGCGTCTTGCTGGCGCACCCGAATTCCGCGCTGGTCAAGCAACAGAGCAATCTCAGCACTCTGGAGATATTCCAAGATAGGGTGATGAATCGGCGCGACGCTTTCTATCGCTATGACACCGACTGGGTATTGGGCAGCGCCACCCGTGTCGAAAGGACCGGTTGGTGGGTTGTCGCCCAGGTTCCTTTGAGGGTTTTCCTGAGCACCTATGCCTGGGGATTTGCGCTGATCTTCGCCGCTTCGCTGCTCATCTGGATCGTGTTGGCGTGGAATCTGAGCAAGCAGATGCAACGATTGCTCGTCGTCCCGCTGGAACGTCTCAGTCGCAGCGCCAACGCAGTAACCGTCGGCGATTACAGCCAGGTCGAGGAACTGTCCGCGATACCTGCTTCCTTTACCGAACTCCACAAGCTGGCCTCCGACCTCCTGACCATGAGCACTAACGTGCGCGTACGCGAAGCCGATCTCCAACAAGCGCGCAACGAATTGGAGATCAGGGTACAGAGAAGAACGGCTGAACTGGCGAAGAACCTGATCAACCTGGAGCAATCGAACAAAGCATTGGAAAAAACCCAGATCCAGATGCTTCAGGCAAAAGAGACCGCGGAACAGGCAAATAGCGCTAAAAGCGTTTTTCTCGCCAACATGAGCCACGAACTGCGCACTCCGCTCAACGCCATCCTGGGTTTCTCGCAGTTATTGCAATCGGACACCGAACTAAAACCGGAGCAGCGGGATAACCTGAAAATCATCAACCGCAGTGGCGAGCATCTGTTGGCGCTGATCAACGACGTGCTGGAGATCGCCAAGATCGAATCCGGGAAGTTACAATTGGAGGTCAGCGATTTCGACCTGGGCGATATGGTTCGTGATATCACCGAGATGATGCAGCTGCGCGCCATGCAGAAAGGACTCCAACTGGAGCTCGAGCAGAGCGCAGAGTTTCCGCGTTATATCACAGGCGATGAAGCACGGCTGCGTCAGATCCTGGTCAATCTGATCGGCAATGCGGTCAAATTCACTGAGTCGGGGGGCGTGACCATCCGCCTGGGCGTTAAGAACGATACCAGGCGCTTGCTGATCGAAGTCAAGGACACCGGCCCCGGAATCTGTCCCGAAGATCAAGAGCGTCTATTTCAGCCCTTCGTGCAGTTGGTTGAAGGCGCGGCACAAAACGGGAGCGGATTGGGATTGGCGATCGCGAGGCAGTTTGTGCTTATGATGGGTGGAGAGATCGGGCTGGAGAGCGAGCCGGGTAAGGGGTCGTGCTTTTGGATCGAGCTACCGCTCAAGCTGCCGAACAAGCGTGCGCTCCGGCATCTGGGGAGCGAACCCGGTGACGAAGTAGTGGGTCTGGTTCCGGGGCAGCCTGGTTACCGCATTCTCATTGCGGAAGACCAGCCGGAGAACCGTTTGTTGCTTGAGCGGCTGATGAGCCGCCTCGGGTTGGAAGTTAAATCGGCCGGCAATGGGGAGGAGTGCGTTCGGTTATTCGAAGCCTGGCATCCTCACCTGATCTGGATGGATCGGCGCATGCCGGTGATGGACGGCTTGGAGGCGACGCGGCGCATCCGCAGGCTGCCCGACAGCGACAAAGTGAAGATCGTGGCCGTGACAGCGTCGGTCTTCAAAGAACAGCAACCCGAACTGGAAGCGGCCGGTATGGACGACCTGGTGCGCAAGCCATTTCGAGCGAACGAAATCTACGCTTGCATGGCAAGGCACCTGGGAGTCAAATTCATCTACCGCGCCCAAACCCACGAGTCTGCCCAGCCTTATGAATTGCTGAAACCGGAGCGATTGGCGATACTGCCCGCATCCTTGCGCCAGCAACTCAAGGACGCGTTAATCAGCCTGGACCGCAAGCGTATCGAAGAATTGATACAGCAGGTTACCGCCATCGATATGCCGCTGAGCGAGACCCTGGCCGGACTTGTAGACTATTTTGATTACCCCACCATTCTTGCGGCGCTTGACGCTTGCGCGGCGCAGGGTGATTGAGGGTTATTTCGAAGTGCCCTCCTGGCAGAGCAAAAGACCCGGTATTGATCGACCAATGAACCCACACCTGATGACATCCATGCAGCAATTACTGAAAATCATGCAACAACTCCGCGACCCCGAAACCGGTTGCCCCTGGGATCTGCGCCAGACCTACCGCACCATCGTTCCCTACACCCTGGAGGAGGCCTATGAGGTCGCGGACGCCATCGAGCGCGGCGACATGACCGAGCTGCGGGATGAACTCGGCGACCTGCTGTTCCAGGTCGTGTTCTACAGTCAGATCGCCAAAGAGGAGGGCCACTTCGATTTCAACGACGTGGCCCAAGGGATCTGTGAAAAGATGATCCGACGCCATCCCCATGTGTTTTCCGACGCCGAGTATCAATCCGATGAAGCGTTGCGTCACGCCTGGGAAAAGCAGAAGGAACAGGAGCGCGACCAGCGCAACGAAGCGCAAACCACCAGCCAGATGGATGGTATCGCGCAAGCCCTGCCGGCATTGATCCGGGCAGAAAAGCTGCAAAAGCGAGCGGCCCGAGTGGGATTCGACTGGCCGGAAGTTCGCGGTGCGCTGGATAAGGTGCGCGAGGAGTTTGACGAGGTCGAGGATGCCATGGTGACGACCGACCCTGCGCCACCGCGCAGATATGATCAGGCGCAGCTACAGGACGAACTGGGGGATCTGCTGTTCTCAATGGTCAACGTGTTGCGACTCAGCGGCCTGGACGCGGAGCAGACCTTGAGTCACGCAAACCGGAAATTCGAACGGCGATTCCGCGCCATGGAAAACAGCTTACGAGAAAAAAACATCACCCAGTTGAACACCCTGTCCCTGGAGCAACTCGATGCGGCCTGGGAGCTGGTCAAATCAACAGAATCCAAACAACCGTAATGACTCGCCCAGAGCACGAATAGCACAGATTTAAGCCAAAAATCACCGACATCCCGGCGCATGCCCACTACTGCCCGGAATATCGGCAATAGACATTCTCATAGCCATGTAATGTAGCCTGAGCACGAATAGGACATCCATGCTAAGGAAAGCACGAATAGGACATCCATGCTAAAGGAAAGCACGAATAGGACATCCATGCTAAAGGAGGCACGAATAGGACATCCATGCTAAGGAATACAATATTTCTCGGCATGAACAGCGGATAGAAACAAAGACCAGGACTTAATCAGTCCATTTGCAGAAAAATATACTGGATTAAAGCAAAAAGCGGACTACTCCCAACAGGGAGTGGCTATTTTGCTTGAGATGAGACGAAAAAATGCCTCTGCAGTTGCAGTTTCGTGATACTTGGAGTTGGATAGCGTGTTATGGCTATGTCAACAACAACCTGCAGGCCGAAAGCCCTGGACTTCTCTGATAACCGAGATTCTGACAGGCCTGCTTTAGTGAGTACACCGCACCCACCAATCCCTTGAATTGACTTTCGAAGCGAGTCGTCATGAACAGCCAATGTTTGGGATCGATCTGTAAGCGCTCCAGAATTGGGGGTAGATCCTGTGGGATATGGCCTCGTTTGTCCTCACGAATGATGCGCCCAGTC
>JBNKJP010000014.1:0-29630 GCA_050291245.1 Candidatus Thiodiazotropha sp. | reverse complement strand
TTCGAAGCGGATCGCATTGGCGTTGGACTGGGATCCGCCCTTGCTGGAGCGGCTCAGGATGCCCGACTGGGTCTGATTGCCCGGCAGGCTCCAGGGGGGCATCTGTTCGGCGTTGTAGACCGCGCCGGTGATGATCGGCCGATCGGGATCCCCGTCGAGAAACTCGACGATCACCTCCTGACCGATTCGGGGAATGTGCATCGCCCCCCAGTTCTTGCCGGCCCAGACCTGGGCCACGCGCACCCAGCAGGAGCTGTTTTCGTTGCGCTCGCCGTAGCGGTCCCAATGAAACTGAACCTTGATCCGGCCGTATTTGTCGGTGTAGATCTCCTCGCCCTTGGGGCCGACCACCAGCGCGGTCTGTGGGCCTTCCACCCGGGGTTTTGGGGTGGTGCGCGGGCTGCGATAGCCCGCTTTGCTCGGAATACAGATGAAATCGCAGGCGTAGGTCTCACCCAGGTTGACCAGGGGGCCTGCCAGATAGGGGTCGGCTTTCAGCGCGATGCGGGTTTGAGTAACCAGGTACTCCCGGTTCTGGTCGCCTCTCGGATGTCCGGTAAGATTGAACAGCCCTCCAACACTGAGGTGTCGCACATCCCCTTCGCCCTCAAGTTGTTCGTGTTCGGCCTGCAGCGCCTGAATGCGGTGCCGGGCGCTGGTTTCACCCTCGGCAGCCTGGGTGTAGCTTCCCGGATAGTCGAAGCGTTCGTAATCCCCATGGGGGTGACCCCGAGGGACCGGCGCGCTGGCCAGCAGTTCCGCACGGGGCTTTTCGAAATCGAAATCGGTATGCGCATAACAGCCTGTACGAACCGTTTTACTGGCGTGCCAGCCGGTTACGATATCCTGTCCCCGCTGCCCACCGGATCCGGGTTGCGGATGAAAGGTGAGCGTCGAACCGCCACTCAGAGGTGAGTGTGAACTGTATTCGTCGCACAGCACCAGGATATGCTTTCCCGGCGTGTGCTTGAAAAAGTAGTAGATGCCTTCCTCTTCCATGAGACGACTGATGAAATCGAAGTCGCTCTCCCGGAACTGCACGCAATACTCCCACACACGGTAGTTGTCGCTGAGGCGAAGCTCAAAGTCGTTGAACCCGTTGTCGTTGAATATCTGGGTGAGGATTTGCGGCACCGTGAGATTCTGGTAGATCCGGCAGTCGCTGGTGAGCGTCAGGAACCAGGGCCAGGGATTCAGCACGGCCTGGTAGTGAAACAGATCACCCACCACGCCTACCTGGGTGAAGCGGCTGACGAAGGCATTGAAGTGGCGCAGACCGCCGCTGGTCAGCCCGAGCTCGATATCCACCCGCTGGCCGAGCATGTCATCCAGGACGATGGCGTCCTCCTCACTCAGCAAATCGGCCTGATATTCGAACAACCGACCCAGTTCATCATACGCCTGAAGTTGGAACAGCAGCAGTTTGTTTGCACCTAGAGGCGTATTGATTCGCAGTTGCCGATTGGCTTGCAGAATGCTCATTGCAAATCCGGGGTTTTATAGGATTGACGGTTGCCTGCCGACGGCATCATGGCGTTATATTCCATGAAGCGTTCAAGAAATTGCTTGCTATCCACACCGGCCATACTGCTTCTCCGGAGGCGAAATTAATCTCTAAAACAACGCGGTCAGGTTGCTCCAATCCGTAACAGCATGCAAGAAATTATCCTGTAACTTCTGAGCAAAATATGATCATTGACACAGATTATTTATTTAAACAATAACCAATAAAAACCAGGCCTATTTCATCTGAACAGCACGAAACAAAAGACACAAATTTGGAATGCAACCTGACACCAGGACAGCTCCATTACCTAAGGAAAAAGGCAAAGATTCAGGTCAGGATTTGACGGTTTCCAGATCGGACACATGATCAAAGAAGTAGGTCACGTATTCCGACAGGTTGAGATAGTTCAGTACCGCGGGGGTGAGTTCCGCGCGACGGCAGCTTTCCGCGATACTGAGTTCCTCCTCGACCAGATCGAGGATCAACGCCTCCTCTTTTGGAATCTCCGGCTCGTAGACCAGCACGTTGGGTCTCAACAGATCCTGGGCATTGATGGTGACCACACAAGCGATCCGTCGATCCGAAAGACGCACTACGGTTCCCGGCGGATAGACCCCGAGATTAGCGATGAAAGTGGTGAGGATGGTCTTGTCGAACTGTTGCAACTCCTTGCTGTACATGCGGGAGACCGTTTCGTAGGGTGACATGGACAACTCAGGATTGGTGTGATTGCAAAGCTCATCGTAATGATCGACGATGGCCACGATGCGCGTGAGCTGACCCACCTCCTGTTTCAACCCTTTGGGATAACCACTGCCATCGAGACGCTCGTGATGCTGACCGATGATCGTCACCGCCTCCTCGGGCAGTACCCCGATCTTGCGCGCCATCTCGACACCCAGCTGAGGATGCCGCTGGTAGACCTTCATCTCGGGGGGGGTCAGGGGTTTCTTCTTGAGCAGGATGCGCCCGGGTATCTGCTGGTGACCGAGATCGTGGAACAGGGCGCCGAGACCCAGGATATGCAGCTGCTTATCGTTGAGCCCCAGTTTGCGCCCCAGCACCAGGGAAAGCGCGGTGACATTCAATGAGTGGTAGTAGCTGCTTTCACTCTTGCTCTTGAGGTTGACCAATTGCATGGTGACATCGGTATCCTGGGTCAGATTGTTGACCATGTCACCGACCACCTCGTCCGCCATCTGCACCGCCTGTTCCGGTGCGGAGAACAGCAGATTCATCAGCTTGCGGGTCGATTCGACGGACTTTTCATATCGGCCCGCCGACTGGTTGAGCTTGCTGCGGCGCGCCTTCAGCACCTCGATACGCTTGCGCTTCTCCTCCCAGAGGGGATCGTCGGCCGGCAACTCCCGGGGTTCCTCGATCGGCCCGGCCGCATTCAGGGGGATGGGCTGGGTATCGCTTTTCTGCGGATCGTAGCTCAGGTTGGGCAGACGCATGCCGCGCAGGGTCCTGAGCTGCTTTTCGGAGCGAATCTTGAAACTGCTGGTGAGGAAGGGATGATCCATCCAGGGCAGGTCCAGATTGACGTACAGACCGATGCAGAGCTGCTGTTTTTCGATTTTCTTTTCAGCCATTTTGATCCACGAACCTCTGAATCTGAAGTAGTGTAGCGCCTCAGATGTTCTCGGCCAGGGAGGGGGGCGGCAGGGACTCTCGACTTGGTATTAGTGATGCCCGATTCTGGATTGGAGGCAGGGCTTTCTGCAGCTCTTCATGTTCCAGTTCCAGGCCGGCACGGAAACACTGCCGGGCCTTGTCGTTCTCGCCCAGACGCTCCAGGAGCAATCCCAGCTGTTGGTAGGATTCCGCGGTGGGGCCGATGGCGATACTCGCTTCGAGATAACTGCGGGCCTTACCCCAAAGCTTGTTGAGCAACGACAGGCGCGCCAGGGTGAGCAGCAATACCGGGTCCTCGGGATGTTGCGCCAGCCAGGCCTCCGAGGTGGCCAGTTGATGGGAGGAGTCGGCCAGCTCGATGCGGCCGTAGACTGCCACCAGCTCGGAGCTCCATTCCCGCTGCAGGGCATTGACGATCAGCGGCTCGACCCGGGATCCGGCGTCCAGGGCGATCAGATAACGGGCGTAGTCGAGCAGGATGCCCGGGTGCTGGCGTACGTTTCGGGGCATGCCTTGCCAATAACCGACCAACCGCTCGAGTTGCGAGGACTCCTGCTTCAGACGCTCCCGGTGCACCCGGGCCTCCAGGCTTTGCAGTTCCGTCTCAGTGAACACCTTACGGCGCTTGAGATCCGGCAGCATCTCCTCGAGCTTCTGCCACTCGCCCAGGTTCTCGTAGAGCTTTTTCAGCAGCTTCATTACATAGTCATGCCGGGGAGAGAGGCTGCGGACGTGCATCAATGAGGCCAGGGCCTGCTCATACTGCTGGTGAGCAAGTTGCAGTTCGGCCTGGGTCAGACCCACCGCCACATCCGCCGACGGCATGCTTTCGTGGGCCAGGTGCAGGTAGTCGTCACGTCGCTCATGCTCGCCCTGGAGCTGCGCCGCGCGGGCCGCCGCCAGATAGTTGAGCAGCGGGGTCTCGGACTGGCCGGCATAACGGGTGAGATGGCGTTCGGCCACCTTCCAGCGGCCTTCCGCCATCTCCACAAGACCCCGGGTGAGTGCCTGACGGGCGCGTAGCCCACGGCGCTTCTGACGCCAGGACTTGAGCTGCTCCGGGGCGCCCCAAAGTCGCGACAGCATCCGGATCGCGGCATACAGCAGCAGGAACAGGGCCAGTCCGGCCAGGACGAACAGGGCAAGGCTCCCCTCAACGGTCCACTGACCATAGCCGATCAGCACATAGCCGTTGTCGTGCTTGACCCACAGGGTGAGCAGCACGGCGGCGAGCAGGGCGAAAAACGCGGCGAGCAGGGTTCTCACTGGGGTGCCTCCATGCTCAGGGACTGGCGCCTGGCCTGCAGGGCGCGCAGGGACCCGGAGATATCCGGTAACTCGGGGGCCACATCCCGCCCGGCCAATGCCTGCAGCTGGGTGATGAAACCCTGAACCCGGGGATCAGCGGGCTGGAAGTAGTCGTTCACCCATTGTCCCGCGGCATCCAGGTTGTCCCGATAGAGTTCCGGGTTGCGCCCCATGAGCGCCGCCTTGGCGGTTTCGAGCTTCAGCTTGAGGTTCTGCAGCAGGAAGTAGCGCTGTTCCGGGGGCAGCATGGCGGTGACCGGGCGGTCATGATGACGCACCACCATCATCGACTTGAATCCCTGCCAGAAGTCGTCGAGGATCCGCATCAGGTCGTTCTGTGTTCCGGTCTCAGCCGTTTCAGATGACTCGGCCGGTTCCCCGGCGCTGGCTAGGCGCACCACGCCGTCCTCCAGCAACGGCAACTGGTCGACCTGTTCGGACAGGGCGGTCAGCTCGGCGGTGATCCCCGCCGAATCAACGTTGGGAACGGCCTTGAGCTGGGTCATTTCGCGAGCCAATACCTCGCGCACACCGGTCCAGGCGGGGTCGGCGGTGGCGCTCAGGCGTTCATCGGCGGACTTCAGAGCCTCCCGGGCGGTGACCGGATCCCCCATCAGGTTGAGCCGTTGGTTGGCGACACGGATCAGATACTCCGCCTCGGCCACCCGCCATTGACCTTCACTGGCGCCCAGACGGGTTTGCAGATCGGTCATGGAACGATACAACTGAGTGCTCTGTTGCTTGGAGGCCGCTTTCTCTTCCCGGATGCGTTCCGCCTGCTGCTTCAGTGCCTCGCGCTGGGTCGCGATCTCCTGCTGCTGGCGGTCGAAATTCTCCCGCGCCTGATCGAGCTTCTGCGCCAGCTGAGCCTGTTGTTGAACGGCCTGGGACAGGGACTGATCGAGGTTGGACAGGTTCTCCTTGAGATCCACCCAGTAGCGATAACCCAGGAACAGGGCGCCGAATACAATCAACAGGGCCAGCGAGGCCAGCGCCAGGGGTAGTAGCCCTTTGCCACGCTGGGCCGGTGAGGGTTCCAACACCTCCACCTCGCCTTCAATCGCGTCCTGTCTCTCGTCATCTGATTCGTAGATGTCCCGTTCCGTTTGCTGTTGCTCGTTCATCGATTTCTCATAGCGTCACAATTTTTGGTGTATACCCGGTAACCCGCCGCCGTTGCGCGACGCCCGCTCCGCATCGGACCGGCCTCATGGCGGCTCCTGCGTCCACTTGCAGATCGCCTCCAGTAACGACGGCTCATCCGCGCCCTTCGCCAGAATCACCCGGGTAAACCCCAGCGTCCGCGCGGCCTCTCGCATGCGCTCACTGATCACCACCAGCGGGGTGCCTGACAACAATACCCAACCCGGCTCTCCAAGCATAGCAACCAGGTTGTGCAACACTTCGAGACTGGTCACCGTAACCAGTTGGATATCTTCAGCCCAGCGGCTCAGAAGCGGTCCCGCGGGGGTATCCGGCCGCACCCGCCGGTAAACCTCGGCATAGCTTACCCGGGCGCCCCGATCGATCAGGGTATCCCCCAGCAGCGCTCGCCCCCCTTCACCGCGAACGATCAGGATACGCTGCCCCTCGGGACACGCCAGTTGAGGTAATGATAACAGGCCTTCGCTGTCGTAACCCCGATCCGGCAGCCAATCCACGGGACGTCCCATCCGTTGCAGCGCCTTTGCGGTGGAGGCGCCCACCGCGGCGACCGATCCGGTACGCCAGAGCGCCGCGGGGCACTGGCGTGCGGCAAAGGTCACGGCGTTGGGGCTGATGAAGATCATCAGATCCCAGGACTGTTCAAGCAGGCTCCGCGCGGAAGCCGAATCATCGGCTTCGCGGATCTCCAAGGCGGGCCAGACTACGGCCCGCCCCCGGTGCGCCTCGATCAGCCGGACCAGTCCCTCGACCTGGTGGGCCGCACGGGTCAGCAAAACCCCTCTGCCTTGCAGGTCACAGCCCGGCATCATGTGACACAGGGTCCTTATCCGGGGCCGCCATGTTTCGGGGCCTGATAAACAACAGGGTAACGCCAAACACAAGTATCGCGATTAACGTGATCAGCAGTCCCAGCCCGACCAGGGGGAAGAAGTATCTTGCCAGCATCTCGGTAGCCAGCGGGATATGAGTGACTTCCTCGATGCCAACGATCAAGAGGATATACAGAATGTAGAACACGACCGGGGCCGTCACGAGGACGGCATATCGCCCTAAGGCACGAGACCTCCTGATCGCATCTCGCCTGACCCGCCGATACCAGAGGACAAACCCGATAACCGGCAGGACCAGCATCGAGAGCTCATATATCGGCATCGCCCACTCTACGACCTCCCAGTCCATCGACCCGATCCGATCCCGCTTTCAGCGGCTCTCGTAAAGCGCATCGAGAATGCCAGCGGCGCCCCATTCCAGCAACCGCTCGGCGAGCCCCGCCCCCATGCTTTGCGCCTCCTCCGGCGTACCCTCCACTTCACCCCGGATGATACGCGAACCGTCCGGCTCCCCCACCAGTCCCCGCAACCAGAGATGGCCGGACTCGAGCATCGCATATCCGGCGATCGGCACCTGACAGCCCCCGTTGAGCCGGGCGTTCATGGCCCGTTCGGCCCTCACGCACACAGCGGTTTCAGCATCATGCAAGGGCGCGATCAACCGATTGACCGCCTCATCGTCACACCGACATTCGATCCCGACCGCGCCCTGGCCAATCGCCGGCAGACTCTGCTCGGGACCGATAAAAGCGGTGATCCGGGATTCAAATCCGAGTCGGATCAAACCGGCGGAGGCCAGAATGATGGCGTCGTAATCACCGGCGTCGAGCTTCGCCAGACGGGTGTTCACGTTGCCGCGCAGGGACTTGATCACCAGGTCGGGACGCAGCTCCGCCAGCTGAGACTGGCGACGCAGGCTGGAGGTACCGACGCAGGCCCCTTCCGGCAAGGCATCGAAACCGCTGTACTGATTGGAGACGAAAGCATCCCGGGGGTCCTCCCGGGACATGATCACCGCCAGGTGCAGACCCTCGGGCAGTTCCACCGGAACATCCTTCATGGAGTGGACCGCGATGTCCGCCTGACCGTCCAGGATGCCCTGTTCCAGCTCCTTGATGAACAACCCCTTGCCCCCGATCTTGGCCAGCGGGGTGTCGAGGATCTTGTCCCCCTGGGTGCTCATGCCGTGGATCTCCACCTGCAACCCCGGATGGGCCGCTTTCAGTGCCGCGGCAACATGCTCCGCCTGCCACATGGCGAGGGGGGATTTTCGGGTGGCGATACGGATGACTTGAGACATGGACAGAAAACCTCGGGGTTTGTACGACAGGTTAGGGTCGCAAAAAAAATAAATTATCCCAAACTACTTGTCTCAATGCCCGCCTTCGTTGTTGCCGCTTCGGTTGCATAGGCCCTGCGCTGCGCCTAGAAGGCAGGCATTAATCCTGCGTATTTCGGGATAATTTATTTTTTCCGCGACCCTTAAACGCTTAATGCTAAAGCCTGTCCGGGGTATCACGCAATTTTCACGGCTTTCCCCGCCCATAATAGTGCAACAACGCCTCCAGACCCTCGTTACCCTGGATCCGGACCAGTCTCGCCAGCGCTCCGCTCATCTCATCATCCCCCTGATTGATCCCCACCAGATAGTCCTGCAGGGTCCAGCGCAGATAGTCCATCCAGCGTCCGTGCAGGGGCGGCACCCCGGGTTTCGGCTCATTGAGCGGATCACCGTGGCACTCGCGGCAGTAGCGGCGGTGCAGCTGCCGCCCCCAGTCCAGCCGCTTCCAGTCGGTCTCCTGGTGGCGCGGGAGATAGGGTTGACGACTGAAGTAGTCCGCCAGACGTTCGATCTCGGCGTCGTCATAGGCCGACATCAGACGCCCCATCAGGGTGCTGAAGCGACCACCGTAACGATAGGCTTGCATCACATCCACCAGATAGCGTCTGGGGAGACCCGCCAGAGAGGGTATCGCCGGCGCCACGCTTTGCCCCCCGGGCCCGTGACAGGCAAAGCAGGTTTGTGCGATCAAAGGCGGCGCCACCTCGTCGAACTTCGGTACCGACGCGGCCTTGGCCAGTCCCATCGAACCGGACAACCAGATCAGAGGTATCAGCAAGAGCGTCACTCGAATCCGGCCGTAAAGCGCCGGCTCATTCACCGGACTTGTTACCCCGGAGTATGCGCCGCACCTCCGGCAGGTGACGCCGGCTCACCTCGAGCCGATCCCCGCACCCCTCGAGCACCACCCGGCAGACCCCGTCCGGATCCCGGTCGAGCCCCCGCAGGTGACTCCGCACCACCAAAGCATTGCGGTGAATCCGCAGCAGCCAGTCGGCATAGCGCTCCTGCAGCGCCTTGAGACTATCCTCCAGCAGCAGTTCACCATCCCGATGCCGCGCTATCACGTATTTGGAATCAGCCCTCAGATAGAGCACCTGATCCAGTGGCAGGGTGGTCAGCCCACCCCGAAAACTGGCGCAGATCTGGGGTACCTCGGGTACCTCCTGGACCTGATTGACCTGGGTGCGATTGAGCCGCTGCGCCCGGGTCAGGGCCTCCAGCAGGCGTTCCCGGCGCACCGGTTTGAGCAGATAATCCTGAGCGGCCGATTCGAACGCCTCCAGGGCATGCTCCTCGTAGGCGGTGGTGAAGATCACCGCCGGCGGATTTTCGGTTCGGGTAAGACCCCGGGCGGCCTCGAGTCCGTCCATACCCGGCATGCGAATGTCCATCAGCACCAGATCGGGTTCGAGTTCCTCGAAACGCTGCAACGCCTCGGCCCCCTGGGACGCCTCACCCACCACCTGGTAGGGCGCTCCCAATTCCTCTATCAAAGAGACCAGCCGCTGTCTCGCCAGTGCCTCGTCATCCACCACCAATATCTTCAAGATCTCTGCCTCCTCTCAGCCGACCGGCCCATTCCCAGTCATTGTCCAATAACACAGCCATTCCCGTCATCGGGAGTTCCTCGAAACGGGAACCCGCTCACCCATCACCACCAGGGATGAGGAAACACCAGCCGGACCTGATGTTCCCCTTCAACGATCGATTCGGTAAGACTCGCCTCCAGGTCAAAAACCCCCGCCAGACGGGCGCGGATGTTCTCCATGGCCAGTTGGTTGCCCTTGCGGTGGCTCGACTCATGCTCCGCGGGCAGGGTGTTGCGGATGCTCAGATTGACCCGTTTGCGTCGGTAGTGGCCCGCAATGGTAATGCGCCCGCCCCCGGCCGCGGGCTCGATGCCGTGATAGACCGCGTTCTCCAGCAGGGGCTGCAGAATCAAAGGCGGAATCATCGCCTGCTCCGGCAGCTCGTTGAGGTCCCAAACCACTTCCAAACGGTCCCCCAGACGGTAGTGCTCGATACTCAGGTACTGGCGTGCCAGTTCCAGCTCACGCCCCAGGGTCGAGGGTCGTCCGGCATCCGCCAGGGAGACCCGGAACAGGTCCGCCAAGTCCTCAACCACCTCCTCGGCCAGTTTCGGGTCGGTGCGGGTCAGGCTGGCGATGGTGTTCATACTGTTGAACAGGAAGTGGGGACGGATACGGGAGTAGAGCGCCTGTAGCCGGGCACTGTTCTCCGCCTCCTCCTGACGCCGCCACAGGTGCTGGAGATAGAGATAGTGGAGCACCAGCACGCCGACGATGGCGCTGATCCCCAGGGCCCGCATCAGCAATCCCTGACGGTTCTCCGCGGAGAAGAATGCCAGACCCAGAGTCTCATCCAGCCAGGCCACCAGCAGACATACGATTAGCGTCATACCGACCAGGATCAGGAAGGCACTCGCCCCCGCGCCCCAGTTACCGATTCTGGCCAGGGGCTTTTTCAGGGCGCACAACAGCCCGGCACTGCCCAGTCCCACCCATTGCACCAGCATCGACAAGGGACTGAGCAACTCCCAGAATCCGGAGATCCGCTCCACGGCCGCCAGGGTGAGGATGATGGCAAGCAGCTCGCTGATGACCACCACGGCGAACACCGGTCGGATGTTGCAGAAATTCGGCAGAAACAGCGTACTAACCCGTTCGGGAGGGCTGGATCCCTTCTCTTCCTCGGGTGGTGTTTTGGACATAGGCCGGTTACGCTCCTGTTTTTACGAACTATACATAAAGACGGCAATTGCCGGGTAAGCAATAAGGGCATCCAGGCCCCAGGTTTTACCCAGAACTCTGAACATGAAACATGCGCTATAATCAGCGCGATTTTCACACCTCAAACATCAGGATATCCCTTCATGAGCGACAGTCACGTGGCCGCAAAACCCTGGTCGGGGCGCTTCAACGAACCCACCGATGCCTTCGTCGAGGCCTTCACCGCCTCGGTGGATTTCGACCGGCGACTGTACCGCTACGATATCCAGGGGTCCATCGCCCACGCCCGCATGCTGGCCCGGCAAGGTATCCTGAGTAATCAGGAACGGGACGACATCATCCGCGGACTGGAACAGATCCGCAGCCGCATCGACAACGGCGAGTTCAACTGGTCGGTGGCCCTGGAAGACGTTCACATGAACATCGAATCCGCGCTCACAGAGGCTATCGGCTACGCGGGCAAAAAGTTGCACACCGGTCGCTCCCGCAACGACCAGGTGGCCACCGACATCCGCCTGTGGCTGCGTGACGAGGTGGACGAGTTGATCAGGGCGATCCGCGGGCTGCAGATTGCCCTGCTGGACAAGGCGGAGCAGGAGGCCGACACCATTCTGCCCGGATTCACCCATCTGCAGACCGCCCAGCCGATCACCTTCGGCCACCATCTGATGGCCTGGTTCGAGATGCTCGAGCGGGACCGCACCCGCCTGGAGGACGGACAGCGCCGGGCTAACGTGATGCCCCTGGGAGCGGCCGCCCTGGCCGGCACCACCTACCCCATCGACCGCCACCTGAGCGCCGAACTGCTCGGTTTCAGCGCCCCGGCGGAAAACTCCCTCGACGCGGTCTCCGACCGGGACTTCGCCATCGAATTCTGCGCCGCGGCCAGCATCCTGATGATGCACCTGTCGCGCTGCTCCGAAGAGCTGATCATCTGGTCCTCCGCCCAGTTCGGCTTCGTCGAACTCTCCGACAGCTTCTGCACCGGCTCCTCGATCATGCCGCAAAAGAAGAATCCGGACGTTCCCGAACTGATCCGTGGCAAGACCGGACGCATCTACGGCCACCTGATCGGCCTGCTGACTCTGATGAAAGGCCAGCCCCTGGCCTATAACAAGGACAACCAGGAGGACAAAGAGCCCCTGTTCGACACCGTCGACAACCTCAAGGGTTCGCTGAAGATCTTCGCCGCCATGATTCCCGCCATCAGCTGCCGCAAGGAGGCGATGCGCCGGGCCGCCATGCAGGGCTTCGCCACCGCCACCGATCTGGCGGACTACTTGGTGCGCAAGGGCATTCCCTTTCGCGACGCCCACGAGATCGTTGGCAAGGCGGTGGCCTTCGGGGTGGCGGAAAACCGGGATCTTTCGGAGATGACCCTGAAAGAGCTGCAGGGTTTTTCGGATCAGATCGATTCCGACGTATTCGAGGTACTGACCCTCGAGGGTTCGGTGGCCGCACGCAACCACATCGGCGGCACCGCTCCGGAACAGGTGCGCAAGGCCATCGGCAGGGCCCGACAACGACTCGGCACGGCATGATCCGGTTGCACCATGTCAGCCTCATCGTCGCCGACACCCGGCGTTCGCTGGAATTTTACCGTGACATTCTGGGTCTGGAAGTTGACGAGCATCGGCCCGACCTGGGATTTCCCGGGGCCTGGTTGAATGCGGGCGATCAGCAGATCCATCTGCTCGAACTGCCCAATCCCGACCCCGTAACAGGACGACCGGAACACGGCGGACGGGACCGGCACACCGCCTTCCAGGTGGCGGACCTGGACGCGATCAAAACCCGCCTTGCCTCCGCGGGACAAAGCTTCAGCCTCAGCCGGTCGGGTCGCCCGGCCCTTTTCTGCCGTGACCCGGATGGCAACGCCATTGAACTCATCATGTGGGAGCGGCCGCTGGCCGCGATTGACTGAGTACCGGCGCTTCTCAAGATAAGGTGCACTAGGGCTTGTAGATAACCTTTACGGAATCATCCACCGCTTCCTCTCCCAGGTATCCGATTTGACCAGGATTCGCATTGATTGATTGGATGACTTCCGCGTCACCCTTTACCTGCTTGGGCGGCTGACCTTTTCCGGAAAAGATCAGTTTGGACCAGTATGACTTCAATTGACTGCTGCTTTTCCCCGTCACCTGTTTATAGAAATCGGCACGCGCATCAGCGCCGTCCTCTTGATCAATCGGCACGGCCTTGCTGCCATCGGGAAACTTGGAGGTTTTTCCGAGAAAAATACCTGCCACCTGGTCCTGGCTCAGTTCACCCAGGCTTGAGGATGCTCCGACAACCACTACAACCCCGGCTTCGGCCGACGTAACGAATAACATGAACAGCGCAATGAGAAGGGACTTGTCTATCAGTTTCATGACTTTCTCCCGTACCACTAGAAAACAAAATCGACAGAAACACTGATGACATCGATATCCTGCGATTCATCTACAAACTCTTGCGACTTTTCCGCAAACATGCCCCCGCATGTACCCGCTTGTCCATCATTACAATCCGTCGTCACATGATCCCATTGCGCCTTGAGCGCCAGATTAGGCATAAAGTCATAGCGGACACCCAGGGTAACACTATGCTGTCCCTGCATATTGCTGTTTCGCATGGCGGTAACCATCCCATTGGTCATGGCATTCTCACTTCCGCTGTAGGTTGCGGAAGAGTCGATTTCAAATCTCGAATAGGTCAGATAAGGCGTCCATGAATCGAAACGCGCGCCGCCGGATAGATAATACGAGTGCATTTCAGGTACGAAATCCACATCGAAAAGAACCTTGGCGAACTCGCCGGAGACAAAATAATCGCCGTTATCCCAACTTGCCCCCAGTGAAATGTAATCGGATATCGCATCGTCTCCGCGAAGATCATCCGCCAGTTCGCAGGCCACTTGATCCATAACGCACAGTCCGTCAAGTCCCATCAGCATCTGATCTATCGGCGTACCGGTAAATTGAAACTGATCGCGCATGTATCCCAAGCGCAGGGACCAGTCACCCTGACTTGCCGTCGTACTGATACCGGCGATATTGTTATCGATAGCTGTATCGACCGCTGTATCCACCTCTATGGTTCCCACATACGGCTGGATCAACCAGGAGATGTCCCCTGTCTGAGATCGCCACAACAGATCGACGCCATCCATATAGCTGAAAGGCATCACGCCGTAGTGCTCGACTGGAGGTCTCACCCAGGCATTCGCATAGTTCACATCGAGAAAATCGGACAGCATGTACACCGATGGCCGGATACGCCCGCCACGCACTCCCAAATCGGAAGTCGCCTGATACTTCACAAATGCCGCTTCGATTCTTGGGGTCCAGGTTTTATCTTCAAACTGCTTCGATAATAACTGGGTCGACAGACTCAATTGCTCCGTGGCCTGCCAGTCCAATTGGGCACCCAGCTTCGAATCCACTTTGTAACTGACATCATCGCTGCGGCCCGCACCGACGGGCTGTGTATGCGTACTGGTGATGTAATCCGCCTCATCGTTGTCGCTGGTTACGGCACCCAGCGTACCAAATGCCTTGAAGCTGACCCCATGTCCGAGGTCGGCCGCGGCGGGAACCGAAGATGCGAAGCCGAGTGTTACGGCCATGACGAACCCTTGATATCTGTTCATGAACTCTCCCCTAACTACGTAATAGGTGTGTTGGAATCAGACTTGAAACTGTTCCGACAGATGCTTGATATCCAGTGACAACTCGGCAACCTGACGGATGATCTCACCGGTTTGACTGGACAATCCGGAAACCTGCCCGGAGATACGGCTCAACTCCTCAGAGCTGTTGTTGACCCCATCAGCCACTTTGCGCTGGTCGTCGGTATGTGAAGCGATTCGTCCGTTCATCTCCGACATCACATCGAACTGCGATAGCATGACCTCCAGCATTTGGCCGGTTTCCTGAACCCGATTGACGGAAGTCTCGGCTTTGGTCTGGCTTTCGCTGACCACGGAGACAATGGTCTTGGTGCTGCCCATCAGGGTCTCCATGGTCTGATAGACCTCGATCGTGGCGTTCTTGGTTTTTTCCGCCAGCCCGCGCACTTCATCGGCAACGACTGCAAAACCACGTCCCTGCTCCCCAGCCCGGGCGGCTTCAATCGCTGCATTCAGCGCCAAAAGATTGGTTTGATCCGCAATATCCTTGATTGTCTGGACGACAGAACTGATATTGTTACCGTCCTTCTCGATCTGGTGAGTGGCCTCCACTGCCGAGTCGATCTGCTTGGCCAGGGATTCGATATGCTGAATGGTCGTACCCACCGACTCCTTACCCTGGTTCGCGAGGGTTCTCACCTCCTGCGAGGAATTCGCCGCGGACGAGGCGTTGTCCGCAACCTGACCCGCCTGCTCGGCAATGATCCTGACCTGGTCGGTAACATCCAGAATGCGCTGGCGCTCATCCACCAACAGATGTTCCGTCATCGCCTCGACCTGCTCCATCTCCTTCGCCATGGCTTCAAGGCGCGCTACGTCATCCACCAGTTTGGTGATGATCGATTGAAGTTTTCCCACAAAAGTGTTGAACCATTTCACCAGAGTTCCGATTTCATCTTCGGTCTTTTGTGGAATTCTTCCTCTCAGATCGCCGCCGCCTTCGGCGATTTCACGCAGTGAGTTCACCACTTCATCCATGCTTTTCTTAATCGAACCGGCGACAAAATGGGATAACGCAATGGCAAACACAATCGCCACGAAACCACTGATGATGCCCAATTTGATGGCTTGGTTCGCCGTGGACGAGGTCGCCTCCATATCCGACACAAAATCCTCTTTGGAACTCTGTTTATAGGCGGCAAGCCCCTGCTTTGACTTATCGAGGCTCTCGGTCATGCGAGATATGTCATTCTGTAACTGACTGAAATCCGCATCACCCGAAACCATTGCGAGGGAGATGTGCTTGGCCACCTCAAAGTAGTCATCGAAGGTCTTGAGCAACCCTCTCAGAACCGCTTCATCCTTTGGGGAACGGGTCTGGATCGCCTTGAGATTGTCTCGGATCTCGGAGGCCAGAGCATCCGTGGCATGGATCATTTCAACTTCCCCGGCAGAGGTTCCGGAGTTCAACATATCGGTGATCTTATCCAGCAAACCCACATTGGTCACCGCAAGGTCAACAACGATGAAGCGATTTTCCTTGAGTTCACGGATGTCGCTGGCGTTACGCATGCCAACCGAATAACTGTAAGCCAGGTAACTGAGTACGAAGAGACTGATAAAAAGGGGCGCAACCAGGATTTTTATTTTCAGGGAAAGACGTCTCAAGATCTTCATGATAAGCACTGCTCCCGGGTTCTGCGCATTCGACTCAAGTGCCACAGAACCAAGCGATTAAAAAATATTGACGACACCAATTCGAATCTTTTTTACTTAGGTTTCGGAGTTCAAATTCCGACACAAACGATCCCGAATCGGGACCCTGGACTGCGAATCCGAAACTTAAGATAAAAATGTCTCAACCATCGCGAAATACCGGCAAAGCCGCCCATGGCGCTTGCTACCGGGTATAGATAATTACCGACATGGTATTCATGTCAGACTCTGTGATTATTGTTTTATGGAACGTTAAACAACTATCTCGGCATAACCACAATTTTCTTGAGGTTTTTTTCCTAATACAGGCTCCTCACCCTCTTTTTACGGTTTCTAGATATCGATCGGTTACGGTGATAATGTGCGATCATCGCACTCTGAAGTCCCCCTGGAACAACCGATATGACTCAAGACAGCTTGGAAAACCTCAATCAGCGTCTCAAGGCCTTCGCCCAGGCCCGTGATTGGGAACAGTTCCATACTCCCAAGAATCTCGCCATGGCAATGATTGCCGAATGCGCCGAACTGGTGGAGCATTTCCAATGGCTGACCCCGGAGCAGAGCATGGACCTGCCCGAGGAGAAACTGAACGAAGTCGCCCTCGAGATGGCGGACATTCTTATCTATCTGATCCGCTGCGCCGAACGCCTGGACATCGACCTCATCGATGCGGTCGAGCGCAAGATCGCGATCAACGAATCCCGTTATCCCGCGGACAAGGTGCGCGGCGATGCACGACGTGCCTCAGAGTATGATTGAGAAGGCCGGAACCCCCCCGCACACGAAACTCCCGGACTTGATTCCCCAGATTTTCAGGGGTGGCGTCACGGGGAAACTCAGACTATCCTGGTCAAATACCAAGCTATTTACTTAGGTATAACGCGGGAACGGCCATGAAGAAATTTCAGTGTATTGTATGCGGGTTCATTTACGACGAAGCCGAGGGACTGCCCGAAGAAGGTATCGTTGCGGGCACCCGCTGGGACGACATTCCCAATGACTGGGAGTGTCCGGAATGCGGTGTCGGCAAAGCGGATTTCGAAATGGTGGAGATGGTCGCCTGAGCGGCCATTCACAGGCCCCCGACGCCCCTCCCATCGTATCCGTCAAGAGTCCCGTGTAGTGGAATGCCCTGATATTTAGTGTACCCCGTCACTGAATCTATGGCGGGGCACACTCGTATCACTGAACAGTAATCAAAGCTGATACGCCTGATTCAGAATCATCCGGAGATCCCCAGCAGGGTAGGTCTCCCGGTATCCTGTGTCATCCTCATAGGCGATTTCGAGTTGATACTCCTCACCATCCGGACCACTGATAGGGGTGACGATCAAGGTAACCGCCTTGAACCGATTATAGTCCTGGGTGCCAAAAGGCACCGACAGATACACCGTCCGCTCGCCCTGCCCCATCCAGTTCAGCGTCAATTTGAACCCCTCACCGGGATTGGCCCCCTGCTGATTGATTTCCGCGCGTTGAAAGAGCTTCATGCTCAGGCCTTCGTTATCCACTTTCATCCAATGAGTATCCGCCACGGGATTGGGTGTGACATCCGTCAGCATGCCGTTGGCGGTCACCAATAACTCACCCAGAGGCGGTTGGGGGGTGTTGGTGAAGAAGTCGGCGGTCGCGACATACACGGATACCTCGATCTGATCACCGGTCAAAGGTTTCGAGGTTGGTAACCTGGCCTCCACAATCAAGCGGCGAAACACCCATCTGTTATTCACCGTGGCATAATATACCGATCCGCCTGGCTCCCGCTTGAAATTGTTAACGATCAGATTGTTGGCCTGTGAAAACACAAGCTCCAATCGATCGAGTTGATATTCGGGTGCGGTAAGCGAAGTGCTGAGCGTCAGATTGATCTTGGAAACCCCATTCAACTCCAGACCGGGAAACTGAAAATGGCTGGAGGAGTTGGGCAGGTCCACTTCATAGCGAGATGTGGCCGCTTCGACAAAGGCGGATCCGAGAAGACATAGTGAGAGAAACAGGATTCTAAAACGATTCATTATCAATTCCTTTTATTGTGACTGGCTAACTCGCGATCAGCCAGGCATGCGCCTGCTCCCTGGCGAATCACGAGCCTGGAAAATACATGAAACCGATCACAAAATCACCCTCCATTCACCCACCACGCATAAGAACCGTACTGCCTCTAGTCCGCTTGAAACCATCTATTGCCTTGTTCAGGACGGCACGATTCCTCAGCAACTCATTTTTCGACTACATTCTTGGAAAGAACGGCCGATAGGGAGGGATGAAATGAAACATTCAGCGATACGGCCCAGAATCGAAACCCAGGAGGAGATGATTGATGGATATCGTGCCCTATCTCAAGCTCATGGTGCAAAAAAACGGCTCCGATCTGTTCTTCAGTACCGGCGCAGCACCCCATTTAAAGGCTGAAGGCGAAACCCGCCCGATCGGCACATCGCCGCTTCAGACCGGTCAGGTACGTAAACTGGCCTACGGCATCATGAGTGATGACCAGATCAAGGAATACGAAGCGACCTTCGAGTGCAACCTGGCGATCTCGATCAGCAACCTGGGGCGTTTCCGGGTCAATGTCTACCGCCAGCGGGGCGACGCGGCCATGGTCATCCGCTACATCAAGGGGGTGATTCCCCCAGTGGAAAAACTCAACCTCCCGGTCATCCTCAAAGAGCTGATCATGGAGCCCCGGGGCCTGATCCTGGTAGTGGGCGCCACCGGGTCGGGTAAATCGACCACCCTGGCCTCAATGATCGAACACCGCAACCAGAACCGCACCGGACACATCCTTACCATCGAGGACCCCATCGAATACCTCTACACTCACAAGAAATCGGTGGTGGACCAACGGGAGGTGGGACTCGACACCATCTCCTATGAAAACGCCTTGAAAAACGCCATGCGCGAGGCTCCGGATGTGATCCAGATCGGTGAGATCCGCGAGATGTACACCATGCAGCACGCCATCGCCTATGCGGAAACCGGTCATCTGTGCCTCTCGACCCTGCATGCCAACAACGCCAACCAGGCCCTCGACCGGATCATCAACTTCTTCCCGGACTCTGCCCATCAGCAGCTCTACATGGACCTGTCCCTGAACCTAAAAGCCGTGATCTCGCAACGCCTTGTGAAGGGGGTCAACGGCCAACGGATACCCGCAGTCGAGATCCTGCTGCTGACCACCTACATCTCCGAACTGATTCAGAAGGGCGACATCCACACCATCAAGGAGGTCATGGAACAGGGTAATGAGCGCGGCATGCAGACCTTCGACCAATCCCTGTACAAACTCTACAAAGAGAACATGATCTCCCTTGAGGAGGCGCTGGCCAATGCCGACTCCCGCAACAATCTGTCACTCAAGATTCGTCTCTCCGACACCGACGGAGTGGCCTCTCCCGACAGCTTCGGGGTGGCCGAGGATCAGTTTTGAGCGGTTGTCAGCAACTTCGTGGCGTTTTCTCACCGAATACCAATGCACCCGGAAACAGCTTAATATCATCATGCTAGAATAAACCCGGTCCGCTCTGGGGCGGACCGGGTTTGGACATTTTGTATATTTATTCAAGATCCGGCAGATTCGGAACCCGTCGATCAAATGGACGGAGAAGGGGACTCTCGTATTGATGACGCCAACGAACCTTTGCGCAGGACACGCGCCAACACCGGTCCGACAGACTGGCCCGGCAGACACCGCTTCTGAACCGCAGCCGGTCACAACCCAACCGCTGCTCCCAAATCCCGTTCACCCACCACACAGGGCGCCCGCGGGACGGGGGCGCACACTTTGAAGGTACTGCGGTTTTTCGTCTCCCTGTCCCTGCTCATCGGCCTGGAAGCCTCCATTCTTCTGTTCAATTACTGGCGCGATATCGAACACCATCTACTCATCTTCGAGCACATGCAGCAGACCGCTCTTAGCAGTGCTCTCGACAGCTACCAACGCATGCTCGAGGTGATTCACGGGGAGCGCTTTGAGCTGCCATCAACCGCGGACCTGCTCATTAAGGCCACACACACGGACACCGAGGGACGTGAACAGATCCGCAGCCAACTCCTCGACCGTTACCAGGCCACCTTTTCCCGACTCACAGGCAAGGGGGTGCGTACCCTGCAGTTTGTTCTGCCCAACGGGCACTCGCTGCTGCACCTCTCAAAGCCGGATCTGCCGGAACAGGACCTGCTCGCAACCCGCCCCATGCTGAGACAGGTGCTCGCCGGCTACCCCCAGGCGAGCCTGTTCGAGAACGACCCCCTTTGTCCTTGTTATTTTTTCGCCTTTCCCATCTCTTCCGGCGGGCGCATCATCGGCGCAGTGGACTTTGGCGTGCCTTTTGAGGCCATCCGGGATGCCATGCATCAATCCCTGGAGCCTGAGGTCCATTTTGAGCTGCTCCTGGATCGGGTGCCTTTCGCCAAATCCCGACATCTGTACGGGCAGACCTCGACACCCCTGCATAACTCCGCCATTCATCCGGACTACCTGAGCATTGGCGGTGAGGACAGTCGTCTCACCGGCTCCGCCTTGACACGCATTAAACACCAACTGCGCAGCAACCCGCAGATTCAGTCGGCGCTCGCACAGGGGACTGACCTGTCCCGCGAAATCTGCCTGACCGGTGAGGCCTGCTACGCTGTGAATCTGAACGTCGTACCCGACAGCCAGATGCGCAAGCGCGGCTACATCCTCACCATTTCGCAGCTTACAGCCACCCATCAACTGAGAAGAACCTACTGGACAGCCTTCCTTCTGGGCTCCTCACTGATCATCTTCGCCCTGTATACCTTTCACCACTGGTTACAAACCACCCAGCGGCTGCGCACCGTCAGTGACCATATGGCGGAAGGCATGTACGTGCTGGATACCTCGGGAAAGATCCTCTACATCAATCCGGCCGCCTGCCAGATACTCGATTATTCGAAGCAGCAACTCAACGGCCAGGCTGCTCACAAACTGTTTCACTGCCATGCGGACGGCAAACCCCTGTCGCTTTCCGAGTATCCCCTGTTACAGCACACCATGCGCGGCGAACAGTATCAGTGCGACGACGAACATTTCCGCTGCCGCGACGGCAGCGTGATCCGGGTCGGTGTGCTCAGTTCACCCTTCTGGACGGCGAGCGGCCTGTCCGGCTCGGTGGTGTTGTTCCGTGACATCACCCGGGAGTATGAGGTGCAGAAAAGACAGCAGCGCAGCGAAGTCGCGCTCAGTACCCTGGCAGAAGGGGTGATGGTGACCCGGCCGGACGGATACATCGAAACGGTCAATTCCGCCTTTTGTGAAATCACCGGATACAGCGAGGCGGAAGTCCTGGGAAAGAAACCCGACATACTCAAATCGGGCCGTCACGACAAAGCCTTCTATAGCAGTCTGTGGAAGCAGTTGATCATCGAGGGGCACTGGGAAGGCGAGATCTGGAACCGGCGTAAGAACGGTCAGATCTATCCCGAGTTTCTGCGCATCACCCGTGTCACCGATGAACAGGGCAATGTCACCGACTATGTCGCCACCTTCACCGACATCACCGAGAAACGCAACCAGGAGCAGCAACTGCACAAACTCGCCTACACCGACCCCCTCACCCAGTTGCATAACCGGGTGGCATTTCTCGAGATGTTCGAACGTACCCTGGCGCATGCGGAGCGGCAAAGCAGCCGCTGCGCCCTGCTGTATCTCGATCTGGATCGGTTCAAGAAGATCAATGACACCCTGGGCCACCAGTTCGGCGACCAGCTGCTTGTGGAGATCGCGAATCGCCTGGACCAGGCGGTACGGGCCGACGACGTGGTCGCCCGCCTGGGGGGTGACGAGTTCATCGTACTGCTTGAGGACATCCGCCAGGACAACGCCCCCGCCCGAGTGGCGCGCAAAATCGTCAGCCTGCTGGGTCAGCCCATCTCCCTCGATCCCCATGTGCTGCATGTCACCACCAGTATCGGTATCGCGGTCTACCCGGAAGACGGCCGGGATGCCAACACCTTGTTGAAAAACGCGGATTCCGCCATGTACATGGCCAAACGCGAAGGCCGTAACGGCTTTCATTACTTCACCGAGGCGATGGCCAAACGGGAACACAACCGCTTCAAACTGGAGATCGATCTGCACAGCGCCTTGCTCAACGAAGAGTTTCTGTTGCGCTATCAGCCCAAGATCGACCTGAACGACGACCGGATCGTCGGCGTCGAGGCCCTGCTCTACTGGCAGCATCCCCAGCGGGGACTGCTCAACGCGGGTGAGTTTCTCAGCGTTGCCCACGATGCCGGGGTGATGCGTGACGTTACCAACTGGGTGATCAACGCATCCTGCGATCAGATGCTGGGCTGGCTGGATCAGGGACTCAATCCGGGCCGCCTGGCAATCAACATCGACACCCTCACCTTCAACAGCAGTGATGCCTACGATCAGATCTTTCGTACCGTTGAACTCACCGGGGTCAGCCCGAATCATGTGGATCTGGAAATCTCAGAAAACGGCATCCTGGAAAAGCCCTTCGACGATCCCCTCTGGCGTCAGTTGGTGGATCTGGGATTCACCCTCTCCATCGACGATTTCGGTACCGGTGAATCCTCCCTCTACCGGCTCAAACACCTGCCCGTGACAACTCTGAAAATCGACCAGTCCTTCATTCGTGACATCGAGACCGATGAAGACGATCGCAGCATCATCCGCACGGTGATCCGCATGGGACAGAGCCTGGGGTTGAGAATTCTCGCCGAGGGGGTGGAAAACAAGCGTCAACGCGACTTCGTCAAAAACATGGGGTGCGACGAGGCGCAGGGCTACTTCTACTCAAAGCCTGTCGACGCGGCGCGGATTGCCACAATCCTCGAAAAGGCGAGTCAGCAGAACCCGGCCGTCCTGCCGGATTGATTCCCGAGGGGTTGTGAGCTAGTGTGGTGTCTTCTTAATGCGCGAAGCCGAGTGACACATGAATGAAACACTGATGGTTTTACCCAGCGCCAGGCCGGAACAGATTCGCCTGGTCCGGGTCCCTCAAGACCTCGACCGTAACGAAGCCTATCGTTTCGCCACCGGAATCATTGCCCAGGCCGAGGAGAGTAACCTCGACTATCGCTGGGAAGACATTTCGGAGGCCCTGGAAGCCCGGGGATTCGAGATGGTTGAGGCGATACTCGGTCCCTCTCTCGACTAGTCGATATCCTCGTACTCGTCCAGATCCATCTGCAGCAGGATCGCCTTGCGCAGCAGCTTCTGCTCGTTACGCAGGGTCTTCTTCAGACTGCTGATCTCCTTTTCCAGATCCTGAATGCGATACACGAGTTCTTCGGCATGGGCCACGGTCTGGGGCACTTCCTTGGTGGCCGCCGCCTGACCTTTCCCACCCGCTGTATGAATCGGTGACACCGAGGCGAGTTGGGGCGCCTGCTGAGTATCGTCCACGGGAGGATCGAAGCTGACCTCCTGCTCCAACTCGTGCATCACGGAAAGCACCGCCTCTTTTTCCAGGACATGCAGCTCTTCCAGGCAGCCAAACAGCATCAGACGATCGCACATGGCATTGATTCGCCGGGGCACACCCCCGGTGAATTCGTAGATCATCTTGAAGACTCCGTCACCGAACCCCGGATCGTCCTTCCAGCCCACCAGTTGCAGACGGTGCAGAATGTATTTTTCCGTCTCATCCGGACTCAGGGGATCAAGATGGTAGGAGGCGATGATGCGCTGGCGCACCTGTTCCATACCCGGACTCTGCAGGGTGCGCTTGAACTCCTCCTGTCCCAGCAGGAAGGTCTGCACCAGGGCCTTGTTGTTGACCTGAAAGTTGGAGAGCATGCGCAGCTCCTCCACGGAGCGAGGCGGCAGGTTCTGGGCCTCGTCGACCACCAGCAGCATCTGCTTGCCTTCCGCATGCCGGGCGCGGGCAATCGCTTCCAGATTATGCAGCAGCGTGGCCTTGTTGAGCCCCTCATGGGCGAGGCCGAAGGAGGCGCACACCATCCGCAACATATCGTCGGGATCGACCTGAGTGGTCACCAGCTGGGCAGCCATGACGTTCATGTTGCTCAACTCGTCGAACAGATTGCGCACCAGGGTGGTTTTGCCGGTACCGATTCCACCGGTAATCACGATGAAACCTTCCCCCTGCTCCAAGCCGTAACGCAGATAGGCCATGGCCCGGTTGTGGCCTTTGCTGTTAAAAAAGAATTTGTGATCGGGCGTCAGCTGGAACGGTTTGCCAGTGAGCTTGTAAAAATCATCGTACATGTCTTATGGCCTATTTCTTGACTCTGCATTCCCGCATGCGCCGGCTGTCATCCCTAACCACGAACACACACCGCGCAAGGCGGATGACGACTTTTCTCGGCGTCTGAAACAAAGAGCTCCTCGGTAAGATAACCATTATGCTACCAAACCTTGCCCGTGCCTACTATCCGGTAGCTTCCTCAGCCCCAGATGTGAATTTTTCACAATCTCGACGCTTCACTCGCAAGCAACTGTTTACACACAAAAAAATAACCCCAATCCCAAAATGATCAACAACATTGCAGGAAAATAGAGTGCAATAAACACGGTATATGCCCTAGCCGCACGCAAGATATCCCTGCTCCCGAAAACAGATGGTTGACCGAACTCAGGAGAGTCATCTATCTTCCAGATTGAAGGCCGAGGCTAACCGCACTTCGGCGGAAACGACCCACAAAGATAACAATTACACAGGAGTAATCATGCTCAACCCCGGCGACAAAGCGCCCCCATTCGAACTGCCCGATGCCGATATGCATCCCATCTCCTCCGAGCAGTTCGTCAACGACAAGGTTCTGGTGCTCTATTTCTACCCCAAGGACGATACCACCGGCTGCACCATTGAGGCCGTGGAACTCTCCGACCTGATCGACGACTTCGCCCGGTACCAAACCCAGGTACTGGGGATCAGCCGGGATGACTGTGTCAGCCATGCGGCGTTTCGGGACAAGCATGGCCTGACCGTGCAACTGCTGGCCGATACGGATGGGGAGGTGTGCCAAGCCTACGACGTGTGGCGCGAAAGAGAGAAAAACGGCGAAAAACGCATGGGCATATTGCGCTCCACCTTTATCATCGATAAAAGCGGTATCATTCGTCATGCGCTCTATGATGTAAAACCTAAGGGGCATGCCGCGCAGGTGCTGGAACTGATCGCATCGATGAACTGATCAGTCGGACGCCCCAAGGCGACAGACCCGATTTGCGGTGGGTATAAACCCATGAAACTGCGGACCAAGATCCTCTTACTGTTATTTCTGTTCGGTTTTGCTCCTCTGGTCGCCCTGGTGGTGACCAACCTGCCCTACGTACTGGAACGGCTCGAGTTCTTCTATCACAAGGCCTACCTGCAGAACCTCAGAGCGGATTTCCGCGACCTGGACGAGCATCTCGCCAGTCGTCATGAGATGCTGCGGTTGCTGGCCAAACTACCGGAACCCGGGCTGGTTCTGGGTCAACAGCAGGAGGAGGATAAGGACGTCGATCACACCCAGATCGATCAGGCCCGGGTACGCTACACCAAATGGATCAACCAGATCCTGCGGGATCATCAGGACATCATCCAGATTCTGTTTCTCGATCTGAAGGGCAAGCCCCGTTACTGGCTGGAACTCAACCCCCGCACCCATCAATGGGAACCTACTACCACACGGCCCGACATGCCCTCCGAGGAGTTTTTCAACCGCAACGTGCAACAGGAGTTCGGTCGGGTGGCGGCCAGCAAGATCAGTCTCAACCCTCAAGCCGGGCATACGGATCCGCGCCGTTTCATGACCCTGCGCATGATCAGCCCCATTCTGGGTCCGGATAACAACAAGCGCATCACCCCCCTGGGCGCGGTGGTGATCAATATCGATGTGGGAGGTATGGCCCGGGCCTACCGCAACACACTCTGGGTCACCCATGACGGGGCTTATCTTGAAGACCGGCTGCACGGTGACCATACGGACCGGGCTCTGCAAGACTTTAAGGGCCTCAAGGAACTGTTTCAGAAGGGAAAACTTGCCCTCTGGGAGGGTCAGGGCCAGCAGATCATCTGGGTGCCGCTGTTCACCACCGAGGATTCCGGCCCCCTGTGGGTCGGCCGTCCGGTGGACCCCTCTCCCATCAACACCTTTCGCAACGGCCTGATCAACCGGGTCATGTCGATCATTGTGGTCGCCCTGGTGTTACAACTGTTGGTGGCCCGCTGGATCGCACTGCGCATCGAACGCACCGGCAACCGGTTGCGCGATGGCATCGAACAGGTACTGCGTGAGGATGCTCCCGTGCATTTCGATCTGCGCGGATCCAGCGAGATCAAGCAGTTGGGGCAACAGCTGTCGAAACTCGCGCAGACCCATGCCCAGCAGTCTGAGCAGCAGCGTCAACATGCGCACCAGTTGGAGGAGTCCAATCAGTACAAATCCGAGTTCCTGGCCAACGTCAGCCACGAACTGCGCACCCCGCTCAACTCCATTCTGCTGTTGTCGAAGATGCTCAACGAAACCGGAGACCAGCTAAGCCCCGAGCAGAAGAAACAGTTACAGGTGATCCACGAGGCCGGGTGCGATCTGCGCACCCTGATCGACAACATCCTCGATCTCTCGCGTATCGAGGCCGGGCGGGCGAATTTCAGTCTGCAACAGATCGCCATTCCGGCACTGATGGAGGATCTGAAGGATCTGGTACAGCCCCAGTTTGACGCCAAACCCCTGCGGCTGGCGATCGAACTCGATGAGACGCTGCCCGCCCAGTTCCTCTCCGACCAGGAGAAGGTGCGCCAGATTCTGAAGAATTTTCTCGCCAATGCCCTCAAGTTCACCCGCGAGGGCCAGGTGACCCTGCGCGCCATCCACAACCCGGAGGACGAGGAACGTCCCATCTGTTTCGCGGTGGAGGACAGCGGTATCGGCATTCCCGCCGACAAGCAGGAGGTCGTGTTCGAGGCGTTTCGCCAGGCGGACGGCTCCACCAGCCGGAAATTCGGCGGCAACGGCCTGGGGCTGAGCATCAGCCGGGAACTGGCGCGCCTACTGGGGGGCAAGATCACCCTGCGAAGCCGGGAGGGCATCGGCTCCACCTTCAGTCTGTGCCTGCCCCGGAGTTTTGACTACAAGGCACTGCCCGAGGCCCAGGTCGAGCTGCAGGAAACCGACACACCCGGTTCCGCCCCCCCGGCTCGCATCGAACCCCCAACCCGCGCAACCGCGTCACAGGAACCGCCGTTCTCTGGACAGCGGGTACTGCTGGTGGATGACGATATACAGAGCCTGCTCGCCCTGACTCCGCAACTCGAAGCCTGGGGTTATGAGGTGATCGCCGCGGGGGACGGTATCGAGGCCCTGGATACCCTGGACGAAGAGGTGGATTTCGACCTGATTCTGATGGACCTCATGATGCCTGAGCTGAACGGCTATGATACGATCAGAAGGATACGAGACCAGTTAGAACTCAAGGATCTGAGCATCATCGCCATGAGCGCCCATGATACGGCAGAAGACCGGACAGCAAGTACCGATGCGGGGGCCGACGCCTTCGTTCCCAAACCGGTCGATCCGCAGCAGCTCATGGCGCAGATCGAGCGTCTGAGCACGATACGCGCCGAACAGGTCCCGAACCCCGTCGCACCCGATTGAGGAACCCTTCCTGAGAGCATGAAAAGATACGCCGGCTTCAAGCTTCTGATTGTGGACGATCATCAACACAATCTGTTCACGTTGCGTACGCTGGTGTCACGCTATATGGACGTGGAGATTCTCGAGGCCACCTCGGGACAGGCCGCGGTGGATATCGCGGTAAAGAACCCGGATATCGACCTGATCATCCTGGACGTGCAGATGCCGGAGATGGACGGTTTTCAGACCGCCTCGATGCTGAAGATCCGTACCAAGACCAAGCACATCCCCATTATCTTCCTCACCGCCGCCTTCAAGACCGAGGAGTTCCAGCAGAAGGGCTACGAGGTCGGGGGCGTCGACTACCTGCTCAAGCCTATCGACGATAATCAGCTGCTGAACAAGATCAGCACCTATTTCCGCCTGATCGAGAAGGAGCGGGAGCTCAACCGGGTCCTGGAACAGAAGGTCGCCGAACGCACCGCGCAACTGGCCGCCGCGAAACAGCATCTGGAAAACATCATCACCCATATGGGCGAGGCCCTGCTGGTACTCAATCCCGAGGGAGCGATCGAATCCGCCAATCCGGCCGCCTGCAAGATGCTCAACTACAGCGAGGCGGACCTCAGACAGTTGTCCATAGGCGACGTATTCGAGGAGGAGGAAGAGGAGCAGGCCGGGGCGTTTTTCGGCACCTGGCTGGAGGCATTGATCCGAACCGGGGCACTCAGCCGCATCGAGGCCCGTTTCATCGCCAAAGACGGCCGTCGGGTACCGATACTGTTCTCCCGCACCGCGGTCAAAGACCCCGAGGGCCAGATCCTGCATATTATCTGCATTGCCAAGGATATGACCGGGTATATCCGAGAAGCGGATGTGAGCACCCCCGCATCCGAAGGAGTATGAAGTATGAGTGAACCCCTAGATCCACCTGAGCCCGAAGACGAGGACACCTCCCTGACCGCCAATGCGCTCAAGGCGATGGCCCACCCGTTACGCTGGAAGATCCTCTGTTCACTGGGCGAAAGCGAACTCTCGGTAGGGGAAATCGTGGAGCGGACCGGCACCTCTCAAAGCAACATCTCCCAGCATCTGGAACAGCTGCGCAACAAAAATATCGTGGTTTCGCGCAAGGAGGCCAACCGTATCTACTACCGTATCCGCAATCATCAATTGCTGGATCTGATCGGTATCATGCGCAACGTGCTCTGCCCGGCCAATCTCAACGACCACTATCCACCCGGCTCCTGAATAGATGGAAGATCGAGTTGTCGAGCTGGAGACCCGCCTGGCGTTCCAGGAGGATGCCATCCACCATCTGAATCAGACGGTTGCCGATCAGCAGCGGCAGATCGACCAGCTGCAGAAGAGCGTAAAACAGCTCACGCAGCGCCTGCAGAGCCTCTCACCCTCGCTATTGGAAAGCGATCAGCCCGAACCGCCGCCTCCGCACTACTGAGTGGTTATAACGCAATGGGCGCAGTGAAGCGCCAAGAGCTCGATGTTTTTCAGGCTGTGGCGGTATGGTCTGGAGGGGGCGAGGCGTAATCCAGGGGGGCAGGCGTATCGAAATCCTGGATTCCACTTCGTTCCATCCAGGCTACTCGCTGTCTGTTTGTCGCCAATCCTTTATAAAAACTTTGCGCCCTTTGCGTTATAAAAAATCAATCTCCCTCGTAGAGATCGACCTGCAGTTTCGGCGGCATCTGCAGATGGAAACCCTGGTTGCGCAGATTCTCCATCACCCTGTTCACATCCTCCCGGGCGAGGCTGCGCTCCGGGGTGAGCGACAGCGCCATTACCTTCACCGGCGTACCGAAACGGCTGAGCAGCGCCTCCGGCACGGCCGAGAAGTCGTCCTCGTCCCGCAGGTAGAGGTACATCTCATCCTTGCGCGGGCTGCGGTAGATCCAGCAGGGCAGACCCTCGTTCCCGCTCATCCCCTGGGCTGGACCTTTTCGAGTTGCCAGATGTCGCGGTTGTACTCCTCCATGGTGCGATCGGTCGAGAAGCGGCCGCTCTTGGCGCTGTTGATGATGCTCATGCGGATCCAGTGCTGTCGGTCCTGATAGGCCATGGCGGCCTGCTCCTGGGCGTCGATATAGCTGCGGAAGTCGGCGGCGGTCATCCAGGGGTCGTAGGGGCTGCGGATCGACTCGATGATGGGGTCGAAGAT
>JBNKJP010000013.1:0-46892 GCA_050291245.1 Candidatus Thiodiazotropha sp. | reverse complement strand
GGCGCGTGGATTGAAACAATGTATTCCTCGGAGGGCGGAGCCTCTTCGGGGTGTCGCGCCCATCACGGGCGCGTGGATTGAAACGAACTGCGCTTTCAAAGCGTCAATCATGGTCTCGGTCGCGCCCATCACGGGCGCGTGGATTGAAACGCGTTGTGATCTCATGTCTCAGCTCCTCACGTCGTAGTCGCGCCCATCACGGGCGCGTGGATTGAAACGATCAATGACGGCGGAGGGTCAACAGGCTTCGCCGTCGCGCCCATCACGGGCGCGTGGATTGAAACCGAACTAGGGGCAGGCTCTATCGGCCCAGCTAAGTGTCGCGCCCATCACGGGCGCGTGGATTGAAACCTAAGAAAGACACCGAGCTTAAAACTATTACCGACGTCGCGCCCATCACGGGCGCGTGGATTGAAACGCCCTTATAAGAGGCGGTTTCCTCATCCCAACCAGGTCGCGCCCATCACGGGCGCGTGGATTGAAACATAAAGTTTTTGAATTGTATCAGACGAAGGGTTAGAGTCGCGCCCATCACGGGCGCGTGGATTGAAACTAATGAAAAAGAAAAGGTCTTCAGTTTGTTCTTCGTCGCGCCCATCACGGGCGCGTGGATTGAAACACTCCAAGGCAAATGGTTATGGGTTGAATTTTCGTCGCGCCCATCACGGGCGCGTGGATTGAAACACCGAAGCAGTTGGCCAGATAGCAGCGGCCGCCGTCGCGCCCATCACGGGCGCGTGGATTGAAACGAAATAATCCATTCCCCACCGTTACCGGTTTCAGGTCGCGCCCATCACGGGCGCGTGGATTGAAACCGGGTAACGGTCCAAGTAATCACCGACAAGGATGTCGCGCCCATCACGGGCGCGTGGATTGAAACCGCATAGGGGTCCCGGGATTGCGCTGAATGAACGTCGCGCCCATCATGGGCGCGTGGATTGAGACGTCAGCTTGACTGTATCTGGATCGAGCGGTCCGCCAGGCGTAGAGCGGTGAAACCAAATTCACCGGCCCGGAGGGCTTGCCGTTGCAGTCGTGGCTGAAGTGGCGTATCGGCTGTTGGCGGTAGGTCCAGGGCCTATTGCGCGACCTTTGTGAGTCCCTGTCCGATACAGGTTTTGTACTGGTCGAAAGTGCGGGGTTCTTCGCCCCAGGTCAGGCCGGTGATGTGGCGCCAGATGGGCAGATCGCGGCGGTGGCTTAATGCCAGAGCGGCCGCGCCCTCTCCGGGTAAGCGTCCATAGAGGTTGGCAGTGAGTCTGATCTCATAGATTTTTTGCGCCCCGAGGAGCAGATCGCGTTTTTCCAGCCAAGTAGAGTTTCTGGAGCTACCAGCGTGTCCTCCGAAAATCGCCTTGATGCTAACCAGTTGATCTCATGCTATGAAGAAATGTTAGTAAGGATTATCATAAGCGGATGAAATCAGCATTAGAGCATCTGCCAGAGCAGAAACAACAAGAATTACAGAAAGCTATTGAGATCATTCGAGAGGAAATCGATCTCGAAATGTTGATTCTATTCGGCAGCTACGCCCGTGGAGATTGGGTTGAGGATCTCGATCCGGAAACCCTCCACTATCGCTATCAGAGTGATTTTGATCTTCTGGTGATCACAGAGACTCCTCGGCAAGCGGATAGAATTGAACAAAATAACCAACTTTCTCGTCGTTTGACCAAAACCATTCACAGAACCCCTGTCAGTCTTATTGCGGAAGATATTCAGTTTGTTAATCGTCGTTTAAGGAAAAGTCAGTATTTCTACATTGATATACTGAGAGAAGGGGTCCTTCTGTATGATTCGGGTAAATTTCAATTGGTAGAACCAGTTGAAATAACTCCTAAAGAAAGAAAAATATTGGCTGAGAATGATTTTTCATATTGGGCAAATAATGCAAATGAATTTATTGATGACTGCCTAGCTAATATCGAAAAGAATAGATTTAATAAGGCGGCATTTTATCTACATCAAGCAACAGAAAGTTTTTATGCGGCCATCTTACTGGTGTTCACTCGCTACAAGCCAAGCACCCATGATTTAGAGAAATTAAGTCAACGAGTATCCAGCATAGAACCAAGATTCTTGGCGATATTCCCGCGTTCCAGCGATGAAGATAAAGAAAGGTTCAAGTTGCTTCGTAAAGCCTATGTCGACGCTCGTTACAAACCAAGCTACACGATCACCAGGGATCAGCTTGACTGGCTTGTAGAGCGAGTGCAGGCGTTACAGGTTTTAACTGAAAAGCTATGCAGGGAGAAAATAGCAAGCTATGAACAGGAATCAAGCAACTTAGTATAACCAGAGATCTGGATCTATCATCAGTTTCTCCAGTTAAGATAGCTTTCAAAACGGATCGCTTTGGTATAATGTACGACTAATCGGTAAGCTTCCGGAACATCGTTCCGGTAAGTGTCTCCAATTTGTAGATATACTCCCGCCTGAATGCCCCCCTCCGGGATATTCATGCACCTTACATACTGGTTTTAATGCGGTACGCATGGTGTTGAGACCACCTAGTTCTTCAACGAGTGCATCGCTTAATACCGTTAACCAATTAACACTCTTGATGCGATCGTTCAGGCTGTCGCCAAATTCGAATCCACGGCGTCCATCGGCGACATCGCAGCGGTTTTGCCGTCGTTGCCACGGCGCACGCTGCAGCGTCGTGTGGCGGCGCTGGTCGAACAGGGGCGGCTGGTACAGGAAGGCCGTGCCAGGGCGAGCCGTTATCGGGTGCCTGAATGCAAGGGCATGGTGGCCGATGCCGAAACGGCTGAAGGTCTCGCTTTCCGGGATGAGGCGGAAGCCCGGCTTCCCGTCTCCGGCGAAGGCCGGGAAATTCGACAAATTGTTCGCGGGCCGCTCCAGCATCGCGAACCGGTCGGCTATCGGCGGGAATTCCTGGATCAGTACCGGCCCAATCACGGTTTCTATCTCTCCGAGGCATTGCGGCAGCGGCTGTTTGCGTTGGGGCAGCCTGCGGGCACTTACACCCGGCATATCTGGAATCGCCTGCTGATCGATCTGTCCTGGAACTCGAGCCGCCTGGAAGGTAATACCTGTTCCCTGCTCGAAACCGAACGCCTTTTGGCTTTGGGCGAAGCGGCCGATGGCAAGGATGCGCTGGAAGCGCAGATGCTCCTGAATCACAAGGCGGCCATCGAGCTGCTGGTGGATCAGACCGAGGACACGGGGTTAGACCGCTACACCGTTCTGAACCTGCATGAAGGTAATATGGCATGCTACAGGATCAGGCCGTCTGAATATGCCGATTGGCGAAAGCGCTGGAAATAATCAATGACAAAGACAAAGCCCGGCGAACACAAAACCGTCCAAGCCCGCATCCTCGCATACGCCGAGGTCATCGGTTGGCTATGAGTTCCAGGAATCTCGAACAGTATTGAGGCTGTTTTTAGAAGCGCAGTCCAACCGTAAATTGAAAGTCGCTCACCTCGATCGTCTCTTTCGAGTAACTGTTTTCCCTAACCCTGTGGTCACCAATGAACTCCAAGCCCTCTTCGACAAGAAAGGTGGCTTTCGCGCTGTCATAGGAGGCTTCCATGAACAAACCGCCGGATCCGGGCTTGCCGAATTCGAAACCGACTGCGCCGAAGGCGCCATATCGCGCCCTGTTCTTGATGTAGTCCCCGTCATTGTAGTGATAGCTGGCGCCCAGCCGCGCGTAAGTTCGAAATTCCGGGGTGTGTGGAATGTCGTATCCGAGGGTGATTTGGAGGGGGATGTCGTTGTAATAGATGTCACCATTGATTGCCACCGCGGGACCCAGGCTGACGTCAAACCGAAGGTCCGATTCGAACAATATGGCGTAGCGGTATGAGAAATCCATGCCGAACATCCCTCGGCCATATACGAAGTGGAAGTTGTCGTCGTACCAGTCCCAGACATCTTGAGCGCCGGAGATATAGGAAAAGCCGATGTACTGAGCCCAGTCGGCGGAGTAGGCGGTTGTTGAGGCTAAGCTAATCAATGTAGTGATTGCAGCGCGTCCGAGACGTCTTGTCAGGTGCTTCATTTCTATCCTTGATATTGAATACCTGGATTCAGATTCGATTAAGTTGCGATGGTCGCGACTTGAGTCGAACGGGAATTTGAAGCGGAAAGAAAATTCCGATTCCAGGAAGGGAATGAGAAATCGACCCTACGCACTTTATGGCTAAAGTGATGTTGGTCGGGGTGAGAGGATTCGAACCTCCGGCCCCTGCCTCCCGAAGACAGTGCTCTACCAGGCTGAGCTACACCCCGAAATGTCGACTGGCTGGATCTGTGCCCCGGCGCAGCGAGCCGTGAATAGTAGCGGAATCGTCCGGTCGATTCAATGGGTTCGGGCGACTGAGAAATCCGCCAGCTGCAGCAGGGCCTCCTTGTAAGGGCCGTCGGGCAGGTTTTGCAGGGCCTGTTTGGCCTGTTCCGCCTCCTGGCGGGCGAGATTGAGGGTGTAGTCGATGGCGCCGCTCTCCTGGAT
Source organism: Candidatus Thiodiazotropha sp. (assembly GCA_050291245.1). Lineage (GTDB taxonomy): Bacteria > Pseudomonadota > Gammaproteobacteria > Chromatiales > Chromatiaceae > Thiodiazotropha. Next base: position 42,412 of record JBNKJP010000013.1, on the reverse strand, counting down.
CATCTGCATAACGAAGTCGATCTCTTCCAGGCCGCCGTTCTCGATGATGTGGCTGAGACGGGTGCGCTGTTCCGGGGCGGCTTGCTTGAGGGATTCGATCAGCGGCAGGGTCGGTTTGCCTTCGGCCAGATCATCACCGATGTTTTTGCCGATCTCCTGGTTGTCTGACTGGTAGTCCAGGGCATCGTCCACCAGTTGGAAGGCGATACCCAGGTGCAAACCGTAGTCGGCCAGCGCCCGCTGCATCTCCTGTGGGGCATCGGCGATCACCCCCCCAAGCCGCGCGCCCGCCTCGAACAGGGTGGCGGTCTTGCGCTTGATGACCTCCATGTATTCGGTTTCCGTGGCCTCCGGGTTGTGCACATTGAGCAGCTGCAGTACTTCACCTTCCGCGATGCGGTTGGTGGCGTGGGAGAGGATATCCATGACCGGCATGCGGCCCACCGAGACCATCATTTCGAAGGAGCGGGAGTAGAGAAAGTCCCCTACCAGCACACTGGCCTCGTTACCCCACACCGCGTTGGCGGTCTCCCGGTTGCGGCGCAGGTCGGAACCGTCGACCACGTCGTCATGCAACAGGGTGGCGGTGTGGATGAATTCGATAATGGCGGCCAGGTCGATGTGCCGCTCGGCGGCATAGCCGCAGGCCCGGGCGGCCAGCAACACGATCATGGGCCGCAGGCGTTTGCCTCCGCTGTGCACGATGTAGGCGCCGATCTGATTGATCAGCACCACATCCGATTTGAGTTGCTCGATGATCAGGCGGTTGACCGCCTCCATGTCATCGGCAATGAGGTCTCGAATCCGGGTGATATCCATGGGTCGTCACGTTTGGGAAAACCAGCGCATGCTAGTGGAGAGCACCCAATAAATCAATGTGATGTCGCAATTTCGTCAGCGCTGACAACGGGGACAATGGGTGGTGGAACGCTGTCCCAGGGTGCTGCCTTTCAGGGTTGTCCCGCACACCGGGCAGGGTTCGCCGGCCTTGCCGTAGACCTGCAGTTCCTGGGCGAAGTAGCCGGGTTGACCATCTTCGCGCTGAAAATCCCGCAGGGTGGTGCCGCCCTGGGTGATCGCGGCCTGGAGCACCGATTTGATCCCGGTGACGAGTCTGGCGTAACGGGAGGCGGAGATGCGGTTACTGGCCCGTCCCGGATGGATGCCCGCGCGGAACAGGGACTCGTTGGCGTAGATGTTGCCCACCCCGACAACGATTTTACTGTCCATGATCAGTTGCTTGATGCTGATTTTGCGGTGATGGCCCTGCTGGTGCAGGTAGTTTCCGTCGAAGTGCTCATCCAGGGGTTCCGGACCCAGGTGGGCGAGCAGGGGATGCTCGTCGGGTGGGGCCTCGGTCCACAACACCGCGCCGAATCGGCGTGGGTCTCGCAGGCGCAGGCATTTGCCGCCGCTCATCAGCAGGTCGAAGTGATCGTGTTTCTGGGGCGTTGTATTGCGTGTCACGATGCGCAGGCTGCCGGACATGCCGAGATGCACGATCAGGGTGCCATTGAGAAACTCGAACAGCAGGTATTTTCCGCGCCGGGAGATTCGCCTGAGCCGCTTTCCGGTGAGCTGTTGCGACAGGGTTGGCGGGACCGGCCAGCGTAAGCGGGGCTCCCGCACCCGAACCTGGGTGACCTTACGTCCTTCCAGGTGCGGAGCCAGGCCCCGGCGAGTGGTTTCCACTTCCGGCAGTTCAGGCATGGGGGGGCTCCCGCCAGGCCTCCGCCGGCGCACTGAGATGGTGGCGGAAACCGTCCCCGATCAGGTGTACGGTGCCCCGGTTGAGGACATAGCGCCAGCCGTTGATCGGGTCGGTGGCGCCGAATTCGAAGCGCTCCGAGCCGAACGCCACAACCCAGCTCGGCCGGTCCAAGCCATAGGGCTGGAGCGAGTCGGGAGCCTCGAAACGGTGCAGGCTGGGAGTGCGCAGCAGTTTCAAGAGTTGCTGCACTCTCTGGCCATCGGCGGGCCGCCCATCCACAAGCCAGGATGCGCCTTTGCGGGTCAGCACGATGGCCCGCTCAGCCCCTTGCTGTTCTATCGTGATACGCGGGACCGTGGCCGGATCCAGGTTGCTGAGCCGGGGGATCGGCACCGGTTGCGACCACCACACGAGAACACCCAACGCGGCGGCGATCATGAGCAGGATGAGGTTTACCTTGAATCCCATGACGTCTCCCCGCTCAGGCCCGGCTGCGCCGCCAGGTTATCCATCCGCCCAGGAGTAGCAATAGTGTCGGGAGTACGATCAGCGGGCCAAGGCTGATGATCAGGGTGGCGGTGCGGGAGAGTTGCAGTGTCCGATCGTCCGCCTCGGGCGCGGGGATACCGATCCCCTCGTCATCACCCGTCAGCCAGCGGCTTAGGGCCAGCCCCAGGTCCTGGTTGCCCGCATTGTCGAGAAAGCTGTTGGAGAGGAAGTCCCCGTCGCCGATGACCATCAGGCGCTGTTCTCGCCCCCCCTGGTCCCGGGTCAGGGCCAGACCGATGTTCAGGGGGCCGGGTAACTCTCCGGCCTCCGGGTTGCGTTCGATCTCGCCGCTCAACCGACCGGTTTCGTTCCAGCTACGGTCCAGGGTACGCAGCAACGGGGTGACCCGCCAGTCCCCCGATTCAGGCACGCTGAGAGCCGCGGCCTGGGGATAGAGGCTGAGCAGGTTGAAGCCCCGGGTCGCATCGTGGTCCGGGTAGCGGGGCACCAGGGCGATGCTCGGGTTGTCGATGCCCAGTTCCCGTACATTCGCGTCCACCAGGGTGCCCGGGAGCTGATCGACGCCGGCCAGGTCGTGAGCCAGGCCGGCGGCCACCGGGTTGTCCGGGTCACTGAGTATCCACAGGTTGCCGCCCCGCGCCAGATAGGCCTTCAGACGCGCTTGTTCCCCGCTCAGCAGGGGGCGCTGTGGAGAAGCGATCAGCAGCAGGGCGGTACGCTCCGGCAGTTCGGGGAGGGTCGCCAGGTCGAGGCCGATGACTCGGAAACCCTGTTGCTCCAACTGTTCGCCGAAACGTCCCAGGTCGTGATTGGCCTTGCCGAGCAGGTCCCGCTCGCCGTGACCGGAGAGGCCGACGATCCAGCGCTCGTGACGTTGGCCTAGGCGCAGGATTCCATTGCTCAGATGTTCCTCGTCGAGCTGCTGGATCCGTTCCTCCCGCTGATCGTAGCTGAGAAGAATCTCCCCACTGAGACTGATGCCGAGCCGGCGGGTTTCGTCCGGGTTGCGCAGGGGGTCGACGAACTGCAGGTGGATGTCCGGTTTGTGGTACTGGTAGCGGGCAATGAAGCGCTGAATCCGCTCCCGCAGACTGGGGGTTTCGGGCACATAGGCCGTCAGGGTCAGCGGCCCAGGGGTGCGTGCGAGGATCTCCACGCTGGTCGCTGAGAGGCTGTTGCTGCCTTGGCGAGTCCAGTCCCACTGCCGGTCATAGCGACTGCCCAGCCAGGCCAGGAGCATCCAGATGATCCCCAACAGCAGGTAGAACAGAAGATTGTTGAGGCGGCTTGCCAAGGTCTGCTTCATTCCTGACGCCTCCTTTCCAGGCGGTGCCAGGCCAGGGCGAGAAAAAACAGGGGAAGGGTCAGGAAATAGACCAGATCGTGAATCCTCACCAGCCCCATCTGCAGATCCAGGTAGTGGCTGGGCCAGGCCAGCCAGTGCAGAAAACTGCCGCTATCGGTGTGCTGGTCGAGCAGCGAGAGCAGCAGCAGTACCCCGTAACTGCCTGCGGCGGCAATTCCCGGGTGGTCGCTGAGGGCGGAGAAGCCGAGACCGATGGCGGTGAAACCCGCGCTGAGCAACAGCAGGCCCAGGGTTGCCGAAAGCAGCAACCCCGGGTCGAGGGGGGTGCCGCTCCACAGGCTCAGGCTCAGGCCCAGGGGCAGTGCCACGAGGAACAGCTGGTAGAGGAGAATTCCCAAGAATTTGCCGGTCAGGATCTGCATATTATTCAATGGCGCGCTGCTGAGCAGGGCATAGCTGCCGTTGCGCAGGGGATCGCTGAACGCCCGCAGGGTGAGGATGGGTGTGATGATCAGCATCAGCACCGATGCCAGGCCGTAGAGCTGCAGGCCCAGGTGGTGGGTCAGCCCCAGGCGGTGGCTGGCCGCGGGCAGTTTGTTGAAACCCTCCAGGGCGCCGAGGAAGCTCCAGCTGAGCAGGGCCAGGACCAGGGCCAGGGCGATCCACGCCAGTGGGGTGCGCATGAAACGGCGCCATTCTATCCACGCCAGGGTGAGGCTCATGCCGGGTTCTCCAGGGTGGCCTGAAGGAAGATCTTTTCCAGGCTGTGGGTCTCCGGGGCGAACTCACTCACGCCCCAGTCCCGGGCGACCAGCTCAGCCAATACCTCCGAGGGCCGGCTGCCGGTTGCCAGGGTCAGGCGGTAGATTCGGGGCTCCAGGGATTCCACCGTGGCGAGTATCGGGAGTTCGGCAATCCGGGAGGTCTCCGGGTTCTGCTCCAGGACCAGCCGGTAGGTCGTTCGTTCGGAGGGTGTCAGCCCCCCCTGGTAGACACAGCGGCCCTGCTGCAGGATTACCACCCGGTTGCACGCCGCCTGAATCTCCCCCAGGTTGTGGCTGGAGAGCAGTATCGCCTTGTCCCGGGCCAGTTGGCCGATCAGTGTGCGGAGCTGGCGGATCTGCGCCGGGTCGAGACCGTCCGTGGGTTCATCCAGGATGATTACCTCGGGGTTGTGGAGGATTGCCTGGGCCAGCCCGACCCGCTGCTGATAGCCCTTGGAGAGCTTGCGGATCAGACGCTGCCCCACCTCGTTCAGGTCGCACTGCTGCTTGGCCCGGGTGCGGGCCTCAACGGATGCGCCACGGGTCAAGCCCCTCAGGCGGGCACAGTCGTAGAGAAACTCGTCCACTCGCTGATCCGGGTGCAGGGGGGGGCGTTCCGGCAGGTAGCCGACGTGGCGCTTGGCCTCCCGAGGTTGGTTCACCAGATCAAAACCGCAGATACGGACCGATCCTCCACTGGGAGCGAGATCGCCGCAGATCATGCGCAGGATGGTGGATTTGCCCGCGCCGTTGGGGCCCAGCAGACCGAGTATGTCGCCCTGGGCCAGATTCAGGTCGAGGGGTTGTACAACCTCACGCGGGTGGAACTGGCGACTGAGTTGCTGGGTGATCAGAAGTTCTGTCATGAGTTAGGATGCGGATGCTGCGGTGCTAAGGGATCGCCTTCCCGTGCCATACGGAAACCAGCCCGGTAGTTCAGTGCTGATGAAGAGCGCCGCTCAACATACCACCCTTGCGGGTGCTTGCAAAATCCTGCGGGTGTGATCCGATAGCGGCCGATACCCTTTGACGAACAGTGCCTACATGAATCAACAGAATACCCGTAAAACCCTGCTCGGGGTTGACACTGGCGGAACCTTCACCGATTTCGTCCTCTACCAGGATGGCCGGCTGCGGACTCACAAGGTGCTTTCCACGCCCCAGGCTCCGGAGCAGGCCATCCTGCAGGGGATCCGTGAATTGGGCCTGGATCCGGCGGGGCTGGTCCTGATACACGGGTCCACCGTCGCAACCAATGCGGCCCTGGAGGGTAAGGGTGTGCGCACCCTCTACATCACCAATCGGGGATTGGGTGACGTGTTGACCCTGGGTCGCCAGGCACGTCGGGAACTCTACAACCTGCAACCCGAGAGGGTTGAGCCTCCGGTGCCTGCCGACGACTGCATCGAGACCGGTGGACGGCTTGGCGCGGACGGTGAACCGGTCGATCCACTGACGCAAGCCGATCTGGAGGTACTCGCTCAGACGGTTGCGCGAAAACGTCCCGAGGCGGTGGCGATCAATCTATTGTTCAGCTACCTGGACGACCGTTTCGAACGTCGCATCGAAGCCCTGTTGCCGGAGTCGGTGTTCTGTTCCCGGTCCTCCGAGGTGCTGCCGGCCAGTGGTGAGTACGAACGGGGTATCGCGACCTGGCTGAACAGCTGGGTTGGCCCGCTGGTGGCCGGTTACCTCAAACGTCTGGGACAGGGGCTGCCGGGCAGCCGGATCGCTGTCATGCAGAGTTCCGGCGAGGCGATCGCGGCGCAGCAGGCTGCCCGCCAGGCGGTACGGATGCTCCTGTCAGGGCCTGCCGGAGGACTGGTGGGGGCCGGGTTCATGGCCTCGGCCTCTGGCCGCGATCAACTTCTGACCCTGGACATGGGGGGCACCTCCACTGATGTGGCGCTGATCGAAGGGGAGCCCCGGCTGACCCGGGAAGGCCGGATCGGTCCCTGGCCGGTGGCTGTGCCGATGGTGGATATGCACACCATCGGCGCAGGTGGCGGGTCCATTGCCCGCCTGGACGCCGGTGGCATGCTGCGGGTGGGGCCGGAGTCCGCCGGGGCGAATCCGGGGCCGGCCTGTTATGGACGGGGTGGTTGGGAGCCGACCGTCACCGACGCCAATCTGGTGTTGGGTCGGTTGCGCGCGGATGCCTTTCTTGGCGGACGCATGACCCTTGACCGAACGGCCGCGGAGGCGGCGGTGGGCCGGCTCGCGCAGCAGATGGGGCTGAGTCCCCAGGCGGCCGCGGAGGGCATCATTCGGATCGCCAACGAACACATGACCCATGCACTGAGGGTAATCTCTGTGCAACGGGGCATCGACCCGAGGAACCACACCCTGGTCTCCTTCGGCGGCGCCGGCGGCCTGCATGTGTGTGCCCTGGCCAGTGCCCTGGGGCTGCGCCAGGCCCTGGTGCCGGTAAACGCCGGGGTGCTCTCGGCACTGGGTATGCTGGTCACTCGACCGGGACGCCAGCTATTGCGTACCAGGCTGGGTCTGCTGGGTGAGCAGAATGACCGGGAGATCGAGGCGGAACTGGAAAGACTCGCGGAAGAGGGGTTATGGGAGCTGCATCAGGAAGGCATCGATCGGTTGTCGATCGAAAAGGAATATTCCCTCGATCTGCGATATCTCGGCCAGTCTTACACGCTGAATATTCCCTGGCAGGGCCAGGATAGGGTAGAACAGAAGTTTCATGAACGGCATCAGGATAGATACGGCCATCGAATGGAGGCACCGGTGGAACGGGTAAACCTGCGCGTTTCCCTGCGAGGACCCCAGCCTGAGGTGGCGCTCCCAGCTTGTTCTACTTGCGTGTCCGGTGTGGCGCTGGAGTGGCTCGATCTGCCTGGTGTGTCTGACGTTGTGCCACGTTTCACACGGAGTGATCTGTCCCCAGGACAGGTCTTGTCCGGTCCTGCGCTGATCACCGAGATGGCCGCCACCCTTTGGGTAGCGCCACACTGGCAGTGCCGGGTGGATCAGACGGGTAATTTGCTGTTGGAATTTGAAGGTCCATTTCCTGTTTCAGCTCATCAATGAACACTTGTGAATTTTATTCCTTGAATGTTCCAGTAAACTCCGCAGAATACGGATCTTTGTCTTCAGAACAAGCAAGGAAAAACGACAGGATCTTCATAATGGATATGATGAATTGTGGTTTTAAGGGATCATCGGCTGGACTAGGTTGGGACGATCGCTATACGGGTGGCTATAGCGCATAGTCCGGTGTCGTTTCGTCAATGGGTGGCAGCTAGTCTGCCCGATTCCGCAATACAATGGGTGCGCGGGATGTTCAGCCCCTTCAGTTATCTGAGGATACAGTCACCGGTTACGGCCCTGATGGGGCCGCAGTACAGACGCAGTAGAACTCGCCTGGAGATTGATCTCACCTGGTCGTGTAATCTTCGCTGCCACAATTGCAATCGATCCTGCAGCCAGGTGCCCACTGCCGAGCGTATCGAATTAGAGCAGATCCGCCGGTTCGTGGATGAGATGACGGTTACCAAGCAAAGCTGGGAGCAGATTCGACTGTTGGGTGGGGAACCCACCCTGCATCCCGAAATCGATGCGATACTCGATATCATACTCACTTGGCGTGATACCTGTAGCCCGGATACTCGGATTGAACTTACCAGCAATGGCCATGGACCCCATGTGACCCGTGCCATTGATAGATTGCCGTCAGGAGTTGTGCTCAACAACACGCAAAAGTCGAGCCGGGCTCAACCCTTTCGCAGTTTCAATATTGCTCCGGTGGATCGGCCGGAATATACCTTTGCCGAGTACAGTAACGGCTGCCGGGTAATCAAGAATTCGGGAGTCGGCTTCACGCCTTATGGTTGGTATGCTTGTCCCATCGCCGGAGGGATTGATCGGGTCATGGGCTTTGATATGGGCATTAAACATCTGCCAGAAAACGAGGATGACATGCTGGATCAGCTGAAGGTCTTTTGTCGGCTTTGTGGGCATTTTAAACGCCTTTTTGAACTCCCGGTGAGGCGCCCACTGCAGTCCGAGTCATGGAAGAAAGCCTACGCCCGCTACCTGGAAAATCCTCCCTCTCTAACCCGTTACTAGTGTAGTGTCTTCCATCATAGAAAGCTGCGGGGATGCGCTGAGGCAGCGCCCAGCGAGAGCCATGATTGGTAGCCTGGAAAAGCAGAAACCCGCCAGAGGCGGGTTTCCAGGTCCCGGGGTAGGTGTCAGATCTATTTGATCTTGCCTTCCTTGTACATCACATGCTTGCGAACCTTCGGGTCGAACTTCTTGATTTCCATCTTGCCCGGCTGATTACGCTTGTTCTTGGTCGTGGTGTAGAAGTGTCCGGTACCGGCACTGGAGATAAGTTTGATTTTGTCGCGCATGGTTCAGTGCTCCTGGATCAGATTTTTTCGCCACGGGCGCGCAGGTCGGACAGAACGGCGTCGATGCCCTTCTTGTCGATGATGCGCATGCCTTTGGACGAAAGGCGCAGACGCACCCAGCGGTTTTCACTCTCGACCCAGAACCGGTGGGTGTGCAGGTTCGGCAGAAAGCGGCGTTTGGTCTTATTGTGTGCATGGGAAACATTGTTTCCCGTGACCGGGCGTTTGCCGGTTACCTGGCAGACTCTAGACATGGTCAAAACCTCGAAATTCAGTTATCCCAGGGACGAAAGGCGCGTATTTATATCAGAGTGCTCCCGGATAGGCAAGCTCGGATGAGGCCGCAACCCCTTGTCGGGGTCTAAATGAGCCCGCGTTCCGCCAGTGATACCGGACTCCCCTCGCCGATGACGATGTGATCGAGCACCCGGATATCCACCAGGGCCAGGGCGCTTTTCAGGGTCCGGGTGATCGCCCGGTCGGCCTGGCTCGGCTCGGCCACTCCGGATGGGTGGTTATGGGCCAGTATTAGGGCTGCCGCATTGTGCTGCAGTGCGCTCTTTACCACTTCCCGGGGGTGTACGTTGGCCCCGTCGATGGTGCCGCGGAACAGCTCTTCGTAAGCCAACACCCGGTGCCGGTTGTCCAGAAACAGGCAGGCAAATACCTCATGACGGTAGTGCCGCAGTTTGGTGTGCAGGTAGTGGCGGCTCTGTTCCGGGCTGTTCAGGCTGTCGGTATGCTGGATCCTTTCGTGGAGGTAGCGGCGAGAGATCTCCAGGGAGGCCTGGAGTTGGGCAAACTTCGCCACTCCGAGCCCCCGGGTCCGGCAAAATCGCTGGCGATCCGCGCCGAGAAGGCGGACCAGCCCACCATGCTCATGCAACAAAACCCGCGCCAGGTCCACAGCGGTCATGCCGGGGATCCCGGTGCGCAGGAATATAGCCAGCAGTTCCGCATCCGAGAGGGCGTGGGCGCCCCGCTTGAGTAATTTCTCACGAGGTCGTTCGTCCTCGGGCCAGTCCGTAATCGGCATAGAGACCTCCCTGTCTCAGGTTTCAACTCGGTAAAATTGTATCTTCTCTTAGATGTTTGCACAGTAGCAGGGTCCAGAAAGATCAGCTTAAAAGAAATTAACCGCAAATGGCCGCAAATCACAGAGAATGAACGCACAATTTGACGGGCTTACTGGGCCAATTGGGGCGAATTTGCGGTCACGGGCGTCCCTTTGCGGTTCAATCCCATGGACCCACGGACCCGGGTTCAAGTCAGTGCCATTGATGCAATCTACCCTGTCAACGTCACCGTGACTGGGCCCTTCAACAGATCAAGCATCCCGACAACCCAACCCGTCAACGGTAATATGACCTAAACATTTACAGTATCTTGGGTTAACCTTGCTGATTTATAGCTGTTTCTCAGAGCGTGGGCCGTGTCAGGCGTGGACAACAGGAAGATCATACTCGGAGTGACCGGGGGCATTGCGGCCTACAAAGCCGCACTGCTGGTACGCGCCCTGCGCATGGCCGGTGCCGAGGTCAAGGTGGTGATGACCCCCTCGGCCCAGGCGTTTGTCACCCCACTGACCTTTCAGGCTCTGTCCGGATCTCCGGTGCATACCGAATTGCTGGATACACAGGCGGAAGCGGCGATGGATCACATCAGTCTGGCCCGTTGGGCTGACCTGGTACTGGTTGCGCCAGCCAGTGCGCACTTCCTGGCTCGTCTGGCCTGCGGCATGGCCGACAATCTGCTGACCACCCTGTGTCTCGCCACCTGTGCACCGATCGCGGTGGCGCCTGCGATGAACCAACAGATGTGGCTCAATCCGGCCACCCAGGACAACATCCACAAACTGCAGCATCGGGATTGTCACTGTTGGGGCCCGGCGGAGGGAGAGCAGGCGTGCGGAGAAACCGGTCCGGGCCGCATGCTTGAGCCTGAACAGCTGGTTGAGCGGGTACTGCAGCTATTCTCGGAAGGTCCCCTGTCTGGGGTAAGGGTTCTGCTGACATCCGGCTCTACCCGTGAGCCGATCGATCCGGTTCGCTACGTGGGCAATCGAAGTTCCGGTAAGATGGGTTTTGCCCTCGCCGAGGCGCTCAGCGATTTGGGTGCCGAGGTGTCCCTGGTTAGCGGACCCGCGAGCGTACCGGCCCCCCAGGGGATCCCCTGTCATTGGGTTGAGACAGCGCATGAAATGCATGCCGCTGTCATGGATCAGGTGGGTGATGCGGATATCTTTGTAGGCGTTGCCGCGGTGGCCGACTATCGACCACGTCAGGCGGCAGATGAGAAAATTAAGAAAAATAAAGACATAGTGATACTGGAACTCGTGCGGAATCCCGATATACTCGCTGAAGTGGCGGCCCGGGACGGTGCGCCTTTCTGCGTTGGGTTCGCCGCGGAGACGCAACAGGTTGAAGTCTATGCCGAGGCCAAGCGTCAGGCGAAGGGGTTGGATCTGATAGCCGCCAATCAGGTTGGGGCCGGGGAGGGTGGTTTCGAGTCAGATCGCAATGCCCTGTTGCTACTTTGGGAGGGGGGGCATGAAGCCCTGCCGATGATGCCGAAGCGGGAGCTGGCGCAACGGCTTGCCGGGGTGATCGCACGACGCTATCGACTCGTTGAACAGATAACATGAATGGGGCCCGAGGGGATCGGCATCGCGGATCGGGACGGCACCGGGAATTTTAAACCAATGCGTTTCTGGGCAAGATTCAGGTCGCGGTAGAACCATCTAGAGATCGTTATGGGATTTGCAAAAAAGAATGGGGACCCGAAAGAAAAGCGGGGGAAAGGACAGTCGATACGCAGCTACTGGGTAACCGGTGTTGCGGCCCTGTTACTGTTGGTTGCTGTCGCCGGGTACGCCACCTGGTATCAGGCTCAGGGTTCTGTCCAGGCACAAGCGAAAATCGAGATCCAGGTGATCGCCCGGGTGGTTAGCAACGCCTTCAGTAAATTGGTCAGTCAGCAATCCGAACTGGTGCGTGAACTTGCCAAACAGCCGCGTATGGTGGATCTGTTCGCCGCAGGGGAGTCTCCCGAATGGCAGGTGGAGCAGCACCAACTTGCGAGTTTGATACCGGATGCCCTGTTGGTTCGGCTGTTGCCCCCCGATTCGAATGTTCCGGACACCCAACACACCCCCAACATGGGGTATGCCTCCTTGCAACTGCTGCGTCAGGCGGAAACAAACCCGCAGCAGCCACCCGCGGAGTTGCATCAGTACGGCACGCCAAACCAGCATATCGCCATCGTGGCGGCGGTCCGGGACTCGGCCGGCAAGGTCCTGGGAGTCCTGCATGTGGCCCTGCCGACCCAACTGCTCGGGAAGCTGTTCGATTCTTTTGACCTGCCCGGGCGGGTCGAGTGGCAGCAGACCATAGCGGGTAAATCGCCGCTGGTGATTCTGGGTAAAGGCGAAGCGGCGAGTGGGGCCGCGCCGGATGGCGTGTTGACCATCCCCGGCACTATCTGGCAGATCGCATACTGGGGTGGGTCCGGTCCGGCGTTCGATCCGCTGCAACTGGGTCTTCAGCTCATCCCCGGCGCGTTGCTGTTTCTGATCATGGCTTTCCTGATGATGCGTCAGTCGTCAGGGATGACCAAGGCCTTGAAAAAGGATCAGCACAGCATCCTCACCCTCATCGAGGCCCTGGTCGTGGGACGTCCCCCCAAGGCTCAGTCCGCCCAACTGAGTGATCTGCAACCCACCCTCGATGTGATGGAGCACCAAATCCGGGAATTTCGATCCAAACAGGCGGAGAAGGCCAAAGTACCGCAGGTGGCTCAGGATACCGGTGAATACGATACCGGTATTCAGGTTGAAGATGAGCTCTACGAGCAGCCGGAATCCCGCAAACCCGCCACCAAATCCCGGTCCGTGGAGATTTCTCCCGCCATCTTTCGTGCCTATGACATACGGGGCGTGGTCGGAGAAACCCTGACACCGGAAGTGGTCGAGCTGCTGGGTCAGGGGTTTGGCAGTGAAATCTTCGAGCAGGGCTACAACTCGGTTGTGGTTGGCCGGGATGCCCGCAACTCCAGTGAATCGTTGCAACATGCCCTGATCGAGGGCCTGCAGACCAGCGGCCGCAATGTCATCGATCTGGGGCTGGTGCCCACACCACTGGTCCATTTCGCCGCGCACGAACTGGGCGCCGAGTGCGGTGCCATGATCACGGGCAGTCACAACCCTCCCCAATATAATGGGATGAAGATGATCATCGGCCTCGACAGTCCAAACAGCGACGCCATTCAGGATCTGCACCGGCGCATCGACGCGGATCAGTTGCTGCAGTCCGAGGGGGCCTTTGACTCCCGGGATATCGTGGCCGACTACATCGAGCGGGTGCTCTCGGATGTGCGCATGGGCCAGACCCTGAAAGTCGTGGTCGATTGCGGTAACGGGGCGGCGTGCGTGGTCGCGCCGGAACTGTATCGTCAACTCGGCTGCGAGGTGATCGAGCTCTATTGTGATGTGGATGGTGATTTTCCGAATCACCACCCGGATCCCGGCGACCCGAAAAACATGCGCGATCTGCAGAAGGCCGTGGTGGAACATGAGGCCGCCCTGGGCCTGGCATTCGACGGTGACGGCGACCGTCTGGGAGTGGTGGATTCCTCCGGCAAGATCATCTGGCCGGATCGCCTGCTGATGTACCTGGCGATCGACGTGCTGACCCGTGAACCCGGCGGGGACATCATCTATGATGTGAAATGCACGCGTCATCTGGCCAATATCGTGCTGTCGAACGGTGGTCGGCCGCTCATGTGGAAGAGTGGCCACTCCATGCTCAAGGCCAAGATGAAAGAGACTCACGCCCTGTTGGCCGGTGAGTTCAGCGGCCATATTCTCTTTGCAGAACGCTGGTACGGCTTCGATGATGGCATCTATGCCGGTGCACGGTTGCTGGAAATCCTCTCCCTGGACTATCGGACCAGCGCCGAGGTATTCGCCGAGCTGCCGGAAAGCCTGTCGACACCGGAATACAGTCTGCGCCTCGAGGAGGGGCAGGCGCAGAAGGTGATGCAGGCCATCGATCAGATGCCTGATCTGCCGGGTGCCCGGATGGTGAAGATCGACGGGGTACGGGCCGAGTTCGAAAAGGGGTGGGGTTTGGTGCGGGCATCGAATACCGTACCGGCGCTGCTGTTCCGTTTCGAGGCGGAATCCGAGCAGGATCTGGAGCAGGTACAGGCCCAGTTCCGGGAGATCCTGCAAAAGATTGATCCCCAGTTGAAAGCCCCATTCTGACTTCAATATTTCACTGAGTGGTTGTACGGACAAGATGAGTTTTTCCCCCGAACAGGCACAGAATGTCGCCCAGGTGCTAACCTCGGCGCTGCCTTACATTCAACGTTTTTCCGGCAAAACCCTGGTCATCAAGTATGGCGGCAACGCCATGGTCGACGAGGCCTTGAAGAGCAGTTTCGCCATGGACGTGGTGCTGATGAAACTGGTGGGTATCAACCCGGTGGTGGTGCATGGGGGCGGTCCGCAGATTGGTCGTCTGCTGTCGCGGCTCGGCAAGGATTCGGAATTCGTCGAAGGCATGCGGGTGACCGACAGTGAAACCATGGATGTGGTGGAGATGGTGCTCGGTGGTCTGGTGAACAAGGAGATCGTCAGCCTGATCAACCGTGCGGGGGGCTCCGCCGTGGGCCTGACCGGTAAGGACGGTGACCTGATCCATGCCAAGAAACTGGTGATCAGCCGCCGTGGACCGGAACTGCAGGAACCTGAAATCATCGATATCGGGCATGTGGGCGAGGTGGAAAGCATCGACGTCAGTGTCGTCAATATGCTGGTTCAGGGCGACTTTATCCCGGTTATCGCCCCGATCGGCGTGGGTAAGGATGGACACTCCTACAACATCAACGCGGATCTGGTGGCCGGCAAGGTGGCCGAAGTCATGCAGGCGGAAAAGTTGATTCTGCTAACCAATACTCAGGGGCTGTTGGACAAGTCCGGTGGTCTGTTGACGGGCTTGTCCGCCGATCGGGTGCATGAGTTGATCGAGGACGGCACCATTCATGGCGGCATGTTGCCGAAGATCGCCACTGCCCTGGAGGCGGTGGAAACCGGTGTCGGATCCTCCCATATCATCGACGGCCGGGTTCCCCACGCGGTGCTGCTGGAACTCTTTACGGATGAAGGTGTGGGCACGCTGATACGACGCCGTTGATGAATCAGCAGAAGGTCCCCCGTCGGCAACAGATTCTCGAGGCCCTGGCCCGGGAACTCGAACAGAATCCCGGCAGCCGTATCACCACGGCTTCCCTGGGTAAGGCGGTGGGTATCTCAGAGGCGGCCCTGTATCGTCATTTCGCCAGCAAGGCCAAGATGTTCGAGGGACTGATCGATTTTGCCGAAGAGAGCGTGTTTGCGCGCATCAACCAGATTCTGCGGGAACAGGATCAGGCGCAGGTCCGCTGTGGGCAGATTCTCTACCTGTTGTTGATGTTCGCGCAACGCAATCCCGGAATCACCCGGGTGTTGCTGGGGGATGCGCTGGTTGGTGAGACCGAACGTCTTCTGGTCAGAGTCGGGCAGTTTTTCGATCGGGTGGAGACCCAGTTGAAACAGGTGCTCAGGGAGGCCGATATACGCCAGGGTGAAGTTGCGCTGAGCACGGATGCCGCGTTGGCGGCCCACCTGATGACCAGTCTGGTCGAGGGCTTGATGCACCGCTATCTGCGCAGTCGTTTCAAGAGTTCGCCGTTGCTGCACTGGGAGCAGCAGTGGCAACTGCTTTCCGCAAACCTCTTTCCCCGCTAGTCTTTCAATAGCGAGCGCGTCGATCACCGGTGCTCATCTCTCCTGGGGAGGCCTGACCTCGCGGGCCCATCGGGTCTTTCAGCAGTTACTCAGGGCTTGACCGCCGCCTGGAATCCTTCCTTGATTTGCTTTACCTCGGGTGTGCTTTCACAGGAAGCATTGCGTTGCGGGTCGTTTTTGCAGTCCAGGTCCATGAAGATCACGGTGTTGCCTTTCTTGGGGTCCCGGATGCGTGACAGGGAGATACTGATATCCCCCTCCTTGAGCGCTTCGCCACTGATGATGATGTTTTCCGCATCGATCTTGATCGGTGTGGTGCTGTGTTGTTTCAGGTAGGTTCGCGCCTTTTTCCAGGGTTGGGTGCAGGCCTCGTCCTGTCCGCAGTCATAGACGTTCTGCAGAGCCTGGGCGAAGCTGTTATCCGCTTCGACCACCGGGCTGTTGGTCTGGTTGATCTTTTTGAGTTCACGAAACCGCTGCAGGTCCTGGGCAAAGGATTGGCGGATACGGTTTTTGTCGTGCTCCCGGGCGATGATCGATTGATAGGCTTCGGTCAGGGCCACCCGTTTTTTATCGATATCTTCCCGCATTTTCGGAGTGATCGGTTTGCCGCTGAGTTCCCGCCGGGCGGCCCTTTGCTGCATATCGTCCAGTGTGGCTTTGAGGCGTCGGATGTTCGACTCGGTGACGCGAATGGAGGTGTCGACGGCCTGGATCTGGCCATTTCGGGTCATCAGGATGTCGTCTTCGCTACGGAAGGTTCTGAGCAGTACTCGATCCTGGGTCTGCTGTTTTTCCAGCAGTCGCTGCTGCTCCAGGCGCAGACGTTCCTGTTCCGCCTCCTGCTGCAGCTCTTCCTCGGTTTTGGCGGCGTCTACCCTGTTGACGGTAATGCCGTGTTCATCCAACTGGGAACGCGCGCGGTGGGCTTCAGTGGGGGGCAGTTTGTCCGAATAGTGGACATTGCCCGCGTCATCGACCCATTTGTAGAGCCTGCCGGCCTGGCTGGCATCGGACAGGGAGAAGAGAAGAATGGCCGTGGTGATGAAAACTCTGAAATACATGCTCAATGGACGGTTCACAATGATCGGTGGTTGATCGATGTATCGTGCTGCAGGAGTTGATTTTCGAAACAACCCTCCGGTTGCCGTACACATGCCGGGCATCCGAGCCTCGGTGTTCGTGAATCATGAGCCGCAACAGGCGACCTGCCGTAATAACTACCCTTCGATTATACTGCCTGATTCAATCATTAAGATAGCGACTTTGTGGAACAGTTCACCCTTTTCATCGTTTCCTTCCTAGCCAATCTGTTCTCCGCCTTTTCCGGGGGTGGCGCGGGTTTGTTGCAGCTTCCGGCCCTGATTTTTCTCGGATTGCCCTTTGGGGTAGCCCTGGCTACTCACAAGGTTGCGTCGGTGGCACTGGGCGTCGGTGCCACGGTTCGTCACCTGCGGGAAGGGGGATTGGAACGCCAGTTCGTGATCTACATGCTGTTGGGCGGCCTGCCCGGTGTGGTGCTGGGGGCGAGCATCATCCTCAAGGTTCCGGATCGCATGGCGGAAGTGGCGCTTGGCGTGTTGACTCTGGGGCTCGGACTCTACTCCGTATTCAGCCCCAAACTGGGCCAGGAGTATCAGCCACGGCACCGGGATCGCAGGGGATTGCTGCTCGGAGGAGTGGGATTGTTCCTGATCGGTGTGCTGAACGGCTCCCTGACCTCCGGCACCGGGCTGTTTGTCACCCTCTGGCTGATCCGCTGGTTCGGTCTCGACTACCGCCGCGCGGTTGCCCACACCCTGGTTCTGGTGGGGGTGTTCTGGAATGGCAGCGGCGCGATTACCCTGGGACTGCTGGGCAATATACACTGGCAATGGTTGCCGGTGTTACTGGCGGGGTCCCTGCTGGGGGGCTATCTGGGCGCTCACCTGGCGATTGCCAAGGGCAATCGCTGGATCAAACGAGGCTTCGAAGTGGTCACCCTGTTGGTTGGCTTCAAGCTGGTTTTCTAGCTCAAACACCATAGGTTTCCCGATAGCGCTGAATCCGTTCCAGGTCTTGACCGGCCGAGTCTCGCTCCTGCAGGTATTCAATCAACTGTTCGAGTCGTACGATAGCGCTGACCGGCATGCCATAGTCCTGCTCGACTTCCTGGATCGCCGAACGTTCCCCCTGGCCCCGTTCCTGTCGGTCCAGTGCGATCACCACACCCGCCGGGGTGGCCTGTTCGGCCTTGATGATCTCCATCGACTCCCGCACCGAAGTGCCCGCGGAAATCACATCGTCGATGATCATCACCCGACCCTGCAGGTCATGGCCGACGATCAGGCCGCCTTCTCCATGATCCTTGGCCTCTTTGCGGTTGAAGGCATAGGGAATGTCCCGGCCATGCTGATCGTAGAGTGCCGCAGCGGTCACCGCGGCCAGGGGGATGCCCTTGTACGCGGGGCCATAGAGGACATCGAAGGCAATCCCGGAATCCGCGATCGCCTGGGCGTAGTAACGTCCCAGCCGCGCCAGGCTGGCGCCGGTGTTGAACAGCCCCGCGTTGAAGAAGTAGGGGCTGATGCGACCCGACTTCAGGGTGAATTCACCGAATCTGAGTACCCCGACATCGAGGGCGAAGTCGAGAAAATCCCGTTGATAGTCCTGCATGAGCAATTACCTGGTTTGTAACAAGGGGCGCATTGTAACGCGAATGCCCCCGGTTTCGGCAGAATTTGCCGGGTGACAGGAGAGATTTCTGGGCTTTGTGTTTTTTTGGCACTTATAATGCGCGGTTGTGATCTGATCATCTGAGGTGTCCGTGAAGTTGACCGAATGGCCCCGGGTCATTGCCGAGTATTGGCAACCCGGTGTGCGTAACATGCTTTTCCTCGGCTTTTCCGCCGGGCTTCCCCTGGTGCTGGTGTTCGGCACGCTCTCCTTCTGGTTGCGCGAGGCGGGGGTGGAGCGTTCGACCATCGGTTTCCTCAGCTGGGTGGCATTGGCTTACGGATTCAAGTGGGTCTGGGCGCCCCTGGTCGATCGTCTGCCGATACCGGGGCTGACCCGACGCTTCGGCCGCCGGCGCAGCTGGATGCTGCTGGCGCAGTTGACGGTGATCGCCGGGTTGTGCGGCCTGGCCCTCTCGGACCCCACAGAGAGTGTCGCCTCATTCGCCCTGTTGGCCCTGCTGGTGGCCTTTGCCTCGGCGACCCAGGATATCGCCATCGATGCCTATCGTATCGAATCCGCCGAGGTGAAATGGCAGGGCATCATGGCGGCCAACTACATGATCGGCTATCGCCTGGCGATGATCGCCAGCGGTGGCGGGGCTCTGGGGGTGGCCGGTTGGGCGACGCCCGAAGGGGTGAAATACCAGCTCTCTGCCTATTCGTTGGCCTACATGGTGATGGCCGCGCTGATGCTCGTGGGGGTAGTCACCGTACTGCTGATTCCCGAGCCGGCGGTTCAACCTGATCGAACCACCCGGGAGCTTGAGGCGCGGGTGGAACGGATGATCGAAAACCAGACCTGGCTGCCAGCAGGTATCCAGCGAATCAGTGAGTGGTTCTACGATGCGGTGATCAGCCCCTTCTCCGACTTTTTCCGGCGCTATCGCTGGAAGGCCTTGTTGATACTCTCCCTGATCGCGACCTACCGCATCTCGGATGTGGTGTTGGGGGTTATCTCCAGCGTTTTCTATGTCGATATGGGCTTCAGCACAAAAGAAGTGGCTCTGGTGGCAAATGTGTTTGGCGTGATCATGACCCTCACCGGCGCGGTGTTCGGCGGGGTGATGGTGGTACGCCTCGGGGTGATGCCGATCCTGCTCGCCGGCGCCATCCTGGCGGCGGCAACCAACCTGCTGTTCGCCTGGCTCGCCGGGATAGGGCACGATGTGGCCAGCCTGGTGGTGGTGATCTCGGCGGACAATCTGAGTGCGGGTCTGGCCACCTCCGCCTTTATCGCCTACCTTTCGAGCCTCACCAACATCTCCTACTCCGCCACCCAGTACGCCCTGTTCAGTTCGGTGATGCTGCTGCTGCCCAAGTTCCTGGGCGGCTTTTCCGGGGTCGTGGTGGACAGCCTGGGTTATGCCCCCTTCTTTCTCATCACCGCGTCCCTGGGCGTGCCGGTGCTCCTGCTGGTGGTGCTGGCGATGCGCTATCTTCCACCCCCGGGAAAATCACAATGAAAACCCACGCTTGCGGGAGATCACAAGATGCTTGAACAGAGCGGTTATCTGGCGGCCTTCGGTGCCGGTTTGCTGGGCGGTGGACACTGCGCCGGTATGTGCGGGGGTATCGTCGGGGCATTGACCTTCGGTCTGCCCGAAACGGTCCGCAACCGACTCGCGCTTACACTGCCCTATCAGTTGGGATATAACCTCGGGCGCATTTTCAGCTACGTGGTGGCCGGTGGCATCATGGGCGGGTTGGGGTTTCTACTGGCCGAACTGCTGCCGGTTCAGGCCACCCAGCAGGTATTACTGGTTATTGCCGGTTTGTTCATGGTGCTTCTGGGGCTCTATCTGGGGGGCTGGTGGCTGGGACTGTCCCGGATCGAACACCTGGGAAGCCTTCTCTGGAAACGCATCGAGCCCGTGGCGCGCCGGCTGCTGCCGGTGAAATCCCCGGGGCAGGCCTTCGTGCTGGGTATTGTCTGGGGATGGATACCCTGCGGCCTGGTCTACACCATGCTGATCATGACCGTCTCCAGCGGGGGTGTGTTGCAGGGGGCCGGGCTGATGTTGGCTTTCGGTCTCGGAACCCTGCCCAATCTGTTTGCCATGGGCGTCGTGGCGGGGAGTCTGGCGCGCTGGCTCAAGGATATCCGGGTACGTCGCCTGGCGGGATTGACGGTCATCCTGTTCGGTCTGGTAACCCTGGTTCGCGCCTACTGAAAATCCCCTCAGCCCCCCCTCGGTGGGGGGTATTCATCCTCAGTCGATATAGAAATCCTGACTCAATTTGGCCGTGTAGAAGCGGGTTTCACCTTTCGGTTTGACCTGAATCTCGAAGTTCAGGGTTTCCTGATTGGCGATGCGGAATTCGCCGATGTAGTAGATGGCATCACCCTCGGTGATCTTGCGCATCGGGATGCTGATCAACTGACCCCGCAGATTGGTGGCTTTGGCCATGACCACCGCCGAGGTGGACTCTCCGGTGGTGCCGGGGATCTTTTTGATGATGCTCACATTGAGCATGCCACGGTATTTACTGCGCTGAATGCCGTATGTTTTGGCAATTTCCGGCTCTAGGGTGTCGCTCGGAATGGCATTGTGGTGAATGGTGTAGCCCGGGATCTCGGTGCTGTTTTCCGCCCAGGCCGGCAGGACGAACAGGGTCAGAATCAGGAACGCGGAAAGGGATTTGAACAGGGTCATGGTTGCCTCCTTTGGGTGCCGATCTGGAGATCGGTCTTGGTTATGATGACCTGGCCAAAGTTTAGACGATGAGCGCTATGGGGTGAAGCTGGGATCACCCCACGCTGCCGCAAACGAAAACCGGCCTTGACGGCCGGCTTTGCGAAACCCCGGAGGAGGTGCTCAGGAGGCGTTCTGTTTCACCAGGGTCGGTTTCTGGCGATGGGCCTGATGCAACGGACGGCTGTTGCTCAGACGATTGGCCATGTTGCGCAGTGCGGTCAGCTGACGGGCCAGTTCGGTGTACTGCTCCTGCAGTTCCAGGATCCGATACTGCAGGGTGTTGCGGGACTGACCGATCTTCTGCAGGTTGTTGAGGCGTTTCTCCATCATCTCCTTGTGGTCCTTGATCTGAATCACCAAGGGCTCAAGGGTGCTGCGCAGCCAGCTGGAGATCTCATCACCGGCCCGCTGAAAGATCTCCCGGGCTCGCCCGACCAGGGCGGTAAAGAACCGTTTAACCACGAAATTCTGCTCCATCATGGCGGTCACCGGACTGTTGCGGAAGATTTCTGCTTCCTGGTGCAGCAACTCCAGTTCGACCCGGTATTTCACAATCGAGAACATCTTCGGCTGCACCACGGCGAACCCGTGTTCATTCTGAAATTTGCGATAGATATTGCGGATCAGTTTACGGGTCTCTTCGCTCTGGCTGACGATGTTGAACATGGTGCTGCGCATTTCGTCGAACAGCCCTTTCATGGCGCTTTTCATGCCTGTCGTGGTCCAACTGCTGGCCATGGCCTTGCGGCTTTTCTCGATGGCCGCGTCCAGCTTTGCCAGGTCGAAGGTATTTGCCAGCAGGTCAGCCTGCTGTTTGAGCTGCTTGCGACTGAGCTGAAAGGTTTCCACGTCGCGCAGGTATTGGGCCTGCTCGCTGCGGGTCTTATCCATGAGGTTGTTGATCACATCATCACTTTTATCGCTCAACTCCTCGAGTTCCTCGAGCTGATACTTCGTATCATTGAGCTTGCCGGAGAGGATGCTGCGACTGTTGTCCAGCATCTGTCCCACATCGGAACTGATGGTGTCGAGGATGATCTGCTGTTTGATGTTCAGCACGTCCTGGCCCAGGTAGTTCTCCAGATCCAGCAAGGCGCTCTTTTCCAGCAGTTCGGCATCGTTCTTGATCTTCGCCAGGAGGCCCTTCTGGGCCGAGATGGGGAACACCACTCTCGGTTCCACGCCCAGCATTTCCGCGGTGTGGCCCTGCTGGGCGAGGATTACATCATGGATGTCGGTGTGTTCGCGAAGATCATCCCAGAGGGTGTCGATCTTGTTCAGCACGACCATCAGGCCGCGTTTGCGACCGCTCTGAAAACCCTTGATATGGTGCTGCCAGATCTCCATGTCACTGCGTGTGACACCGGTGTCGGCACCCAGCACGAACAGCACGGCCTGAGCGGCGGGCAGCATGTTGAGGGTCAGTTCCGGCTCAGTGCCCAGGGCGTTCAGACCGGGGGTGTCGAGAATGGTCAGCCCCTTTTGCAGCAGCGGATTCGGGAAGCTGATCAGGGCGTGTCGCCACTTTGGTATCTCGATGGTCTCGGGGGGCTGAGACTGGTGGGGATGCAGGTCCGGGCTGTACAGGCCGAGTCGTTTGGCCTCTTCCAGGGGGACCTCCTTGGTTTGAATTACCTCGCTCAGGGCTGCCTGCATCTGTTCGACCGAGCCGACCTCCAGAGGGTAGTGGACCCACTGTTTGGCATCGTGACGCAGCTGCGCCAGGGTAATGTCCTGAAGACGGGTTTCGATGGGCAGCAGGCGCACATAGGCCTCCTGGCGCTCCTCGTCGAAGAAGATCTCGGTGGGACACATGGTGGTGCGACCTGCGTCCGAGGGCAACAGACGGCGCCCGAAGTCGGCAAAGAACAGGGCATTGATCAGCTCGGTCTTGCCACGGGAGAACTCGGCGACGAAGGCAATGGTCAGCTTGTCGCTCTTGATGGCGTCCAGGGTGTGTGCGATACGTGTCTTGACGTCTTCCGAGGACAAGTCATTGTCCTCCAGCCAGGGGCCGTACTCATCGATCGTGCTGACGATTTCCTTTTTCCACTGCTCGTAGGCTTGCAGTTGCTCTTCGAATCGAACTTTTTTATTGTCACTCATACAGTTGCCCCATTCATGCCTCGTTACCGACTGGCTCAGTTCGTCCCTCTACGGCGTCAGGCGGAATCTTACTCAAGCAGGTGTCTGGTTACCAGTGTCGAGTCTCTTACAGCTTGCTGAAATCAGCGCGACGTCAAGTATTTAACCGTATCCGCGTATCCGTAGGCGATGCCTATGAGGTGCGCCGAGACTCCGGGTCTGAACGAACCTCTGATTCCTGTAATCCAGAGGAGACAGGGTACTCGAACCCCGGTCTCACTTCCCAACGGGTATCGGCAACCGGGAGGGAGACTTTAGTTTCAGACACTTGGTGCGGGAGGTCTCCCCTGAGATCAGGGTGATGCGGGAACGGGGCAGGCCGAAGCTGTCTGAGAGGAATTTGATCAGATGTTTATTCGCCTGACCGTCTACCGGTGGGGCGGTCAGGGTTACCTTGTACTGATCCTCCCCATAGGGGCCGACGAAGCGGTCCCGGGCCGCTTTGGGCTGGATACGCAGCCGCAGGGTCAGTTCGTCGTCATTCCACTTGAACCAGCTCATTTGCGAAATACCAGGGGAACGCCGAATACGTTCATTTCATGTTGAAAGCGTACTAAAACGGACTGCCGGTCAACTGCAGCAGCGGTGGCATGAGCAGCATCTTCAGCAGGATCAGACCGATGATGACCAGCATGGGCGAGAGGTCCAGGCCGCCCATGGGTGGCAGTAGCTTCTGTGCGGGACGCAGCACCGGGGCGGTCAGGCTGTAGAGCAGCGCCGAGGCCGGGTTGTAGCTGCCGGGATTCACCCAGCTGAGTATCGCCTGAATCACCACGCTGAAGAGGAAGATGTTGATGACCAGTTCGATCAGCTCCGGTATGGCCCAGATGAATGGCGCCAACAGGTTCACCGGATGACCCAGGATAGTGATCACCAGGAACACCTCGATGGTTTTGATCAGCCAGGCCAGCAGCAGGGAGGAGAGATCGATTCCGCCGATTCCGGGAATGATCCGGCGCAGGATTTTCAACGGCGGATTGGTGATCTTGACCAGAAACTGGGAGATCGGGTTATAGAAGTCGGCACGCACCACCTGCAGCAGAAAACGCAGCAGGATCGCCAGTGCGTAGAGGCCAAACAGGGTCTGTACCAGAAAGACCAGGGGATTGGTGAGATAGGTGCTGTCCATGCTCAATGCTGCCCCAGGATATCGGAGAGTTCCCGCGAACGGTCCCGTGCACCTTCGAGGGCCCGTCGGAACAGGCTGCGCAACTCCCCCTCCTCGAGAATCCCAAGGGCGCACTCGGTGGTGCCGCCGGGGGAGGTTACCTTCTGCCTCAGGGTGGCCGGTGAGTCGCTGCTTTCCATGGCCATGCGCGAGGCACCCAGGGCGGTCTGCAAGGTCAACAGGCGGGCGGTTTGCGGGTCCAGTCCCATGCCGATGGCGGCCTCCTCCATGGCTTCCATGACGAGAAAAAAGTAGGCGGGTCCGCTGCCGGAAACCGCGGTCACCGCGTCGATGAGGGATTCCTCCTCGACCCAGCGGGTGAGTCCGACGGCCCGCAGGATGCTTTCGGCCTGACTGCGCTGCTCCTTGCTGACGTCATTGGCGGCATAGAGACAGGAGGCTCCCGATTGGATCATCGCCGGGGTGTTCGGCATGCTGCGCACCAGGGGCAGATCGTTGCCGAGCCAGTCTTTCAGGGTGGCCAGGCGGATACCCGCGGCGATGGAGACGATCAGCGGTTTCTGCCGCTGAACCGGCTCCGCGATCTCCCGGCAAACCGCTTCCAGCACCTGGGGTTTCACCGCCAGTACCAGTATCCCCGCGCCGTCGATGGCCTTGCGGTTGTCCGACTCTGTATGAATGCCAAAGTTTGCAGCCAGCTGGCTCAGCTTTTCGCTGTCCGGATCGCTGACCTTGATGCGGGTGCGGTCGAAGCCGTCAGCGATCAAGCCGGCCACCAGACTGGTTGCCATGTTGCCGCCACCCAGGAATGTAATTGTACTTGCGCTCATTCGGTTATTTCGGGTCATCGGGTTGGTGTTATCACTTATTATACTGTCGCGGACCAAAGATTGCGGTACCGACACGCACCATTGTAGCGCCTTCGCAAACAGCGGCTTCCAGATCATCGGACATGCCCATGGAGAGCGTCTCCAGGGGCAGCGCCGGGGTACGCAGTCGATCTCTCAGTGCTCTCAGCTGGCGAAATGGCTGGCGAGGGTCATCTCCGGGGCGGAGTGGGGCCGGGATGGTCATCAGGCCGCATATCCGCAGGTTTTCCAGTGCCTGGTAGGCGGGCAGCAGATCCGCCAGGGCTTTGGGATCGTGGCCGTCTTTGCTTGCTTCTGCGCTGGTGTTGACCTGTAGACAAACATTCAGCGGCGGTCTGCCGTCAGGCCGTTGTTCGTTCAGCCGGGTGGCATGTTTCAGGCTGGCGACGCTATGTACCCAGTCGAAATGCTCCGCGATCGGTCGGGTCTTGTTGCTCTGGATTCGACCGATGAAGTGCCAGCAGAGATTCAGTTCCCGCAAATCCTCGATCTTGCCCAGTGCCTCCTGCAGATAATTCTCGCCAAACTGAATCTGACCCAGTTCGGCCAATGCGCGGATTTCCTCCGCGCTGCGGGTCTTGCTGACCGCCAGTAATTGTACGCTGTCTGCCTTGCGTTGACAGGTCGATTCGGCCTCTCTGATGCGCTTGAGCACACCAAGAAAGGCCGGTATAGGATCCTGATCGGGAACGGATGGGCGGTATGTCACGTTGCTCGGATGCGGTTTATTGAAGCGGTGCGGTTTTTTTCCGCGGCTCGTAGTATATTAGTTTCTCATGTATGGGCAGGCAGTTGCCATTTCAAGTGATGGAAGCAGCCGGTTATCCTGATCGATGATCCGGATTCTGGATCTACGCCGTTGTCCCGGTCGCGAATCTGCCTTAGGTCCCTATGATATTCCAGGGAACTCTGTGAAAACCATAGCCGAATTAAATACGGACCTTCACGAGAGCCTTCGGTCGGCAGATTACCGGTCCCGCCGATGAGGGTTGAATTGCCCGGGCGTCGTCTGATGGGGCGGCTAAACTTATCGGTCGGGACGTCGATACAGAGAAAAGCCTTACCGGCTTATAAAAGAGAGTAAACCGTATGCGCACCCTGCTGTGCCGGTCTGTATTCTGTGAGGGCATGCGATGCCCGGTAAAATTGGGGGAATGAATGGATATCGCTGAACTCTTGGCTTTCAGTGTCAAACACAACGCATCCGACCTGCACCTGTCAGCCGGCCTGCCGCCGATGATTCGTGTGGATGGAGACATTCGGCGCATCAACGTACCGGCACTTGAACACAAGGTGGTTCATGCACTGGTGTATGACATCATGAACGACAAGCAGCGAAAGGACTTCGAGGAGTTCCTGGAAAACGACTTCTCGTTCGAGATTCCGGGGCTGGCGCGTTTTCGTGTCAACGCCTTTAACCAGGCCCGAGGCGCCTCGGCGGTGTTTCGCACCATCCCTTCCAAGGTGCTGACCCTGGATGATCTGGGGTGTCCTCCCATCTTCAAAGAGATCGTGGATGTACCGCGGGGCCTGGTACTGGTGACCGGGCCGACAGGTTCGGGCAAGTCGACCACCCTGGCCGCGATGATGGACTATAAAAACGACAATGATTACTCCCATATTCTCACCATCGAGGATCCGATCGAGTTCGTTCACAGCAGCAAGAAGTGTCTGATCAATCAGCGCGAGGTGCACCGGGACACCCTGGGCTTCGCCGAGGCCCTGCGTTCGGCGCTGCGTGAAGACCCGGACATCATCCTGGTGGGTGAGTTGCGTGACCTGGAGACCATCCGGCTTGCGCTCACAGCCGCGGAAACCGGTCACCTGGTGTTCGGCACCCTGCATACCAGTTCCGCCGCCAAGACCATTGACCGTATCATTGATGTGTTTCCCGCGGGTGAGAAATCGATGGTGCGTTCCATGCTCTCCGAATCCCTGCGGGCGGTTATCGCCCAGACCCTGCTGAAGAAGATCGGCGGCGGTCGTGTCGCCGGGTGGGAGATCATGATCGGTACGCCCGCCATCCGTAACCTGATTCGCGAAGACAAGGTTGCGCAGATGTACTCGGCGATCCAGACCGGCCAGGCCGCCGGCATGACGACCATGGATCAGGCGCTCAAAGAGTTGGTGCAGCGTGGCGTGGTCAGTCGGCTCGACGCCAAGGCGAAGGCGCAAAACAAGGACCAGTTCTAAACGACGACAGGGAAGCGTGCCACTCCGCCACTTCAGAGTTGAACATACAGGTGTTTGCCTGTAAGAGTATCGAGAGAGGAAAAGCGAATGGAGCTGAATTCACTCCTGTCCATGATGGTCAAGAACAAGGCCTCAGACCTGTTCATCACAGCGGGCCGCGAGCCGTCGATCAAGGTTAACGGCAAGATCCATGCGGTCAACAAGAATCCGCTGACCGCCCAGCAGACCAAATCCCTGACCTACAGCATCATGACCGATGCCCAGCAAAAGGAGTTCGACGAGACCAAGGAGTGCAACTTCGCCATCAGCGCCAAGCGGATCGGACGTTTCCGTGTCAGCGCCTTTATCCAGCGGGATGCGGTGGGTATGGTGCTGCGTCGCATCGAAACCAACATCCCCACTTTGGACTCCCTCTTTCTTCCGACAATCATTCAGGATCTCTCCATGGCCAAACGCGGCCTGGTGATCTTTGTCGGTGCAACCGGTACCGGTAAATCAACCTCTCTGGCCGCCATGATCGGTTATCGCAACAATCATGGCGACGGCCATATCATCAGTATCGAAGATCCCATCGAGTACATGCACGATCACAATCGCTGCATCATCACCCAGCGTGAGGTCGGTATCGACACCGAGTCCTATCCGATCGCCTTGAAGAACACCCTGCGCCAGGCCCCCGATGTGATTCTGATCGGCGAGATTCGTACCCGGGAAACCATGGAGCATGCCATCGCCTTCGCCGAGACCGGGCATCTGTGCCTGTCCACGCTGCATGCCAACAATGCCAATCAGGCGCTGGATCGTATTATTCACTTCTTCCCGGAAGACTATCGTGAGCAGATCCTGATGGACCTGTCCCTGAATCTCAAGGCTGTGATTGCCCAGCAATTGATACCCAAATCGGATGGTAACGGGCGCCGTGCCGCGATTGAGGTGATGCTGAACAGTCCCCTGGCGGCGGAGATGATCCGCAAAGGTGAGGTGCATAAACTCAAGGAGTTGATGAAGCGTTCCAATGAACTGGGCATGATCACCTTCGATCAGCACCTCTATCAGCTGTATGAGGAAGGTGTCATCAGTTATGAGAATGCCTTGGCGTATGCCGATTCCGCGAACGATGTGCGCCTGATGATCAAGCTGGGTGCAAACCGGACTCAGGATTCGTTGGTGGACGGACTGGACGGCATCACCTTGATGGACGGGAAATCCTGATCAGCCAGCGAGCCGACGGCTGGAAGTCCCGTTTCGGCCGTCAGATGTCTGCAAGGATAGGGTTAAGCCAGAAACCACCGTCATCCCGGCGTATGCCGGGATCCAGGCTGCCTGACGGCGTGAGATTCCCGGATTCTATCCTGAGGTACGCAAAGGGTGCATCCATACACCACTTCTCCGGCATGCGCCGGAATGACGAAAATCCAGAGCGTCATCTTAAGTGGGTGTCATCGGGCCTGTTAGTGACCGGCTGTCACCCACCTGTAAATCGGGTGCCTCATGCCAGCAATGCTTCGGTCAGCTTGTACTGATTTTCCGCTTCATTGGCGAGGCCGCCCTCGTCTTTCAGAATCATCTCGCAGTTTTTCGCCATCCGTGCCTGCATGGCGGTCTTCCAGGCTGACTTGGCCTGTTGGTCATCTTCGGGTGAAAGTGAGGCAGCGGCAGCGGCGGCCACGAAATGTTCGGCCTGTGCGCCCCAATCCGCGTCCTGTCCGCAGGCGGTGTAGGTCTGGGTTGCGAACGCCTTGACCGCCTTATAGACGTCCTCCGTTTCCTGCGCGGACAGGGTGCTGTCGGAGGTGGCCTTGATGGCGCGCGCGATTCTCGGGTCGGAACTCAAATGGGCGACGCTGGCGACAAATTGACCGGCAAGTTCGCGCTGTTGATCCGGTTTTAACTGGTTGATGGCATCGCGAAAACTCTGATCATTGGTGATGCGGCTCGGCATGGGATACCTCCGGGAGGAAGTCGGGAAACAGGTCAAAGCAGCGACTCATCCGGAGCAGGTCTTCCATGGTTATCTGTCGGGTCCGGGTATGCGTTACTGCATGATTTGTTTTACATCATAGAATCCCTGTGTTTTTTTATGATGATCCAGGTCATTATAGAAGGAATGTCCGGTCTGCCAACATCAGGCTGCCGGTCGTTGAGGCACCTGGCAATGTCAATGCGGATGGTCCAGCAGTTCCGAGATTTCCGGATGCTGGGTCTTTTGGGCCCATTCCTGGGCGGTCAGGCCTTCAAAGTCCCGGATTTCCGGGTTCGGGTGATGCTTGAGGAGCGCCTGGACCGAGTTGATGTGCCCCAATTTGGCGGCCCATATGAGAGCGGTCCAGCCCCCGGTTACTTCGATCTGATCGATATTTGCCCCGTGCGTCAGCAGCAGTTCGACAATATCCGCATGATCATTGGATGCGGCCAGCATGAGTGACGAGTAACCGCCTTTGTCCAGTTGGTTGACATCCGCGCCTGCCTCAAGGAGACGTTTGGCTGCCTCGTAATGGCCGTTCAAGGCGGCCTTCATCAACGGGGTCCAGAGACAGGCGTCCTTGACATCGACGGGGCTGTTTTCGTCGAGTAGTTTTCGGATGGTAGGAAGATCACCGCTTTCCGCCGCGCTCAGCAGGGGTGGAGACAGGTCGTCGTCCATCTCCTGTGGATCCGATTGATCGGAACACGCGCTTGAGAGCAAAAGCAGCAACCCGGCCAGTGTGAGCAGAGGTTTCATGTGAGGGTCCCTTTTGTGATCCCTCCATTCTCGATACCCGGATTGATGTCTCAATGCGGAATCGCAATCACTCTTTGTCCGGAGTGCGCTTTGGCCCCAGAAAATGGTTGGGGAAGGGCGTGATATTGGAATCCGAGTCGATTTCGATGATCTTGCCAGGTCCGGGATCCACTTTTTCCACTTCATCGATGCGGATCACCGCATGGATGGGAATGCGCGTGCATTGAACACCGGAAAACTCCTCCTTGAGTTTTTCCGCTGACGGGTCGACCACCAGGGAACTGGTTTCCTGGAAGATCAGGTCCTCGACCTCCACGAAACCGTAGAGTTCACCCTGACGAACGGTGCGGGCGAAGATTTCGTAGACCTTCCCCTGATTCAGAAACACGATTTTGAACAAACGCATGGCGACGGTGTGAAGATTCGGTGCGGAATGGAGCCGATGAGCGGAATCGAACCGCTGACCTACTGATTACGAATCAGTTGCTCTACCGACTGAGCTACATCGGCTGGAAGCCGGCCATTATAGACGCGGCCAGATACCTGGGTCCAGACCTGTCGTGTCCAAGCATGTTGGATTGCTGGTGGTGATTATTCGGGTCATGAAATCAGCCGTGAGAATGTTCCTCTCGAGTTGCAGACAGGGAGTAGGGTTCTGCCGGGAGGATCGGGTCTCGCTCCAGTACCAGGTCTGCCATGAGGCGACAGGAAGCGGGTGCGAGGACTACGCCATTGCGGAAATGGCCCGCATTGATGTAGAGCCCCGGGTGTTGCGGAACCGGACCGATGTAGGGGATACCGGCGGGCGATCCGGGGCGCAGGCCTGCCCAGTGGTGTTCGATCTGTGCCTCGGTGAGTTCCGGAAAATGGCTAAGCGCGTATTCGTGTAACGATTGTCGGGCCTGGTCGCTGGTTTGTTTGTCGAAGCCGCGATGCTCGAGGGTACTGCCAACCAGAATGCGTCCGTCACGCCTGGGGATCACGTAACGATTATTATGCAAGGTAATGCGTTGTATGCGGTTTGGTCGATGATGAAAAATAATCATTTGTCCCAGCACGGGTTCGATGGCCGGTGTAATCGCCAGATCCTTGAGTAGTTTGCCGCTCCACGCGCCGGCGCAGATGATCACTCGAGGTGCGTGATAGCGTCCGTTCCGGGTCGTAACGCCGGTGATCCGGCCCTGCTCTGTGAGCAGGCCTGTAACGCTTTGGCCTTGAATGATGGTTACCGCTTTGCTGAGAGAACCGTGCAGGGATTTGACCAGCCGGGGGTTACGGATCTGTCCGACCTGGGGCATCCATAGGGCGTTTCCGGTGGTGTGGCTGAGTGCCGGCTCACAAGCCTCGATTTCGTGAGGTTTGATCAGAGTCAGTGCTTGATCATGTTTTCTGGCCCAATCCAATGCTTTGTCAGGACTTTCGGGTTCCAGAATCAACAAGCCGCTCGGCGTGAGTTCCGGATCAATGCGGCTCTCTCGGGTGAGTCGTGCGGCGAGTTCGGGATAGGCTTGCTGGCTCCAGCGTGCCAGGGCAGTGACCGGGTCCGGGTAGCGCCAGGGATAGAGTGGTGACAGGATACCTCCGCCTGCCCAGGAGGATTCGCAGCCGACCTGGTTTGCCTCCAGAAGCGTGACGCTCATACCGGTGTCGTGCAGTTCTTTGGCAGTGAGCATGCCAATAAGGCCGCCACCGACGATCAGGCAGTCTGTCATGTCTTACCTATCAGAAAAAACAAGGGATTCACCGAGCTTATCCGGTGAATCCCTTGAGCGTGTCTCGGACTGTCGATTTAATGCAAACCGATCAGTCCACCTACTTCCAGCCGGTGACCCAGCCGCCTTCGTTACGTTCCTTCATGCCCGAGGAGTATAGGCGATAGCCCGTGATGCTGTCCTGATCCTGGGAGCCTTGGGTTGTGGGTGTGATTTCCAGGACATAACAGCCGGCAATATCACCGCATGCGCCGGGATTGATCGTAAGATTTCCGTAGTACCCTTCAGGGCTGTCAGTTACGATGTTGGCAGCCCCGGGGGTAATCGTATAGGTCGCCATGCGAGAGCGGTAGACTTCCAGTTTTTGGGCCGCATCGAGGAGTGTCGACATGCCGTCATTACGGCGGCCTTCTCGCAAATTGTTCATATAGCTCGGGAAGGCGATGGCCGCCAGTATGCCAACAATCGCAACCGCCAGCATGAGCTCGATGAGGGTGAAACCGGCCAGCGTTTTCCGTTTATTCATCTTCGATTACCTCTTCCCAGTACAGGGGTAGGAAACGATCGCTCCATTCGCGTTTTTCCTCAATGCCAACCAACAGGTGAACCGTCCGGCCAATGACTTCATTACCGTCTGCGTCCTCCTGACCAGGAAATACCAGGGTCGGTGTCGGCGGTAAGCCCATCATGTTCAAGGTGTCCGAACGATCCGCGATGGTCAGGTTGGTTTCGTCGCCACCATCCCAGGAAAATTTCGCGTTGGCATCGATCAGGTCGACCGCATAGATTCGTGGGGTGCCGGTGGCGCCCCGGGCCTCGCAGACACCCAGAGAGTCGGCGCGGGTAGCGCTGAAGGTGGTGAAGATCACTGCGTAGTTATACAGGATGGCTTTCGAATACGATTTCTCGGTCGATGAAAGGTCAAAGTACCATCCGCCTGACCCGGGGCTCAGTACGGTGTCTCTCGCGGCCGTACTGGTCGTGGCGTTTTGCAGGTTGCTTTCCGTGATGGTGTTATAAGTGCTGGGTGCTCCCCATACATTCAGATCCTTGATCATGTAGAAACGGTCCGTAACCGAGTTGTCCAGGGGATCGCTTCTGTCGCCACTTCCAATGAGAATGGCGAAAAACTGAGATCCACCTTTCGAGTAGTAACCGAGTTGCGGGGTATTGAAGAATCTG
Organism: Candidatus Thiodiazotropha sp.; assembly: GCA_050291245.1. Lineage (GTDB taxonomy): Bacteria > Pseudomonadota > Gammaproteobacteria > Chromatiales > Chromatiaceae > Thiodiazotropha. Next base: position 9,593 of record JBNKJP010000013.1, on the reverse strand, counting down.
TGGAACTGACTGGTGCTGACATCGGCAATCACTCCGCCCGTGAGTCCCGCGATGTCCACGCGGATGATGCGGCCGCCCACATCCGAGGCGTAGAGCCGGTCGACCAGACCGTCGCCGTCGATATCCAGGGTCATGATGTCGCTGGGGATACCATTGGTCATGTTCGTAATGTTCAGGTCCGCGCCACTTGAGGATATCGAGCGAATGAGTTCGCCATCCGCGGCATTCGCGATAAAGATGAAGTTGCCTTCATCGTCCGCGGCACGGTCCGTGGCGCCATCCTGATCCTCGTCATAACCTCCGCCAAACACCAGTACATCGCGAGTCGTTCCCGCAATCTCCATACGCACGAACAGGGGTTTCGACCAGGTCTGGGCCAGTCCCGCATAGGCGGAATCGGCCGCTGCGGAGATATCTTTGACGAAAAGCGGTTCGTCGGGATTAGTGACGTCGAGCAGATAGTATTTCTTGCCACCGCGACGCATGCCGACGATGAGCATTTTCCGGCTGCCCATTTCGTAGTAGGTCAGCGGGCCATCCAGTCCATAGTAAGGCGTGGTGGCTGCGACATTGGTTTTGAGTGCATTGATGTTGCCCAGAAGATCGGTCGGCATGAATGCCCAGAGTTCCTCGCCGGTTTCAGCGTCGATCGCCTCCAATACCCCCTCGCTGGTGGGCAGGTAGATGATGTCGCCACTGGCGTAGTTGACTACAACGGGTTGGGTATGAATTGGCGCGCCCATGACGCCTTCGTGGGTTTCCTCTTCGTTGGGATTCGGTGATGGGACAGTCCAGTTCCAGGTTACCCAGTTGATGACCTCGGTCCGATCGTCGGCCGTAGCTACATTCAACATCGCACTGGTCAGGTTGTTATTCGAGTCAGCCACCCTGTTGATGTTCGCTGAAAGCGCTGAGTCCGGGTCAATGTTGGTATAGAGTGCGCGATTGGCGCCAGCCTCACCCATGTGCGCGGCCGCACCGTTAGTGAGGGTTTCGCCCCCGTCGTTGCCTGAACTCCAGATATCCCGGGAGCTGATGAATTCATAGGCTGTGTTCACCACATTGCTGCCATTTTGATCATGCAGTTCGATATCGCCGTCCGCGGTGATGGTTATGTAATAGCCCTTGAGATTGCCTTTCCAGAAGGTTTTGGCGTCAGGTACGAGCAGGGGGATAAAGATCCGATTGCCGCTGATGGCCGCGTTATCCGGATTGAACGGGATTACCGGCGCCGTGTAGGCGTACGGGATCGACTCCTGGGCCGCGGTGATGATGCTGGTGAAGGCGTTGACCAACTGGGTTGCATTACTGGCGGGATAGTAGCCGCCGCCGCCGTGAGCCGCGATGTCTGTTAGGAAGGCGGTAGCCTGACCGCCGGTGGAAAATCCGATGGTGTGGGTGATGATGTTTTGCTGTTCATCCCAACCCGAGCCGGTTTCCAGGTCGGTGGTAAAGGACCAGTCAGCGATTTCGCGTGCGCAACGCCCATTTTGGTAGACGGAGGTCCAATCGCTGGCGCAGTTCGTGCCTTCATAGGAAGTGAGGCCGTATCCAAGGCCGGACCAGGGGGAGTTTGAGTTGGGTTCACCGTCCGAGAGCAGCACGATGTGGTTCGGTTTGCACCAGTTGTCCTCCCCAGAGCCGGCAATCGGCGATGTCATGGTATTGTTGTTAAAGTCGACAAAGGTTCTGTCGTTTCGGAACCAGTCGACCGCACTTTCGAGGGCCTTGACCGTTGGTGTGTAGTTGCGGGTGGCCAGATTGTTGATTTGGTTTTGAAACAGGGTGGGGTTGTCTGAGACCAGCTGGAAATCGCCGGTATGGGCGACGAAGCGTAACGCGGTGTTCGCGTTACCGGTCGTTGTGTAGCCCATCAATGCCGCGTTTACGTTCTGCATCACACTCTGATTGAAGATGGCGGTCATGGCTTCGACCAGGGCATCCCGCCGGGTTATCCATGCGGTATCAGCCACGTTACGCGCATCGCGAGTACCCATACTGCCGGATTCGTCAAGTACGAACAGGACATTGGGAGGGACCGGGTCCGGTGGCTCCTGGAGGTAGATCTCGACGTCGTCGGCGCTGGCCAGGGGCGATGACAGGGCGCAAAGGACCGCGATGCTCGTGGCGGTGATCTGTTTTACAAAACTGCAACGTGGGAATATGGGTTTCATGGTCTAGCTCCTTACTGCCTGATCAGCGCAACCTGCATCCGGTTGTGTGTCTGGGTTCCACTGGCGCCAACATGTCCAAAGGCGTCTGCAAGATAGAGGTGTGTTACAACGTCGGGTTGATACCCCGAAAAAAGCACATTGCCCTGACCTTTACCGGGATCGATAACGTTCTGGTAGGTCATGGCGACATCCGTGCTGAGATCCGGTTGGTCGGTTATGCCCGTTGCCGTGTAGAAATCCGCGGTGGTATCTGTATCTCCGATGATCGGAGGGATATCCAGGCTCAAGGTGTCAAGTTCAGGGCCGACAATAATCGCCAGGGCATTTTCGGCGGCCTGAAAACTGAGTTCCTTGAACTGATGGTTGACCGCGATCTTGGTTTCAAGGTTCGTGTTCTGCATGGCACTTACACTCAACAGGGTGATGATGGTCAGCAGGATTAGACCGATCACCAGTGCTGCACCCGATTGTTTGGGTAGAGCGCGCGTGTTTGTGATCATGAGTCGTCTTTGCTCCGTCATGTCGATGCCCCCCCGAGGTTTGCATTTTGACGATTGATGTTCTGGTTCAGGTTACGCAGTTGGATGGTGATATTGGCTGCCTTATAAGGCACCTCCAAATCCAACGGGATGAAGGGGTCACCCAGCATGTCCAGGGGAGTTGGTGCGCTGGGACGGTAATTGTAGGGCAGTTGCTGGCCATCTCCCGGTGAAGTCACAATACCGATGCGGATGGCGACCACGTTGACCCAGAGCGAACTGCTGTCGACCAGGGATGCCGTCAGGTACTGGTTGGCAATCCCATCCCCATCCGTGTCGACCCCGTACAGGGCGCGCATGCGTTCGACCCCGGATACCAGGGGTTGGGAATAATTCTGCTCGGGTACCTCACACACCAGGTTTTTGTCCGCATCAACATGGAAGATCGCGGTAATGGTATCGGCGACATCACCACCCAGGGTTCCCGCCATTCCGCAAGGTGCCGGTCCTGATGCGTAACGAACGGCGACTCGGCTGGAGCCGTTCGTATCCGCATCGAGAATGCCATCAACACCGATTTCCGGAAAGGTGCGTAATCCGTTGTCTAGGACGCTGTAGCTGGCGATGTCGTCATTCGACGGGAGAATGCTGCGACCCGCCATGACCAGAACCCGACGCAGATCCTGGAAGGCAAATCGATAGTTTTCAGTAGCGGCCGCGAATGAAGAGCGGACGGTGAACGAATTCTTGCTGTCCACGTAGACTTTGGCCGCGCCTCCGATCAGGAATATTCCGATCGCACTGGCAATCATCAGGGACAGGATGGAAAAGCCCGCTTGGTGTGTTTTGTTAACGGTCATTAGGGCGCTCCTGGAACGATTGTGCTGATGACTGTCTGATGTTCGGGAGTGACGCTTTCGCTTTGCACCAGCCAGGTGATCGTTGCGGTCATTGGGGACATGGTTGAGCAGATGTCGGCATCACTCGGGTCGTTGTCGAGGCAGGCGACCACCATTTGTCCGCCTGGTAAGGTGTTTTGCACGCCGTTTCTGCAGCGGACCTCCCAAAGATCGAAAGCCGCAATCTCGTCGGTTGTGCATTCAGCGACTCCGGTGGTGGAGGTTGCGCTGGGGGTCACTGCACAGATTGGCGCGGGAGGGTTGTCGCAATCGGCATCCACATCAGAGATGTAGGCGTTATCCTCGACCCCTTGCAGGTTGGCGCGCATGCGGTCGGAAAGCGATGCGGTAAGTTCGGTGGCGCGTGAACGGTAATCGGCATTGCTCGATCCCTGGAGCGCGGTGACCTGCAGGGCCGCCACGCCCAGCAAACCGACGGCTATGACAACGGATGCAATGAGCACCTCGATGAGGGTCATTCCGCGACAATTCTGTCCGGGGTGTGAATATTTGTCGATACTCATGGGCAGGCTCCATCTTCGGCCGAGCGAATAAACGGACGACCGGTCAGGCTCAGGCAGATCCGACTCTTGATCGTGCCTTCAAAGCTGATTTCAATCGCATCAGTGTCCGCAAGATTGGCCCGTCCACGGGCGTTGTAGATAACAGGATCTCCGTCAATCGAGATTCTGCGGTCATCCGCTGTTCGGGTAAGCAGGTTGTTGCCAGCTACATCCACCTGCCAGTTGTTCGTTCCCGGGGTAAATGTCACACTGGCTTCCTGTCTGACTGCTTCGCTGCGGGCGAGCAACAGGCCGCTCAGGATCTCATTGCTGGTGGTGGCAATGGCGCTTCTTTCTGACACTGAGGTAAAGAAAGGTACGGCCATTGTCACGAGGATCGCCCCGATCGCAACGGCGATCATTAGTTCGATCACAGTGAATCCGTTTGACTGTTTCATTGAGACACCTCGTACATTCTGTGTACTAGCTTAGTTGAGCGGCTCCCAGAGTGGCATACCGCTCATCGGGCAAGCAACCCCGGATATCCTGAAACTCTGAGCATTTGACGGTTTTGATCCCGGATGTGATGAATAAAGGGGGGTGCGGGCTTCTACTGCAGTATACGACACGTCACTAGCCCATCAGGCTCTTGGGCAGCGCGAAAACCACCTTTTCCGGTTTTCCCTGAGTCTCGATCACGGATTTCGCTCCCCGTTGCCGCAACTGTTCGATCACGTTCTCGACCAGGATTTCGGGCGCCGAGGCGCCTGCGGTGACGCCAATGTGCTTTTTGTTCGCAAGCCATTGCGGATCGATATCATCCGCGCCGTCGATCAGGTAGGCGGGCAGTCCGTGTTTTTCCGCGATCTCCCTGAGCCGGTTGGAGTTGGAGCTGTTCGGCGATCCGACCACCAGTACCAGATCACAGCTTCGGGCCAGTTCCTTGACCGCGTCCTGGCGATTCTGGGTGGCATAGCAGATATCGTTCTTTTTCGGTCCGGTGATGGCCGGAAAGCGGCGTCGCAGGGCTTCGATGATCAGACGGGTGTCGTCCATGGACAGAGTCGTCTGAGTGACGTAAGCAATCTTCTCCGGATTTTCGATCTGCAGGCTCTCGATGTCCCGGGTCGTGACGACCAGATGGATATGAGCGTGTTCACTGTCCCGGCGGCACTGTCCCATGGTGCCCTCGACCTCCGGATGGCCGCGGTGGCCGATCAAAATCACCTCATAGCCGTCCCGGCAGCGTCTCGCTACCTCGAGGTGAACCTTGGTAACCAAGGGACAGGTCGCGTCGAACACTTGGAGTTTACGCTTCTCGGCCTCTTCCCGTACAGCCTGGGAGACCCCGTGGGCGCTGAAGATCACCGTACCGCCGTCGGGTACGTGATCCAGTTCGTCGACGAAGACAGCACCACGCTCGCGCAAGGTTTCGACTACGAAACGGTTGTGCACCACCTCATGGCGGACATAGATCGGGGCGCCGAGCAGGTCGAGGGCGCGTTCGACGATTTCGATGGCCCGGTCCACACCGGCACAAAATCCCCGGGGATTGGCGAGTAGGATTTTCTGCATCGATTCAGTCCTGGCTCTCCACAGTGAGAATGCTGACCTTGTAGAGGATGGGTTTGCCGCTTAAAGGGTGGTTGAAATCTACCAGAACCCGGTCGGTCTCGATCCGTCTGATAACCCCCGGTATGGACTCGTCCTGAGGGTTGCCGAAGGCGATCACCATGGCCTCTTCCAGGCGCATCTCAGAAGGAAACAGCTGCCGCTCCATCCAGTGAACTTTGTCTTCGTCGGGTGGGCCGTACACCTCGTCACCGGAAACTTCGAGGGTTTGTTCGTCACCGGCACGTAGACCCAGTAGCGCATACTCCAGCATGGGTTCCAGAGTACCGTCTCCCAGGATGAATTCCAGGGGGGCGTCGTGATAGGTGGATAGGGCTTCGGTGCCATCCCTGAGCGACAGGGAGAAATGCATGCTGACCCGACGCCCCGGTGCGATTTCAAGTGTTTTCGTCATGCTTTACGCGTCTCCCGAGGTTTCATTTACGCTGCGCAGGGTGGGAAGATCCAGGCCCAGCTGGTTCGCGTGAGCCAGGGCCCTTTGCAGACGTTGCGGCGCGCTGCGTCCCATGCAGCGATGGTCCGGATCACCGTGAAAGGCTTTCACCAGGACCTGGATCAAGCGCGTTGCATCGAAGCTGCTCCGGGTCATGGCCTGCTGCAGCTCAATCACCTCCCGTGCCAGGTTCTCCGCGAAACTCCGGTGCTCGTGCCACAGTTCCATGACCGTACCCCTGGTACGCAGACCGGCGATGTTGGTGGTGAGTATGTAAAGGTTTTTCACAACCAGCTGGAACAGGAGTTCCGCCTCGTCGTGGAGTACGTTGACCGGGATGCCGATGGCGCCCAGGGCATCCCTTATCAGTTCGGCGCCGGGTCCATAGGCGGGAGAGGGCAGGATTACCTTGGCATCCGTGCCGGGTTTCTTTTCGAACCAGATCGAGATCACCGTGGGATCGCTCAGCCCGGACCAGTCCTCGGGCAGCAGTTCGTTTTGCAGCAGGCACATACGGTTACGCCAGGCCTCGGGAACATGCTCAAGCACATCCGTCAGATCCTTCTCGGTGACTGCGACAACAACCATCCGGGGTGAGGGTAGACGCGCCGCCAATTGTGCCATGTCGGTATTGCGGGTGACGGGATGTATGCTGTGTCCGGTACGCAGAAACCCCTTGGCGATGAGACCGCCGATCTCTCCGATACCTATGAGAATGATGTCCTGATTCATAATGAGCCGTGATGTGGGTTGGGCGGAAAGGTTTTCGAGGCATGCCGGGATGCGGGTTAGGGTCCGAGCCCCGAATCCGCCGCCCCATGATATCGGATTTGCATAATTTTTTTAACGGGCTAACATTGAGTTAATCATTTGGTTTAATAAAGGAGGATATCCTGATGAATGCAAAGGAAAAAATGCAAGATGAAAAACTCCCGGTCTATGAGGTGGAAGAGGTGTCGGCGGCGGAATTGATCGCAGATATGAAGCGCTCCGAAAGTCCGGCACGGGAATCCTCGGTAGTACGCGCCCTGGAGCGCATGCAGGCCCACTCGAAACGCCAAGCGATGCGTCATTGAATGGCCGGATCAGTACGCTAACCCTTTGATATCTCGTGACAGAGCGAGGTGTGTTTGCGCACCGCCCGGGTGATCGAAACATACTGTAGACGTACCATTACGGCATTTTGATCGCTTCTCGTGAGTAAACACACGTCGGCTGAGTGTATTAATGCGGATGGTCTGGGTAGTATGTGCCGATCTATCAGCAAAATGAACGGAGTGTGACCATGTTGATCGAGGGCCCCCTGAAGATCGGAGTCCTGGATGATCCGCAGCAACCCGGGCGTGAACTGCATCTGGATTTCACGCCAGAATTTCAGGCCCTTGGATCGGAAAGCCAGACGGAAACCTTCAGCCACTATCTGCAAACCCTGGAACAGAGCATCGAGACCCTGACCGAGGACGACCCCAACCGGGCGGGCATGCTCATCGTGCAGCAGATCGCGGAACAGTTACTGCCCCACCTGGCCGATGGAGAACTGGAACTGTCCGAGACGATCATCGTGGAGATGGGCCGAGACTTCACCAGCGATTCGTTGATGGGCCTGCTCAATTCATGAACCCGTCTCCCCATATCCTCGAGGGTACTCACGAGAACTTCGACCGACTTGTTCTGGAGAACTCCAGACGGGGGCTGGTGGTGGTGGATTTTTGGGCGCCCTGGGTAGGCCCCTCACTGAAACAGCAGGAGATCTTTGCCCGGCTGGTCAAACAGTATGCCGGGCGTTTTCTACTGGTTTCCGTCAATACGGATGAACAAAAGCCCCTGGCGGAACGTTTCGGGGTGCGCAGTCTGCCGTCGTTCAAGCTCTTCCTGAACGGTAAGATGGTCGGCGAGTACCATGGGGTTCAACCGGAAGCGGACTATCCGAACATCATTGAAACCTACGTCACCCGGCAGTTGGACGAGATCCAGCGTCAGGCCATCGCCGCCTGGCAGTCGGGGCGGGGGGATGAGGCGCTGCAGATACTGGCCAATGCCATCATGGAGGATCCGCGGAATCTCGGGTTTCCCGCTCTGATGGGCAAGATCCTGATTCGCCAGGATCGCTACGGCGAGGCCCACAAACTCTTCATGAGTCTGCCCGAGGCCGCCCGGGATGCGGATGAGATCCGGGACCTGTTGACCCACGTCGACCTCGTGGTGACCGCCCAATCCTCCGCTGGGGCCGAAGACCTGGAGGCAAGGCTGGATGGCGATCCCGAAGATCCTTCGCTGAGATACCAGTTGGCGGCCGTGGAACTGATGGATGACCGGCCGACCCGGGCACTGGATCTCCTGTTGGAAATGACCCGGCGTCATAGCGCCTATCGCAACGGGATCGCACGCAAGGCGATGAAGATCATCCTGGATCGCATGGACGCCCAGGACCCGCAGGTCGCACGCTACCGGCGTGAACTGTTCCGCCTGAACTACTAGTGTAGTGTCCTATATAAATCATACGTTTAGACGAGGCCAATTTAAGTTTGAGTTTAAATCGCTTAGCTCACCGTGCCATGAATCAAGAGGTGCAAGCGCCTATACTAAGTAGTATTCGTGTCTGAGCCTGGTTATGAGGCGTTCAGGCCCTTATTAAATATCAAACTGGTCGGAGTTGCTTGAACGGTTGATCTGAAGGGTCGGGGTTGTCGCTACTGATCGATGAAATAAGTTTTGTAACAGCCGCTGCCTCCATCGGGCGGCCAAAAAGAAAGCCCTGCGCCACATCACAGCCCGACTCGCGCAAGATGCTTGCCTGCGCCTCTTCTTCCACTCCCTCGGCGACGACGTGCATTTTCATGTGGTGGGCTAAAGAGATAATAGCATTTGAAATGATGGCATCGTTGGTATCGTTGACGATATCTCGGATGAAGGAGCGATCGATCTTGAGAGTGGAGATCGGGAAGCGTTTCAGGTAGCTCAAGGATGAGTATCCGGTGCCAAAATCGTCGATCGTAAGGCGCACTCCAAGACGGGTTAACGCCCACATTATTTGGATGGCGGTTTCAGTGTCATCCATGATCATGCTTTCGGTGATTTCGAGTTCCAGATGGGAGGGATTAAGCCCCGACTCTTGTAGTGCGGCTTCAACTAAGTTGACCAATGATGTATCATGAAATTGGCGTGCCGATAGATTCACCGACATCTTCAAATTACTCGATCCAATCTGTTGCCAGTGCTTAAGTTGACGGCAGGCTTCTTGCAGCACCCAACGGCCGATGGTGACTATGTGTTCCGTGCGCTCGGCAAAATGAATGAAGTGCTCGGGTCCGAGAAGTTCCTCTGCCGAATGTTGCCAACGCAGCAGTGCTTCGAAACCTATTAGGCGGCCGTCATGTAACTCTATCTGTGGTTGGTAATAAAGGCGCAACTCCTGCCGTTCTACGGCGTTACGCAATGAAGACTCCAGCTTGAGTTGTTGGTTGATGTGTTGG
>JBNKJP010000012.1:0-355599 GCA_050291245.1 Candidatus Thiodiazotropha sp. | reverse complement strand
AAACCCTGATCCTGAACCAGGCTGATCGCGTCTAACTTGAATTCTCTCGAATATTGCTTTCTTTTCTCTGTCATTTTCTCACCTCAGCTAAGTCAAATTATGCTTAACTGGGGTGTACAAAACAATTAGACCACTTCAATGAGAGGGTACGGGATGGTGCTATCCAATCGTTTAAGTTTTACCTGAGTGCCATTTTAAGACTCGCCTAACCAGCGAAGTTGTGGTGGAGTGGATGCCGAAAATGCGATGGGAATGGACTGTCAAGTAATTCTAATGGAATATTGTAAATAAATTAATATATTAAATATTAACCAAGTCGGCTCATTGATTGCCTCAGTCGCAGGTCATGGATATTTAATATATTTTAAGAATAAACAATGAGATATAGACATGATCTCTGGTTTGATGATATCTTTTATCTACCCATAATTAATACTTATTATTACAATTAGATATATTTATTTGACAAATTAAGCCCAAAAAATCTTACTGAATAGTAGGTTTTTATGTTTTAAAGAGGATAAAACGGATATTTGTGGAGACGTATTGTTGTATAGGAAGGGCTAATTGACTGCCAACGAATGAGAGAAAATATTTTTGCGATTTATCGTTAGTTGGAGTTCGCTGAAGTCCGCTGCTCGGTTTGCTGAACTGGGCTGATGGGCAGCTAGAACGTCCGCTGGTTGATCCAAAATAGTTTCGAAGCGTTTTATTCAAGTTGCAGGTAACGGTATTACCAGGGAGGGGTGCCAGTCTTGGGATATGATCCATGATTTGACGGCTCAACTCGGACTGGAATGGATTTTTAATGTCAGAGAGGAATACCAATGCAATCTATTCGTTCTCACGCTTCTTCAGGCATGGTGTACTGTCACATCGCCACCATAGGCATGCTGGCAGCCTATACATCCTCAGTGTATTCTGCCATACAAGGCAGCGTACACGATCTATCGGGGAGCGGCATTACGGGAGAAATCTGTAACGTATGCCATACCCCGCACATCAATAGCACAAACTCGCAAGCACCCCTATGGAATCATGAGGTATCGAGAGCTGTATACACTTTGTATAGCAGTCCGATCATGGATGTAACGGCGGAACAGTTGGGTCCGGGTAGTCCATCGAGGTTATGCCTTTCCTGTCATGACGGTACAGTCTCTATCGATTCATTTGGAGGAAACACAGGGTCACCGGACAACAGGCTGACAGGGTCGGCTTCCAAGGGTACGGACCTAAGTGATGACCACCCTATCGGTGTCAGATGGATACATCAGACACAAGGAAATGGCTCCACGACTACCTGTTTGAATTGCCATGATGTCTATAACCTAAGCTCGCCACCGGGTAAAGAACTAAAATTTTTTTCTGGACGAGTCGAGTGCCCTTCTTGCCATGATGTACACAATAGTCAAGTCATGGATGTCAATCTACTTCGGAAACCGCTTGCCGGATCACAGCTATGCCTTCATTGTCATCCTAAATGACTAAGTTGCTTAAGGGATGATTGATTTCTGCAGGTTCATCAATGTGTTTGAATTGGCAGAATCGACATAGGAATCTAATAAAAAAAATTACTAGTTGTACAAGGAGGGCAATAGCCCATTCGTACCACATATTTAACTACCTAGAGGATGGAGACCAAGTGGAGATAAAAATAGATGGGAATGAAGACAGCAAAAAGAGGTTATGTATCGTAGAAGATGATGAAATTATGCGTGAATCACTATGTCAGCGGTTTGGTATAGAAAACATCGTCAGCGATTGCTTTAGTTGTGGAAAGGAGGCGTTGAGTGCCTTATTAAGCAGAGAGTATGCGGGATTGATTACGGATATTCGCCTGCCTGATATCAGTGGCGAAGAGCTTTTTAACGCGATCATTAAATCAAATAAAGTACCTCCTCCCACAGTATTTATCAGTGGATATGGTGACATCAATCAAGCGGTACGCCTTTTGAAGGCGGGAGCACATGATTACATGACTAAGCCCTTCGATCTTGATGAGTTGATCGATAAGTTGCGAGAAACGTCACCCATACTTTTCGGAGAAGATAAAAACAATAGCACCGTATTAGGTGTCTCGCCTAAGATGCGCCAGATCAAAGCCATGCTTGACAGACTGGCCGATCATAACTGCGATATTTTAATTACAGGCGAGTCTGGTGTCGGTAAAGAGTATGCCGCACGATATTTCGCAAGCAGGCTAAATAATGGTGAGGAAAAGCCGTTTGTGGCGCTTAATTGCGCCGCTCTTCCAGAAGATCTTCTAGAGGCGGAGTTATTCGGGCATGTGGAGGGGGCGTTTACAGGTGCGATTAAATCCAGGAAAGGTGTATTTGAACTTGCCGACGGAGGCGTGCTCTTCCTGGACGAAATTGGTGAGACTTCGGCGAGAATGCAGGCCAAGCTGTTGCGTACGATTCAGGAAAGAGTCGTACACCGATTGGGCCAGGAAACACCGATATCCGTAAATCTTCGCTTGATCTATGCAACCAATAGAGATTTAAAGAAAATGGTTGCGAGCGGAGAGTTTAGAGAAGACTTGTACTTCAGAATTAATACGGTACATCTTCATATTCCTCCTCTTAGGGAGCGCAAAGAAGATATCTACTGGTTGGCTCACCGTATTATTGAAAAGTTCTTTCGTGAACACAAAAAAAGACGTTTGTTACTTCCGCTGACCATTCGGTATCTGGAAAAGCAGCACTGGCCGGGTAATTTGAGAGAGCTTGGAAACGCTGTTGAGCGTGCTTGTATCTTATCACCCCAAGACATTCTCGGACCAAGAGAGTTTGGCGCGCCGACAGAAGCTAGTTCTATTCCATGCTGTGAAGCAAAATTAAAGGAGTCAATGGAAGAGTTCGAAAAAAAATTCTTACTTGAAAAATTACAATCTCATCAGTGGCGAATTGCGGAAACGGCCTCGTGTTTGGGTATCAGTCGAAAGAGTTTGTGGGAAAAAATGAAGCGCTATGATATCTCACAGTTGGATAGTTATTGTTAATCTAAAACTGATTGTGAGAATGGGTCTTTTCGCTATCAATATATTTCAATAATAAAATTAGCAAGTTGCTAGGTTAATCATCGGTAACCATAAATAAGCCCAAGGCACAGAATAATATGTTACCGAAACGATACCATTATCAGCCAAAATCAGACGTAAGGTTGAAGGTGCGGAGGTCACAGCGTTGACTATCAGTGAATTGAATTCCAAAATTTCTTATTGAATTGATTTATCGAGGGAAATTCACATTGGTCTATCTGTATATTCGTTGGTGCGACAAGCCTGTACAGCGCTGAAAACAGATAAATTTTGAGACGCATAACTTGGGTGATAGTGGGTTTTTGAGTAACAAGAAGTGTTACCGTTGGGTTACATGGAGTTGTTTTTGTGTGCAAAAAAAATAAAGTAAAAAAATCAATTAATTAATCGAAATTTAGTTAATTATCGGTTACATAACAGTAACCAGGCGCTTTGACTTCAATGCCATCAAATTTCCATCAAGCTATGTATAGCTACCATTATTCCATGTTTTTCAATTAGTTATGTTTTTGCTAAAACATTGTGGCATTGATAATGCTTTCTACTCATTAAGGAGCATCAGTGTCAGGGGTCGCAGTGTTGCATGCGAATGTATGTCGATCTCCGAACATTGTCTTTCATGATAACCGGTTGAAGTAAGTCGTTATCCGAAAGAAAACAAAGTGAATTTTGCACGGATGTATCCGAACGTGAAATAGTTTTTGATTCGTAAAATAAACATTGAGCTAGGTATAACCGTACGACTCTTCAGGTGGGATGCCTACATATACAAACTGGAGGAAATATGAAGAGAGAAATGCTATTAACTTTGCCGATGAAGCCGGTGTTTGCTGGCATCGTAGGCGCGATATGCGGACTGACAGCGATTTCCGTATCCGCCAGTATTGTAGGTTCCAGGCACGACCTGCGGTCCTACTTGGGCCTTGGGGCGAACGCTGAAATCTGTGTAGTATGCCATACACCCCATGACGCTGATGGAAACGCAGGAACCGGTACTTCAGTTACCGAAGCGCCATTGTGGAACCATGAAGTGACCACGGCGACATTCACCATGTACAGTGCCAATGGATCCGGAACAATCGATGGTGCGGAAGACACTTCACCGACAGGAGCGAGCAGGCTCTGTCTTTCTTGCCATGATGGGACGATTGGTATTGACAACTACGGAGGGGGTGCCAACACCGGCGCTGTCATGGATCCAACTAACGCCTATTTTGTCGGTACGGATCTGACCGGCCAACATCCGATATCGGTCACATACGACGACACTGCTGATCCTGGTCTTCATCCCCCGACACGTGCAATCACCATTGGTGGTTATGATCCAGGGACGGGTACGGCCAATCCTACCAGAGCCGGTACTATCGACAATCTCATGCTGCAGAATGGAAAAGTTCAGTGCAGTTCCTGCCATGACGTACACAACACGTTTGTTGCAACTTCGCAGGCAATGTTGCGTATCGACGTTGCCGGAAGTGAACTATGCCTGACATGTCACAATAAGTAGTAGGTATTTAGACCTGATCCCCCCCGGGTCTGAGCTACCCGAGGGCGGGGTTCACGTTATAGGGTTTCGGTACTGCCGACTGATTCATAAATAGCAGAAATTTCGTCGAGTCAACTATTTTCAATGAGAGATCTGGAAAAAATATCCATCTATTGCACGTTAATAGGGAAAATCAGGACTGAAATCACACAGTATTTTGTGGGTGTTCTGATAACGCTCTATATGACCGGGTGCGCGACAGGACCTACTGAGGAACAGGGTTTTCTCTTTTATCCTCCTATGCCAAATCCGCCCAGGATTCAGCACTTAGTGACATTTTCTAATGAAAACGATCTTAAGGGTGGAGGCAGTTTTGCAGCATTTGTACTCGGTGGTGCGATAAATGATTCAAGTGTAGGAAAACCCTATGGGTTGGCAACGGATGACGGGAAAATATATGTGGTTGACTCTGATAATGCGGGATATGCCATTTTTGATCTCAAGAATAAGGAATACCACTTTATCATGGGATCGGGAGGTGGAACCTTACAGAAGCCGATCAATATCGAGATCGACAAAGATGGCACCAAATACATAACAGACACCGAGCGACAGCAAGTTGTCGTCTTCGACAAAGAAGATAACTATATTCGTGCGTACGGCGTCGAAGGTCAATTTAAGCCTTCAGATGTCGCGTTAGACGAAAATCGAATCTATATAGCAGATCTACTGAATAGTAAAATAATCGCTTTAGACAAAAAAACTGGAGAAGTACTGTTTGATTTTCCTCCTAAGGACAAATCATCTCCAGCCCACCTTGCACATCCGACAAACATTGCTTTAAACGGTAGCTATCTCTATGTGGCTGACTCAACGCAAGCGCGAGTCAACAAATACACGACATCGGGTAAATATTTATCGACACTCGGAGATATGGGAACGGGGCTTGGACAGTTCGCAAGACCGAAAGGAATTGCTATAGACAAGACAGGGAATATCTATGTTGTAGACGCTGCTTTTGATAATGTTCAGATATTCTCAAAAGAAGGAAAGTTATTATTGTATTTCGGTCAATCTGGCTATGAACGAAGAAATATCAATCTGCCAACTACAGTGGTACTGGACTATAACGATACAGAGTACTTTAAACAGTTTGCTGCACCTGGATTCCATATTGAGTATGTGATCTTGGTTGCGAGCCAATTCGGAATGGGAAAAGTCAACGCCTTCGGGTTTGGGAAAATGGAAGGAATGGAATATTCATTGAGCGAATCCGAATGAGATAGTGAATTCCTAACAGATTTTTCGTTGTTAATTACGAGTGCCACGATATAAGAGGCTTCATGATTGAACAAATCTAAATCATCAAAAAATTCAACACCACTGTGCTGTTCAAGATGGAGAAAGGAACTAAAACTAGGGAATGCATGCATCCGCGCTATGTCACTAATTGGAGTGGGTCTGTAAAATATTTCAGAAGAATCTGTGTCAATAGCGGCTGCATAATTATTACATCGATGTGGTACTTAATCCCTACATCGATTTTTAGCGCAAACTTAGAAATGATTAAATTCACTAACCTAGAAGGGGCGCTCGAGTTTGATTATTCTGTTGAAGATCTGGAGGTGAAGAGAGTGGATGGGTCCAACACAACCCAGCGACGTCCCGTTACAGAGCAAAAGCTGGAATTGCAAACTCAAGGCTATGTTTACCATCCGAATTTATTGGAGATGGAGTTAGGTGTAGGTGTTAGATTTAGAAATGAAGAGTATGAAACTAACTCGGGCACGAACGAAAGTGAGCAAAAACTCTATAGCTTTAATGGTAATTTTGATGTTCTAAAACAAAAACCCTATCCACTTCATCTTTACTATAATCAAAATAATCCTACGTTTTCGGTCGGGTTAGCCGATACGTTTACCATAGAAAACAAAAATTACGGTCTGATATTTTCTATCCTAAAGCCACTGGCATCCAATCCTGTTTGGCTAAAAATCGATCACACGGAAGAAAAAGGTAAGGGAAGAGGCGTACTTGTTGACAGCGACTACGATTATCAGCAATTACATGTGCAATCTGATAGTTCAGATAATTTTACTGCATCAGTTAGTGTCGATCATTCTAGAAAGCAATCAGGTAGTGGCAGCATGAATCTTCCACTTCAATCCACTTTTAAAGAAACATATGGTTTTGACTACGGAAGCAAGTACTTTTTTGGTGAAATGCAGCGTAATACGCTCTCCAATACCTTAAGTTATGAGATTGTAGATTACAAAAATATTGGTAAAAGAAAAGATGGTCGTTTCTACGCATCGTTAGAGCTCGATCATAACGACGTCCTTGATTCATTCTATCGATATAACTTAGATAGCACTAGGTATACAGATTCACAAATCGAATCAACTATTCATAATCTAATGGTTGGAGTGTTAACTGACGATGTAAATGGATTTACTTTTAGTGGAAATATTGATGCTAATAACGAACAAAATTATGGATTCAAAAAAGATAAATACTCCGTAAACTCAACACTCAGCTACAAGTCGGATCTATCAGAAAATACGTCACTCACGACAACCTATATGTTGAACTACTCGGATAATTGGCAGGAAAGCGAGACTCAAAGTATATCAATAGTCGGAGAGTCGTATCAATTCAATGACTTACGCCCAATCGTTTTAGAAAGAGAGTTTGTGGTTCCCGAGACTGTGGTAGTAAGTAACCAGGATAGGACACAAATTTACGTTGAAGGCTTTGATTACCAACTAACCGTGGTTGGTGGCGAGACGCGTGTGGAGCGTCTGCTATATGGAAATATCAGTGATGGTGAGTCGGTTTTGATTGACTATGCATACGAAACAGGTGGCACATTTGATTACAGTCTATTCAGACAGGGATTAAGCTCGGGTCTTTCCTTTTTTCGAGCCTACAGACTTCACATAGGTTACACAAAATACGAGGAAAGGTTGAAAAGCGGGCGTCCGTTGAGGGAGTTGTATACAAGGGAGCGAGCATATGCATCAGCTGCAGGCAAACACCGGTTAACGCGGGTTATGGGGCTTTCCTGGCATCTCGAACTAGAGAAAGAGAATGGAAAACTAAGGCCGTTCTACAGAAAAGAGGCCGATCTAAACTACAGCTTTGCATTACCTTTTTTCACAAGTTACGCTGAGTGGCAATCAAGGTATGAAAGCATAGATAACAAATTGTCTAACGAGGACCTAAATCTTACTCGACATGGTCTAACATTGTTTGCCAGAACGGGACTCAGAAGCAGAATACGAATGGGATACAGTGTTGAAAGAGACACTGGTGGAACATTGCCAAGAGAGACAACGCGGTCTGACTTGAGCTATGAATGGGCGTGGCGTTTACTAAACTTTTCTCTTGAAGGGCGATATAGCCTTGAAGAACAAGGCGATATGTCACGCAAGGAGTCATCGATTTTTCTAAAACTTATTAGGAATATATGATGGTGTCTTTGGTGCGGAATAGCAAATATTTGGTAATACTAGTCTGCGTCACTACACTTGTTGTTACTGCCTGTTCTGCACCGGATCGGAATATTCTTTATCAAAAACAAGATTCAAGTTCGGTATGGCCACCCGCTCCAAATAAAGCAAAAATCAAGCACATTGGCAATATATATGATCAAAATGACCTTGGCATCAGCAAGGGTTTTCTGGACATGCTGTCAGATATGGCATTGGGTAAGGAAGAGAATCATCTGGTTCTCCCCATTGCAGTTGTTGAGAATGGGCATGGCCAATTTCTTGTTTCTGATCCGGGTGTTAAGGCTATTCATAGATTTGATCTTCATGAGGGACGCTACAAACTAATCAAATTAAAAGGAGGAAAAGATTTTCAGTCACCAGTCGGCTTGGCCGCAGATAGTGAAGGAAATGTTTATATTGCTGACTCGGAGCTTGCAAAAATATACATTGTTTATAAGGGAGATGACGAAGCACAGGAGTTACCTCTAAATGAAAACTTTATCAGACCCACTGGTATTGCCGTAGATAGAAATACTGGATGGATTTATATTGTGGACACCGCGGCACACGCCATATCTGTGTTTGATCATGATAGGTCGTTGATCAGAAGAATCGGACATAGAGGAGAGGGTGAGGGTGAATTCAATTATCCCACCTATATCTGGAAGGAAAAGAACGGTGGATTGCTGGTTGCCGACAGTCTGAATTTTCGTATTCAACGATTTGATAAGCACGGTCAATACATTGCGAAATTTGGATATCCAGGAACTGCAATGGGCGATCTTTCTCGGCCAAAAGGTGTTGCTGAAGATAGTTATGGACATATTTATGTAGTCGATTCTTTGTTCCACAATATCCAACTATTCGACTCATCGGGATCTCTACTAATGCACTTTGGCGTGCAAGGTGCAGGGCCGGGTGAGTTTTGGCTTCCAGTCGGTATATATATTAGTGACGACAATTTTATCTATGTGTGTGACTCATACAATAAACGTGTACAGATATTTCAATATATTGGTAACGGACAATGAAAAGCGGAGGACGAATTCTAGCACTACTTCTCTTGTTTGCCTGTGAAGAGATGATTCCTGAAGTTATAGCTGGTATTTCCGAGACAAAGCACAATCTAACCATTACCGGACCTGGTCGTATTAGATCGGTAACTGAAAGAGAAATATGCATCTTTTGCCACATACCTCATACATCGAGACCTGGTTCTTCGCGTTGGAATCGAAATACTCTCGGGGGTTACTATACGCCTTATGCTAGTTCGACGGCCGTTTCTTCACCCGGTCAACCCAATGGCACATCTGTTTTATGCCTGAGTTGTCATGATGGAACTATTGCATTAGGTGATCTGTTAAGTAAGGACATACCGGTTAGTATGTTAGGTGGGATTACCACTATGCCTCCCGGTCCATCGTTGTTGGGAACGGATCTGTCTGATGACCATCCGATTTCCATTCAGTACACATCAAGCCTTGCTTTTCAGCAGGGCGATCTTATTGAGCCATCGGCGCTGGTCGGTCCTGTCAAGTTAGATAGTAGTGGTAGGATGCAGTGTACAGCCTGTCATGATCCACATGATAACAAAAACGGAATGTTTTTGACCGAGGATAATAGAGGCGGGTTACTATGTACCACCTGCCACTATAATATTGCCTACTGGAAACAGTCAGTGCACAGTCAGTCAAATGCGGGATGGAATGGCATATTACCAGACCCCTGGCCAAGAAGTCAGTGGGCTACGGTCAGGGAAAACGCCTGTAACAATTGCCATAAAACACACGGTGCTGGTGGCAAGGAGCGCATTCTTAAAAGTGCGGTTGAAGAAGATAATTGCATGCCTTGTCACAACGGTAATGTTACAAGACAAAATATGGATGAGCCGTTTCGCAAGGTATCAATTCACCCAGTTCGCAATACAAACGGTGTACATGATCCGGCTGAGCCGGGGGTAATTGAAGATCGTCACGTGGAATGCGAAGACTGCCATAATCCACATGCGGTCAACTCAAGCTCAGGATTAATGCCAGGGCCACTCGTAGGGACACGAGGCGTAACTATGTTGGGTCAAGAAGTAAGCACGGCTTCTCGCGAATATGAGATATGCCTTCGCTGCCATGGCGACAGTTTCAACAAACCGGCAGCACGAACAGCCAGACAGATCGAGCAACTGAACACGCGTGAGGAGTTCTCTATTGCGAATCCGTCGTATCATCCCGTTGCAGGGGTTGGAATAAATCAGAATGTACCGAGCCTTTTGAGTCCATATACCGTCAATAGCACCATTAACTGCATAGATTGTCACGACAACGACTCAAGTTCCTTGGCTGGAGGTATTGGACCAAAGGGCCCGCATGGGTCGAATTATTCACCAATTTTGCAGATGCGCTACGAGATCTTGGATAATACCCCGGAAAGTCCATCGGCTTATGCACTCTGCTATAAGTGCCATGATCGGAATAGCATCTTAAGTGATCAAAGCTTTTCCTCGCACCGTTTGCATATCGTTGACCAGAGAACTCCATGTAATGTTTGTCATGATCCACATGGGGTAAGCGCGATGCAGGGAAATACGCTCAACAACACCAATCTTATCAATTTCGATATTTCAATTGTTATCCCGAATAGTACGAATAATCTAAGATTTGAGTCAACGGGGATGTTTTCAGGAAGCTGTTATCTAATGTGTCACGGAAGCAATCATGCGCCGAAAAGCTACTAATATCTGCGTGAGAATTATGTATGAATTTATTACACTTTGATACACAAACATGGGTACTGTTCGAATGGTTACTACATTGCTGATAATAACTCTTATGTTTGCGATGCAAGTGTTGGTTTATGCTGCGAATGTTAAAAGTAAATCGCCTTTAGAGAATCAAAAATACATTAATCCCCACTGGGAATCAGATCGTTGTAAATCATGTCATATTGGTGAGCCAGGTATCGGAAAATACGACCTGATAGGTGATAGCGAAGTACTATGTATGGATTGCCATAGTGAAGATACTAAGCATATATATATCCATCCGGTAAAGGTTGATTTACCGATAAATAGAAGAACGGCAATCACCATTAACTGGAACGGAAACTTACGCCTTGACGATAACGGCAAGATAAGTTGTCAAACATGCCATGACCTGCTTAACCAGTGCCTTAAAAACAGGGCTTATCAACATAATCTAAATCCCAGATTTTTGCGTGGCGGACCTTACCAGAACCGATATGCGATATGCTACCGTTGTCACGATGCAGAAAAGTATGAGCAAACAAATTCACACGATCAAATTGACACAAAAACAGGTTTGATGAAAATTGACAAATGCCGCTTGTGTCACGAAGTAGATATACAAAAATCCGTAAAAGCTGGAATACAACGAGATCTCAAGCAATATCCCATAATAAAAGGATTGAATGAAGACCGTACGCTATTATGTATACGCTGCCATCGGAAAATTGACCACCCTTCACAGGGATTCACGGTAAGATCAAATAAAAAGTATCGCCATTTTATCCCGATGTCTCAAGAAAAATGGAACACGCTTAAAAAGCAAAGTAATGAAACCGGTGTCTATTTACCCTTAGAGCCGGTAACTGAAAGAATTTACTGCGGAACTTGTCATCAACCACATCAGTCTGGTGTGTTTTCAGGGGAGGAGATTGGTACTCCAACGAGATCAAATCACAGACTGAGAGCATCTTCTATATGTAAATACTGTCATGATATTTACGGTTCAATGGAAAGCTTAAGGGGTAACTAGTGAGTAATATAGTACTTATTCTCACTTGCTTTGTTATGTGTGCGTATGGCGTTCTGTGTCCATGTATTACAATGGCAGGGTCGTTTGAAGATGATGAGGCATGTTTAATGTGCCACAAGTATGTAAGAATGGCGAGGATAACAGAAGAGGGTGTATTTAGATCATATTATGTACCGCCTGAAACGTTCGCAAAAACCGTTCATCGGAATGTACCTTGTCGAGATTGTCACACATACATTAAGCAACTTCCTCACCGAAAAGTCGATGAAGGGGTGAAGTGTGATCAAGAGTGTCATTCTAAGATAAATCCTGCAACTGGTAAGCCGTTCAGTCACAAGGCTATCTACAATCTCTATTCAAAAAGCGTACATTCAAGGGAAAAGAAAACAACTGGGCTCGAAAATGACAAACCATACTGCATAACCTGTCATACCAATCCAATTTACAACCCAAAAGAAGTTGAACCGCCAAAGCAGATCTTAGATCGCTGTGAGCTTTGCCATGAAAAACGGGAATTTGTTAAACAGTGGTATTTCCACACCAGTAGACGTGTACTAGACGTCAAGCGTACTGGAGAAGAGATTGTTAAAATATGTATTCGTTGCCATGCCGATCAGGAATTGATAGAGAGACACAAAAAATCCGCTGATAAAACGGGTCGCGCGATAGGAGAAAAATTCACAATAGCAGCAATATCCTATCAAAAAAGTTTGCACGGAAAGGTGACACGCTACGGCCTGTCAGGTGCTGCAACATGCCTCGATTGCCACGCAGATAACTCCCAATACTATAAGGGTGTACATGAAATACTACCATCACGCGATCCAAACTCACCGGTTAGTAAGGGAAATAGAGTGAATACGTGCAGACGTTGCCATAAGAATGCCGATGAAAAATATGCAGTTATAGATCCGCACCCATCGTTTGAAAAAGAATTTAATCCGATACTACATAAAATCGAGCATATCTACAGTATCGTTGGAGACGCTATTGTGTTCGCTCTTATCGCACTGGCAATTCTTGAAACAATTGGCCGACGACGTGATGGCGTAGCTTGGCGCTTGTCTAATGGCTCGACTTGGCGGAAGAAAAGCAAACGGAATAGGAACAGGATCATCTCATTGTAAAACTACCTTTTACTTAAAAATGGATATTAATTACTCAACTAAATACAGGTAAACTACGAATGGAATTGTCAGAACTAGCTAGCGAAGTACTGCACGATGCAATGCGACGGAATAAAGTATCTGAAAGTGTTCAAAGTGATATCTTGGAGATTATCAAACAGCTTCCAGAAGATAGGCTGTATTTGTGTAAAAACGTAGTTTCTAACCCTATCGGGGATTTACCGAGATACTCGATCCACATTCGTTTGCAGCACTTGCTTACCTTCACTACATTTCTGCTATTGGCGTTTACAGGTTTACCTGTATATTTTATCGACGCCTTCTGGGCTGCTCCGTTTAGTCATATGTTAGGCGGTATTGATATTACCCGAGTGATACATAGAACTCTAGCGTCAATCATGATTTTATCTATGTTATATCATATCGCAACGATCATTGGGGGCTCTATCCATAAGATTAGTACCGGTAAGTTCGATGTTCGTCGAACCGTTATACCGAGCATCAAAGATTTGCGTGATTTAAAGGACGACTTGCTCTACTTTTCAGGTCGACGAATGCAAAGGCCGGAAATGGATAAGTTTATGTATAAACAGAAATTGCATTACTTTGCCGCGGCATTTGGCAACTTTGTAATGATATTTTCTGGCTCTGCCTTTCTATTTCCGGATATATGGGCTTCTATTCTACCAAATGGCTGGGCTCTCTATTTCCAAAATATCATGCGCTTGGCACACTCTCATGAGGCCTTGTTGGCATTAGTCGTGATCGCTTTTTGGCATTGGTATAACGTTCATCTTGCGCCGGGTAGGTTCCCAATGCAGTGGACGTATTTAACTGGAAAAATAACAAGAGAACATCAAATTGAAGAACATTTTCTTGAGTATTTAAGAAATATTGTAGAACTACCAGAAGAGCGGGAATTTCTAGCTAAGTTTATCAAAAAAATAGATTTGGCGGAAAAGAATGCCCTGATTATAGACTATAGCCAACCCCCAATAATCGATGGATCTTAAATATGATTAAGCAAATGACGCCAATACAAAAATATATTGCGTACAGCTCTCTTGCTTTTGTGTTTGTTTGGACTGGTTGGTTTGTCTATGTATTTTTAGCGCAACTCGCTGAATGCTTCCTATTAGAATAGTAAAGTGAAACCAACTATAAGTTAGCGGGTGGAGTGCAAACTAGATGGAGATAATCTCGACAACTAGCACGGTCGTCATCGTATTGGTGGTGACTATATTTGTTTTGTTTTTGATGTTAATAGTAATCGTTTTAGATGCAAAATCTCGTATTCCGGGTAAGCTGAGAAGAGATTTATATGGTATTACAGGGAGTCGCGTTGATCACCCTGTATGGTCATACATAATCGGTACTGCCGTGCTTATAGTAATATGCTCTGTAGGTGTTCAATTTACTATTTCTCTATTTGATCGTCTTCCCGTTCAGGTTGCTGATAAGCCATCTGAAATACTCAAGACGCTTGCGGTAAAAACTGCATCAGAAAATGCAAGACATTTTCACAACCCGGCTAATACATTAGCTTTAGAAGGAAAAAAAAGCGTTTGTTTTTATTGTCACGGTGATTTTCCTCATTTTCAAAAACGTATGATACGTACGCTTCTTAATATGCACACCCAATTTTTAGGGTGTATGACCTGTCATGCAGATCCAGAAAAGATTGATGAAAAACTAATTAAGCTTAGATGGTTGAATTATTCAGATTTGAAAGTAAGCGGTCCACTGTTTGGCACGGACTACGATAAGTCAACGGGATATCTTATAAGTACAGACGATTACTTCTCCAAGATCGTTCCTTATATAAACGACGGCGGTAAAGAAAAATTGCTGGAGATAACACAGGATGATCCTATGGCGATAGATTTTGTACGAGTACAGAAAAGTCTCAAGGGTCGTGACAGAGCTGCTGTTAAGAAAAGTCTGCATAAAATTGTTGCACCCGTTGGGCGGTTTTGTACTAAATGCCACACGCAGGAAGATAATAGCTATATTCCGTTCAAGAAACTTGGATTTTCAAATAGCAGAATCTATGACTTGACCAACTTGAATATCATTGGTTTAGTGGAAAAATATAAAAAATTTTACATGCCGGATATTATGGATCGAAATATACAGCCTATAGACTTGGACTATCCTATTACGAGTGACAAAGAAAATGTATCTGAAAAACTAAAGCAGTAATTCGCAAGGCGTAAAACGAGTAAAGACAGAATTTTAGTAAACAAAGAATGACTGAAAGTATTGTAAATATGTATCGTGACAATAAGGTCTGGTTCAAATGACACGCATGATCCGTTGAACGTAAGAGATAAGGAGATATGTCGCATGGAATTACGCCGGACAACAAAAAATCGAGACACCAAGATACTTTGCGTTTTAAAAATACTAGCGAAAAGAATTTACATTGCAGCATTTTTGTCCGTAATTCCAGGGCTTGGGCAAGTGTATTTCGGAAGACTATATCGAGGTATTTTCGCATATATCATGTTAGTGTCCTTATCCTGGATTGGAGCCGTGCTATTGTTAAAAAGTAATTTAAGGTACTTAAATATCGCGATTCTTTGTGTACCTTTCGCTTTTGCCATTGCGATCTGTATTGATTCCATATATTGCGCGTTGCATTACGGAACTAATACGAAAAATAATAGAAATGGTAATCGATTGAAGAATGTAGTGATCTATTTCGTGCTGTGTGCTTTGATTACGCAACTATTTGACTATCTGGTTGGGAAACATTTTGTTAGAGCATTCTTTGTAACATCAAATAGCATGTATCCGTCAATCCTCAAATATGACTTGATACTAATTGACAAACTCTCTGAACCTAAACGAGGTGACGTTGTTTTGCTGGACTTTTACGAAGACGAAAAGGATAGTGATATTTCAAATCTTATTACGGATAAGGTATTACGAAGAATTGTTGCTGTACACAGCGATACCGTCGAAGTGAGGGGGGTTCAGCTATATCGCGATAACAATGCTATTGAGGAAAAATACGCGAATTACAGCCAGACAGAAAGTCATAATATCTATATCCAAAAGGGATTTCACTGGGGGCCAAAATTCGTACCAAAGGACTCCTATTTTGTTCTTTCAGATGCAAGGCAATATGGTTTCGATAGCAGGGATTATGGGATTTTGAAAAAAAAATCAATCGCCGGAATAGCGGTAAAAACGCTATGGTCATGGAATATGGATAACCGCCATATAAAATGGGAAAGAACTGTAATAAATCTCAATTAGACCACAAAGCAATGATCAAAAAAGTGCATTTAGCTATCATATCATTGTTGGGTGCTATATTAATTGCATGGGGAGGATCGATGGCAAAGGCCGACGAGCTGAACTGCGTATTATGCCATAAATATAGAGGATTAAGCCGAATTGATGAAAACGGTGAGTTTAGGCTTTTTTATATTAACCAAGGCATGTTTAATAAAGGGCCGCATAAAAGAATTCAATGCAAGGATTGCCACGTAGACATTGACAAAATCCCTCATAATCCAGCAAAAAAAGTTGACTGTACTATACAGTGCCATTTGACAGAGCCCTCGGGCAATGAAAAATTTACTCATAAACCTGTTGCAGAAATCCTTGCAAAAAGTGTTCATGGATCAAAACGAAAAGACGTTGACAAAATGTCTTACCCTGAGGATTTGCCATACTGCACCGACTGTCACGATCAGCCGCTATACAGGCCGCTATCATTTTTTAAGGGTCACGCTGCCGGAGTATCCGAACGTGGATTGAGTCGGTGCAAAACATGCCATCGAACAGGTGATTTTGCTGAGGACTTCTATAACCATGTGACTTCGCGACTACAGAAAATGAGAGTATCTCGCGAAATCGTAACCCTTTGTTCGAAGTGTCATGGCGATAAAGGATTTCAGAAACGACATGGATTACAGCAAAATGTTGTCGATGCATACTGGGAAACATTTCATGGTAAAGCTACCTATTTTGGCTCTGACGCTACGCCGGATTGTATAGATTGTCATGTTGTTAATGGTGAGAACGTTCACTCTATTCTAGGCAGGGCATCTCGTTCATCGGCGACATACGCCGAAAACATTTCTACCACGTGTCGCTCGGCTGAATGTCACGAAAGCGCCGGCGAGTCTCTTGCCGGGTATCAGGTACACACTGATTATGATGATCCTGATAAATTTCCTTTGCAGTACTACATGCTTAGGTTTTTTAAGTTCTTAATGGGAGGGGTTATGTACTTCTTCATTATACTGATATTTCTTGAACTACTTCGTCGCTTATTCCCCAACTTTTCATTTGTAAGACATTCAACGAATAAAAACAACGAAATACCTAGACGGGATATGAGTATAGAAAATGAATAGATATCAAAAGATCCAGTATCGTAGCGGAAAGCGCTACTTTTTTCGATTTTCACTTATGCAGCGTGTACAGCACGTAGTTTTGTTTACTACGGTTATTGTTCTTGCGCTAACTGGATTTCCATTAAGGTACTATGATCAATCCTGGGCAAAACCACTCTATGAATTTTTCGGTGGAATTGATAAGGCACCCTGGATTCATCGGGTTGCGGGATTGATTTTGCTTTTGCTGTTTGTATTTCATACCTGCTATTGGATCTATCTTTTCTATAACTATCGGATAAAGCGCTTATTAGCTGAGAAAGCGCTTACGCCAATTACTTTTTTAAATGAATTTCTCAAAATGGAAATGATGCCAAATAAAAAGGATCTATATGATCTAATTGATATGTTTAAGTATCTTCTATATTTTAGTTCGCAACGGCCCTCATATGATCGAATATCTTGGAAAGAGAAATTCGACTATTTCGCTCCCTACTGGGGTATACCCATTCTCGGTCCCGCCGGTCTTGCGCTTTGGTTTAGAGATGAATTTACTCAATTCGCACCAGGATTTGTTTTAAATGCATTCTATATTATGCATACTGATGAGGCATTGCTGGCAGGGATATTTTTATTTTTTGTTCACTGGTACAACGTACACTATTCACCAGAAAAGTTCCCTATGGCAACTGTATTTCTAACAGGTTATCTCAGTGAAGATGAAATGATACATGAGCACTATGATGAATACGTGAGGGTGATGATAGAAGAAGGACTAGAACTAGAGATTAGACCTAATAACTAATTTACAAGATCACAAGAATGCTCAAAACGTTACGTCAAGTAATTAAGGTGTGTTATATCGTTGCTTTGATGGTATTCACGATATGGTATGCCAGATTCCTATACTCCGTTATTTTTGGGAGTCAAGGTAAAGAGCAAATTCAGGATGTAACTAATTTAGATATTGATGCATTTTTTGGAGAGGGAACAACAGAAGAAGAAAAAGAATTTCTTAAATCGCTTAAACAACAACAGCGTATTTCCACTACTGATTTAGGGTACATGGTAATAGAAGAACAAGAGGTTAAAGGTCATTTTCATCACGTGGGCATGAAGGTAGAAACTGACAAGAATAGTATTTGTATCAGATGTCATGGTGCGGTACCTCATGATAGAGCTAAGACAATCAGAGCATTTTTGAATATGCATGCGTTTTACATGGCCTGCGAGACATGCCATGTACGTCCGGCTAAAGAGCAAAAGTCATACGTATTTCGTTGGTATGATAAGAAAACGGGGCAGATCGTTGCGAATCCGCGAGGCCTGAATACATTAAATGAGTCTATGTACGGCAATTATTCCGCTAAGATATCTCCAGGAATGGTAAAACAGGATGGATCTTTTCAATTTGTAAATGGGCCAAAGGCGCTTGCTTTTGTTGAGCGGTATTTAAAAGAAGAAGATCTTTTAGATGATACGCAAAAATCCAAAATGAAGAAAGTGATTCATAGACTGGTTAATAGTGATCCATTGATCTGTGATGGATGCCATACTAAAAAGACTTCTCCTTACCTACCCTTTACGTCGCTTGGCTATCCTCAAAGGAGGCTTCGTGAGCTCACCAGTACCGAAGTCGTTGGTATGATTAATAAGTATCAGAAGTTCTACATTCCAAACCTTTTGAAGGGAGGCGGTGTGGATAAAAATGATAATCCATGAAATTGCAAGTAGGTATGATAATAAAGACCATGCCGTTTCTGTTACTCGCAACGCAGTGTGTAGTTGGTCTAAGATTGTTTGGGCGACTCTATTTCTTTTTGCGGTGCCTGCTGTATCAACAGGCAGTGATGCTGAAAACTGTTTTATGTGCCACAAAATGCCAGGGCTTGGTATTGAAATCAAGTCTAATAACGAGAAACCAAGAAAGCGATTATTCTATATCAGTAAGCGTTTGTATAAGGCATCGTCTCATGGAAATGTGTCGTGTAAGGGATGTCATCAAGATGTCAACGAGATTCCGCATGGCGATATAAAAAAGGTGAATTGCGCGAGTGACTGCCACATAAGAGATCCTTCGACCGACGGTAGATTCAGTCATGTTGGTATCACAAATGATTTCGTCGTTAGTGTACATGGAAATACTAAACATAAGAATCTCGTATCGGATTATCCTACTTGTAAATATTGTCATTCCAACATGGTTGGTAAAGTTGCTTATAGTGACACTTACAGCGAGATGGATTTCATTAATGTTTGCACTCAATGCCATGGCTCTAAAAAGTGGTTGGATCGACTTTTTAAGCACGTCAATTATCGTACTTCTAAGAGGCGTACTACAACGCAGGTCATAGAACTATGTAGTCGCTGTCATGCAGACCCTAGGATGATGGAAGCGTATGGACTCAACGTTGTGACTGGGTTTGCTGACAACTATCACTCAAGGACAATCAGGTTTGGAAATTCAGACGTCGCCAATTGTTTGAATTGTCACGGACCTTATGAAACAGGCTATTCGCCACATAGAATAATGAAGAAATCAAATAGCAGGTCATCCGTTTCAAGGAATAATCTAGTATTAACCTGTGGTCAATCTAGGTGCCACAGAGATACAAAAGACTTAGTAGATAGCAATGTAAAAATTCATCCGTCATCGTTAACTCCCGCAAAGATGGCTAGTCGAAAGGCGAATTTAAGGTCAATATATGGCTCTCCTAATAAAGAATTTCAATATTTTGTTCTGAGTGTGATAAGACTATTTTACAAATTTGTTATCGGTTTAGTTGTCTGTCTGATAGCTTTTCATCAGATACTAGAATTGCTCGCCCATCGTCGGGAACGCAAATTGCAAGAGGATTAGGCATGGTTAATTTCAGAAGTGAACAAGATGTGATGATACGGTTGAATGGCAGGCGTTTTTAGCATTTAGCTCTGATCTTATCGGTTGTGTTGCTGACTTTGACTGGCTTTATGCTTCAAGGTGAAAAGTGGGTTACCGAGATGTTTGGTTCGGCCGGCGATGAAATTTACTTTTGGCGTGGAATTATTCACAGGTGTTCCGGGGTCATGATGATGCTTATATTTGTCATCCAAATTTATAGAGGCCTATTCACGCGTCAAGGGCGACGCAGAAATAGAAGAATGCTTCCGCGGTACAAGGACATAGAGCAATTACTACATAATATTGCTTATCTATTAGGAATTAGAAGTGAAAGGGTAAAAATTTACTGCATCTCTTATTTGGATAAATTCGAATACTTTTTTGTGTTGTCAGGAATGTTGATTCTGATAATTACTGGATTAATTATTTGGGAAATGTACTATTTTCCAAAATTCTATGTTGATGTTGCAGACGCTATTCATTTAGGAGAAGCTACGCTGTTTATTTTAGTCCTTATTGTTGGTCACATTGGCGTCGATATAATGAATAGTCGGCATACTCTCTGGTATAGAAACGAACTTTTGTTAGAAGACACAGATAAGTTGAACGATACTTAAGGATGGATATGAAACCGAAACCTGGTGAATTGTCTCCCTGCAAGATGCTGGTCAATGATCTTATTATGGGTTTTCTCTACTTTCTATTACTCTGTTTCTCATTGTGGTTGGTATGGATAACCTATTTTAGGGAATATTTCGAGGCGGAATACCCTGGGGGAAGGAACAACGAACTCTCGGAAAGCATAGATACATCGGGAATTATTGTAACTGATCATTTTCATGGTCTCGACGACGTCTCCGTCACAGCCGCAGAATCGAATTCAATTTGTGCTAAATGCCACGCTGAATATCCTCATACTAATTCAAGGAAAATAAGAGCGATTCTAAATGCGCATTCCTATTTTATGGCTTGTGAAACCTGTCATTTAGAGTCAATGAAAAGCCGTAATATTACTTTTAGATGGATCGATGATTCCAAGGATGGATTTGTTGAAAATAACTCTGTAGATTCGCACGCAAAAATATCGCCAGCGGTGTTAGTTGCCGGATCAATACGAAGGCTGGACAATTCGCTAGAACTCAAACTTGTAGATAACTATTTGGCTAAACGCTATATGCTCGATAAAGACCAAGAAGACGAAGCTCAGGCACGAATACACAGAAGTGTATCGGACGAAGCCGTATCCTGCAATACGTGTCACGCCTCGAGAAAGAAACCCTACCTACCGTATAGTGAATTGGGGTATTCGCAGCAGAGAATCTCCGAAATTTCAGGGACAGAAGCAGTTAAAGTAATTAATAAGTACAGCAAATTCTATCTGCCAGATTTGCTCGATGAAGGAGCCCGTTAATGCGATTAACTAACATCCAAAATATACTGTTTGTGAGTATTCTGTTTCCGTGTCTGCTAGTAGCTTCCGGTGCTAAACCGCCTCTGGAGAACTACCAAAAGATAATCGAACTGGACCCTGGTTCGGCTGGCGCAATGAGCATGCCAACGGATGTTGCCATTGGTAAAGGCAACCGTGTTTATGTGGTTGACAGCGGTAATCATCGAATTCTCGCATACAACAAGAATGCTACCTACTTGTTTGCGTTTGGATCAAAAGGGCGTGGTGCGGGAAAACTGAATTCACCGGTTGGAATTGCGACCTCGAAGGATGGGCGGGTATTCGTAGCAGACCGAGGCAACAACAGGGTTCAGATATTCAATGAAGACGGTAGTTTTCTCAAGTCACTACCTACGGTCGTCGATAAAGCGGTAACTGTACCTGTGGATGTGGCCGTGGATTCGGAACAGAACAGAGTATTGGTGTCTATTTCAAAGCCTTACCATCGAATTCTCATTATGAATGATGATGGGAAGGTAATCGGCATGTGGGGAAAGCCCGGTAACAACCAGGGGGAATTTCGCTATCCTGCAACGTTGGCAATGAGTGAGAATAGTGAAACCTATATTGTTGATGTGTTTAATACCCGCGTTCAGGTGCTGGATCAAAAAGGTAAATTTCTGGTATCTGTTGGTTCTTGGGGAGTTACTCCGGGACATCTTTTTCGTCCGAAGGGTGTCGTGTTGGACAACGGCGGGAAGATTTTGGTAAGTGACAGCTACCTGGGTGTAATTCAAGTATTCAACAGTGATACGCGTTTTCATGCAGTGCTTGGGAGCCAAGGTGAGATTGCGCGTTTCGATACCCCTGCCGGAATGGCTGTGGATGAACAAGATAGACTATACGTCGCGGAAATGATGGCTAATCGCGTTGTCGTCTATCGGCCAGAGAAAGAGCGCTAGTAGATGCGGGCGTTTGCTCAATTGCTGAGTAAAGACATGGGGTTAGACTTTTGGCTAATAGGCTTACTCTGCTGTTGGGGGGTTCTGACGCTCCTACCGGGGAATTCGTACGCCGCGCGCGTTGTTGCAGAGAAACGTGAATGCGCGACTTGTCATATTGCCTGGATGTCGGATTTCAAGGGTGAAGACGTATTTACACTTATTCCGAACGATCCCCGCCCTATGCAGAAAACTGGTCGCCAGGACGTTGTCAGTACCGAGCGTATGTGCTTTTCTTGTCATGATGGGTTCGTACTGGACTCACGTTTCCTATGGAAAGGAGCCCATAGTCATCCTGTTGGCGTAAAACCATCCGATCAGATTGTGTTGCCGACAGAGGATGGAAAAAATATATTTCCCCTAAATGATGCGGGCAACATCTACTGTGGGACTTGTCACAGTGCTCATGGGGTCGAGTGGGGTGACGCCCTATCTCCGGTATTTCTGCGTGCTCGTAATATCGACTCGTCCTTTTGTATTATGTGCCATGTCGATCGTAAAGGTGAGATAGATGACCTCCAAAACCACCCTTTGATGAAGGATGTCGCTGATAATATACAGGGGCTTAAAAATGTAGGCTCCAAATTTGGTAATGAGAATAAGGTAATCTGTCAAAGTTGTCACAAAGTCCATGGTGCAGAAGAGAAAAAGCTCCTAGTAACGAAGAACGAGCAATCACAATTGTGTTCTAAGTGTCATGCGAACAAGGTGTCGGGCGAGACGAAAATCGGGCGCCAACACTTTACTCATCCAGTCAATAGAATTCCAAAAAACGCCCTAGTGCCTAGGAAGTTATTCGAACAAGGATCTAAACTCGGTCCTAACAAGGAGGTGGTTTGTGAAACCTGCCATAAGGTACATCATGCGCCATCAAAGAAGTTAATTCGGTTTGATATCAAGAGCTTTAAAAATGGAATTTGTGTCACTTGTCATAATAGCAAACGGGGAATCCTCACAAATGGACACAATATGTTTAAAACACGAAATGGCGATGTTATGGACTCCCCTATATCCCCAATGCTTGGGCCTTGTGGTGCCTGTCATAATGTTCATGATGGGAAGGGGCTGAGAATGTGGGCAAGAGATATCATAACAGGCGATGGTCGCATGGCAGGCTTATGTTTGAGTTGTCATCAGAAGGGCCACTTGGCGGAAAAGTTTACTGTGGGAAAATATAGCCATCCGGTTGGTGTGACGTTACCTGAGGGAATTGATAACTCAAAAGGGCTTCCATTATTTACACCACAGGGTGTGTTTACAACGGCTAAGAAATATGGTCAGGTATCATGTCCTACTTGTCATGATATTCATAAGTCGCGTCCAAGTGATAATGCAGCGTTGGTAGATGATAACCCCGGGTTACACAACAAGTATTTACGTATTGGGGCAAGAGACCACCGTATTCTTTGTAAGTCATGTCATCTTGATAAGTGGAGTATTGTTGATACAAAACACAATATTGGAAAAACCTTTACGGGTAAAAACAGCACTGACAATGCCTTGGGTGTTTGCGGTACTTGTCATCTCGTTCACAATGGTAAAGGGCCGCGTATGTGGGCACGTGATAGCATATTAAGTCAGCAGGGTCCCTCAGTTTTATGTTTGAGCTGTCATAGTAAAGGGGCGTTGGCGAAATCAAAGACCATTGGAACGCATTCGCATCCTATAGGTGTTTCCCTGGAAAACGCCGGCATTCATGTTACTACGAAGGGTTGGCGGGTTGGAGATGGGGTTAAGGGTAACGTTCTCCCGCCGGCATTACCGCTCTATGATGAACATGGAAACAGGAGTGAAGCTGGTGATATGGTCGAGTGTCCTACTTGTCACGATCCTCACCGATGGAGTCCCCCATTAACTCTTTCGCGAAAAGATAAGAATAGTGTTGACGAAGAGGGGGATGCTCGAAACAGTTTTTTGAGGGTCACGGCGGCACCTGACGGTAAACTCTGCACAATTTGTCACAGGTCAAAGACCACTATCAGGCAGACGGATCATGATATGAGGGTCAGTGCCCCGGAAAGTACGAATGCTTTGCAAGCTAATTCTCTTCAATCCGGTGTTTGCGGCCAATGTCATGCGGTTCACAATGCTCGCCAGGACCTTGTGCTTTGGGCACGAGCAATCGGACCTGGCCGTAATGTCCCCGAAAGGCTCTGCCGCAGTTGCCATAGTGAGGGAAGAGTAGCTCAGAAAAAGGATCCGACGCACGCTAATCACCCGGGCTATGTAAGGGCTTGGTCAAGTGATCTACGGCGGTTGTCTGATCGAAATTCATCGGATATACCGATGTTTTCCGTTGATGGTCGACGTTCAAATATCGGGTATATTAGCTGTCCTACATGCCACAATGCGCATCAGTGGAGTGCTAGGTCAACAGACGAAGGTAGTGGAAATAACGAAGAAGGCGATGTGCTTAGCAGTTTTCTTCGGTTGCCCTCGACTGAAGGGTTTGTGTGCGCGGATTGTCATGGTCTTGATTCGATTTTTCGGTATAAGTATTTCCATGGCACAGTGCGTGAGATGTTTCCAGGTTCGTCCAGAAACGGCTATTCAAATGAAGAAAAGGCGAGGTGGTGAAAATTCACTCCTTACACCCCGAAACGGGCCGTCAGGTTGGTGGGGCTGCGGATAGATTTGCTCTGGAACCAGGCTATGATTGAGGATCAGCCGATCATCGATACGATCCTTCAGCATTTACGGGCCTACCGCCGCCCAGTCCTCGGCCTCCAGAAAGAGCAGGCCGCGGGAAGGGTGGCGCAGGATGAAATCTGGGTAGCGCCATTGTTTGCCGAGTGGAATGTCGTAGCAGACCAGATAGTCGTCTTCCAGCCGCGATGCGATGTGGCGCGCCAGGCGTTTTTCTCCGCTCGTCATATGGCTGAGCGTCTGTCGGTTCAGGAGGGTGATCATATGCGCCATGGAGCTGCCTGCGTTATTGGTTTGGTCGGTGCAATGCTAGTATAGGACACTACACTAGGGCAGGGGCCTGTGGGAGTGTTCGATTTCAGTGTTCACTGTCTGGCCGCTCAGGGCACATCCATTGAGCCCTGTTCGAGGTATTGTTCGCTCCACGCCATGACTTGGGCAAAGGGTAGCTCGGCCAGAGCGCCGAAGAGATGATGTCCGACCAGCCTGGTACGGCTCAGCTTTGGGGAGGAGATGCCGCATAGGAAGCGACTCAACACGCGGGGTGAGTCGATCGGATTGACGTTTTCGTCGAATAGCGTGGCGAGTGCGTCGGCCAGCGTGTCGGGGATAGAGGGTTCTGAAGCCGTCGGCGGCGCGAAAGACTCACCTTGGCAGACAGTGCACTGGCCACAGGGCTTCTCCAGCTGTTCGTCGAAGTGTTGCGCCAGGGTGATGTGGAGACACTCTTCCAGGCTCGCCAGTTCCAGCACCTGGCGCAGCCTGCCCATCTCACCTATTTCCCGTTGCATCATGCGTTGATGCAGCGAGGCGGCGAGACGATTCAGATTGTCAGGGTTGGCTAGGCATCGATAGCGGTGGCGAACGCCACTGACCTGCAGCTCCAGCATCGCCTGATCGCTCAGCCAGTCGAGCGCACGCACGATCCGTGCGCGGGGGTAGCCCAGGGTGGAGGCGGTGACATCCAGGTCCAGGGTGAACCAGGTGCGGCCCTTTTTGGCCTGCTTGAAGAGGGCTACGAGAAACTCCCGGCGTTCACCCTCGAAGTGTCCCAATATCTCGCCTGAAGGCATGAGGGGCTTGAACTTATAGAGACTGTAGAAGGGCGTACCGCCCTCCAGCAGCCCATCCAGCTCCAGATAGGTGAGTAGGGTGCGCAGTACCAGGGGGCGAATGTCGTGGCGGGCCGAGGTTTCGTAGAGTGAGATATCGAACTCGGCATCCCCGCCGAACAGCTCGTGGACCAGACCGCGAAGCGCCCGTTCGTCCGGCGTGTCGCCGTAGATGAAGTTTTCCAGCACCCGTAGATCGTCGGGGCAGAACAGCAGATGGCAGATCGACGTCTCGCCGTCGCGACCCGCGCGGCCGATCTCCTGGGCGTAGTTCTCCAGGCTCTTGGGCGGATTGTAGTGATAGACATAGCGGATGTTCGCCTTGTCCACACCCATGCCGAAGGCGATGGTGGCCACTACCAGCGCCTGGTCGGATGCCATGAACCACTCCTGCACCTGGGCTCGATTGTCGTCCCGCATGCCGGCGTGGTAGGCGCGTGCCGCCCAGCCCGCATCGGCCAGGCGCTGGGCCAGCGTCTCGGCGGTCTTCTGTAAGGTGACGTAGACAATGGTGGGGCCGCGAGGCCGGGTAGAGAGGGCATCAAGCAGGGCCTGGTCCCTTTCCCTGTCGGCGAGTGGCGTGCAGTGCAGCTCCAGGTTGGGTCGATAAAAGCCGGTGCGTATGGCGCACGCCTCATCGATATCGAAGATCCGGCAGATATCCTCCAATACCCTTGGCGTGGCGGTAGCGGTCAGGGCAAGGATGCGCTCGGCGCCGATCTGCCGGGCGAAAGCCGCCAGCTTGAGATAGTCGGGGCGGAAGTTGTGTCCCCATTCGGAGAGACAGTGGGCCTCGTCCACGGCGAATAGCGCGATCCGCAAGTCGCAGATGGTCTCGCGGAAGCGTTCGTTGTTGAAGCGCTCCGGTGCCACATAGAGCAACCGCAATCGATCCGTTCTGAGCTGATCCATGATCTCCCTGTAGGCGGCGGTATCCAGGGTCGAATCGAGACGCGCGGCGGCAATGCCTCGGGCTGTCAGGGCATCGATCTGGTCCTTCATCAGGGCGATGAGCGGCGAGACCACCAGAGTGATGCCGGGCAGCAGCAGGGCCGGCAACTGATAGCAGATCGATTTGCCACCGCCAGTGGGAAACACGGCCGCCGCTGAACGACCTTCCAGCAGATGCTCGACGACCTGCTCCTGTCCGGGACGAAAGCCGTTGTGGCCGAAATGGTGTTTGAGCTGTGTTTGTAGAGATATCGGCATGCATCACTCCTTGACTGATTCCCTGTCGAAAGCGATCGGATAATTACCCTTTGGTCTGGGATTGTAACGGTTTTTATCGATACCCCGTCAAGCCTGCTATCCAGCCTTGCTGGTTAAACCGGTAACGGGGACGTGGTTTGAAGGGTAAAGAGTGCATCGAGATAACCTCCGGCCTGCAGGAGCGGGCGCGGGGGGGGGAATCCATCCTCTATTTGCTGAAGCCGGCGGGTGATCCAATTGCCGAGACCATCCAGTTCGATGCTTTCGCCAAACTCGATCTGCGTATTGTACGTATCGTCAAGGCAGATGCACGTGGAGGGGCGGATAAGCTATCGCAACGGACCAGTTGAATCCTATGTGATCTCTATCGTCGAAATCTGATAACCAGTTCAACAACTAGGGATAATACCAATACCTATCTGCGATATCCGTAGATATCATCAGTCGTCGCGTTGTTTATCGGCGTGCTTTCAATTTCAACAATCTATATAGGGATATAACATGAATATAAGGACGTTAATTCGCGTATCATTTTTGCTCCCACTTGCACTTTTCTTCGCTCTTCAGGCTTGCGGAGGCGGTGGTGGTGATAATGACACGCCTCGAATCACTGACCCTGATACCGATACCGATACTGATAATGACAACAACACGACAGGAACCACTCTCAGCTCTAATATTTGGATGACATCGAGTTGTGCTCAAGATACTACGGATGGTAAATATTTTAAGTCGCTGTTTCACTTTACAATTAACGGTGAGATTCTATCAGGATACCAAGCTTTTCAGGATGCCAGCTGCTCGACACCTACAACAGAAACTGTTTTACCGAACGAACTGGTGACAACATACACAACAGGCGAAGATGAAACATTACAAGACGGCGCGATAGGGACTTTGATCACGATACCGTTTTACAGCGAGAATCTTGGAGAATATACCGCTGATGGTTATTTTACGATGACAAGTCAGAATGCCCTCTGTTTCTCCAGTAACATTTCAATCGATACAGGGAATCTATCGAATGAAAATATTCCCTCAGCACCAATAGATTATGATAAATGCCTGACCGTCCACAGCGATGTAAATGATCCGAATCCGAATCCAGATCCGAACCCTAATCCAGATCCGAACCCTAATCCAGATACGGGTAGCAACCTAGTACGTGGTAAATGGCTGAATGCAAGAACCTGCATACCCATGGACGAAGGAGGCTATGCATTAGTCGCCTTTCAATTTACTGAAGATAATCATGTGTTAGCTGCTACTGCTCCTTATGAAGACAGTACGTGCCAGGGCAATAGTAGTACAACAGGCTATTACGAGTATGAACCACCTATAACTTACGTCGATCAGGGGCCGACTACGTTGCCAGATGGGACTCAGGGCTATGGTTTGCAGCTCTCTGACGGAAGTGAAACAATTAATGGTTATTATACCATGGGTCCTGAAAACTCTCTGTGTATCTCTTACAACTTTGGTTTCACGACTACTGAGGATTCGGATTCATCAGATATTGATTACAATAACTGCTTGCTTCCTCTGTAGTCAAAAATAGTACACCCGAGAGTAATTGCTAATTACCCAATGGCCATTACTTACATAAGAGAGTGGCTGGCATTTCATTACCAGCCACTCTACCTCACCCAGTGGCATTGGCTGTATTAGCTGGAGTCCTGGGGGGGCTGAATTGCCGCATGAAAGGCGTTGGAGGCAGTTGAGCTAACGATTTGCCAGATAATAGCCGGATTCCATCATTAGGTCTGCAAACGGCTTATCCCTGAGCCGCAGCTCCATTCATATCTCCTGGCTCCCAATATCACCTGAACCATTTCCTGCTCGGTCGGGCTTCTATAATTGTTATACAATATGAGGCATTACACTGTCCCACAGTCCGGTTGCCTCAACCAAGCTGAGTATGGACTAACTGCCAGTCAGCCTGACAGATCTGTCCTTGCTGCAGGAGTGTGATCTGGGCGAAGCTCATTTCAAAAGCACCAGCAAAGGAGCGGCGAATGGCTAACAAAATGTGCAGGGCGTATGTGACGGATACGTTAGCGGGTTTCTCATTGATGGTGCTGACGATTTTCCTGCTACCAAGTTTGGCGTTTTCAAGAGATTTGCAGGCAAGCCTGGCCTACCTGCCCACGCTGATCGATGACGAGAACAGTGGCGGATATGTCGAGTTTTTGAAGGCCATAGATCGGGAATATCAGGATGGCCGTATTCTCAGGAAAGTCTATCCCTTTCAGCGCTCTATCGCCAACGTGGTTTACGGACAGGCCGATTTCCACATGCCTCTTCTGGTCAATCCGCTGGTCGATGAGGAGAGTTTGCCGTATCGCTATTCCAGCGAGGATATCGGCTTCGTGGTGTTCGTCCTCTACTCCCGGGCCGACAGGCCGCTGAGCCGAAAGGCATTGACGGAGGCCTCTTACCGGCTGAGTCAGGCCGGTCTGGATACTCTGTCCGCCGTAGAGGCGCTGCAACCCTTGGCGCAACTGCAAGATAAAAATTACCCGAACCCACAGGCGTTCACCGCGGCGGCTCGTCAGGTGCTGGGGGACGAGCAGCTGTTCAACCGCCACCGGGAGAGTATCCTGAAGGCAGCTTTTCCTTTCCTGATCAGCACTGAGCGGGTTCATGTCCCTTTCTTTTCTTTCCCTGTCAAGGGCTCCCTGGATATTGAACGAAGTCTGCGAATGCTCGAACGCAAGCGTATCGATGGTTTCATATTTGCCCAAGAGGAGTCTGACGCACTTATCCGGAAGCTGCATCTGAAACATATCCATCGCTCGCATTTCCAAACCTTCGACGTGCGATTGGTTTTGCCAAAAGGGGTAGAGGGGGACGATACCGATCAGCGGTTGAGCGCTGCAATACGTAAATTGAAGCAGAACGGTGAACACCGTCGTCTGGTGGAACAGGTGCATGCTCCCTACAATGATTGGCAGCCTATACACATGGAAAGCAGGCAATGAACCCGCTGCGGTACTTCGTTGATTTATTTGAGATCAATGCGACCTTGGGGATAAGCACGAGCTTGCCAGGCCGTGTCGATCAGATGAGCCTATCAACAGTGAGGGTCTGAAAACAGTATGGCTTTTTCTCCCCCAAACAACACCGAATCGGAGCTAAATCGACAGCAGGAAGTCGAGCGTCTGCAAAAAAGCTGGTCAGCGCGCGGAACGCGTAGCATGGCCAGGGATCTGACCGTCGCTCTGGCGGCGGTGGTGGTACTGGTTTTCGTGGCGATCGTGCTCGTCGACCTGTGGCTGTGGCAGCAACGCTCCTCTCTCGATCAAGAGCAGGCGCTTGATCAGATCACCACATTTCTCGAGGACAGCCTGCCCTTGCCCCTGTGGAATCTGGACAACGAAGGCGTTGCCCGAATCGGTGACGCATTCATGAGCAATGACATCGTCTCCGAACTTTCTATTCACGAGGCCTATGGCGAGACTATGTTCCAAAAGGCCAATCCGGGTGTGAGCACGGATCGCAACTACAGTTTTGACATCATTTTCGGCGAAGAAGTCGTCGGCAAGGTCGAGCTGGGTGTAACGATTCGCAAATACGAAGTCGCTCGTACCGAGTTATTGAAATACAACTTGGTGATCATGGTGGTGCTGGTTGTGATAGTCGCAGTAAGCACCCGCTTTCTGATACATCGGATACTGAAAAAGCCGCTTAAGCAGTTCCTTGATGGTATTGAACGTATCGCCAGGGGCGAATATGCGGACAGCGCCCAGCATATCGAACAGTCCGAGCTTCGGACGATCATGGCCAACTTCCATTACATGGGTGTACAGATTCGAAAACGCGAAGAAACTTTGAATGAAATCAACCGTAAACTGGAGAAAGAGGTGCTGGTTCGTCGTCGTGCAGAGGAGAATCTCAGGAGCGAGCAGGAAACCATCCGCAATTTGAACAGGGCTCTTGAGTTGCGCGTCAAAAGCCGTACCGAGCAACTGGAAAAAACCAACCAGGACCTGGAAATGGCGATGGAAAAGGCGCAGCATTTGGCGAAGGAGGCCGAGACTGCCACCCAGGCTAAATCCAATTTTCTTGCCAGCATGAGTCACGAGATCCGCACGCCGATGAATGCCATTCTCGGTATGTTGTATCTGACCCTAAAAACCGAACTGTCACCAAACCAGCGCAACCATCTGCTCAAGGCCGAGGGGGCTGCCAAATCCCTGTTGGGTATCATCAACGATATTCTGGATTTTTCCAAAATCGAAGCCGGCAAGCTGCAGATAGAGAACATCGAGTTCGAACTGGACAAGGTGATGCAGCAGACGGTGGATACCGTCACCATGTTGGCCGAGCAGAAGGCACTGGAGTTTCTGGTGCGCCAGGATGTAGGCATTCCGGTTCGCTTGATGGGCGATCCTCTGCGGATCGGACAGATCCTGCTCAATCTGTGCAGCAATGCCATCAAGTTCACCAGCGAAGGCGAAGTGGAGCTGGCGGTGGAACTGGGCGAGCGAGATGCCGACTCGCTCGGCCTGCACATCTCGGTACGCGATACAGGTATTGGCATGACGGACGAACAGCAGCAGCGTCTGTTCCAGAAATTCTCCCAAGCGGATCAGAGTAACACGCGGCGCTTTGGTGGTACCGGTCTGGGCCTGACCATCAGCAAGAACTTGGCGAACCTGATGGGTGGGGATGTTTATATTGAGCGCTCGGTGCGAGGTGAAGGCACCACCATGGGCTGCATCTTGCGGCTTGGTATCGTGGCTGACTCGCGCTCCTACCGCGAAACCCTGCTGGAGCAGACAGGAACCTTGCTTGAAGGTCTGCGCGTATTGGTTGTGGACGACAACGCTGTGTCACGCGAGATTCTCGGCGAATCCATGCGACAGTTTCACCTGGAGGTGGACGAGACAGACTGTGGCGAATTCGCTATCGATTTATTGGCCAAAGCCACAGACAGGCCCTATGATGCCGTGTTGATGGACTGGCGCATGCCACAGATGAATGGCGACGAAGTCACTCGGGCTATCCGAGCGGATACTCGGATTCTTTCTCAGCCGAAAGTGATCATGGTGACTGCCTATGAGCGCGAAGACGTGATCCAAGCAGCGCACAGTGCCGGTGTGGATAACTTTCTGAGCAAGCCGGTATCGCCCTCAATGCTACTCGATACCCTGTTGTCGACCCTTAAGCAGGTGCGGCTCGCCACGGTGCCGCACAACCGTCACGGCGTAGCGACGCAAAACGGAGCGGCAAGCTGCGCCGGCGCTCATGTTCTGCTGGTCGAAGACAACGAGATCAATCGCGAGTTTGCCGAGGAACTGCTGCACGGCATGGATATTAAGGTGAGTATTGCAGTGAATGGACTTGAGGCAGTAAGCAAGGTCGAAGAGATGGCTTACGACGCCATTCTCATGGATATCCAGATGCCTGAGCTGGACGGTCTGGAAGCCTGCCGTCGCATCCGTGCCCTCTCAAAGAGCGCAGGTGATCGCTTCGCCAGGGTACCCATCATCGCCATGAGCGCGCTGGCAATGGCCGGGGATCGGGAGAGATCGCTCGATGCCGGCATGAACGATCATGTGACCAAGCCGATCGATCCCGTTCGGTTGGCGAAGGTGTTGGATCAGTGGATTGATCTGCCGGAGGAACGTCGCTTTACTGCGACGGACAATCCTGCAGAGTCGGACACACAGGCTTCGGACAAGGCCGATCTGTTGGCGCTCCAGCATATCGACGCGGCCCAGGGCATATACCGCATTGGCGGCAAGCCGGAGGCCTACCGGCGTCAGTTAAAGCGTTTCGCCGAGCGTTATGCCGATGGGGTACAGATGCTGCAAACGACTCTCGATAAACAAGGTCTGGAAGCAGGCGAAGACTATTGTCATGCGCTGAAGGGGGTTAGCGGCAACATCGGAGCATACGAGCTTGCGGTCTGTGTCACCGAACTCGATAATCGGCTTAAGCAAGGCGAGTTTCCCGAGGCATCGCAAATGGAAGGCTTTGCCCAAAACTTGAAACAAGTGATCAATGAAATATCAGGATTGACCGCACCCGCCGCACCCGTGGCTTCAGCTGAACTGCGTATGGAAGAACTGCCGGCCTGCTTGGCAGTTCTCTCCTCGGCGCTGAAGAGTGATCTTGGTAAAGCTCTGTCTCAGCTGGATGATTTGCAGGCCGGTCTCAAAGGCAGCAAGTACGAACAGACCATCGAGGCGATCGCGGCGCAGATGGAGGAGTTCCATATTGACGAAGCGCTTGTGCTGATCGATGGCTTGCGCATGCGTCTGGAGAAAGATGAATGAACTCTGAAGGCAAGCTATTAACCCGACGACTAAATAGTTTATATGTCAGATTGGTCGATGCCCTAATAGCAAACACCGTGTTGATGTGACGCCAGCCAGATACGGCAAGGGCAATACTGATCATAGGCTATGATCTGGAGGCGATACCTGAAATGCGTGTTCAATATCGATGAGATTCTTATACAGTCACATTTACAGATTACAAGTTTATTGCCTTGCTAAATCTCATATTCTCACTAATTGTTATCTCCAGTCACAGTTGCGATAACCGTTTGTTCAGATTTCTGGATCAGTTCATCTAACAAACCGTTCTGTCTCATCTTTCTCAAGGTTTGAGTCAGTTTTGGAACCAGGTGTTCGTTTTTCTTATGGACATAATGAAAAAGCTCTATCGTTACAAGCGGCGGTTGTAATATTCTTACGGAGTCGTGAAGCATGAGGCGTTTAATTGTAATGACGCCGTTCAGTTTGGCTTCTACAACGACATCAACTCTTCCTGCATTTAGTTTTCTAAATAATGATTCCAACGAGTTACTTCTCTCTCGGTTCAGGTTTTTCGTGCCTTCTTCAGCAAATTGAACGCCTCTCAATACTCCTATTTTGTAGGGGCTTAGGCTTTCCCAGCCATTAATAGGAATGTCTTTGTTTTTTGTGATCGCCACACCTTCGATCTGATAGATAGCCACCGGAATCCGAATCAGATTAGGGAACTTTTCTTCCAATCCTATGACTCTGGCCACCTCGGCGTCGTACGTCCCGGCATTGGCTTTCATTAAGGCTCTTTTTAGGGGGGCGATGTATGAATTCAATATCATACCCAAGCTTATTGTAAATATCGGTCATGATAAGTTGGGTAACCTTAACGATAGAATTGGTTTTATCTCCACCCGTAATCACTAAGGTTTCTGTCCTTACTGGGTTTGATAAAACCAACAAAAGAAACATAAAATAACAAAAGGATTTGTGTTTCATTTTGCTTCGCTCTTGCAACGTTGAGTCGAGCAGCCTTTCGTCGCTAGAAAAATATGTTCGTGAAAGCAGGTGATTGGGGTCTCGGAATAAATCATGTTGAAAGGTCGTTTGAATGTCTGGTTGCTCATGGGCGCGCCCTATATAGGAGCCCAGGT
Organism: Candidatus Thiodiazotropha sp.; assembly: GCA_050291245.1. Lineage (GTDB taxonomy): Bacteria > Pseudomonadota > Gammaproteobacteria > Chromatiales > Chromatiaceae > Thiodiazotropha. Next base: position 320,683 of record JBNKJP010000012.1, on the reverse strand, counting down.
TTTCACCCTTCTTCCAGTGGTGCCACGTGAGCGCCTTTTACTCTTCGGGTATAAGATGCTTGGTCTTCAATAACCTCCTTTTCTATCGTTAAGATCAGATGTTGTATTGATCAATTGAATACTGACTCATGTTCATGTCCTAGGCGCGGACATTGACGGTTCATCTGCCTCCGGTCACTTGTGTAGAAGCTGTTTGATAAAAATCTGATTTAACCGGCTGATTAATCATGAAAATGTAGTCTCCTTCCGAAAAAATTCGGAGAGAGAACACGGCTTTATCTAAATATTAGATCAAAAAGCGTGTTTAATATTGATGTATCTGTCTGCAACGTCCCATGCTTCGGTTATCCCTGCCAGAGCTTGAGTCCGGGCATCGGTTGTCAAGACATGGTGGGTGTGGAGGCTGTGTTCTTAACTCTCGTCAGGGCTTGGTATGTTATGTGCGCCATTGAGAAGCTGGATATATGTATAAGATCGCCGGTAACCATTGGAGAAAGATTTGTGCGGTACAAATGATTAGATATTCTTTGGCATGCTTGGGGTGTCCATATATTTCCGGCTTGTATTTGAACAAAGCTAAGTTAGAGTTGGTGCCCTGATTGCCTTCATCTATTCTCCAATCATGCTGTGTTTAATTAGTTTGTTTTCAATAAACGAATGCTCGTTTAATTGATGGTGCGGATGAACTGTACTATATTTTTTTGAATCACTCGGAATCAAAGGCGTACGCAGTAATAGTCAGCACCGCCAAAAAAAATGTAAGGATAGCATTTTACAGCCAACGCCATTTTTTGACAGAGGAGGTCATGATGCTTGCATATTTCCGCCCCTTCTCCTTAGTGCTCTTGTGTCTTCTATTGCTTTTGGAATCGGGCATGGTATCTGCTGTTGGTTCGCTCTCAGGTACGGTTAGGGATCACAGTAACAACATACCGATGCAAGGTATAACTGTGCTTTTGTTTAATAGCGAAAGCTCGATTCTCCGCGCCAGTGTCGTCACTGATACTCATGGCAGGTACCATTTTACCGATTTGGATCCGCGTCAGTACCAGGTCCATATTCTGTCTTTCGAGGACAGCAGTGGGAGACGCTTTGTCGAGGCTTATCTCGACAGCGTGCAGGTATTTGACAATACCGAGACAGTCGACATGGATCTGGAGATGTACCAAGCTGGGTTTATTTGGGGATACGTAAGAACGGACAGCGGGATCCCGATCCCTGGAGCCACAGTGTACGCCCATGCGGAATGGTATAAGGATGGCCACGGTTGGCACTCCGCGACGACCGACGATAGCGGCCTCTATAGAATCTGGACACTTCCCTCACCTGGCGAGTTCTATGTAGTGTCGACACGGGATGCTTATTTGGGAGCCTTACCGGATATCACCACATACAGTGCTACCATAGCCCCTGGCCTCTATCAGGCGACGATCCAGGGAGTACGCGGGCCCGATTTTGCCTTGGAGGAAGGAGGGTGTATCAGAGGACGAGTCGTTAACGAACAGGGGGAAGGCATACCGGGTGTGATGATCGGGTCGCATGTCGGTATTCTCGATATACCGCTTACGAGGACTGATTCTGATGGTGGCTATACCATTCTGCCTCTGCCTTCCACGGATCAGGCTTACGTCTACATCAGGCCCGGGGATCTAAGCCCGGTACTCCTCGATGGGGTCAAGTACGGCAGTGGCGAGCGTTTTGTCGGTCCGTTTACGGTAACACCTGGACTCTCTTGCGCCCAGGCGCCAGATATGGTCATGCGGGTGGCTGGGGCTATCGCAGGAGTGGTGACCGACACGGCCGGTATGCCTATCGTCGGGGTGGAGATAGAAATTGAAGGTTTCGATTCGGACGGTAGCGAGTTGAATGAAGAGGAACTTCCACCAACCGATGCTTTGGGTCAGTACACCCTGGACAACGTTCCGCCCGGTGAGTACACCCTGCGTGCAACCAAGGACGATTGGGTCATGACGAGCCGGAGTGGGGTTGTCGTTGTTTCGGGCGAACAGACCGACCTCGACCTGGTGATGCACAGGGCCGGGCAGGCAACAAGTGTCGTTGGCCGGGTGATCGATTACCAGAGCAACAGCTGCCAGACTGACAGCACAGGCACAATACTGCCCAACTATCTCGACAACGAACATTCTAGTTCAACCGGTAGGAGCTGTCATAGCGCCGTAATCGCGATCCCAAGAGACTTTGTCTATCAGTCCCATGAACCAGCCATGATGCTTGGCTTTACCCAGATAGACGATGGCTATGCCGGTTATTTTGAGTCAGATCCGACAGAGAATGTCGGCGATTACCGGCTGGCACTGCCGCCGGGTAATGTCGATGGGCTGTTTTTTACTGATTTCGTGACAGATCGTGGTATATGCTTGATATTTCATGATCACCGGCGTTGGAGTTTGGTCGAGGGTGAAACCCTCACCGGTCAGGACTTCCGCATGCCACCGAACACGGAAGCCGGCATATTGGAAGGAACGATCTCCTATCCTATTGCAGCACCTTTCAATCCATGTATGACCTACATCCTCGTCTTCAACGAGGAGACATCGACAGATACCAGCTTTGGTGATGCACTCGCCTGGCTCAGCTTCGCGCCGGCCTATCGCATCAGCCATCTCCCGGCGGGGCGCTACACTCTGCGGATCCTCTCCCATGGTTTTGTTGACCAGACCATAGAAGGTATTGTGGTGACCCGTGACACCACCACGGTTCAGGACATCAACCTCGAAGTTGGCGCCAATCTCAATGGCCTGATCATCGATGCGGTCACAGGCCTGCCACTGGAAGGCGTGCGTGTGGAGATCACCGAGAATGGTAAAACGGATGTGAGCGACGTCACCGGCGCTTACGCGGTGAGCGGCCTGGTTAGCAGCAGCTATAATCTGCTAGTGAGCAAACCGGGTTATGCTGACTTCACCGCTACGGTGAGCGTCAATTCGCCCACCACAAGCTTCGACGTTGCCCTAGACTCCCAGCCCGGTTCGATCAGTGGTCGCGTGGTCGACGACACTGCCACCCCTGTCAACGGCGCTCAAGTGGTGGCGTACAATCCGCACCAGAACAGCCATGAGGCAGGCATCACCGTCAATGGCGACTTTACCATTGGGGACCTGCCGGCTGGTGACTATCTACTGGGTATCCATGCCGCGGGCTATGCGACAGTGCAGTATCCACCTGGTGGACTGTTGACCCTGAGTCCCAACCAGGGACTGACCCTGACTGATTCGATCCGGCTCACGCCGACTCCACCCCTGTTTGACAGTGCTTCGACAGTCAGCGAAGTAGGCGGCATGATAACCCTGTCAGTCACGCTCACTTCGGATCAACCTCTGCTCTCCACTCCGAACATCGTTGCTCGCGGGAGTGTCACTTCTTCCGGCTGCAGCTCCCTTGATGTACAGCAGATCAACGCCAGCAACTATTTGGTCAGCTGTGAGGTGACGGCGGGCGAGGAGCTGGTCTGGATCGATATGAGCGAGGGGATTTTATCAGTGATCGCGGGCAATCCGGCAAGTGCCAGTTTCAGTTTTGAAGTGGCAAGCAACCTGCTGAGCAGCGCCTCCACCAACTTCTTCAATGCCATGGGTGGCGATACCAGAATCATGGGTACACAGGACAGTACCCAGGTATACGTACCGCCATTCGCCCTTGCCGGTGCCGACACACAGGCGGTCAGGCTGACCGTTAGACGCTATGGTGATCCCGGTGATACGATAGCCAATAATAGTGATCAGTCAGTAAGCGCACTCTATGACTTTTTCTTCGAGGATGGTGGGGTGCGGATCGATACCAACCATGTGGTGACTATCACCCTGCAGTTTGAAAAGCCGGTAGATATGCTTGAGTCAGCCTTCGAGGAAGATCTCAATATCGGGTACTTTAGGGTCAGTGACCAGCAGTGGGTCTATCATACTGATCCCGATTCCGGAATCAGCAACGTCCGTATCAACTGGTTGAGCAATACAATTACTTTCAATGCCAGTCACTTCTCCCGCTTCGCTGCTTTCCTTCCTGCGTCTCAGCCAGTCCCTGGTGACTTCGATAGAGATGGAGATGTCGATCGCATCGATCTCGAGTTCATTTTGCAAGACCGCAATATGGTGGTGGATGATTCCAGCTGCGGCAGTGTCTGCGATCTCGATAGCGATGGCGTTATCACCATGCTGGATGCGAGAAAGCTTGTTCTGCTCTGTAGCCGAACAAGGTGTGCAACGGAATAGTATTGACGAAACCGAAAAGGAAAGAATGATGAACCATCGCATAACTAATTGGATCATGGCTCTCTGCATGTGGTTTCTCACGACAACTGCTGCCAATGCAGTCACAATCAGTCTTACTCCCTCCTATCAGTCAGTTGTTGTCGGGTCAAAAATTAATGTGGGGCTGGAAGTGTCAGAGTTGGGAAGTGGGGTAACGCCTTCCCTCAGTGTTTTCGACTTTAACATCAGTTATGAACCCAGTTTGTTAGCTTTTGACGGTGTGTCTTTTGGTGATCCTTCATTGGGTGATCAACTGGACGTATTAGGGTTTGGTAATATAACGTCTTATGATAATTCCGTATCTGGCTTAATAAACCTCTTCGAGTTGTCCCTGGATGGGGCTAGCGATCTTGAAACATTCCAAGCCGATAGTTTCACCCTGGCAACGATGAGCCTTTATGCCGTTGGTGTCGGTGATAGCACTCTTGGTATAAGTGCAAATTCTCTAGGAGATTCTGCAGGTAACCCATTAACTTATACAATAAATACCGGGACGGTTTCAGTTGTACCTTTGCCACCCTCCTTGCCGTTGTTAGGTACCGGATTGGTTGCTTTGGTTATGATACGAAGAGGGCGCAAGATATTACATGACCGCTGATAAATATGCTTGAAGATAACGGTTGCGTTGACACCCATTCTAACAAGGGCTTCATATGGGCGAATTGGGGTAGCAATGCCCAATGGACAAAATGGAAACCGTATTAATAGAAAGGCATTTCCTCTGACCCAGGAGAAGTAAAGCAGACCCCGATTGTTCATGCAATTTTCTAATGTAACGGCAATGCGACGGGAGGGCAAACAGTCCAAGCGTCAATCGGGGCCTGCCATCAGTCATTACTGGCTCGGAATAAAGATAAACGGCATAAGCTGGAAAGGCTAAGCCGATATATTTCAAGACCAGCGGTATCAGAGCAACAGCTGTCTATGTGTGGGAACGGTGATATCTTTCAGTGGTACAACAACTCCGCCCAGCGCCCCTGTTCGACCAGGGTTTTACGTTGCTGTTGCCAGGCTTCAGCGGACCCAAAGGCCTGCGCCATGACTTTGTCGAAGGCCTCCGAGGCCTTCTCGAGTCCGCCCATGAAGACATGGGTTTTCGGCTCGAGAATCATCTCCCGGCACTCATCCGCATGGGCGGCGAGGCTCTCCTCCAAGCCTTGTTCCACAGAGGTGAGTGGGCGGTCTGTCAGGGCGCTGAAGGCCTGGAAGGTTTTGTCGTCATAGTATTGCGCCAGATCTTTCTGCATATCGTTCAGGTAGAGCAGGTTCATGCCCCCGTTGTCGCCGTAGTAGAGTCGCACCTTGCCTTCCCAGCCACCGAACTGATCATAGATCTGGCGGATGAAGGCACGGAACGGCGCCACCCCGGTTCCCGTGCCGATCATCAACAAAGGGCTGGATCTGTCGGCGGGTATCTTGAAAGGGCTGCGAAAAGGGCCGGTGATCTTCAGAGTGTCGCCGTTTTTCGCATTGCACAGGTAGTTCGATGCAATCCCCGGATAGCGCTCGCCGGATATCTCGTCGAGGTAGAAACAGCGACGTACCAGGATCTCCAGCTCGATATGTTCCGGGTTACCGGTCTGAACCGGGTTGGCGATCGAGTAGCGGCGGTGGTGGTATTCATTGCCGAACTCATGGGGGCCGGGCACCAGCACACCGATGGATTGTCCCGTCGCATAGCGAAATGCGGGGTCGTCGATTTGCAATACGATTTGTCGCACCTCATCGGTGTTTTCCGGGGTGATTCGGACCGAGGATTTGATGACCGCGTTGCAGGTGTTTTCAAGCAGGTATTCGTCAGTGGCGTTGGACATGATGCAATCTACCTATGATCAATAGCTCGATAGGCGGCACATTAACCGCTTGAGAGTCCGCCTTCAAGCTGTGCTGAAATTCTGTTTCTAACCGCTGTTATCTACCTCTATAGTCTGAAGACTTATAGCATGTCGGGCTCCGATCAAATCCTTGCTATTGATAAAGAAATAGCCGATAAACTCTAGCGCTAACGGCACTTAGGCAAAAAAAACACCGTCATCCCGGCGTAGGCCGGGATCCAAGATGCTTGACGGTGCGTTATTCCTGGATTCCGGCATACGCCGGAATGACTAAAAATACCGAGCATCGCCTTAAGTAAGTACCATTCAACTCTAGCGTATTAGTTGAGACACCAGATTTAAGTATGCAACAGGATCAGACTAAGCCCCCGGCTGTGCCGAATCAATCTGACCCACCCCGGATCATCGCCGTCACGGTCAGTTACAATGTGGACAAATCATTCCAAACCGCGCTGGAGAGCTACCTGGATCAGGTGCAACAGGTGGTGATCGTGGATAACAGTACTCAGGCGACATCCCAGGCATTTCTCAGACATTTGGCAAATACCCTGGGCGAGCGGGTGCAACTGGTGAGCAATGGGGCCAACCTCGGTCTGGCGAAGGCACAGAACATCGGTATCCTCCAAGCCCTCGAACAGGGCGCCGGGTGGATCTTGCTGATGGATGACGACAGTCTGGCGGAACCCGGCATGGTAACGCATCTGTACCAGGCGCTGTCGCAGCACGACCTGGATCCGGCCACCCGTATCCTGGTGCCCCGCTACCAGGAGCAGGCGGTCGCCCGGGACGCCCGCTATGTCACCGCGCCAGGGGGGCATTTCAGCGCCCCCCGGTTCACAATCGAGGATTTCCACAACCAAGGGGTGATTGAAAACCTGTTCATCGCCATTAGTTCCGGCAGCCTGATCCGGGCGGATCTGTTCCGGGAACTGGGGTTGATTCGGGAGGCATTCGATATCGACTACCTGGATGTGGATTTCTGCCTGCGTACCTTGCGTCGGGGCTATCGTATCGCGGCGGTCGGGGACGCGGTGCTGCGCCATCACCTGGGGGCGCAGACCGAACACCGTTTCCTGGGACGACGTTTCTGGGCCTGGAACCATCCTCCCCGTCGCCGTTTCACCATCTACCGCAACCGGTCCCGGATCTGGCGGGAGTACCTGTGGCGTCTGCCCGGATTCGTGCTCTACGACCTGCTGGCGACCGCCCAGGACCTGTTCCGCATCCTGATGTTCGAGCAGGATCGCGGGGCCAAACTTCTGTCTGTGTTAAAAGGTGTGAAAGCCGGGCTGTTCGACACCATCCCCGGGGCTCCCGAAGGTCCGGCTCAGGGGGAATCCAGCGCTTCTACCCGGTAGTAGCCGTCACCCCGGTCCGGGAGGTCGAACCCGGTCTGGTGCGGCTGTACGGTCATTCGACCCACTTCGTGAAACGGGCCGATGGGATTGACCGAGTGGCTGATCCTGTAGCGACCGGGCCACAGGTTTCGCGTGCTCAGGCGCAGACCGGTGGGGGTCCGCGCCAGGGCCGCGCCGTCGAAAGGGGCCGCCAGGGGTTCGCCGATGAAGATCCCTTCTCCGGGCTGCTGCACACTGCGCCAGTAGGATTCGATCAGGCTGGCGCCCCGCCCGTAACTCTCCATCAAGAATCGGGGGGCGGGAAACTTGCCCGGATGGTTGCAGGGTTCGACCACGGTGCCGTAGCTGCCGGTCGCCCCCGCTTCCAACCAGCGCAGGGCGCTCATCTGCCGGGTGCCGTTGAGTATTCCTCCCGCCGAGGTCAGATGGTCGGCGATGGCCCCGGGGCGAAACCTCAGGCTCTCCAGACCCTCCACCCGGGTCAGGCCGGTGAAGTAGAACAGCACGTCATCCCGGTCTTTCAGGGTATCGGTCCTGAGGATTCGGGTGTCGATCCAACCCGACATCAGGCGTTGCACCAGGGCATAGTCCTTGGCGCGCACATTGCGTGATTTGTCATGGGTGCTCAGCAGGTAGGCGGTGCCCGCCGGAAGGGTGCCGTCCGCGGTCACACCCCGGTCGATCAGGGCCTTGGCCTGATCGAGGGTTTCAGCGGCCAGGACCATACTCGGACGGACCTTGAGATCCTTCCATGGCAGGATGCCTGGGTAGCCGTAGTAGGGGCTTGAGCGGGTTGCGGCGCAACGCTGTTCGGAACACCAGGAGCGGTCGAAACCGAGGCTGATCGCGGAAGTGATCGACATGCAGGCTACCCGGAAAGGGCGGATCCAGGTTAAGGCATAGGCCTGCACCTGCTGCGGGGTCTGCGCGAGCAGTTTTTCACGCAGCGGCGCAAAGATCTTCGGGCTCAAACTGTTCCCCTCGGGGGGGAAACTCAGATGGATCAGGTTTTTCTCCGGCAACTGACGGGCCTGCCGGTAATATTCGCCGATTTGCACGCTGAGCGGGTCTTTATCGTTGACCACCACGGCCAGTTGAGAGGGTGCGAGGCGGTGTTCCGGCAACAGCACCTCCAGGGTTGCTCCGAGACCTGTCGCCGGCGCGAACCCATGGAGTCCCAACAGTAGGATGATCAGTGCTTTGCTCAGGTACCTGAACCGTGCTTCAGTCACGAGTTGGCTCCTTTGAATGGGGTGGATAGAGTGCCCTGGGCTCTTCAGCGTAGACCAGGGGTAGGCCGGGTTTCAGCGGGATGCGCAGAGGGGAGGTACGTACCGGCCATTGCCCCTTGGCGATATTCCGGGTGGCGTCGTCGGCGAAGGCCAGATAGCTGTAGCTGCCATAGTGCGGCAGTTTGCGGCTGAGATTGCTCAGGTTGGCAGCCGAAAACCCAGCTACCCAGGCCTGTGCCGGGCGGTTTTCACTGATCCGCCGGGTCAGTGCGAAGCTGTGGTCCGACCGGGTGTATCTTCCCCCCTCTAGGATCAGGGCCTTGTCCCCATCGGTTACCGGGTAACCGTTGAGACCATCCATGAACCCTCCGCGAAACCGGTTTTCCCACCCCAGTATCCAGACCGGGCGATCCTCCGGCAGATCGGTTATCGTGTCATCCTCCCGGATCTCCGCTTCGGGATAACCCTCGGCCCAGTTCCGGGCCAATGCAAGATAGGCGTCTTGCAGGGGCTTGGGTGCCTGGGAGGGGATGACGAACAGGATTCTGCGGGCACCGAACAATCCGCTCAGGGTCGGGGGTGTCTCTTCCCCGTAGAGGTTGCGGAACAGGTCGTACCAGGGATCGACATCGACCTGACGGGGTTGCGCGGGCAGTGCCAGGCGGTATGTCTGCTTACGATGATTGAAGGCCAGTTGGTGTAATTCCGCGGGTCGTTCGTCGTAGTGGACCAACAGGGGTACGTGCAGGGGGAAAGGCGCGGATTCCTGGGTCTGCAGCAGGCTCAATGTCAGGGTATAACCATCCTCCTGTGGTGCTACCCGTACATTTTCAACCGCCAGGGTCGGGGCTCCCTCTCGCTGGGTCCAGGCCTCGAAAAAGTCTTTCAGATCAGACGCACCGACCTGCTCGAAGGCCTCACGCCACTGTTCGTAGCCTGCGCTCTTATAGCGGTTGTCCCGGTAGAAACGTCGCAGTCCATCGATAAACTGTGGGTCACCCAGGGATCGTCGCAGCATATGAAAGAACATCAAGGCCTTGCCATAGCCGACCGCCTGGCTGGCACTGCCGTGACGGCCATGGAATTGGCTGAGGGGAAAGTCGTTGTCCTGGCGGATGAAATTCTGATAACGCTGGAGGGTGCGGCGACGGTGATAGGCCCCGCGTCCCTGTTGTTCGTCGAGCAGGTGATCGGCCAGATAGCTGGTCAGACCCTCCGCCCAGTTGCCGGTTGGGTAGTCGATGTAGACGCTGTTTCCCCACCAGTTGTGCAGGATCTCGTGGGGGTAGGAGGTTCGCAGGATGAACGGCAGGCGCAGGACTCGAGGGCCCAACAGGGTAAAGGAGGGCATGCCGAAGCCGGTCTCCCAGAAGTTCTCGACCAGGGCGAACTTGGCGTAGGGGTAGGGGCCGATCAGATGCTCGTACAGTTCCAGGTACTCTCGGGTGGCGTCCAGATAGCGTTGCGCCAAAGGCGGATCATCCTGTCTCAGGAACACCTGGGCCTCGTGGACGCCGGCAGCCTGCCGGTAGAAGTGGTAGGGGGCGCCGACCAGGTAGATGTCGTCCTGGGGCGCGGACTCCCGCCAGTGGACCCTGACAGCGCCGTCGTGGGTCTCGATCTCCGGTCCCTTTCCCTGACTGACCGCAAGCCATCCTTCGGGCAGCGTTGCGCTCAGGCTGAAACTCTGTAGGGTATCGGGAAAACGGGGATACCAGGCCACCGCCGCATCCAGGTATATACCTTCCGGGGAAAGGGTCCCGCTCAGCTGTTCTTGTTCTCGCCCTGGGCTCTCCTGATAACGGGTGAGCGGATGCTCGATTTTTCCGCCATACCTCAGGGTGACTTGATCGGTTTTCTCTGGCATGCTCAGCCGATAGGCGACGATGGGTACCGGTCCTTCCACCAGTCCCTCCGTGACGAGTGCGACACCCTCGGTGAGACTGTGGGGTTCGAGGCCCTTATGCAGCCAGAAGCGGGTTTGACCCGGATGACTCAGGCGGATTCTGTCGGTAACCTCCAGGCGGTGATCCTGGGGGTTGAGGTTGACCTGAAGATCGTGATGCACCGGTTCACTGGCTCGCACCGGGGTGATGCCTGTCAGACCGATCATCAGCAGACCGAAGCCGGTTCTGAGGACGGATGAACAATTCCACGCCCCGTCGATCAAATCCACAAACCTGTTACTATTGGATCGCATCATTCCCAACCTGTTGATAACGTTATGCTGTTGAATACCCGGCTCACAAACTGGCTGGCCCTTTTACTGACTCTCATCATGATGACAGAAGCCCACTGTGAGGAACAATCGCCCCAGTCCGTGGTGGATCTGTCGCAGCTGATGGATCTGTCGGCGCTGGTCGGCTCGGTAGCGGATCGACGGGTGGTGTTTGTGGGCGAGTCCCACGATCAGTATCCGCACCATCTCAATCAGCTCACCCTCATCAAAGGCGTGCACGCCAAACACTCCGACCTGGCGATCGGCCTGGAGTTCTTTTTTCAACCTTACCAGCCGGTGCTGGATGCCTATGTCCGGGGGGAAATCGATGAGGCGCAGATGCTGCGGGACACCCAGTACTTCGAGCGCTGGCGCTTTGATTACCGGCTCTACCGGCCGATCCTGCGATATGCCCGGGAGCACGGAATCCCCCTGATCGCGCTGAACCTGGAGAGCGAGATCACCGAAAAGGTGGGCCGCGAAGGGCTCGATGCCCTGGACGAAGAACAGCGGGCACGGGTACCGGAGATCGACCGGGACAATGAAACCTACCGCAACCGGTTGAAGGCGATATTTGACAGTCATCCTCATGGAGAGGGTCGGTCGTTCGAAAACTTCCTCGCTGTGCAGCTGTTGTGGGATGAAGGTATGGCTGGGCGGGCGGCCCGCTGGTTGACAGAGCATCCCGGCCGCCCGATGGTGATCCTCGCCGGGGTGGGTCACCTGATGTACGGAGACGGTATACCCAAGCGTCTGCAACGCCGGGTGCCGGATACCCAGGCGATCGTGCTCAACGTCAACAGTCCCCAGGAACTCGATCCCTCCCTGGCGGACTATGTGATTCTGGCAAAGGGTCCGCAACTTTCCCCCGGTGGAAAACTTGGTGTTCTGCTCAATACCCAGGACAGCCCCCTGGAGATCAATGGATTTGTCGAAGGCAGTGCCGCCGCGAGTGCCGGTTTGAAAGAGAAAGACCGGATCCTGGCATTGGATGGCCAGCCGGTGGAAAACTACACCGACCTGCGGGTCGCCCTGACGGACAAGGGGGTGGGTGACGAGGTCAGGATCAAATTCGAGCGGGATCGTATCTTTATCGGCGCCACTGTTGAAACCGTGGAAGTCATCCTGAAATAATCCCGGACCTGATGACCATGCCACGAAAGACAGAACTGCTTGCTCCGGCCGGCACCCTGAAGAATGCCCGCTACGCCTTTGCCTATGGCGCGGATGCGGTCTATGCCGGATTGCCCCGCTATAGCCTGCGGGTGCGTAACAACGATTTCCTCGAGGATAATCTGGCGATTGGTATCGCCGAAGCCCATGCGCTGGGGCGCCAATTCTATCTGGCCTGCAACGTGATGCCCCACAACGCCAAACTCAAGACCTTCATCCGGGATCTGGAACCCATTGTCGGGATGGGGCCGGATGCCCTGATCATGTCCGATCCGGGGCTCATTCTCATGGTGCGCGAACGCTGGCCGGAGATGCCGATCCACCTCTCGGTACAGGCGAATACGGTGAACGCCGAAGCGGTGCGCTTCTGGCAGCGCCAGGGCCTCACCCGGGTGATTCTCTCCCGGGAGCTCTCCCTGGACGAAGTGAGCGAGATTCGCCAGAGCTGTCCCGACATGGAGTTGGAGGTGTTCGTCCACGGCGCCCTGTGCATTGCCTATTCGGGGCGCTGTTTGCTGTCCGGTTATTTCAACCATCGAGATGCCAACCAGGGCACCTGCACCAACAGTTGCCGCTGGGACTACAAGCTGTCGCAACCGGTTACCGCACCGACCCCTGGGATCGGGCCCGCCGGTGTTCCGCGTCATGCCGAAGCGGAACGGGTCTATACCCTCGAGGAAGGGGGGCGACCCGGTGAGCCGATGCCTATCTTCGAGGATGAGCACGGAACTTATATCATGAATTCCAAGGATCTGCGGGCGGTCGAACATGTCGCCCGGCTGGTGGAAATCGGCGTCGACTGTCTGAAGATCGAGGGTCGCACCAAATCCCACTATTACACCGCACGCACTACCCAGGTCTATCGGCAGGCGATTGACGACGCCCAGGCCGGACGCCCCTTCCGGGTGGACCTGATGGCCGATCTGGAGAGCCTCGCCAACCGGGGCTACACGGACGGCTTCTACCAGCGTCACGAGTCCCAGGAACTGCAGAACTACCGCTACGGCAGTTCCCAAACCGAACGTCAGCAGTTCGTCGCCGAGGTGACCGGAATCGACGCGGCCACGGGACTGGTGGATCTGGATGTGAAAAACAAGATGCGTCTCGGCGACCGTCTGGAGTTGATGACACCCGGAGGTAACTGGGACTTCGTCCTGCAGACCCTGCAGGATCGTCACGGCAATCCCATGCAGGAGGCGCCGGGGGGAGGGTATCAGGTGCGAGTGGCCCTGCCATCCGAGGAGCACCTCGATCACGCCCTGCTGTGTCGTTACCTGGAGGCTTCGTGAGCCTGGGTCTGCGTATTTGCGTCAACACCCTGCAGGGGGCGACCCAGGGGGTCCCGGCGATCCTCGGACTGTTGGACGAGTACCAGCTGCGGGGGAGTTTTTTCTTTGCCACCGGACCGGACAAGAGCGGCCGGCTTATCGATACCATCCGTCAGCCCTGGTATCCCTACCTCAATCCCGCATCCCGGCTCTACGGAATCGCCCTGTTTCCTCCCCGGATCTCGGAACGGGCGGCTGAGATCATGCGCTCGGTGGCCGCCGCCGGGCACGAGGCGGGCATCCTCTGTCACGACCGCGCCTTCTGGCTCAACCAACTGGCCCACGCCCCCGCGGACCGAACCCGCCAGGAGCTGGAGCGGGCGATCCACGACTTTGAACGGGTCTTCGGCGAAGCCCCCCGGAGCATGGCGGCGGCGGGCTGGCAGACCAATCCGCACCTGCTGCAGCTGCAACAGGAGTACGGATTCGCCTACGCCAGCGATGTGCGGGGCAGAAGCGCCTTCTATCCGGAACTCCAGGGAGTGATCTCGACCTGTCCTCAGTTACCCACCACCCTGCCGACCATCTCGGAGCTGTTGCAGCAGGGCGGGGATATTACACAGGACAATGTGCACGAATACCTGTACGCCGAGAGCCAGCATATCCTGCCCCAGGGGCACGTGTTCTCCTGCGACGCCGAGATCGAAGGTCTGTCCCGTCTGGGGATACTGGAGAAACTGTTGGTGATGTGGAAGGGACGAGAGGGGGGGGTGTTGCCGCTGCGGGATCTGCTCGATGACGCGATCCGGCCACAGTTGAAACAACATCACCTGGGATGGGCACCGGAGGCCAGCGGACGCTACTACTACGCAACCCAGAGTCTGGCGATCTAACTAAAACCATCGTCATCCCGGCATACGCCAGAATGAAGAAAGTTAAAAACGGCGTCTTTTGTTAAGTGCCATTCATCCACGATCGGTGTATCCTTACCCCAACAATCTCATGGAATCCCGGCGCAATACCAGGGGTAAAGCGGTATCAAGGATTATGACGCCGGCATGGGACCGATACGATACGGAATAAAGGAGACAGTGATGTCCAACAAGTACTTGCCATTTTACCTGGCGCTGCTCATGGCTCTGCTCGCGGGTTGCGGTTCCTCGAACAACAATTCCGAGTCCACCACCACTTTTCAATACCATCCCGAACTGCAGACGTTCGATCAGTGTGAGGATCTCAAGGCCTATCTGGTCGAAACCGCTGAAAAACAGCGTCAACTCTATAGTTGGGACTGGGGCTACGGATACGAAGGTGACGGTGCAGCCCCCCCATCTTCCACCTCAGATCAGTTTGATGGCTCTGAAGATGCCTCTGAAATCGACGACATGACCGGCACCAATAATCAGGTGGCCGGGGTCGACGAAGCGGACTTCGTGAAAACGACCGGTGACTATACCTACCTGCTCTCCAGTGACAGCTTTCTGATTCTCAAGACCTGGCCCGCCGCGGAGAGCCAGGAGGTTTCGCGCACCCAGCTCGAGGGCTATCCCCGGGCACTGTTCGTGGATGGTGAGATTGTCTGGATCCTCAGTGAGGTATCCGCGCTCGAGACCGTCGGGTTTGCGCCGCGAATCGAAACCACCTTAAAGGTCAGCCTGTTCCGTGTCAGCGATCCCGCACGGCCGGAGCTCATTCGCGAAACCCGGATCGAGTCCTACTATTCCACCGCACGCATGGTCGATCATCGGGTCTATCTGGTCGTGTCCGCCTATCTGGATCTCTATCCGTACCTGGACGATCCGCAGAGTATCGATGTCGATAGCCTCCTGCCGACGATGACCGACAATACCCATCCCGCGCAACCGAACGACGCCACGACCCAGAAGATCAGCGAATGTGACACCATCTATCGCCCGGGTACGGCGAATGGTACAGGAACCGTATCCCTACTGAGTTTCGATCTCCAAACACCGCTTTCCGAAATTAGCCGCGAATCCCTGCTGAGTAACAACGGACTGGTCTACGCGAACCGGGAAAACCTCTACCTGGCCACCATGGAGGACGAAATCTGGATGTGGCTGCCCGTGGCCGAAGGCGACGAGTATCCCCTGCCGGGCACCACTATCCATAAATTCCGTCTGTCGGCCCAACCTGAATATGTCGCCAGTGGCCGGGTGGATGGCTGGTTGCTCAGTCAATTCTCCATGGATGAATATCAGGGGGTGCTGCGGCTGGTTACCACCGAAGAAAACTGGTGGGAGGATTCCGGCCCGGCGAATCGTCTCTATGAGCTGGAGCAGTCCGGCGAAACCCTGGTGGAGCGCAGCCGGCTCGAAGGGCTGGGTAAACCCGGGGAGCGGATCTATTCCGCCCGCTTCATGCAGGACAAGGGTTTTCTGGTGACCTTCGAGCAGACCGATCCCTTCTACACCCTGGATCTCAGCGATCCCGACCAACCCAAGGTGGCGGGTGAACTCGAGGTGCCCGGGTTTTCAACCTATCTGCACCCTATCGAGGGCGATATGCTTATCGCCGTGGGGCGAGAGACCGGTGACAATGGGCTGACAGTGAGTCTGTTCGATACTACGGATTTTCAAAATCCCGTATTACTCTCACGCCAATCCATCGGTGCCGGATCAAGCTCCGAAGCGGAGTATAACCATCATGCCTTTACCTGGTTTCAAGCCGAAAATATGCTGGCGATTCCCACAACTTATTGGAACTTCCCGGGCCTGGATACGCCGGTTTCAACCATGGATGTCTTTACCGGTCTGGAACTGTTCCGGGTAACCCGGGAGGCGGGTATCCAGCCTTACGCCACAGTCGACCACGATATTTTCTATCAGGATGAAGCGAGTCATAACTGGTACTACCCGGAAGGCATCCGGAGAAGTTTCTTCGTTTCCGGGGATCAGGATGACAACTATCTCTATTCCATCAGCAGCCGGGGATTTCTGGTCAACGATCTCGCGGCAATCGAAACAAATCTGGCGGAGATTCCCCTGCCTTCATTAGTCAATGACTACTTCTACTTCGAGTGACGGGTGGTTTGAAACAGGAAAATGTTAAAAAAATCCTGGGATTTCTCGGGCTCGCTTGGTTCCTTTTGAGCTTGAACGATAGCGTTATGGCCGGGTCGAACCCAACCCAGGAACAGCTCGGCAACGACGCAACGGTGGTCAGGATACAGCGTCAGGGGTTAAGTGACATCCTCGATTTCATGAAACGCCGTTCCGATCTGTTTCCTGAGCAGGTTGTCAAAACCCGGCATCTCCTGTCACGAGAACAGAAGGAGGTTGTCTGGACCACCTGGATTGCCTTTCTCGATCATCTGATGATGTTGGAGGCGATCGAACAGACCTACATCGATGAATCGACCGATTCCGATGAATCCCTGCAATACGCCCGCTTTCAAATCGCCCATGGGGCGTTTCTGGCCCGTTATCGATTTTGTCTCGATTTTCTGGTCATCACGGAGCGTGATCCCTTGTTTCATGTCATCCTCAACGAGGCCGTGCCGGAGTTGGGTTTGGGCGGTGATACCTACAGCCGGATCAAATACCGCTATCTGCATCTGGCCATCGCCACGAAATTTGCCGCATGGGGTGTCAAAGCCAAACGCTATGACAGCGCATTTGATGAGACTTTAGAGAAAAACAGTGCGGATGATCGTGACATAATCTGGCGTTATGGACGAGGGCAAGGCGTGATTCAGACCCTGCGCAACGGTGCGCAGATTGTGAAGGACACGAGTTTCGAACACTATTTTCCCATTCAAAAGGGAATCTCGGACTGGATGGGTGATGTCAAAGTGTTGCGCGCCGGCCGCTCACTCATCAATCAGGAACAGATCTCGGACCTCGTAGAGGTACTGCAACCAGGGGATGTGCTGCTGGAGCGCAGGGAGTGGTATCTGTCCAATATCGGATTGCCCGGATTCTGGCCCCATGCAGCACTCTATGTAGGTACTTCGGCCCAGCGTCAGGCCTATTTTCAGGACCCGCAAGTGATTGCCTGGGTACGGGCTCAGGGTGTCTTGAGCGGCTCGTTTGAAGCCTTGTTGCAACGACAGGAACCCACGGCCTATGAAGCCAGTAGGCGGATAGAGGATCCGCAACATCCTTTACGAATCCTCGAAGCGGTGGGCGAGGGGGTGATGTTCACAACGCTTGAGCACTCGGCTCATGCCGATTCACTGGCGGTGCTGCGCCCGAAATTGAGTAAACTGGAAAAGGCCAAGGCACTGCTCATCGGGTTTCACTACAGTGGCAGGCCCTATGACTTCAACTTTGATTTTCTCACCGATGACAAGCTGGTGTGTACCGAACTGGTGTATAAGGCCTATGAAGGTTCCAGCGATCGTAAAGGTATCCGTTTTCCCACCGTAGAGATCATGGGCAGGCTGGCGATGCCCGCCAATGAAATCGTCAAACAATTCGACCACGACTACGCAACCGACCGGCAACAGTTTGAACTGATCCGCTTCCTCGACGGCCACGAGCGGGAACAGCAAGCGGTGGTTGCGGACCTAGCCACGTTCCGCAAAAGCTGGAAGCGACCCAAGTGGCATATCCTGGTACAGGATACCGTTCTGGGTGAGCGTTAGGGGGGCATTTTCGTGCTCGGTGAGGGAAATGCTTTATAAAAAGTGTAACGATACAAGGGGAGTTGTTGATAGCTCATGGAAATAGTTGTAAGACAAGCCGGCCTCGGCGATGAAACTTCAATAGCTGAAGTTCATGTTGCTGCATGACGAGCGGCTTATCGAGCGTTCATGAGCGCCGAGTTTTTAAACGCACTATCTATCGATAAACGAAGAGAGATGTGGAAAAGTGCTTTAAAACAGCCGGGAAAGGGGAGATACATAGTTGCCGAAATGCAAAATTGTATTCAAGGTTTTGCTGTATTCGGTCCCGCTCGCGATAACGATCTTGATGAGTCCGCATGTGAACTGGTGGCGGTAAATGTGCATCCAAACTATTGGCGCCAAAAGCTCGGCTCCAGTCTGCTCAAATCAGTACTTGATAGTGCATTACATGAAAACTACAAATCTGTTCATTTGTGGGTTATAAGGGGCAATTCATCAGCCATAAGCCTGTATGAACGGTTTGGTTTTAACTATTCAGGTAAGAGTAAAATAGATTGCAGTCATTCAGGTAGTCCAATACATGAGGTGCGCTATTCGATGTCGCTGGGCTGAGGATGGGTAGTGTCACGTAAGACGATAATTTTTGGCAACGGATTGGGGATGGCTCTGGATGCGGGGTATTTTACCCTCGATAGAGCCATTGGCTTGGTATGGGAAAAGGAAGAACTTCTTGCTGACGTAAGTAAAGAGCTTATCGTCAATTGCCTGCCGGAAGGTGTTGGGAGGCCTCATGGCGAAGATGAGCTGGATGTACTTCAGATGGCTTTGTCTGCGTGTGATCTATTGAACGCCATTCCCGGATCAAGAATTCATTGGTTGAGTGAAAACGGGCAGCAGTTTCCAAATGCGGTGCGGCAGTTTATATATCACACAGCGTTGCAGTTTCATCAATCTCGTCATGTATTGCCAGACACGTTTCTCACCCCATTGGTAGCGTTTGTAAATGAAACAAACACGCACATTGCAACACTCAATTATGACAATTTGCTGTATCAGCCGTTGATAGAGCGGAAGGTTCTCGACGGCTACAGTGGTGCATTGGTGGACGGATTACCTGATACCGGATTTGATTTAGAGCATCTGGAACGAAAGTTTGGCCGCGCTTTTGGTTATTATCTGCACTTGCATGGCTCTCCTTTGTTTGTTGATCGCGCAGGCACCATCGTCAAATTGAAGCAGGGTGAGCTGTTTGAACATTCAGACAGAATCAGCTCGCACATCGTACTTACCCATTTCAGGCACAAGGCTACTGTGATCAGTGCCTCGGATGTTCTGACCGGCTATTGGAGTAAACTTGCTGAAGCCTTGAGTGAGTCGGTTGAAATTCTCCTTGTCGGGTACTCTGGTGCGGACATGCATCTGAATTCCCTGCTACTCAGTACGAACACTGTGCCTGTTCGCATTGTAGAATGGGACAATGCGGGTAAGCCGAAGGAAAGGTCTGAGTATTGGAATGCTCTTCTTGCACGCGACGTAACCCTGGTTCGTAAGGCGAACATTCTTGAGTTCGATGAGTGGTAATCGCGCCTGTCACACGTCCGTGAAATATTGCAGCCTGTAGCCTGGGTGAAGCGAAGCGGAATCCGGGAATGAGACAATATTCCTTTACTGGGTTTCGCGAGCAGGCGCTCGCTCCAAGGTTTGATTTTTTCTGGACACCTTCAGGAGCGTCGACTTTTTTCGTGGGAGCGGCCGCTGGCCGCGATTGACCGGGTGGTGGCACTTCTCTCTCCGTAAGCGCGATAGCTCGTTGAAATAACAGTATTGTGCCATGTTCGAGGCTTTTTTTCCGGATTCGTAAACTCTAAGCGCCTTCTTCCTACAGACCAATCGAGGGACTAAACTTTTGATGGACTCTTTTGTGTCATACATATCCAGGGATGGCAATCCTGAGTATCTGTCCGGATATAGACAGCAGGAATCCAACGCTGTCCGAAGGGGGCATCGCCCGCATCGAGTAACGATGGAGCGCTTTGAGGTGGATGGACTCTACCGGGAGAGTGCAGGCATCGACGAATGACCGAAGATCGCGCTGATCGGGGCTGGGTCTCGGCGCGGTTTGGATTTCCTTTATATAACACCAGCATCAACAAGAGAAAATTGAACATGTATCTACCCCTCAAACCACTTATTGCCCTGGTCGCAGGCATTCTCATTCTGGTCCGGCCTGCCCTGATGAAATACTTTGTTGCCTTCTATCTCATCGCTATCGGAGTGCTGGGGCTGATTCGCTTCTGAAACCAGGCCTTAAAGCGAAAACCGGTATAATGGAGAGCGAACTCAAGTTGCTGGCCATGCTGCTCATCGCCAACGGTGCCCCGATCCTGGCTCGTCATCTCTTGGGTGATTGCTGCTCATGGCCACTGGACGGTGGTATGCGCACCGCTGCGGGAGCCCCGATACTGGGAGACTCAAAAACGTTTCGGGGAGTGGTGTCGTCAATATTGCTCACCGGAGCGGCCGCTCCAATAGCGGGTATTGATTGGCTTTGGGGGATTACAATCGGAGCGCTGGCTATGCTTGGAGATCTATTGGCCAGCTTCACCAAGCGTCGTCTCGGCTATCCACCCAGCAGCCGGACCACCGGTCTGGACCAGATTCCCGAATCCCTGTTGCCACTGCTGGTCGTCGCTCCGGTCTTTGAACTGGGTTGGAGTTCGATACTCATCATCCTGCTGGGTTTCACCATCCTGGTACCCCTACTATCGCTGCTCTTCTATCACATCGGTGTTCGCCGCCGACCCTATTGACAAGCAACCGGTTACACCAATTCAGTGTTTGTCATGCAGCAAGAATTCAGGGCCGTCAAACACCAACGCGCAGTGTGTGCAGAACAATCTCCGGTGGACAGTTGATCCGTACCTCGACAATCGATGTGCCGACGCCCACCGAAGTGTATCCCCGCATCTTACCATATTGCCAGGCTCCGGAACCGAGACGACGGGGGCAACGGGCATCCAGGGTCAGGGGAACTCTACCCGGTAGACAGATTTGACCACCATGGGTATGGCCGCAGAAAAAGACGTCGAAGCCGGCATGGGTCGCTTGGCGGAATATTTCCGGTGTATGCGAAAGCAATATCGACACCGCCTCCAGCGGGATCTCACATGCGGCCTTTTCGATATTGTCCACCCGATAGTAGTGGGCATCGTCGATACCCGCCAGATGAATCTTCGATCCGTCTCTGGTCAGGGAGACCGATTCGTTCAACAACATCCGTATCCCCATGGTTTCCAGTTCGGGAACCATACGAATGGTGTCATGGTTACCCAACACGCCATAGACCGGGCCGCTCAGAACGTCGCACAACGCTCGCATACCCTCCATGGCCTGTTCGATCTCGCCGAAGGTCCGGGCCCGGTAGTCACCGGTAAGTATCGCTGCGTCATAGGTCATGTCGTTGACCCTGTTGATCATCGCTTCCATCGCCGGTGGGTACATATCCGCATGCAGATCACTGAGATGCAGCAGGGTGAATCCGTCGAACGCCTTGGGAAGATGGGGCAGGGCAATGGTGTTGTGGCTGATTCTGAAATTGAGTGTATTGGCGCGGCCACGCCAGTAGACGCCGGTCATCTTTAGGAACTTGCGCAGCAGTGAATGGCTGGAATACCAATTTTCCGGATGGAAGAAGTTGATACCCCGGCCGAATACGCGGGGAAAATACTCCTCCTCGATGCCGATACGCAGACGCGCGTGAACCGTGTCCAGGCGTTTTTCCAGATACTCAATGGTGTCAGAATCCATGTGGGAAGTATATATGCAGGAAAGAAAGTCTGTGGCTATCAGCCAGCTAGTGAGATTGTCATCCTTGCACCACCCAGTATTGTCCGAGTTCAGATGGGTTCGCTTTGTACCAGGCAGGATTTCAACGATCGGTACACAGCCCACGGCAACTGAACAGATCAGATTGACTGGTGGAAGCTGGAGGGCTTGAAATCAAGCCGTAGCAGGTGGTTTGAGCACTCTAATGTGGAATTTCAATGCGTTGTTCAAAAAGAGAGCTGTTGCATCTATGCCACAGGAATCAAGATGTTACGTCTTTACCCAGTCCTCGAACATTGATGCTAAACTTCACGGAAGCAGCGATCTTTCACGGAAGTTGCCATCGGGTACTGACCCAATACCACCTAGGGAACCCACTGCCGATATGTCAACCTTGTCCTACCACAGTCAGAGTGATCTTCACTTCTTGAAATCCGCTTGCCGCCCACTCGCCGTCACTCTCCCTGGCGGCCCCTCCACTTCAGGGACTTACCCATCTAACAGACTCGCACAAGGAATAGCTACTTCAGGAGGAAAACAGAAACATCATGGCCGATCGACCGCAGCACATCTCTCCGTTTCGCAAAGCCTTTCAGATAGCGCTGGTGTACTTCGTTGCCGCAGGATTGTGGATTTCTTTGTCCGACACCTTGCTTGAAAAGTGGTTGAGTAATCCCCTGGAGATCAGCCGCTACCAAACCCTCAAGGGCTGGGGCTTCGTGGTGGTTACGGCTCTGGCTCTGCTGTGGATCATGCTACACCACATGCTCATCCAGGAAAGACAGGTCCAGCGTTTCCTGGAGCAACGGTCTGAACTGAGACTGCTCAATCAATTCTGGGCAAGTGTCGTGGATAACGCCAGCGTCTGGATCAATGCGCTTGATACTTCCGCGAGAGTCACCGTGTGGAACAAAGCGGCTGAGCAGATCAGCGATTACACGCGGGACGAAGTCCTGGGTAACGCCGAGATCTGGCAGTGGATCTATCCGGATCCGGAATATCGAGAGCGCATCACAATAGATGCTAATGAAATTCTGAATCGGGGAAAAGAGGTCGCAGGTTATGAGACCCGGATCCTGACTAAAAACGGACAACACAAGATCATCGCCTGGAATTCCCGGCGCTTTTTCGATGAAGAGGGAAATATCGTCGGTTCGATCGCTATCGGTCGGGACATCACTGCCCACAAGCAGACCGAAGAGGCGCTGGTGGAACGGGAGCGTCAACTCGCCACCTTGATGTCCAACCTGCCGGGTATGGCCTATCGTTGCCTGGATGATGAAAACTGGACCATGCAGTTTGTCTCCAACGGATGTAGTCAATTGATCGGCTACCGCCCCGAAGCCCTGGTGAACAATCGGGAAATTTCTTACGCATCCATTGTGCATGAGGATGACCTCCTCCTGCTATCCGAAGAGATCCGACGAGCTGTAAGTGAAAAACGCTCATTCGCCGTCGAGTACCGAATTTACCGTCAGGACGGATCAGAGATCTGGGTCTGGGAACAGGGGCGAGAGGTTACGGTCGACGGAAAACAATATCTCGAAGGCTTCATCATGGATATCACTCAGCGCAAGGCCATGGAGCAGGAACTGGCTAAGCTCGCCTCCCGGGATGCCCTGACGGACCTCTATAACCGACGAAAAATGGAGCTGCAATTCCGTGAGGAGTTGAACCGAGCCTATCGCTATCAGCGTCCCCTGTCTCTGCTATGGATCGATGTGGATCATTTTAAATCAGTCAATGATCTGTTCGGTCACCAGGCAGGCGACGAGGTCCTGAAAAAACTGGGGAAACTGCTCGTTTCGGGCATCCGCACGGTGGATTACGCCGCCCGTTACGGCGGTGAAGAACTGGCCGTCATCCTACCGGAGATGGACGAAACAAGCGCCATGGAGATGGCGGAGCGGTTGCGAAACCTGGTGGAAAAAACCGCCTTTGTCATCGACGATGCCCTGGAGGTCACGATCACCATCAGTGTCGGCGTGGCCTCCTATCCGACTCATGGCACGACCCAGGATGCCCTGCTTCGTGCCGCGGACCACGCCATGTATCGCGCGAAAGAAAATGGGCGAAACCGGGTATACATGTCGAGTTAATAATTCAGTGTGCTCAATGCAATAATAACCTTGGCAAGGGAGGGACTACCTATGACCGAAGTAGCAACGATTGATACGCCAGATGAACAACTCCAACTCACAAAGTTGGACTGTGGGTCCACACCCCATGTCTGCTTCCAAATGACAAGGGGCAAGATCACGCGTAACGGCGCCACCCCCTGGAACACAACGCTCGGACTGGGCACTCCCCCCCAGGAACTAAGATTCATGTTGGACACCGGTACGGTAAACACCTGGGTCACGGCCCGGAGCTGTGCGACATCCGCCTGTCAGCAACATCGCTCTTTCGATCCCGATGTCTCGGTAAGTTTCCGCCCGGGCGATGAGGCACCAACCAGTGTCTCTTTCGGTCCCTGGGGAAGCATGGGCGTGGTGCTTGGACATGACAGTTGCCAACTACCTTATGTCACTGTTGAAGGAACCCACAGTATTACCTTGAACGACCCTTTGAGCCTCTATCTCAGTGTCTGCTACGAAGGCGCACAGTTTGCCGATCTCGCTTGTGACGGGGGCTTGGCGATCCCCGCCATACCCTGTGAAAAACCCACGGCACTGCTGGAACAACTTCAGCATCAGGGATTCATCACTCATCCACTCGCGGCCTTTTACTTTGATCCTCTACGTGGAGAAGGTCAGTGTCTCATGGGCGCTATCGATCGAAGTCGGTTTGAACTGTCCAGTTGCAACACATTGCCGGTGATCCCCCTTAGTGGTGAACTGTGCTATCTCTGGAACGTGAACCTGGATCTGCTTGAAATCGCCAGTACGCAAGTAACGACGAACGGCTCCCTGACACTGGACACAGGTTCGTCCTGTTTCAAAGGCGGAAAAACCATCATTGCTCGAATGCTCGATGCCCTGACCGATCAGGGTCAGCGCCCCACCCGGATCAGTGATCCTTCGCACCTGTCCGAATATCCGGACATCCAACTGACTCTGGGCGGTCAGACCTATACCCTGACACCTGCTGAGTATTTTCTACCTATCGGTCCCAACGATTGGGAATTGGGGGTTCACTACTTGGAGGGACTACCGGACGAACTACTGATTGTAGGATCGGTGTTCCTCGATACGCGCTACAGTATTTTTCAGTACGAGACCCAAACCCCTGGACTGCGAGCGGTAACCCTGGCCAATCCCATCCGCAAAAAAATCAGTGTCAGCGGCACTTGGGAAAATGAATTCGGATCCACACTGGAACTCGGAGCTGTCGCCTCAGACGGCTCCTTTCGTGGTAGTTACCTGTCCCATACCGGCGCCACGGGTCGCTATCCCGTGGTCGGGGTGGCCGATCCCCAACCTGTCGGAAACAATCTGGCTGTCTCATTCTGTGTATCCTGGCGTAGCCTCGAAGGTCCTGAGGACCCTTCCTGGCATTGGGTATCCGGATTTACAGGCCTGTTGAACTTGCAGGCGGGGGTGGAAACACTCGCTACCACCTATCTGTTGCAGCAGAATACCTCGGCGACTGTGCCGGAGTGGATGGCTACCGCGGTCTACCCCTCTACCTTCAGACGCAAACAGACGACGATGTGACACAGTCGAACAAGTCGGCAAACCTGATGGCTTGCCGGGCGAACAGGGAGTGGAATCCGTGAGTCTATCTCTTGATAAATGGCTGCGACTGCTGTTTGTCATCGGACTGGTCTGTGCTCAGTCTGTCGCGGCTATCGATCCTGAAGACGAGGATCAGGAAGTGGGCCTTACCGTAGGCTCGAAGGGGCCGAAAAACGAACTGCTCTATCCGGGCTATGCGGCCTATACCCAGGGGGACTGGGTGCTGGGTGCCTCCATGCTTACCGAAGTGATCGAGTCCGGTGTGCTCGTCGACAGGAAGGAGGTGACCGAGGCCTTGATCTTTCGTGCCAAGGCGTACATCCAGGGGGGCAAGGTGTTGCTTGCGCTAAACGATCTGGGTGAGGCGATAAAACGGCGGCCGAAATACGCCAAGGCTTACGTGGTAAGAGCGAAACTTTACCGCAGTCAGGGCGACTACCCAAAAAGCATCGTCGACTTCTCCATGGCCATTGCCCTTCTTCCCAAACGCCAAGATCTCTACCTGAATCGAAGCCGTAGCCATCAGTTTGCGGGGGATCTGAATGCCGCGCTGGAGGATATCGAAAAGGCGGTAAATATTGCTCCGGATGATGCAAACGTCTACTTTGCCAGAGGAAAGATCCACGACAATATGAAGCAGACAAAGCAGGCGTTTGAGGATCTCACGCGAGCGATCGAACTCTCACCGCGAATGGATAAGGCCTATGCGAGACGTGCTCAAATCCGTCTAAAGCACAAGGATGTAGAAGGCGCGCTCGCAGACATTGACGAGGCGTTAAGATTGAATCCCTATCGCAGTGACTATCATGCCAAACAGGGATGGATACACGCCGAGTCGGGTCAGCCGGAGATGGCTGAAGCAGACCATCTCCGCGCTCTGGGTATAGATCCGCGTGATCCGCTGGTCTATTTCTATCACGGCATGGCGTTGACTGCCTTGGGCGACGGCAAGGCTTCCCTCGAACAATTCGACAAGGCATTGGCGCTGGCGCCGGGTTTTGCGAATGCCTACTGCATGCGCGCTGAGTTGTATTTCAAATCGGGACATCCGGTAGAGGCGCGGAAAGACGCTACGCGGGGCCTGCGTGAGGGCGCTACAACAGGTATCTGCACTGAAGTCCTCGACAAAATCAAGAACTGATTTTACATCTGAACAAGCTGCAAGGACGGGAATATTGGATTGTGCTTCGCTTCATCCAGGCTACTCCTTCTCCGATCAGTGCGTTATAGAATTATTGGACTAATAGGTTCAGGATTTCCAGGATGCTCGAATCAAACCCTGACGGATACGCCATCAGGGTTTGGCGCGGGATACGAATCCGATCAGAGATCCAACTCCGGAATCGGTTCGATCAGATAGGGTTTGGAATGCAGATAGTGGGTGGTCTTGCGCTTGTTGTCGATGTCCTGCAGGACAAAGCTCGCCTGTTCTTCCGTGATGCCCAGCATACCGGCCACGGCGTCCGCGGACGCGCCCTGGTTGTGGGCCCATAACGCCTTGTCCATCTCTTTGTAGGGCAGGGCGAAGTAGAATTCGTCCTGACCCTGGGGCAGGCTGTAGGTGTCGGTGGTGGGGGTGGCGTTGCAGATCGAAGCGGGCAATCCCAGATGTTCCGCCAGCAGGTAGACCTGGGTCTTGTAGAGGTGCGCGATGGGTTTCAGGTCGGCGGAGCCGTCTCCGTTCTTGACGAAGAAACCCTGGTCGTATTCGAGCCGGTTGGGGGTGCCGATGACCGCGTAGTTGAGCCGGTCCGCATGATAGTACTCGATGGTTTTGCGGATCCGCTGCTTGTAGTTGGTGGCGGCAACGATCTGCAGATACTCTCTCAGGTCGAGGCGCTTCTCATGCAGCCCGCCCTGGGGATCCTGGACCACCAGCATGAAGTGGTTGACCTGTCCGTCGAGCCCACCCTTGATGACGATCTTGTTCTTCCAGCCATCGCCGTACTCGGGGAAGGTTTTTTTGACTGCCTCGTCCTGCGCGTCATAACAGCCGATGGCTTCCAGGGTGGCGGCGATGTTGTGGGCGGTATGATCCGTACCCAGATGCTGGATCAACTGGCTGCTGCGGGATTGGGTGTCTTCCGCGGATGCCTTTTCCGGCAATTGGATGAGGAACACCTTTTTCGGCCCGAATGCCTTGACCGCCAGGGTGGCGGACACGGAGCTGTCGATGCCGCCGGAAACCGCCACGACAAGACCGCGTTTTTTCAGCCGGCTGCGCATTACCTCGCGCATGGTTTCGCAGATTTTATCGACCGCTTGATCACGGTCGAAATTGAGGATTTCAGCTTCGTACCGTTCGGATAAGGATTGCATTCGGTGTTCTCCCGTTGATTTTTTTAAATAAGATCGCGACGCTTATCGGTGTCGATGACTTCGATGTTCAAACCGCCGGCCACGTAGGCGAAGGCGATCAGTTCGTCATCGAAGGCCTCTCCGGGCAGCGGGTCGGCGGTGATTCGAGCCCCGCGTTCGCTCAGGGCGCTCATGGTCTGGTGGACATCCTCCGCTTTGAAACACAGGTGGTGCAGTCCTTCGCCCCGGGATTTGAGAAAATTTTTCAAAGGGGAATCCGGACTGGCCGGCTGGATGAGTTTGATGTCCAGAGAGCCTTCTTTTTGGAAAAATTGTACCAGTACATCTTGTCGGGTGTTTTTCACCACCTGGGTCTTCTCCGAGTATCCCAGTATCTCGCAGAGACGCTTACGGGTCGCGGGTATGGAGCGTACCGCGATACAGACGTGATCGATGTTCATTTTGCGGCGCTCTCCTGCAGGACGAATCGCTGAATCTTGCCCGAGGCGGTTTTCGGCAACTCGTCGATGAATGTGATCTCCTTGGGAATCTTGTAGATCGCCAGTTTGTTCTTGCAATGGCGCTGGATGGCCATCCGGTCGAGTTCGCCACCGGGCTTGGGTACCACGTAGGCACGGATGATCTCGCCCAGCATCTCGTCCGGGATGCCGATCACCGCGACTTCCATGACCCCGTCCAGCTCCTGAATCACCTCTTCGATCTCTTTCGGGCTGATCCGGTTGGCGCCGCTCTTGATCATGTCGGAGGAGCGTCCGTCGATGTAGAGGTAGCCGTCTGCGTCGGTATGGGCCAGATCGCCGGTATGCAGCCAGCCGTCCTTGAGGACTTCCCGGGTCTTCTCCGGATCCCCCCAGTAACCCTGCATGATGTTGTGTCCCGAGGCGCAGATTTCGCCGGTCTCGCCCACTTGTGCCACCTGCCCCTGGGCATTGCGCACCTCGATCACGGTGTCCGGTATGGCGATCCCGATGGAACCCCGTTTCTCGATGAGCTTTTCCGGGGGCAGGTAGGCCAGGCGGGCGCTGGCTTCGGTCTGGCCATACATGATGAAGATCCGGGTATCCGGCAGGGCGGCGACCAGTTTGTCCGCCAGGGCGGGGGCCATGGCGCCGCCAGCCTGGGTCAGGTAGCGCAGGCCGCTGAGATCGTACTCCTCCAGGTTGACCCGTCCCAACAGCAGGGCGAAGGTGGACGGTACCCCGGAAAAGCCGCTGATCCGCTCGTTGGCCATGCGTTCGACGACCCGGTGGGGGTAGACCAGATTGTTTTCCAGGATCAGCGAACCGCCCACCGCGAGATGGGTGTGCAGCACGGAGTTGCCGTAGGAGTAGTAGAAGGGCAGTACATTGAGAATGCTGTCCTGGGCGCTCAATGACAGATACTGCAGGATGGAAGAGACATTCGCGCTCAGGTTGGCGTGGCTCAGAGTCACCCCCTTGGGGTGTCCGGTGGTGCCCGAGGTGTAGATGATGGAGGCCAGATCCTCCGGGACGACGCTCACATCGGGCAGGTCGGTTGCTCCGTTGCACAAGGTCCGCCAGCGGTTTGCCGCTTCGTCATCCGAGACCGCCTGATCGCTGAGGGCGACCATCCGGGTGTCTGCATCGAGCTGCCCGGCCACCGCGGTCCGTTCGGGATGGCGGGCATCCACGAACAGCCAGCGTGATCCGGAATGTTTGACCCAGTTCAGGATGTCCCGGGCCTTGGATTGGGTATTGAGGGCAACGGTCACGCCACCCGCCGCCCAGACGCCGTAGAAGACCGCGGCGTAATTGACCGAGTTGGCCAGCAGCAGCACCACCCGGTCCCCTTTGCGCAGGCCATGATCGTGCAGGTAACCGGCTACCCGGCCCACCTCATCGAGCAGCTCCCGGTAGCTGGCTTGTCGTGTGCTGTCGGTAACCGCCGGAGCGTCAGGGTGGGCCTCGACCACTGCCCTGAAGTGCTCGATCAGGGGTGTTTGCGGGGATAGTACGTCAGATCGCATGACTCACCAGAAACGCTGCAAAATCAGGCCTTCTTTTTCCCGACGAAGGCTACGATGTTGTTCACCGAGTCGAGGTTTTCGGGAACCATCTCCGTGTCCTCCACCTTGATGCCGAACTCGTCTTCCAGGAAGTAGATCACCTCGAGGATGCCGGTGGAGTCGAGAATCCCCTTGTCGAGAAAGGAATCGCTACTGTCCAGCGCCGATGCATCATCGGTAAACAGGTAGTTCTCCAGGATATAGTTTCTGATTTGTTCTTCAACAGACATGGGGTTTCCTAATGTTTTGAAATTGTGGTGAATGATACTGTATTCGGGATCTGCAAAATATACGCTATTCGGGCTTTATTGCGTAATCAAACCGTTCGGATTCCGATCGTTGCGGAAATCGCCATCACGCCGGTGGTGTGGCGATGAACTGCTCGTCGATCAGCATGGTGGATAAAATCCCCACAAAGGCCATGTTATCGCCGAATCCCAGGGCCTTGCCCCGGGCGCATTTGTTCAGCAGCAGGCTGGTTGCCTTGGGATTGAAGTAGCCCGCCTTGCGGATGCGCGACTCGCTGAACAGGTCGTCCACGTAGTCCAGGGGTTTTCCGTCCTGGAAGAAGGACTGGCTGTCCGGTGCCCGGTAGGGCTGTTTGCTGCGTTTGCGGATGCTCTCGGGGATCAGTCCCTGCATGGTCTTTTTGAGCATGTACTTTTCGTTCAGTCCCATGATCTTGTAACGGCTCGGCAGGCCCGCGGCGAACTCGATGACCCGGTGGTCGAGGAACGGGAACCGCCCCTCGATGGAGTTGGCCATGCCGACCCGGTCACCCTGGGAACTCAGCAGGTAGCCCGACAGCAGGGTGTTCGCCTCGATGTACTGGTCCCGGTTGAGGGGTTTCCACTCCTGGATCTCCGGTGGCAGGATGCGCTCGATCCGGGCGAAGTCCATCGGCGGGTCGACCGCGGCCCGGGCCTCGTCTGAGAGAAACTGCAGGATTCTCTGGGTGGTGGACCAGCGGGGAATATGGGCGAAATAGGGTTTGTCCAGATGCTCCATGCCCTGCTGAAAAAAGCGTTGGGTAAAGGCGCCGCTGGCGGTGGGGGAGTGTTTCAGGTAGGGATAGAGCCGTTGCAGGATCAACGGGCGCCATTGGGATTCCGGGGCATGGCTCCAGAAGCGCCGTACCTTGGCCTCTTTGAAGATGTCGTATCCCCCGAACACCTCATCCGCGCCTTCCCCGGTCAGCACCACCTTATAACCGGATTCCCGCACCGCCTGGGAGAGCAGCATCAGCGGTGTCGGGGCGGTGCGCACGATGGTGGATTCGGTGTGGCGGATCACCTTGGGAAAGGCCTCGCCGATATCCGAACGTTTGCACTGCACATGGGTGTGATGGGTGCCCAGGTAGTTCACCAGATCCTGCTGATAGGCACTCTCATCGAACTCCTCGTCCTCGAAGCCGATGGAGAAGGTCCGCAGCGGGGTATCGGTGAAGTTCTTGATCAGGGAGGTCAGTACCGAGGAGTCGAGGCCGCCGCTCAGATAGGCGCCCACGGGTACATCCGAACGCAGCTGCAGGCGTACCGAGTCGATCATCAGAGCCTTGAGCTCCTCGGCCCAGTCGTCCGCCGGTTTGAGGTTGTCGATGGCCTCGTTGGGAAAACGCCAGTCCCAGTAACGACGGATCGAGATCTCGCCGGCCTCGATGGTCATCAGATGGCCCGGCGGCAGCATCTTCACCGACTCGAACAGGGAATTTGGGGGCAGGGTGGTCCAGAAGGTGAAGACCTCCTGCAGGGCGGTAAGGTCGATGGCCCGGTGGATGGCCGGGTGGCTGAACAGGGATTTCACCTCGGAGGCGAAGTAGAGCCGATCGCCGGACTGAGTGTAGAACAGGGGGCGGATACCGGCACGATCCCGTGTCAGTACCAGCCGGCGCCTGGGTTCATCCCACAGGGCAATGGCGAACTGGCCATTGAGATGTTCGACGAACCCCTCCCCATACTCCTCATAGAGATGCACAATGACCTCGGTGTCGGAGTGGGTGTAGAAACGATGACCCCGTCTCTCCAGATCGGCGCGTAATTCAACATAATTGAATATTTCCCCGTTGAATACGACCTGGAGGGTCTTGTCTTCGTTATGTATCGGCTGATCGCCGCCGGCCAGGTCGATGATGCTCAGGCGGGCATGGGCCAGTCCTACCCGGTCATGGGTGTAGAATCCGTAGCCATCCGGACCCCGGTGGTGGACGGCGTGGATCATCCGTTCGAGTTCTGTTCGGGAAGGCGACACGCCTTCCTTCAGGTTCAATATGCCTGCAATGCCACACATGGGTTCTGTAGGATTCGCTGTTAATCAGATTTGTTGTTAGCAGGGAACTTTACCACGGGAAGGAAACCACTGCCGATAGTCTTGATGGGTCAGTTTTTCACTTGACAAGAGCGTCGGCCTGGGAATGTCAGAAAAACCTTACATCAAGTGCGGAATCGTCCGACGCGGTTCAGGGTTCGAATCCGATAACCGAATCTCAGAGATCTGCCAGAATGAACATGAAGCCCATAGGGATGTGGCATTTGAGACTTGCCAACAGGGAGTGGGGCAAGACAGAGCAAAGGAGTGCCGGTGGAATAAGTGGTGAGATAGGCTACTTGACACTTGCTGGCCCAACCACAGGGATTGTGGTTGGGTCGACGCTTAGGTTTTATCATTCCGGTGCATGCCGGATAAATGGTGCATGGATGCACCGTTTACGAACCTAAGGATAGCTCCAGGAATAGTGCACCGCCAGCCATTCTGGATCCCGGCATACGCCGGGATGACGGTGGTTTTTGGCTTTCAACGTTCCCACGCTCTGCGTGGGAATGCCTACTAAGCCGGATTGGGACGATCAGCCTTGCAGAGTGATCCGTACTCCGGTCTGCGTTCCCACGCGGAGCGTGGGAATCGAGAATGTTTCCATCTCGTCTGGCCGGTCTTGAGTTACACGATATTCCTGACAGGCAACCCGTCGCAGGATTGCCCGGTCGCGGCCAGTAGCGCATTGGCCAGGGCCGGTGCGAGGGGCGGCACACCCGGTTCGCCCGCACCCCCCGGATCCTCATGGCTGGGCACGAGAATTACATCGATATCAGGGGTTTCCTGGAAACGCAGGATTTGGGCGTCATGGAAATTGCTCTGTACTACCCGTCCCGCTTTCAGAGTGATCGGGGGCTTCAGGGCGGCACCCAGGCCGAATACGACGGCGCCCTCCATCTGAGCCTTGAGACTGTCCGGGTTGATCACCTGGCCGCAGTCCGCCACACAGGTGATTTTTCCCACCCGAAGCTCTGGACCATCCTTCAATAACTCCACGATTTCAGCCACATGACTGCCGAAACTCGAATGGACCGCGCAGCCGAGATAGCGTTGACTGTTCTGGTTTGTCCAGTCGGCGGATTCCCCGGCGATCTCCAGAGCCTGCTTGAGACGGGGGTCGGTCAGAAGCCGTAGACGCAGTTCCAGGGGATCGTGTCGCCCAGCCCGGGCGAGTGCGTCAAAAAAATGCTCCATGGCAAAGGTGTGATAGTGGTGGGAGACCGAGCGCCAGGGACCGATTGGAACCGGAGTCTCGAGGCGCAAGAGCTCGACCTTGACCTGAGGAATATCATAGGGAAGCTCATCCACGCCATAAGGATCGATCTCCAGACCGGCAATGCGATGACGCCAGACCCTGGGCAGACCCTTGTCATCCAATACCCCGCTCATACGGTGCAGGGTGAACGGGTGGTAGAAGTCGTGCTGAACATCCTCATCCCTGGGCCATGTCAATTGCACGGGGTGTTCGAAACGGGCGGCGATCTTGACCGCCTGGGTGACATAATCCTGAAGGATACGCCGGCCGAATCCACCACCCAGCAGGGTGGTGTTGATTTCAATGCGTGACTCCAGCTCATCGTCCGAGGCCAACGCCCAGTCATCACCCAGGCTGCGCAGGGCCTGGATCGTGCTGGATCGGGCGCTGCTGGGGGATTGGGTCGGTGCCCAGACCCGTATCCGATCCTTCTGCAGCTGCACGGTGCAATTCATCGGTTCCGGGGTCATATGGGCTTGAAACGGCAGGACATAGCGCTGATCGATGGTGTTGTCCGTGGTGTCAGAGGCCGCCATGGGTTTACCCCGTTCAAGCACGGTTTTCCCGGAAGATATTGACAGGGCGTCGGCGAGTTGTTTCAGGATCTGCCCGTCGTCGAGCCCAGCCTGATCCCCTCCTGTCCATTCGATCTCCAGGGCCTGTCGGGCCTGGAATGCCCGCCAGGTGTCCCGGGCAACCACCACCACACCCTCATCGAGGGCGAAGCAATCGACGATTCCCGGTCGTTTTTTGATCCTGTCCCCGTTGAAACGCTTAACCCGTCCTCCGAATACCGGAGATTGTGTGATGCTGGCATACAACTGGTCCGGCAAACGGACATCGATGCCGAATCGGGCACTGCCGTCGATCTTTTCCTCAAGGTCTGTCCTGGGAACCGGCGTTCCGATCAGGGTGTATTCGTTTGCGTGTTTCAGTGTGACGCGATCGGGGAGCGGGAGATGTGAGGCCCGATCCACCAGGTCCGCGTAACTTAGTGACCGGTTTGACGGCTGGTGTACGACCCGGGACTTCCGGGCGAAGCACTCAACCGCCGGTACCTCCCAGCGTTGCGCGGCAGCGGTGATCAACAGTTGCCGGGCGATCGCACCCGCTTCTCTGAGCGTCTTCCAGGCCCTGCGTACACTGCGACTACCGCCCGTACCCTGAAATCCGTAGACGGGGTCGAGGGAAGCGTGTGTCACCCGGATCGCCTGCCAATCCACTTCGAGTTCTTCCGCGATGAGCATCGGCAGGGAGGTGTATACACCCTGACCCATCTCCGATTCAGCTACGTATAGTGTGGTAAGGCCCTGTCTGTCGATTTGCAGCCAGGCGTTGGGTTGAAAGGCATCATCCCTCGATTCCGGAGCGGCGTTGAGTTCAGGCCAACAGACACCCAGCATGAGCCCTGATCCAAGACTGGCGGCGGAGCGCTTGAGAAACCTGCGCCGATCCGGTTGGAAGCTGTTCATTTCAGGTTCTCCTGTTGCGCCATCTTCGCTACGGCATCCTGGATCGCCGCCTTGATACGGGGGTAGCTGCCGCAACGGCACAACACACCGGACATGGCCTCGTCGATCTGCTGATCCGTAGGGTTGGGGTGTGATTGGAGCAGCGCGTAGGCGGTGATGATCTGACCGGACTGACAGTAGCCGCATTGGGGCACCTGATGGGTCACCCAGGCTTGCAGCAGGGGATGGTCCCCAGCGGTTTGCGAGAGCCCTTCGATGGTGGTGATCACCTGACCGGATGCCTCCCCCGTGGGGAGCCGGCAGGCGCTCACGACCCGTTGCCCAAGCAGAACTCGGCAGGCGCCGCAGACACCGATCCCGCAACTGTATTTGCTTCCGGTCAGTCCCAGATAGTCACGAAGCACCCACAGTAGCGGGGTGTCCGGGTCCACATCCACGGATACCGGAGAGCCATTGATGTTCAGGTTGATACTCATGGGTCAAGTTTATCAGTCTATTGGATATCGAAATAATCAGTGACAGAGATATCGGTACACTAGGGTTATTTCGTATGGAGCCGAAGTGTGCCGAAGTCTAGCATTACGATTATAAATCCTAACCTGTATCCGTGTGTTTTAGGTGAACACGGTGTTTGATTTTTCATGTGGGGGCTGAACTGTGGAAGTGGCAAGTAATGGCGGACAAGCATCGGCGACTACTTCATCATATCGCGGAAGTGAACAAGACGTCCGGGATAGTAGCAGTGGCTCGGAGGAACAGAGCGCACATGTTACGGATAACTCGGTTATAGGGAAACTTGCCTCAGGACCAACGACGGGTGAGCGCCTGGCGAGTCAACCTACCTCGGAGGACCTTCTGAAACAGGGTGGAGGTGGCCGATCCGGCGCTGAGCAGACTGCGGATGTTCTGAGTCTTGCCGGCGCAGCGAATACCGGTATGAATGTTCCGCTACAGGGTGTCGATGTCGGTCCTTTGAAGATAAATGCCATGAGATTTGGACGTTATACGCCAAACTCAACCCGTCCGGCGGCCGGGTATAAAATCTCTCAATTTTCTGATCCTGGGTTCCGTGGATATATCGCAAAGCAGACGATGGTGAGTTCTCAGGCCGCGTATGAAGTAGCCAAGCAGATGGATCCCTCTCTCAGGTCCACTCGTTTTGAAGTTGAAACACCTATGAACGGTGTGCGTCGATCCTACGATGCACAGGTCAGGACTGCCTCGAATAACAGTATGGTTGAGGTTAAGGCGGGAAAAACGATCAATGCTGCACAGCTGAAGAAAGATATCGATTTGGCGAAGACAGGCAGGACTGTTGAGTATGTTTTTACCGGAAACCCAATAACTGGAAACCATGGGCCCGATGCCGCAACGACGGCGAAACTGGCTGATGCCGCCCAGCAATCTGGTGGCAATCTGTCTCATCGTGTGGCGGCAGATATTGCACCATCCGGAAAGCAGGTTGACGCCGTTGTTACAGCCAGTAAGTTCAGCCGCTATGCCCGGGGTGCTGGGAAGGTGCTGGGACCTGCCGGCGTAGCCCTCGATGTGTACACGATCGGCAGTGCCTACCAAAAGGATGGTGGTACATTCGGGAAAAATACGAAAGTTGCCGTTGCTGAAACCGCAGGGGGCTGGGCTGGCGCGGCATCAGGTGGATGGGCTGGCGCGCAACTTGGCGCAACGGCTGGAGCCGTTGTCGGTGGACCTGTAGGCGCGGCGGTCGGCGGTGTTGTAGGTGGCGTGATAGGGGCTGTCGGCGGGGCGATCAGCGGTAGTTGGATAGGAAACAAGATCAGTAGTTGGTTTTAGAGACCTCCATGAGAGGAGGGGGCCAGTAATTCTGAGTGGGTTCCCGATTGTCATAGGCGGCTGAATATGATCTGATTTCTGCTATGGCGAGTTACCGTTACAATCTGTTCCTGGATACGTTTCGCTTGGTTCGAGGCATATTCTTCAAATCTCATCTGGACCCCTATATTCAGGCCAATCCCGCAACAATAGGTTCTCGAAAATCGCTTTTTCATTTCGATTGGATAACCCATGAATCGGGTGACTACGAATATGCGTATGGTGAGTATCGACCCTATCTGTCGTCTCAGCCTCTGTTGATACAGTATCTTCCCCTGGAATATGCGAGTGACGCCTATGCTCACCTGATGGTTCACAGAGAACAGCGGGTCAAGGAAGTGACCGGCCTATTGGTTCGGTCAGGTATATCCGTCGATGCAACACGCGAATCCTGGAGTGACATCGGTGAGTGGGTATATCAACACATCGAGGAGAATCGAGAGCCAGGTATGACAGCCATCCGGTCCGAGAGTGGCGAATTCCTGACTGCTGAAGCCATGCTCAGGCCAATATGGCACTCCTTGATCATCGACCTTTCACTCCTGCTCGGGGAGCAGCTCATCAACCTGAAAGCGGGTTGCGGATGGTATTTCTGGGGTGAGTCGGGGCATGCTGAAGCGGCCCGGTTCGGAACCACGCCCTGGATTTTGTGCGAGTCGACACCGGCCATGGGAAAATGGCATCACAAACCGGATCGACTGTTGCCATTCGATCTGATTTCGGATGCGATCACCTTTATTCTAAGTAGAAAACTATTGGCAATCCGGGTAAACCCTTTGGGGACGCTGTTTGAACAGGTTGCCGGTATGCCAGTGGGCCTCGAAAAGCCTGAACAACCCATTCCCGAAGATTCGGAAGTTATGCAGATCTGTGAGTGGTTAGCGGAGTATAAACAGCAATCCAGTGACCGCATGGATACTAAGGACAAGCAACAAGCCCTTTCCGATTTTTTATACAGCTACAGGGATTCTCACGGTTTCCTGCCCTCACAACATGATCTCGAAATACTTAAAAACTGTTTTGGTCAACTGCCTGATTGGGTGAGGGGTATAAATGGATGAAAATATAGCCTCTATCGCTTTCTAAGATATACTTGGCAAGTACTGGAAGGACAGGCGGTTTCGGTTATTCCTCGTGGCCTATGGCGTGACTGTCACTTTCGGGTATGGTACGTATTCACATCTAATATAAGCTGCGAGAATATTCCGAATGAGTCAGCATCTGCTTACCGAGATCCTGGACCATCTTATTCTTATACGCCTGAATCGGCCTGAGAAGAAAAACGCCTTGACTGGGGAAATGTATGACGGAATTTCCGATGCGTTGACTCAACTTGAAGAGGATCCCAAGCTTCGGGTTGCGGTGATCACCGGCACACAGGAGTGCTTTACCGCAGGTAATGACCTGGTGGATTTCCTTAATAATGCGGGGATCGACGGGAAATCGCCGGTAGGACGCTTCTTACGAGTCCTGCCCGGTATCACCAAGCCCCTTGTGGCCGCGGTCAATGGCCCAGCGGTGGGTATTGGCACCACCCTGCTAATGCACTGTGACCTGGCCTATGCGGCTCCCGAGGCCCAGTTTCAAATGCCCTTTGTCAGTCTGGGGCTCTGTCCCGAGGCGGGCTCAAGCCTGTTGATCCCCCAACTGCTGGGTTATCGTAAAGCCGCTGAGTTGTTGATGCTGGGCGAGACTTTCAATGCCGAGGCTGCGCAAGCCATGGGTATCATCAATGGAGTCGTGGAAGCCGATCACTACCAGCAACACGCCATCGCCAAGGCGCGGCAGCTGGCAACACTCCCGCCAGGATCCGTGCGTACGGCTAAGAAGTTGATGCGTAGCGCCAATGCGGAACAGCTGGAGCGTATCATGAGAATGGAAGAGGAGTATTTCATTGAGATGCTCAATGGCGCGGAGGCTAAAGAGGCATTCAAGGCCTTTTTAGAGAAACGTAAACCCGACTTTTCAAAGTTTTTTTGAAAATGCGACCAAGAACTGCCCTTACTTCGGCTTGAGTGTCCAAACAGGGGCAGTTCTTAGGCGTGAATGTCTATTTTTTTGTGGCAAAGAGGTCGTCAAATATCGACCCGTTTGAAATACTTGATCTGAGGCGGTCTGACAAGAAATTCTCCTAATGCATCCAATACGCCGTTTTCACTGATGAATTTCAAATAGTCTTGATGCCTCTCGGCGGACAACCACTCTTCATCGAGTAACATTTCGCTGTTTGTTTCGTCGAACAGTACCTTGACCTTTGTGTTTCCGTAAAACCCCCTGACATTGGGCAGATTTTCTTCTAAAAACGGAAGCAGAGTGTTGAATTGCCCCGTTTTTACCTGGCAGTTTAAAGTTACTCTGATGCTCATCTTGACTCCTTGTTTCGAATGAATTTGGAGAAAGATACTGATCAGAAAGATTTGGGACTACCCAAATATCGCCAAAATTAACGTTTTTCAGTCACTCGATGACAAGCTGGCCTCCTTGGGCGTTAAACCGTATTTTGACTTGAATGCCTTGATGAAGTGGGAAATGTTGTTGTAACCGACCTTCAAAGCCACGTCTGTCACCGAATATCTTTCAGACTCGAGCAACGCTTTCGCCTTAGTCAGCCGTTTCTCCAGTAACCACTGTTTCGCCGTGGTCCGATAGAGCGCCTTGAAGTCCCTGTTAAAACTCGATTGACTTCTTCCTGACAGATGTGCCAACTCACTCACGCTGAGAGTTGTGAATTCCACAGTTTCAAGTAAACGCTTGAGATTCCTTTTAGGCGGTAGCCTTTTTGCCGTCGATAGTTGGGAGTGAAAAATGTTACGTTGATCTTTGTAAGCGATCAGATGTAACAGTTCTTGCAGTTTAATATTGAGGTATTCACCTTTGTTTATATCGTATTCGATTGAATCAAAAAAGCTTTTGATTGCACTGTTATCTTCTAAAACGCAATAGCATGGATCTGTTTCGCGTGATGGTGGAACTGTGTCCGTCTTCTTTACATAGTTTTCAATAACTTCTTCATCGAAAAAAACGAGTTTTGCAACGAGAGATTTTGTTTCCATCACGAAATCTGAATGAAGATTTTCACCTTGTGGAAAAAAGATGGACATGCCGGGAGTCAGTTTTACACGGTCATGGCGATGATTCGTGATAACCTCGCTGCCACTTTCTATGAAGATAAAACAGGGTGCGTTGGTATAGAACTCGACGTTACAAAGGTCTTGATCCAGCTGCTTGTGAAAAATTATGGAGTTTCCATGTTGCCATAGAATCGTTACATCTTTCATCGAAAAAAGTGCTTGAGGTATGATCAAGACTTTGGATTGCGTGTGTTCAAAAACTGTTTTCATATTCTTTAAATGGGTTTGTGCAGATGGTATGGATGGCCCATTCAGATGGAAAGGATATCAACGAATGGTTTAAAAACGTAATCCCGACTTTTCGAAGTTCTTTCGAGACTTGCTCTACCGTGTAATCAACACACCATAGATCTTTCATACACTCATCACAACCATTGGACATTCTTATGTTTCGGTGAATTCGACCTGGGGTAACAAGGATTTCGACAACGGCGGAAGCGAAATTTCGGAAGCGCCGGGTAATTTTACGGACGCGGACAGTTTCGAACCCAGGGATGCCGTAAAAGGGGATATCGCCCGCATTGGGTGAATGAAATCTGGGGGACTCGTTGCGATTGAGAGAGAAGCCGGTTAGCTTTGAAATCTCTCCGATTACTTCGGGTAATTTGTGGGCTGATGCTTCAGTATTCTTTCCGCTTTGCGCTATTATGCCACTGATCGAAGAGCGTTAAACTCGCTTCCCTCAGAATCTGCCGACTGGGCAAGAGTCGTTGATCCCGCGGTCGCTTGAGTTCTTCTTCGATTCGGTGGTCATCGAAGCCGATGGCCGCCGCGTCCTGGGCGTCGGCCGCGTAGACCAGTCGGGTGATGTGCGCCCAGTAGGCGGCGCTCAGACACATGGGACAGGGTTGGCAGGTGGTATACAGTATGGCGTCGCTCAGATGAAAGGTTTTGAGTGACCGGCAGGCCTCGCGGATTGCCTGCATTTCGGCGTGGGCGGTCGGGTCGTTGAGATGCACTACCTGATTCCAACCGCGTCCCACGATTTTGTTATCCTGAACTATGACCGCGCCGAACGGTCCTCCGTGACCCTGTTCGATGCCTTGCCGGGCCAGTTCCAGGGCCTCGAGCATGAACTCCGTGTCCCGATCCGCCATTGCTCACTCCCACCGAAAGGTTATCGAGCCGATGGTTACAAAGCATAGAGTAAAAAGGACCAGAATGAACAGTTCCGGGGCCACCTCGTTCAGTCCCGCCCCATCGATCATCACCGCGCGGGCCGCATCGAGCATGTGAGTCAGGGGCAGGGCCTGGGACAGGTGCTGCACCCAGGGGTGGGAGCCCTCCAGGGAAAACCAGACTCCGGACAGCAGCATCATGGGAAAACTGATGAGATTGAGCAGGCCGTTGGCCGCCTCTTCACTGCTGATCCGCGCGGCGATCAACAGGCCCACGCTGATCATGCTCAGGGATCCCAGGATCAGAATCAGCAGCAACAGCCAGTAGGAACCGGCCATGCGAAAATCGACCACCAGATCGGTGCCGATGTAGACCATTGAGGTGACCGTGACGATCATCAGAATGCGCGAGACGATCTGCGCGGAGATGAATTCCAGGGCGGTCAGTGGCGTGGCCTTGAGGCGCTTGAGGACACCGTTTTTGCGGTATCGCACGATGACATAGCCCACTCCGAACAGGGCGCTGAACATGATGTTCATGCCCAGTACCCCGGGTACCACCCAGTCGACGTAGCGGATCTCCGCGCCGTGAAGCGTCTGTTGCTGGAAGTGATAGGGTTGCAGTAACTGTTCCAGCAGATAACCCTTGGGGGAGGTGCTGTTGACCCAGTAGCGCCGGTTCGATACATCCAGCAGCAGGTCGATCTGGTGCCGGTCCACCTTGTCGATCATCTTGTCCAGGTTTTCGACCGGGATGAAGTCGATGTAGCGGGTATGCAGAAAGGTCTGGATCGACTGTTCGCTAGCGGGCTCTCCGTAGAGCCCCACCTTGTACAGCTCTTCCTGTCCGGTGGTGAAGGCAAAGGCGAAGCCCATGACGATCACCACCGGCATGATGAGGTTCCATCCCATCGCGGTTCGATCGCGCAGGAATTCCAGATTGCGGGCCTGCAGGGCAGCGAGAAATCGTCTTATGGACATGGGGCTCGTGAAATGTTTCGTGTCAGGTTCTCAGGTGATGGCCGGTCAGTTCGAGAAACAGATCTTCCAGGGTCGGGGAACGCACCTGCAGCTGTTTCAGAGAGACCCCATGGGCGATCAGATGATGAATGGTTACGTCCACATCCCGGGAATGGATCTCAATCTGGCCATCCTGGTTGTGTACCGTGGCTTGCGCGTCCGCCTGGAAGTTGCCCGGCAGGGTGGACAAGGGCAGGGTGATCACGGAATTCTCGAAATGTGTGGCCAACAGCTCCTTGGGATTGCCCTGGGAGATAATGGTTCCGTGATCCATGATGATGATCTCGTCACACAGTTCGAAGGCCTCTTCCATGTAGTGGGTGGTGAGCACCAGGGTTTTGTTTTCCGCCTTGATGCGGCGCACCTGGTTCCACAGGTTGCGGCGTGACTGAGGATCCAGCCCGGTGGTGGGTTCGTCGAGAAACA
Organism: Candidatus Thiodiazotropha sp.; assembly: GCA_050291245.1. GTDB lineage: Bacteria > Pseudomonadota > Gammaproteobacteria > Chromatiales > Chromatiaceae > Thiodiazotropha. The sequence continues at coordinate 278,313 of JBNKJP010000012.1, read as the reverse complement.
CCACTTCGGGATTGTTGATCAGGGCAATCGCAAGCAGCAGGCGCTGTTTCTGACCGCCGGAGAGTTTGCGGGTGTCCCGATCGAGAAACTCCCCCAGCGCGCACACCTCCACCAGTTCTTGTGTCGGTCTTGGATTGGGATAGAAGCGCTGGAACATCTTCAACACTTCGTCCACCCGGATGAACTCCTGCAGGGCCGTGTGCTGAAACATGATACCGGCCTCGTTGCGAAACCGCCTGCCCAGGGGTTCACCCTTGTAGCGGATGCTGCCGGAGGAGGGGGTCTTGATGCCCTCGAGCATCTCGACGGTGGTGGTCTTGCCCGCCCCGTTGGGACCCAGGAGGCCAAAACAGACACCTCTCGGGATGTGGAAGCTGACGCCGTCCACGGCTTTGACGCCCCCTGAGTAGTGCTTGCAAAGGTTTTGTGCCTCGATCATGACGGGGCTCGAACGGTTGTCACAGGAACATCACCTCGATGTTCTGCACGTCATCGGCGACGCCATCGATCTCGATGAAATTGATTTCCGGTTCCAGTCCCACCTTGGCGAAGGAGGGGATCTGTGCCCACTCGGAGACGTTGATATCCTGCTCGGTGTTCATCAGTGTTTCCAGGCGGGCGACCAGTACGACATCGACATAATCCCCCTCTCCGCCGCTGTCGTAGCGCAGATTGAGGAAATTCGCCGGTACCTTGATGAGGGTGTCCGGGAAGTCCCAGAGTTCCAGGATCCGTTGTCCGATTTGTGGGCTGATGATATCGATCACCCGGTCCAGTTCCGCCGGGTTCTCCATCAATTCCTCGTATTTCTCCGCCATGGCAAGCACCGGCAAGGCGCCGATGTTGTGGATCAGTCCGGCCAGCATCGCCTGTTCCTTGTCCAGATGCGGCAGGTTATTGGCCAGGATGCGGCTGAAGGCCGCCACCTGCACGCTCTCCTCCCAGATCTGTCGGAACTTGCTGTCGAGGATGTCGTTGGTGGCCTGGAAAATCTGCTGCATGATCAGACTCACCACCAGACTGCGTACCAGCCGCACCCCCAGGCGCGCCACCGCCATCTGCAGGTTGTCGATGTGCACCCGTCCCCGGTAGAGGGGGCTGTTGGCGACCTGTAGCAGGCGGGCCGACAGGGCGGCATCGGAGGCGATGATCTCCGCGATCTGATTGGCGGAGCTGTTCTCGCTTTCGACCGCGTCGCGGACTCGAAGCGCGACTTCCGGGAGCGTCGGCAGGGTCAGTTTGTTACTGTCGATGGCTTGGTTGAGTTGGTCCAGAAATTGGTTTTCGTCGATCATTGTTGCTCTTGTTCCTTGGATCTGACAGGTGGATGCCGGTCGATCCGGAAATCTTATAGGGTTGCGCCGATGTCAGTTTTATAGCCCGTGGTTCAGCCGATCCCGGTTCAGGGATTCACGCGGCCGGTGAAACACCTCAATGCTATCGGCCGCGACCGGTTTTTCTATATCGGCGAAAGTGTACTTGGCTATTCTGGAAACCCATAGGGCAGGGCCTGAATCTGCAGGACCGGTCCTGCTTCGCCGAGTCGAACTTCACCGTTCAACGCGCTTGCCACCTCGATAACCGCCAGCAGGTCATAGCCGTTGTCGCTGGCCCGTGCGTCCACCACCTTACCGGCTCCCTGGCCTGAGACGCTTTCCGTGGAATAGAGTTCATCGCCGGGGTTCGGTGGATTGTCGGTATCAACGTGGGCCAGATACATGCGCCGTTTCAGGGTGCCGAGATACTGCATGCGGGCGACCACCTCCTGCCCGATGTAGCACCCCTTGGTAAAGCTCACGCCGTCCACCAGCTGCATGTTCATCATCTGAGGTACAAAGGTTTCGCGGGTCTCTTCGAATACCGTAGGCACACCCGCGCGGATCTCCTGAAGGGCCCAGAAATCCCTTGTCGCGACCCGGGCCTGGGTTTCGGCCCTGCGCCACAGGGTCTGTATCTCTGCTTCAGGACCGATGACCTCGAAGCGGGGGAGGGTGCTGGGCAGACGGATCAGGGTCCGTGCGCCGGTTTGAACCATCCCGTTGATCGTCTCCGGAAGATTCTCGAAATCCTCCGCGAGCATCGATTCGGAACAGCTGCCGCTCAGACCGATCCTTACCAGATCGTCACTGGCGTCTGTCAGGCTGACCTGGGAGCGCAGTACATACATGCCCAGGCGTTTGAGAACCCGTTCGATGTGCTCACCAGGGGTCTGCAGATAGTAATCGCCATCCCGCTTGAAACAGCGAAAATTCACGATCATCCGGCCTTTGGCGTTACACCAGCCGGCCAGATTGCTGTGCGCTTCGGTGACCTGCCGCACATCGTTGGTGAGCTGGCCCTGGAGGAAGGTTTCGGCATCCTCCCCGGTGACCCGGATCAGCCCGTAGTGAGACAGATCGTTCAGGGCGCAGTCCGTGGCATCATCCGACGGCTCAGTAGCGGGACGGCTGGCGAGGAAATCAGTCCATTCTTGGTTCATGACAGGAACGCTCTCCTGGGTTTGAGCGGAAACAATGCGTATCATACCCGATCCCGCTGAGGACGAAACTCCCTCTGGGGTCGGGTTTTTCGGCAACCGGGTTGGGGTGTTTTCAGGGGGCTTGGGAAGACGGTTGTCGGGCTTCAGGCCCAATGGCACTTAAACTTAAAGGAATTGAACCGCAAATGGACGCCAATCACCGCAAATTGACCCAGTAAGTCCATTCAATTGTGCGTTCATTTACGATGATTGGCGTCCCTTTGCGGTTAATTTTCTTTTAAATGGCTTTACTAGCCCATAAATAAGAGCCATTAGAGTTCAGGCCTTTATTGAGATTGTGAGTATGTATCAATTGAAAACCGATGCGCTGGTGCTGTACAAGATTCGACCGGCTCGTGTGCTGGAGATCAGTGACAAGATCACCATCGAACTGGAGGGTGGCAAAAGCAAGCGCGTGCGGGACAAGGATATTCAGCTACTGCATCCGGGACCGGTGAAAAACCTGAACCAACTGGGACCGTTGAACGGCGCATTGGAGGAGAGTTGGCAACTGCTCGAGGGCGAACAGACCAACCTGCGGGAGCTCACTGAACTGCTGTTCGAGGACTACAGTCCGGCCACCGCCTGGGCGGCCTGGCAAATCGTCACGGACGGAATCTACTTCCAGGGGGAGCCGGACCGGATCCAGCCGAGAAGCGAGGCGGCGGTGCGGGATGAGATCGAGACCCGCAGCCGGAAGGCCCGGGAAGCCGAGGCCTGGGAGGGTTTTCTCCAGCGGACTCGGGAAGGAGCGATCCTCGATGAGGATCGCAAGATGCTCGCTGAGGTTGAAGCCCTGGCCCTGGAGAAGCGCGAAGGCAGCCGCATCCTGCAGGCTCTGGGTCTGAGCGAGAACCCGGTTTCCGCCCATCGTCTTCTGGTCAGCACGGGATACTGGCCAGTCAATGAAAACCCCTACCCAAGGCGTCTCGGTGTCGATGAGTCCGCACCGCGGCATGCGGTGCCGGAGCTGCCCGAGGAGACGCGTCTCGACCTGACTCACCTGCAGGCCTTTGCCATCGATGACGAAGGCAGTGAGGATCCGGATGATGCGGTGAGCCTGGACGGCGATCGGATCTGGGTCCATGTGGCGGACGTTGCGGCCCTGGTTCCCCCGGACAGCCCCATGGATCAAGAGGCCCGGGCTCGTGGGGCCAATCTCTATCTGCCGGACCGGGTCATTCCGATGTTGCCTGAAGCGGTCACCGATTGTTTGGGCCTGGGACTGCAGGAGCGCTCTCCCGCACTGTCCATTGGTTTCAACTTGTCGGCCGAGGGCGAGGTGACCCGCGTGGTGGTCGAGCCGAGTTGGGTGCGGGTAACTCGAATCAGTTACGACCAGGCGAATCAACGGCTGAGTGAGGCACCGTTCGTCACCTTGCTGGAGAAGAGCCGCGTCTACCGTGAGCGCCGTTTACAGGCCGGTGCCGCCTCCATTCAGCTGCCCGAGGTCAAGATCCGGGTGATCGACGGGGAGGTCAGTATCCTGCCTTTGCCGAGACGGGAGAGCCGGGAGATGGTGACCGATCTCATGCTCATGGCGGGGGAGGGGGTTGCCGGCTACGGGGTCGAGCACGGCGTACCGCTGCCCTTCGCCACCCAGGCGCCTCCGGAGCAGCCGTCGGTGCCCGAGGACATGGCGGGTATGTACGCCTATCGACGTCAGTTCAAGCCGAGTCAGACCAAGTTGGAAGCGGAACCTCACTCAGGGCTCGGGTTGGCTCGCTACTGCCGAGCCACCAGTCCCCTCAGACGCTATGCCGATCTGCTGACCCATCAGCAGTTGCGAGCTCATCTGCGGGGGGCGCCAACCCTCGACACTCAGGCGCTTTCGGAGCGTATTGCCCAGTCGGAGATCGGCAGTGCGGCAAATCGCAAGACGGAGCGGATCTCGAACAACCACTGGTGTCTGATCTATCTGAGAGACCACGCTGACTGGCGGGGGGATGCCGTGGTGGTCGCCAAGGAGGGGGAACGCGCTACCGTGTTGATTCCAGCTATCGGATTGGAGAGCAAGGTGCGCATCCGCGGCGAGTTCGAGTTGAACGATGTGGTGAAACTCAAACCCCGGGAGATCGACCTGCCGGACCTGGGCTGCTATTTCCGGGTGTTGTGATGCGATTGAGTTGCCGGGGTGCCTTCGACGAACTGTGGAATGCCACGCCCCCCTCGATACGGGAGGTCGAGCAGGCCCTGGGTTCGCTGGCCCGCCTGATCAGGGGAAACCTGGAGGCTCAGTCCCTCTGAAGGGGCTTTCGTAAAGGTGACCAATCGAGCATAACTCCCTATACTGAGGCGGATGTTTCACTGCGCCAGACGGTGAATCCGTCTCCAACCAGACCGGATGTTTCCTAGGCGCAGTTGGGTATGGAGCGGTAAAAAGCAAAAACAGGGGAGAACCGCATGTCTTCAGCCGATCAAGTCCTGCACACCGAGTATGCCGCGCAGGGGCCCTCCAGTGAGGAATTCCTCAACTACTGCGCGGCCGAGCGGGAACGGCGCAAAAATTCAGGCGAGCCCTTCGATGAAGCCCAGTTCGAACAGGCCATGCAGATGGTATTGGCAAAGCTTCGGGTTCTGGCCGACGAGGGCTGGACATGATCATCCACGCCATCAAAGCGCAAAACGTACTGAAGTACAGCCGTCTGGAGCTGCTCGATCTACCCGAGAAGGGGCTCATCGCAATCTCCGGACTCAATGAATCGGGTAAGAGCTCGATCGGTGAAACCGTCTGTTTCGCCCTGTTTGGCCGCACCTTTTCACTGGGACTGGATGAGCTCACCAAGGTGATTCGCTGGGGCCAGACCCACTGTTCCGCCGAATTGGAGTTTTCCGATGGTTCGGGCGATCGCTACCATCTGGAGCGTTTTCTGGACGATGCGGGCAATCACAGCGCGCGGCTGGCGCCGCTGGGCTCTGAGGATGAGACCGCCGTGGTGCGCGGCGTGGAAGCGGTGGCCGACAAGATCTATGCACTGATCGGTTTCGAGTACGAGGAGTTTGTGGAATCTTTCTATCTGGCGCAGCGGGAGATCACCACGCCCCACCCCCACAGCTATGCGGTTAAGACCATGGCGGGGCTTGTGACCCTGGAATATTGCGATTCCGCCTGCCAGGAGGACCGGGACGCCGCCCTGAACGAAATCGAACAGCGGCAGGCAGAGTTGGCGAACATCCAGACACAGCTCGATGAGCTGAATATCGATCCGGCGCTGATGCCCGAGCAGGAGCGGCAGCGCAGTCAGCAGCTGCAGGCCAAACAGGATATCCAGGAACTGATTGATGAACTCGATAACGCCGCCACGGCCTATCAGGATATCCTGCCTCGGCGTGAAAAGGCCCGTTCATCCCGTGCCCGAAGTGGATTTCTTCTGTGGGTCTGCCTGTTATTGGCGGTAGTGGCCGGGGTTGCCTGGTATCTGCTGGCGAAGATGCCCGAACAGAATCTTTCGCTCCAGTTGGCGGCACGCCTGGCCTCGCTCCCGGCCTGGCAGCCGGAGATGCTGCCTTATCTGCTCTACGCCGCGGGTGCCTTGGCTGTGCTGGGGCTGATCTTCGGGGTTCGCCGGGCCTCCCTGGGGCGCGGGATCCTGGACTTCAACAATGTGGCACAGATCCTGGCATCGGCGATCAACAAACTGGACGAAATACCGCCCCAGGCGGACGACACGGCTTCCCTTGGGGAGACAGCGCCGGATGATGACGAAGTTGAAGCCGCACCGGACCCGACAGCGGATGAAGTACCGCCCGCGGTGGATCGGGCTGCTCGCGGCCGTCTCGCCGAACGCATCCTGGACTGGCAGGTCTCGCTGGCCGAGGTGCGGGACGGGGTTGCCCGGGAGATCTCCGAACTCGAATCCGGGCTGGAACTGCAGAGAACCCGTCTCGGTCAGCTCGACCAGGTCATTGCCGTGGAGCAGGGCCGACTCGACAAGGCCGCTCAGCTCAATGGCATCAAGGACGAACTCAAGCAGAAGATCGTTGATCGGCAGAATCATCTCGATGTCTGCCGGGTCGCCGATGAACTGATCCAGGGCACTACCCGGGAGGTCTCCCATCAGTTCAATCGCAAGCTGCGGGGGCTGGTGGGCAAGACCCTGCCCCTGTTCACCGAGCAACGCTATGAGCATCTGCAGATCGAGGACGATCTCACCGTGCGCGCCTTCTCCAGCGAGAAACGGGACTTCATGGACCTGGAGGAGATCTCCAGTGGCACCCAGCGTCAGATCATGCTCGCAGTGCGGCTGGCGCTTTCCCAGGAACTCGTGGAACGGGCCGTGCAGGGCAGTCAGTTCCTGTTTCTCGACGAGCCCTTCGCGTTCTTTGACGAGAAGCGCACCCGTAATGCCCTGGCGGTTCTGCCGACGTTGAGTGACGAGCTGAATCAGATCTGGATTGTCTCCCAGGACTTTGCGGAGGATCTGCAATTCGACCGGCATATCCGCTGCGACCGGGAATCCCAGACTCTGCCCGCCTCCCAGGACTGAGTGTCCGAGTTACCGGTTAAACAGGTCATACCACGACTCCAGAGCGTCCTTGAGCAGCACCATCGGGCGGTGCTCAGCGCGCCACCGGGGTCGGGCAAGACCACCCGGGTCCCCCTGGAGCTGCTTTCGGCACCCTGGCTGGGTGATCGCTCAATCCTCATGCTCGAACCCAGACGGCTGGCGGCACGCAGTGCGGCACGCTACATGGCAAGCTGCCGGGGCGAGTCTTTGGGGAAAACGGTGGGTTATACCATTCGTCTGGAACGCAAGGTCTCGAACGCCACCCGGATCGAAGTCGTCACCGAGGGCATCCTGACCCAGCGCCTGCAGCGGGATCCGGAGCTTCAGGGCATCGGGCTGGTAATCTTCGATGAATTTCATGAGCGCAATCTGCACAGCGACCTGGCCCTGGCGCTGTGTCTGGATGCTCAGCAGGGATTACGTGAGGATCTGCGTCTGCTGATCATGTCCGCGACACTGGATCAGCAGCGGGTGTGCGAGCTTCTCCACAACGCCCCGCTGATCGAGGCCGAAGGCCGGCAATACCCGATCCGCTTCAACTACCTCGGCTGGGAGCCCGAGCGCAGACAGATCGCGGATCAGGTCGTCCGGGCGGTGAGTCGGGCCTGGACCGAGCAAACGGGTGACCTGCTGGTGTTCCTGCCCGGTGTCGGGGAGATCCGCGCGGTGGAGCGCGCCCTCAAGCAGCGTTGGGAGGCGCTCTCCGAGAGCCCCCTGATCTGCCCGCTTTACGGCGATCTGCCTGCCCTCGAGCAGGAGCAGGCGATCCAACCCGATCCCCGGGGGCGGCGACGGATCGTGCTCACCACCTCCATCGCCGAGACGAGCCTGACCATCGAGGGGGTGCAGTGCGTGGTCGACAGTGGCTGGTCTCGTCAACCCCGCTTCATCCCCGGTCTGGGCATGAGTCGGCTGGAGACGGTCCGGGTCTCCCAGGCGGCGGCTGATCAACGCGCGGGCCGGGCCGGTCGGCTGGGTCCGGGTAGCTGTTACCGACTGTATGGAGAGTCCCAGCATGCACGGCTCGTCCCGCATCACCCGGCGGAAATCCTCCAGGCGGATCTGGCGCCACTGGCGCTGCAGTTGTGTGCCTGGGGAATCTCGGATCCGGCTGCGTTGCTCTGGCTCGATCCGCCGCCCCAGGCCGCATTCGGCCAAGCCATGGCGTTATTGCAGCAACTGGGTGCGGTGGATACTGGGCAACGATTGGCGCCCATGGGTCGGGGGATGGCCGGGTTGTCCATGCACCCTCGGCTTGCGCACATGCTGTTGCGTGCCGCGCCGGATGAGCGTGCCCTGAGCTGTGATCTGGCGGCATTGCTCAGTGAGCGGGACATTCTGGCGCGAAACAACCGGGAGGCTCCGGGTTGTGATCTCGGACTGCGTCTGCGAGGGCTCGCCGCCTGGCGTGATCGGGGTAATACTGAGGGGCTCAATACCACTGCCTGCCGACAGGTGGAACGGATCAGCCGCGACTGGAGCCGGCGTTTGCGTGCCCGTACTGAGTTCGCGGAGTATTCGGAGTCGCTGCCTCTCGGCATTGGCGCGCTGCTGGCATTGGCCTTTCCGGATCGTATCGCGCAGCGCACCGGGCATGCCCGTTTTCGTCTGATCACGGGTCGTGCGGCCCGGGTTGCGCAAGACGATCCCCTTGCCAATGAGCCCTATCTCGTGGTGGCGCAGATCGAGGCCGGTCAGACAGAGGCCTGGATCCGTTTGGCGGCCGCTTTGAATGAGTCGGAGATTAGGGCCTTGCCCGATTTGCGGATCGAGGATGACGCGCATGTGACCTGGGATGATCAGGCCCAACGGGTCATTACCTACCGGGAGGAGCGTCTCGGCGCCCTGTCCCTGTCCCGAACCCCGCTGCCCAAGGGAGATCCCGAGGTGGTGCGTTCGGTGCTCCTGGAGGGGATTCGCAGCATGGGTCTGGCGTCGTTACCCTGGAATCCGAAGATCCGTCAGTGGCAGAACCGGGTCTGCTGGTTGGGGCAGCAGTGCATCGAATCCGATTGGCCGGATCTCTCCGATGCCTGGCTTGAGCGGCATCTGGATGACTGGCTGGGTCCCTGGCTGGACGGTGTGCAGAGCCGGGATCAGCTGCAGCGACTCGACCTGATGGGGATTCTGCACGCCCGTTTAAGCTGGAATCAGGCGCAGCGCCTGGATCAATTGGCACCCAGCCACCTGCAGGTGCCCAGCGGCTCCCGTATCGCCTTGTCCTATGAATCGGACAGATCGCCGGTGCTGCCGGTGCGTCTGCAGGAGCTGTTCGGTCTGGCCGAGACTCCCAGGATCTGCCAGGGTCGGGTTGCGGTGACACTGCATCTGTTGTCTCCGGCCCAGCGGCCGATTCAGATCACCCACGATCTGGCCGGATTCTGGGCGCGCACCTATGAGGATGTAAAAAAAGAGCTGAAAGGCCGCTATCCTAAACATTACTGGCCGGACGATCCCCTGCATGCCGAAGCCACCCACAGGGCTAAACCCCGAAAGCCGTGATAGGTGGAATGGCGCAATGATCAGCGGAGGTGATGCCGGTCTGGAAATTACATCGGAGTCAGATTGCGCTTCCTAAAAGACTATCCACTCTGGTGTGTTTCGCATACAGTGATCCAGGGGGCGCGGATTTCGGAATCAGATCAAGATGCTGAAGCAATCATGGAGAAGATTTATCGCGCAACTCAAGCGGACACCTGACCGGGAAGCGGAACAGGCGGTGGTGCGGGTCGGCCTCGCTCTCGTGATGATCCTGTATTCGGGTTACATGTATCTGTTCGTACTCGGAGACAGTACGATGGGTGTCCTGCTGGGGGTTGCTCTGGGATATATGGCCTATGCGTTGGCGGTCCTGTTGCTGATCGCCTGGAAACCAGAGGACTACCCGAGACGTCGTATCCTCACCATGGTGTGCGATATCTCCGTGGTAACCTTCTCCATGGGGTACGGTGATGAACGTACTTCCATGCTCTATGTCTTCTACCTATGGCTCAATCTGGGCAATGGACTGCGCTATGGTATTGCTCAGCTCTATCTCGCCAGCACCTTGAGTACGCTGGGATTCGCCGTCGTCATCATGACAAACGAGTTTTGGCGTAATCAGCCTATCCTGAGCGTAGGATTGCTGGTGGGGCTGGTGGTGACCACTTTGTACATTGCGATGCTGTTGAGACGCATCGCAGACGAAAAACGCCTCAGTGAGGCATCCAATCAGGCCAAGAGCCGGTTTCTCGCCAATATGAGCCATGAAATTCGCACCCCGCTCAATGGGGTGGTGGGTATGAGCGACTTGTTGGCGGGGACGCCCCTGGGGGTTGAGCAGCGTGAGATCATGGACTCCATTCAGGTTTCGGCCGAGACCCTTCTAAACCTGATCGAGGGAATACTGGACATTTCGAAAATCGAAGCGGGAAAGGTCGAAGTCAAGCGTTCCGACCAGGACATCTCCGCACTGGTCAATCGGGTTGTGTCGATGATGAAGCCCGCGGCGGATTCCAAGTCACTGGCGTTGCACTTTTGGATCGATCTGGATGTCTCGCCGGTGGTGCAGGTCGATCACCAACTGCTGCGGCAGATCCTGATCAATCTGTTAAACAACGCCATCAAGTTCACGGACCACGGCAGTGTCATGCTCAAGGTGACGCCCTATCGCGACGAGGTGCGGCACGCCCCGGTCCAAAGGCTGCTGTTTGAAGTCATCGATACGGGGGTTGGTATTGCCGAGAATCAATTGGATCTGATCTTTGAACGTTTCAAACAGGGCGACGATTCAACCACCCGTCAGTATACGGGCAGTGGTCTGGGGACCACGATCACCAAGCAATTGGTCGAATTGATGGGGGGAACGATTGGCGTGGAGAGCCGGGTCGGGGAGGGCAGCCGTTTCTGGTTTCAGATTCCTGCGCCACCCGGTGATCTGTCGTTGGATGAACAACGGCTGATGAATGCCCGGGTGCTATTGTTTGCCGACCTGCTGACAGAGCGGCAGGAAGTACTGGATGTGCTGCAGGAGTGGCCCGTGGACATCATGGTCTGCGATACGATCGCCGAGGGTTTCCTGGAGTTGCTCAACAACACCAAAATCGGAAAACCCTATGATGTCGCGATTGTCGATGAAACCCAGGGGGTGATATCCAGCGATGAACTGCTGCGGGTCATCCGCGCGGAAGAGAGTCTGGATAGTCTGGGTCTGGTGTGTGTAACACAGCATGCGCCAAGTCGTGAACGGGAGATGGAACTCTGTCGCGCGGGATACAATGCCGTGGTCACTCTACCGGTGACCCGGGAGAAAATCCGCCATGTCCTGCAATATGCACTGAAGGGTGACAATGCGGAGTCGTCTCGAAAGCCGCCCCGGATCATCCGTTCGGCGGATCAGATCTCCGGTCATGGAGCCCGAATCCTGCTTGCCGAGGACAACAGTATCAATCAAAAAGTCGTCAAGAAAATCCTCGAACTTCAGGGTCACAATGTCACGGTTACAGATGATGGTGGCCAGGCGCTCAAAGCGCTTGAGGCCCAGGTGTTCGATCTTGCGATTCTCGATCTGCACATGCCGGAGGTGGGCGGTATTGAGGTGATCCGCAACTACCGCCAGACACATGGGACGAGCGATCCTTTACCCTTCATGATACTCACGGCTAACGCCACAGCGGAGGCGGTGCGTCAGTGCGAGCAAGTGGGGGTCAGCGCCTACTTGACCAAACCGGTACGTTCCGCGCATCTGCTCGATGAAGTGAACCGGCTGCTAGGCAGTGAAACACAGGGTATCGATACCGACACCCTGATCGATCAGCCTATCCGTTCCGCGAGCCTCGAGAAGAGCAGTCGGGTGTTGGATAGGGAATCTTTGAACGGCCTGGAGCACTTGAGCCGTGATCCGGATTTTTTACCGAATCTCATCAATAGTTTTTTGCGTGACAGCGAGACCCTGCTGGTAGGGATGCGACAGTCCGTGGAATCGGGCAATCCCCAGCAGTTTCGCGACAGCGCACATCTGCTGGCGGATAACGCATCCGGTATCGGAGCCTATGCGCTGATGGCCACTTCCTCAGCGGCTTCCAACATTGAAGATGAGGTCTTTGCGGAGGTTGGCGGTAAAGTTCTGACCCGGGTCTCAACCCACTACAGCATTACCTGTCAGGCATTAGACCGTTATATGAAAAATGTTGTGGCTTGATCGGTTGAGGCTTTCACCTTGGACTCAGGTTGCCGGTTCGATCGGTTCGGAATTTAATACCGCTGTACGCTGGGAGAGGTAGTAGTGATAGGCCTGCAACGTGAGATTGAACGTCTGCTCGATTTCACTGAGGACGTCTGAGCCTTTGTACTCGAATTCGCGGGCGGACAGTTTTGACGCCTGTTGGCTCAATTCATACAGCACGACGGCACCTAACTGCCCCGCACTGTCGAACAGGATTTGGGCCTGATCGCGATACAGTCCTAAATTCTGTTGGGCGACGGCCTGCCCCATCCGCTCCAGGATAATGTGACCCTCCATTTCGAAAATCCGGAACAGTTCATTGATAAAACTGATCCCGGTTTCCAGCTTTTCAAGACGAAACAACGTCATATGATCCAGCAACATCGCATCCTGGATGCGATTGTTCTTGAACTGAATCGGATCGGTACTGCGGTATACGTAAGTGAGATTTTGCAAATCCCCCTTGTCCAGTGCAGCCAGTATGGATAGCAGTGCCTCATGGGGTGAAACGGGTTTGAACAGACAGATGTCCACGCCGATACTTTGACATTGGTTCAGAATATCCGGATCGTTTTCGTCGTGCAGAAAAATGAACGGGACCCAGTGTTTGTAGGGCGTGGTAAAGCGGTGTAGCTTGACTACCTGAACTCCGCTCATTACCGGTAGATCCGTATTGATGATCGCCAGGTCAAAAAAATGCTCTTCCAGGGCGTCCAGTGCCTGATTACCGTTTTCCACGTTGCGCACACTGTACCCTGCCTGACTCAGGGCGCTGGCCAGCAGAGCCCGTTCCTCCGAAGGGCTGTCGGCGATCAAGAGCTGTTTCTGGCGAGTATAGGCCTGTTTGATGTTGCGGTGTTTACTCAGGCTTACCACATTGGAAGCGAGATCCTGCTGATCGCTCTCGTAGCTGATAACGCTGAAGAGCTGCTCTTTGGACCAGGGTGATTCAAGCAGTGTGTGGTATCCGGCACGCAACAGCCGCTGAGCGTATTTGTCGTTATAGAACGAGGGTTGAATACAGATCAGCCTGAGGTTGGTGAGCAGTGGCTCATCTTTGACCAGGCGTGCCAGGGAGAGTGGCTCGATATCCAGGCTGTCCCCATCGACGAAAAGAATCGAGTAAGGTGTGAAAACTTCGCCCTGACGACGGGACAACATGTGTTTGAAGGCTTGCAGACTGTTACCACAGGTGGTGGTTTCATGCCCCCACTCCGAGAGCTGTCGGGAGAGTAGTGCGATGTTGTTCGGGCAGTTGGAGAGAATCAGAAATCTGCGGCCGTTACGCGGTGCGGTCGTGTTGCTGACGGTCGCTGTCGGCTCCACCGGAGTGGGTGCGGATGGCATGGTTGCCTCGGTTGCCTCGGTTGCCTGATCGGGTTGAAGGGTTTCGTCATCTGATACATCGATATGGGGCGTCAGCTTGCAATGTTTCTTCAGGGTCAGGAGCAGGGGGAGGAAAATGGTCAGGCTCAGTACCAGTATCTGATGGTTGTCCAGGGTGATCGCGGGACTTAACAGAATGGTTACCAATCGGATGCTCAACGCGCTGAACCCGGCCAGCCAGACATAACGGATCGGGTAGGCATTGGCGCCCAGGATCAGCAGCAGGCTGAGTGGTGTCAGAAGCAGATCCGGGCCGCCCGCGAGCAAGGCCAGCCCCAGGAATACCTGGTCGAATACCAGGGTGGTGTAGCGCAGCATAGACGACCCGGCTTGACCGATCGAAAGAAACTGCAGCAGACGTATCGAGGCGTAGGAGAGGGCGAGGAAAAGAATTCCCGAAGCGTCGGTTTGACGGGCAGGCCAGCCATGGACCAGCAGTAACCCGAGCAGGGCCAGGCCGCTGACTACGAAGCTGAGCCTAAGGTAGTATCGATCACGCGGATCCGCCGATTGAACCACGAGGCCTTGATCTGTTGGTTTCCGATTCAAGCGTCTGTTCCTTCGTGTTCGTTGCTCAGAGCGCGATGAATGGCTTCAACCTCTTGAAGTTCATCGAGAAAGGCGTCTGCGCATTGTGGATCGAAATGGCGACCTTTTTGTTCACTGATGTAGTTGATCCCCTTCTCGAAAGGCCAGGATTTCTTGTAGGGTCGGTCACTGAGCAGGGCGTCAAAGACATCCGCAATCGCCACGATTCGGGCCTCCAGTGGAATTTCATTCCCGGACAGTCTGTTTGGATATCCCTCTCCGTCGAATCGCTCATGGTGATTCAAGGCGATCACGGCGCCGGCCTGAATGTACTTAGACGAGCTGTTTTTGAGGATCTCGTAACCCAGTTGGGTGTGGTGCTTCATGATATCGAACTCTTCCGTTGTCAATCGTCCGGGCTTCAGGAGGATGGAGTCGGGGATGCCGATCTTGCCGATATCATGCATGGGGGCGGACTGGGAGATCAAATCACACTGTTCTTGAGGCAGTCCCAGGCCTCGGGCGATCAGACGGGAGTAGCGGGCGATGCGGATGATATGGTTACCGGTATTCTCATCCCGGTATTCACCCGCTTTTGCCAGCCGCATGAGGGTCTCCTGTTCCCGGTCATGCAATTCCTGGGTGGTTTTGCGGATCTCCTGCTCAAGCAGCAGAGCCCGGTCTTTGATCATTTTTCGCTGTTGACTCATTGTAAGCATGTTGTTGCAGCGCGCCCGGCATTCGGTGTGGTCGATCGGTTTCGTGATGAAATCGTTGGCACCGGATTCCAGGGCCATGTAGCGAATGGACTGATCCTCCACACACGTGACAATCATCACAGGAACATCATTGCAGCTCGGGATGCGACGCAGCCACTTGATGAACTTGATGCCATCCATGCGTGGCATCTTGTAATCGGTGATCACCAGGTCAATATCATGGGTTTTTGCCCATTCCAAAGCCTCAATGGGGTCCGCAAAGCAGGTCGATGAGACATCGCTGTCGATGGAACCCACCAGCTCCTGGAGAATCATCCGGGTGATCGATTGATCATCGATGATGAGTACGTGAGGCATAGTACAACTACTTCGCTAAACTCTGGAGTGACAAACTATCCGGTCCGAATGAAATTCGAACCAGGCCCCGGATGATTTAATTCCTTAAAGATGGTATCCGATTGTATCCGCCTGTACGATTGATACAAGGGTTAATGGATAGCATACCCTGTATTCACGAAAAAAACTAAAAAGCAAGGAATAACAATCGGTTATTGATCGGCGTTAGATTTTATCAAAGCGTTGTTCAGGTGTCTTGGCTGAGCAGTTTCTGCATCATCTGGCGAACCGTGTCCGAGGTGAATGGCTTGTCGCAAATGGCGGAAACCCCGGATTTTTGCACGGCCGCAAGCCGGCTTTCACTGGATTCGCTGGTAATCATGAGGATCGGCATGCCGGGTTGGGCGCTTCTTTGACGGATGAAATCGACCAGTTCCTTGCCATCCATTTCCGGCATGTTGTAGTCGGATATGACCAGATCAAAATAGTGTTCATTGATCAGTTGGGCGGCCTCCGCGCCGTTGCAGGCCTCGGTGATGTTTTCGATACCCATGGCTTCGACCAGTCGGCGTACCTGGTTTCGCGACATCAGACTGTCATCCACAATGAGAATCTGCAGGGTTTCGGTATCGACACTCTGTAATGCCAGGTCGGGGGTCTCGATGAAGTCCAGGGTCGCGCTCAGGGCGACCTGCAGATCGTCCCTGTCGAACGGTTTGGGCAGGATAGCTACCGCGCCGGCCTGACGGATCGGGTCCAGATAGGCCAGGCTGGTTTCACTGGAGATCAGCATGAAGGCACAGTCGAGCAGACGTTCCACATTGTGCATCTGATACAGCAGTTCGGTACCGGTCATGTCCGGTAAGTAGAGGCTGCTGATCACCACGTTGGGCTTGCTTTGGGGTAGGGCCATCAAGGTATCTTCACCGGTGGTGAAGGTTTCGATGCGTTCGATGCCCAGGGCGTCCAACTGCTGCTTGATGATGTGTCGTTGCGTCAGGGAGGGTTCCACAAGCACGACGGAAAGGTCTTTGATGTTCATCTTTATCCATCGACTGAGGGAATACGAGAAACTGACTCAATCATAGCAAGCAGGTATGGGATGTTGTAGTGTCGGGTTATGATGTGCTTGGGGGCAGGGTCCTGTTCGTGCTTCGTTGAGGCCCGCATGCGGCCGGTATGATCGGGATCGACATTCCGGATATCCGGCTTTTCTCGGCGCAGGTCTGGCCGTAGAATTAGCGCCCATTTATGAATCGCTGGGGAGTCCTGTGTGAAACTGACCGTGGATGAATTTCGAAACTGGGATCGCAAATGCGTCACCCTGATGGGTATGTCAGGGGTGGGTAAAACGCGCTTGTCGAACCTGCTGCGCGCGAACGATTGGTTCCACTATTCCGGCGATTATCGTATCGGTACCCGTTATCTGGACGAGGCGATTCTCGATACCATCAAGGAACAGGCGATGCAGGTCCCGCTGCTGCGGGATCTGCTGCGTTCCGATTCCATATTCATCCGCAACAATGTCACCTTTCACAACCTGAATCCGGTTTCGACCTTCCTCGGTATGCTGGGTAACCCGGAGCAGGGCGGGTTACCTCTGACGGAGTTCAAGCGTCGCCAGGCACTGCATCGACAGGCCGAGATCGCCGCGATGTACGACGTGCCGGGGTTCATTCACAAGGCAAAACTCATCTACGGTTACGCCCACTTCATCAACGATGTGGGCGGCAGCCTGTGTGAACTCGATGAACCGGGCATGTTGGAGTTTCTCTCCGAACATTCCCTGATTCTCTACATTCGAGCCAGCGAGGAGGATGAGACGTCTCTGATCGCCCGTTCGGTATCCCATCCCAAACCCTTGTACTACCGGGAAGCCTTTCTCGATGAGCAGCTGGCGGAGTATATGACCCTCAAAGGGCTGAGTTATGTCGCTCTGGTCGATCCCTACGATTTTACCCGTTGGGTATTTCCGCGATTGTTCAGGGCGCGTATCCCACGCTATGAGGCCATTGCCGCCGAGTACGGATACACGGTGACCACCCAGGAACTCGCCCGGGTTCGCAGCGAGTCCGACTTTCTTCAACTTCTGGAACAGGTGATCGAGCGGGAGTCCTGAAATGCCCCTGGTAGCACACAACAATTTACCCACATTTTTGCGTCTCAAACAGGAGGGGCAAAACATCCTGACCCCGGACCGGGCCGCACACCAATACATCCGCGAACTGCACATCGGGTTGTTGAACATGATGCCCGATGCCGCCATCGAGGCCACCGAACGGCAGTTTTTCCGTCTGGTGGGCGAGGCCAACCCGATCGCCCAGTTTTTTATTCATCCTTTCACCCTGGATGAACTGCCCCGGGGAGAGAAGGCCCAGGCGCACATCGACGACTACTATGAGTCTTTCGAGCAGATTCGTAAGGACGGTCTGGACGCCCTCATTATCACCGGCGCCAATGTCAGTCATCCGGATCTATCCCTCGAGCCCTTCTGGGAGCCTCTGACCGAGGTGGTGGATTGGGCCCATGAAAACGTGACCTCGGTGTTATGCTCCTGCCTGGCCACCCATGCCGTCGTGCAGTCCCATCATGGTGAGAAACGCACCCCCATGGGGGATAAGCTTTGGGGGGTGTTCAGTCACCGGGTTATGGATACCAGCCATCCCCTGGTCAATGATGTCAACACCCGCTTCGATGTGCCCCATTCCCGGTACAATCAGATCTCACGTGAGCAGTTTGATCGGGCGGGTTTGCGGGTACTTGTGGAAAGCGAGGAGGCCGGGGTGCACCTGGCAGTGAGCCGGGATGGCTTGAGAGTGGTCTATTTCCAGGGTCATCCGGAATACGACACCATCAGTTTACTCAAAGAGTATAAGCGTGAGGTCATGCTCTACGTAGGCGGGAAGCGATCAGACTATCCGCCTTTTCCATCGCACTACTTTTCGCTTAAGGCCCAGGCGATCTTCGATGAATACCAGGAGCGTCTTGAACAGGCCCTTACAACCGATGCAGAACTTCCCGAGTTCCCGGAGTCCCTGGTGATCGATAGCCTGGACAATACCTGGCATGACACCGCGGAGGGCGTTATCGGTAACTGGATCGGGTCGGTTTACCAGGTCACCCATCAGGATCGGAAGCTACCCTTTATGGAGGGTATAGATCCGGAGGATCCTCTCGGTTTGTTCGGTAACGGGTGAATCAGGCCAGCCCTATCAAACGTCCTTTTCGTCAGTCACTTCCGAAGCGGTATTGTCGAATTTCGACATTCCGGCGTATGCCGGAGAAGTGGTGCGGGGATTCACCGCTTACAGACCTTCCAAGTGACTCGTGCCCACGCTCTGCGTGGGAATGCCTACTTAGCCTGTTGTAACGATCAGCCTTGCTGAGTGATCCCTACCCCGGTCTGCATTCCCACGCGGAGCGTAGGAGCGAGAATGGGGCGGTTCTGATGCCATTGCACGCTTTGCGGTTCGATTTTCTGAAGTAAGTGCTATTAAGACCAGGCTTATTTAGGCACTGCACTGCCGATCAAACAAACAGCCGGGCAAAGGCGGAAGTCAGGTCACCCGTGGTTTGGAAATTGCCCAGGTTTGGAAACAGTCGACGAATCAGGGCCTGATCAGCACCCAGCCAGTCAACCAGGGCGGCATTGACCTGATCCTGGGCCAGCTTCGGGATCATGCGCCCCTTATCGCTGTAGTCGTCCTCACCGGCAAGGGTCAGATCGGGAAGCGTGCCTACCAATCGACCTCCATCCAGGGTACCGCTGTTGCCTGTGCCGGTTCCGCCCATCACCAGCTGATGAGAACCCCAGCCATGATCCGTGCCGTCACCGTTATAGCTGAGGGTGCGTCCGAAGTCCGACATGGTGAAACTGGTGACCTG
The DNA here is from genome assembly GCA_050291245.1 of Candidatus Thiodiazotropha sp. GTDB lineage: Bacteria > Pseudomonadota > Gammaproteobacteria > Chromatiales > Chromatiaceae > Thiodiazotropha. The sequence continues at coordinate 259,230 of JBNKJP010000012.1, read as the reverse complement.
GTCCGCATGGCCCAGCTCCTCCATGGCTTTCTGGAACTTCCACAGGCCCAGGCTCAGTTCCCGCAACAGCAGGGGATGTGCCGTGGATTGGGTCGCATGGGTATCGAAACCGCCGAGCTGAACGAAAAAGATCTGCCGGTGATAGCCGGGGCCCAGATCGCCGTTGGCACCCAGATGTACCATCTTCGCCACCGACTCCAACTGCCGGATCAGTTGACCGTTCAGGGAGGAATTGAAACCCAACTGCTGGGCATCGGGTATCTCAAACAGACCCTCTCCATAGGGACCCTGGGCCGCGTAGCTGAGTGTCAGGGCGTTCCAGCTTTGATTGAGTTGTTCAAAGGTGGTGAGGGACCGGGTGAGACTGCGGTTGTAAAAATCCCGCAGTGGATCCATGGTGGTGGCCGTGTTGTTTCCGCCAAATGTCAGCCGGTCGGTGATAGTCGATTGCCCGGCCAGGGCCATGAAAAGGGCGCGGCGATCTTCGTTGCCGGCACCGGTTGGCCGCATGTGGTAGATCTCGGGCAGGGTACCGGCCTTGAGTACCAGGGGCGAGGTCTGCTGGCCCATCATCATCCGGTCATTGCCCGCATAGGAGATATTCAGACCCAGGGCGTTGGCCTGGTTGATGCCATTCCAGGCGTCAGCGATCTTGCCGGCCCAGCCGATATCGTCCAGATTGTTGGCCTGGCCGGTCTGCAGTTCGCGCTGCTGATGGTTGTGGGCGAACAGGAACAGGGGCAGTTCCGTCTCGTGGTTGAGAATCTGCTCTCGGGTGACCGGGCGCACCAGGGTACCGGTGCTGCCGAGAATCAGCAGTCGGTCATCCATGAAAAGCTGGGCCAACTCCGGCATCACCCCATTGATCCCGAGATTCACACCTTTGCCAGTTAAAGGATAGTGACCACTAAGGTAGGCGGTAGTCTGACTCAGGCTGCGATTGTAGGGATTTGCCGCTCCCGAACCTAGGTGCCCTTGGTTCAGATTGCCACCACCGGTAGTGATCTGAGCGAGCCCGAGATCCTCATCGGCGACCGCCAGTCTGGCACGGGTTTCAGCGTAGGGGGCGTAGCCCTTGAGGGTGTCGGTGCCCAGTGGCACCAGCATGTTGTGGACGTCGTTGCCACCGTGCAGAAAGATACATACCAGGGCCCGGTAGTCGCTGAAATTCGGTGCCGCGGCCACTGCGTTGGTGGTCATCGTGATGGGCGCCAAGGCGCCAAGGCCGGTATAGCCGGCCAATGCCTTTAGAAAATTACGACGGTGCAGGGTCATGACAATGCGGATCCTTTGCGGGTTACTTCTGAATCATGTAAGCGCTCGATGTGGCGATGAGCACATAGGCATCGCGGATCATGCGCCTCGCACGTTCAAAGTGATTGTGGGTGTTGGTGTCGTTGCTCGACACCAGGTAGTGCCGCAGGGCGGCCCGGTAGTCCGGGGTCATGTTGCCGCCCAGCAGTAACAGATCGAGATGGTCGATCAGGGCGTTGATCGCCCGTTCCTTGGGGGTTTCTCCGGAGGCGTCGGTGTCGGTGTCGTCAAAGGTGGCGAAGTCGCCGTTCTGATCCTGTTCCATGGCCTGTTCCATCAGGGCGAGTTCGGTGTCGAAACGGGTTAGCAAGTTGGTAGAGTAGTGTCCATGGGAGGCTGCGAACTCGCTGAGTGTCTTGCCGTTGGTTTGAGTAATCCGATTCTCTTCCAGGGTGTCCAGTAACTTATAGAGCAGATTGTTGTAGTTGATCAGCATCTGTTCTGTCTGGATCTGCATCTCCGGCGCGACCATGGCGTGTGATTTGAAATAGGTGTTGCTCGGTACATAGCTTGGGCTGTAGAAGTTGAAGACCGAGGGGGAGCGCAGAGCGCCTTGTTCGATGGTGTCTTCGGGGTTTCGGTACCAGAAGACATTCCGCATGACACGCCCCTCCTTGCTATGCCATCCGTTCAGCGGCGTTACATGCGCGGCCCGCAACAGTTGGGTTAAGGCCAGCAGCGGCTCTTTGTACTTACCGTAGGTGGGATTGGTAAAGTAACGCTCGTCCCGGGCTTCCGGATCCAGCAGGATGGCCCTCACTACCGTCTTCAGATCACCCTTGACGCCCTGACCGTTGTCATCGAACACCGCGCTGATTCGGGCCACGTAATCGGCGGAGGGATTGGAGGTGACCAAGCGCTGGATCAGGTGTTTGCTCACATAGGGTGCCAGGTTAGGGTGGCTGAACAACACATCCAGTGCGGCATCGAGGCCGCTTTGATCACTGCCCGCATTGAGTGCGATGGTGTGTCCCAGCAGGGTGATCCGCCCGTCACCACCTTCGGCGGCTTCATCCTCATGCTCCGCGGCATTGAACACCATGGGGCGGGTATAGTCCCCGTCCCGGGCGCTGAGCCGACCATACCGGCTGTTGCTCGCGAGATCCCAGCCGGTCATGACCTTGGCGAGTTCCTCGATGTCCTGCTGGGTATAGGTGGCCACGACGTTGTTGCCCGCGTCCGGGTAGCTGAGGCTGTTGCCGTCCCGGTTGGGTGAGCCGTCCTGATTCAGCTCATACAGGCCCAGGGTAAAGAGTTGGATGATCTCCCGGGCGAAATTCTCATCCGGGCGGGATCCGCTGTCGGGATCGGCCTTACGATTACCCTGATGGGAGAGGTACACCCCCATGGCGGGGCTGGTGGCGACCGCCTTCAGTAACTGGCGGTAGTTGCCAAAGGCATGTTGTGCCAGCAGATCATAATAGGTGGCCAGGGCCTCACCCCGGTAGAGCAGTGTGGGGGTACTGTGGGAGACGACCAGCAGTTGGCTTAGCGCAAAGGCGACCCGCTGGCGCAACGGGTCGGAACCGATCTGGGTCCGTTGCGGCGCCGTGGCCCCCAGGACATTGTCCCACCAGGCCGCCATCTGGTAGTCCAGGGCATCCCGGTCGCCGGTTGTCTGGTTGAAGATGCTGTTCGCGAGCCAGTCGTTGCCCGGTTCCGCGGCTCGGGCGATCTCCTCGGTGCGTTCGAGATGGGTCTTCCAGCCGTCCGATGGGGAGGTGTAGGCGGAACCGAGTGCCAACTGCTGATCGATCCAGCCCGTGATGCCCAGGCTTTTGACCCGCGCCATCTCGCTCAAGGTGGGGCCGAAAGTGCTCTGCAGTAATAGACGGTGAGCCATGCTGTCGGTGATCTGGTCCGCCTCGACCACCGTCAGAGCGAAACGGTTTTCGACACTGACCTGGCCGTCCGTGACGCGAATGGTGATCTCATGGGTATCCCCCAGTTCCTCCCAGGACGGGGAACCCGCTAGGGTGTGGGTCGCCTCGGTGTATACCAGCCAGTAGGGAAGGTCGCTGACCTGATATTCGAGGGGGTCGCCGTCCGGATCACTGGCTTCCACAATGACACTGAAGAGCTGATCCACGGGGGTTCGGGTATTCTGTCCGGACTGAATGAAGACCGGGGGCTGGTTACTGTCAGAGATGCGGATATTGACCCGGGTGGGCGTTGAACTGGCCTGACCGTCCGTGACGGTGTAGCTGAAACTGTCCTGAGTGGTGTCGGATCCGTCATGGCGATAGATAAGGGTGACGCCATTGGCCTGTTGCTGTACGGATCCATGCTTCGGTTGGGTGAACGAGTCGATGCGCAGGCTGTCCTGGTCTCTGTCGGTGTCGTTTGCGGTCAGGTCGAAGCTGATGTTTCCACCGCGCTCGACCTGGAGTGTATCGGTTACCGCGACGGGTTGATGGTTGGATGCGGGGGGGGGCGTGTCAGTATCCGAGGGTTCCGCGTCAACGCCTTCTATGGTCACGATCACCCTGGCGACCTCGGAGTCCTTGGCGCCGTCATTGGCGGTGTAGGTGAAGGCGTCTTGAGCGGTATTCGAGCCGTCGTGCTGATAGAGGACCTTTCCGTCCGCCTGCAGGGTCACCCGGCCATGTTCGGGTGAACTGAGGTGGGTAACGGTCAGGGGGTCATCGTTGCTATCCCGGTCATTGCCCAGTACCTCAATGACTACGGAACCGCCTTGGCTGGTGGCCGACTGGTCGTCGTTGGCCTCGGGTGCTTTGTTATCCTCCTCGATACAGCCACTGAGAAGTAAGCCCATGAGGAGTAGAGTGCCGGATTGTGACAGGATTTTTTTGCTGAATTCCATTGCGTTCTGCTCAAAAAAGTCATGCGTCGCTGTGGACACGTTGGGAATCATTGAGCAAGATTCCATGTAATATAGGACGGGAGACTAAAGTGATATCCGTTCAAATACTGTGTGTTGATTCAAATTCCCTTTCATTCAGGGCAATCCTTTTTCCGTTCTGCGATGACGATCTGCTCGGTAAGAAGACGCTACTGGTATCGAAGCAACGGGGCAATACGTGATTTCCCGGATACTCGGGTTGGCCGGTGGTGGGGATGAATCGGGTTGATACGACCCGGAGTGGCCGGAAGGGGAGTGGCTTAAGAGTATGGCGGAGCGGACGGGACTCGAACCCGCGACCCCCGGCGTGACAGGCCGGTATTCTAACCAACTGAACTACCGCTCCGAAGCCAAGAGCGCGTAGTTTAAGGTTTTTCTCGCTCAGGTCAACCTTTTGCGGAATATCAAAGATAATCTGGGAAAAACTATGCCATATTGATGCGTTATTAACCTGGCACCTTGAATATGCCCTGATTCCAAACGAGACCCATGACATGCTATTTGAAATCGACGAAGCCCTGCGTAAGCGCGCCAAATCACCCCATGAGCTCTCCATGCTGAATCTGGTGGGATTCCACCTGATCGCGGCGCCGGCATCCATCGTGTTGGATGTGGGACTGCTGGGATTCCTGATCCCATTGTCCCTGTCACTCTGCGTGATCGCCTATATCTGGTTCTCCGCCGCCAGAACCCATGTCCGTGACAACTGGTTCGTTGCCGCGCACTGGCGTCTTTCGGCAAACCGTACCCGGATCCTGCTGGTGGGCTATACCATCAGCGCGGTCATTCTGGGCATGGCCTTCATGGCTACGACAGGCAGTTCGAAAGGTCATATCATGATGGTGGCGATTTCCCGGGTTGCCGTGGTTCCGACTCTGATCACGGTGATGGTCTGCTTCGTGCTGGAATCCGGTTCAATCTATCAGGCCGGCCGGGGAGAGGTTCCCGATGGTATCGTCAAACGCATGCCCGCTCCGGAAGACCTGCCGGTCGTGGCAGACCCGGCGTCTGTGGCTGAAGCCAAGCAGGGCTGAGTGTAGCCTGAACCAAGGTTTCAGGTGTAAACCTAGTGTAGTGTCCTATATAAATCGTGCATTTAGAAAGCCACTCAAGCCGCGAGTGCAAGGCGTACCCCGCGCCCCGCAGGAAGTGCCCTTGGGGTGCAGGGAATGGCTGTTCCCTTTCCAAGGGGTGCAACGCAGCAATCGTGGCTTGAGTGGCTTCCCGCAGGGTGAGGCAAGGGATTTAAGCGCCAACTGATGATAGGCCTCGTCTAAATGTATGATTTATATAGGACACTACACTAGGGCGTGTGCGAATAAAGCGCCAGTCTGAACGATATTGACGGAGGGTCTCATGAAGAACAAACCTGTTGCCGTAGTTACCGGCGCGTACCGCGGCCTGGGTCGTGAGACGTGCCGCCAGTTGGCCCAAGCAGGGTATACCGTTGTACTGACCGCCCGGGACACCAGCCAGGGAGAAGCGGCTGTTGAGGCCTTGCGTCACGAAGGCCTGGATGTGATGTTTTATCCCCTTGAGGTGACTCAGGAGATTTCAGTCGCGGATTTAAAGCAATATCTGGAAACGACCTTTGGTGGCCTCGATTGCCTGGTGAACAATGCGGGTATCTTCCCCGACCCCGGGTTCGATGGCGAGGCAAGCAGTGTATTCAACGCAGACCCTGAACGGGTCCGCGCGGGGTTTGAAACCAATGCCCTGGCACCGTTACTGCTGTGCCGTGCTCTGATTCCTCTGATGGACGGGCAGGGGCGTGTGGTCAATGTGTCATCCGGTATGGGCCAGCTTGCGGAGATGAACGGTTGTTGTCCCGCCTACCGGCTATCGAAAACCGCCCTCAATGCGGTGACTCGTATCTTCGCCGATGAACTGCAGGGTACCGGTGTTAAGGTCAATTCGGTCTGCCCCGGCTGGGTGCGCACCGATATGGGGGGCGAAGAGGCGCCTTTGGATGTGACCCAGGGCGCCAAAGGTATCGTCTGGGCGGCAACCCTGCCGGATGACGGTCCCAGTGGGGGATTTTTTCGTCACGGCGAGGCGATTTCCTGGTAGATTGTATTGATTCACCGGATTGCCTACTATGCTCCGCCATAGGGTGGTGGGTGTGAGAAAAGTTTTGAGTTTTAAGTTTTTAGTTTTGAGTGGATGAGTTCGCTGCGCTCACGGGTTATGGGCCCCCCTCTCCCTTCGGTGGGTGTTGTAAAAGCATGCCGAGAATCATCTCAAACTGATTTTGGTTGCAGATACAATTGATTTTGTGCTGTTTATCGAACGTTTTACCGAGGCAATTCCTTTTTTCCACCTTTTGCGACACCCTCCTTCGCGGGAGAGGGGACATAAAAAAACCTGTGAGCAAAGTGAACTCATCCACTCAAAACTAAAAACTCAACACTGCTATTGGCGACTGATCCATTGGTTGAGTAAAGTGGGTAATCAGGTTGATTTATGGTCACCGGGGGGGTACCGGATCAACCCTCAATGGGTTCACTCGTCAAACTGGGGCGCGTGAGCGATCAGCTTGTCAAACCCGAAGCGTCGATTTAAAAAGGCGATTCTGCAATCCGGACGTTGCTGTGACTCGATGCGCAGCACGGATCGCATGTTCCTTTTCATCATCAATCTGGGGTGTTTGCCGCACACCGTATGAATCTGATCCCGGTGCAGCGCCTCAAGCCCCAGACCCGCCACATCGGCGCCGGAGCCAACGCGAACCATCCGTGCCTCCTTACCATGCGCCGTGTCGACGATGATATTCAAGTGCAGGGTGATGGCATTCGCGACAAGACCTGCCCGTTTATCAGTCCAGCCATGTTTTCGGGCAAGCTCATCGGCCATTCGGGCGCCCACGATCGTAAAGCAGTGTTGCTCGGATTGACCGAGTCGATAGGGTTCGGTCAGCCCCATGTCATGGAGCATAAAGGCGGTGAAGAGCGCTTCATCATCGAAGGATTCAGCGCCGTCGTCGAGTAGACGCGCCCAATAGTACGAGCGCAGGCAGTGATTGACCAGAAAGGGCTCGCTGGCATCCTGGCAAAGCGCCAGGGCCTCCCGGGCTATCGAGCTGTCAGGCGGTAGAATGTCTTTGACCTCGATGTGACGTATCTTTCGCGCGGATGCATGGGTTCGTCTTGCAACGGCTTTCGCGATCACCCCTTGAGCAATCAAGCTGAGTTTGTCACGCAGTACCAGTTTCCCATTGCCTGATTCCAGCCATTTGATGGTGCCGATTTTTGCCATGATGTTTGTGTCCCGGGGTTTAACAGTGATAGGGATGGTTGTGTCTTGAGATCTTGTTCGTAGGGCCATGGTAGAAATCTGTACCAATGGCGTAAATGACAATAAAAGACTATATTCCGCCAATTATGACTACACGCAGAATTCTGTTTATCGTCTATCCCGGGATCGAATTGTTGGATGTGGCCGGACCGGCCGCGGTTTTCTCAGCGGCGAATGAGATCTCCGGTCAGAGACTCTACAGTCACAGGGTGCTGAGCCCCGTTGCCGGTCAGATCACGAGTCATTCTGGGCTCATGTTGGCGGCCCAGGCCCTCAAGGGTTTCCGGTTCAAGAACTCTGACACCCTTTTGGTGGTTGGGGCCTACGAACCATCTCTGGTTCCGGCGATGGGCGATGGAACGATACGAAATACGCTTGTAAATGCTGCCAAACGGGTTGAGCGTTACGGGTCAATCTGTACGGGGGCCTTTGTGCTTGCAACGGCCGGTCTTCTTAAGAACAGGCATGTGACCACCCATTGGGCAGGTATCGAGCGACTTGCCAGGACCTCAGCAGACGCCAGCGTGGATGCCCAGGCGTTATACGTGAATGATGGACGGCTCTGGACGTCGGCGGGCGTTGCCTCCGGCATCGATATGGCACTGGCCATGCTGGAGGAGGACCATGGAGCCGGGTTGAAATCCAAAGTCGCCAGGCAACTTGTGGTTTACGCTCATAGGCCCGGTTATCAATCCCAGTTCAGCGAATTATTGACGGCTCAGGCAAAAGCGGATGAACGCTATGCCCGGTTGGTCGATTGGTTGTCCGGTCGCCTTGATCGGGTGACTTCAGTCTCCGAAATGGCCGGGTTTGTTGCGATGTCGGAACGGAGTTTCTATCGGCATTTCACCCGGACCTTTGGTCAGACACCGTCGAAGTTTCTGGAAACCCTGCGTCTGGAAACCGGAAAAAATCTGCTCGAAGCGGGACAGCCGGTGAACCGGGTGTCAACCCAGGTCGGTTTTCGATCGGAATCGCATTTCCGTGCCGCGTTCAAAGCGCAATTCGGGGTGACACCCGGACTCTTTGCACAAGTGCAGGGCAAATAATTCTGTTTGGATTTATGATTTCACTGTGTTCACGAGCCCAAAGTGATCCCATAACAACGCATCCACTTCCTCCGCCGGAATGGTGCGCTCCTCCGTGGCGCCGGATCTTGTGGTTCTCAACCGATCGCCGAAGAGAATACTGCGACCGTCCGGCCGTTGTTGCACAACCAGCAGTTTCTGCACGAAGATGGAATCCGGATGCCGGTTGTTGAGAAAGTTGGCCGGGGCGAAGTCGATCCATTGCTGGGGCCACAGATCGAAGCTGTACTGGTTGGCCCAATCACCATCGACTTTGGCCTGGAGCAGATACTCCCGGTCGTTGGGTCGTTCCAGCCGATACCAGTCATCGTCCTGGGGTACCGCTTCACCTGCGGATGACAAGGCCAGTGGGGCCCGTATGCCATGACTGCCGAAACCCACATCGCACAGCCAGGTATCCTGCTCGATGGTCACCGCCAGGGCCATATGGGTCCGGGGGCGCAATACCGGGTAGAACATCGGGCGGTAGGCGATCAACTGATAGTCGAATTCCAATGCGCTCAACGCCATGGCAAACAGGCCGTTCACCTCGTAGCAGTATCCTCCGCGGCGGTTGTGTAGCAATTTGTCCACAATCACTTCCGGAATCAGGGAGATCTCTTTGCCTGCCTGTACATCCAGGTTTTCGAACGGGATACTGAACAGTTGTCGGCGCATCATTCCCGTGAGGGTTTCCAAATCCCGGCGCGGTTCCTGGTCGAAACCGATGCGCTCGAAATAGCTTTTCAGGTCGAAGTTCTCTGCGATCATACGGTGAGTGTTCCCTTGAATAGGGTGGTGGCTTTACCGGTCAGGTAGACCCGTCCCCGATCCAGGCGTACCTGGAGTCGGCCTCCTCGCGCGGACAGTTGACGGGCTTGCATGATCCGCTGGCCGAGTCGTGCATGCCAGTAGTCAGCAAGTGTGCAGTGGGCCGAACCGGTGACCGGGTCTTCGTCGATCCCAACCGCGGGGGCGAAGAAGCGGGATACGAAATCGACATCGCCGCTCCCGCTCGCTGTGACGATCAAGCCACGGGTCGGCAGGGCGGCCAGTCGGATCAGATCGGGTCGACATTCCTTAACCGCGCGTTCGTTGGCCAGTTCCACCAGCCAGTCCTCGCGACCCTGGGCACTCGCCACGACCGGTTGTCCCAGAATTGCAGCCAGGTCGGTGTCATGGGTCAATGGTTTGACCGGATCGGCGGGAAAGTCCAACTCGATGCCCGCATTCGAGAATCGGGCCACCAGTGTACCGCTACGGGTAAAAAAACGAAGCTCGGAGTCGTCGATCTGTCGCTCGGTGCGCAGAACATGCGCGCTGGCCAGGGTCGCGTGACCGCAGAGATTAACCTCGGTGGCAGGTGTGAACCAGCGGAGTTCGTAACCCTTGTCACAGGGGCGCAGGAAAGCGGTCTCCGATAGGTTCATCTCCATCGCCAGGGCCTGCATCCAGTCTGTCTCCCGATCCTCTTCGAGCAGGCAGACTGCCGCTGGGTTACCCTGGAAGGGTGTCTCCGAAAACGCATCAACCTGATAGATCTCACACATGATCCATGGACCTCTTTGGGATTACAAGGGATGAGGGTGTGGCGGCACCCAGGGTCTGCTGCTCAATCCGTTGCCGGTAGGCCGAGGCCAAACGCTGGGTGATCGGGCCCGGGGACTGAGCCAGCGGGCGTCCGTCCAGGGAACGTACCGGAATAATACCGGCTCCGGTGCCGCTCAGAAAGCACTCATCCGCAGTATAGATATCATACCGGGTCAGGGATCGTTCGGTCATCGCAAGACCCGTTTCCTGGCCCAGCTTCAATAGGGTACCGCGGGTGATACCTTGCAGTGCGCCATCGCTGACCGGAGGGGTGCTGACCATACCGTTTTGCACGACGAACAGGTTTTCCGCGCTGGCTTCCGCAACATGGCCTTCACCGTTGAGCATCAGCGCTTCATCCACGCCCGCCTGGCGTGCTTCAAGTCGGGCCATGATATTGTTGAGGTAGTTGAGGCTCTTGACGCGGGGATCAAGCACATCGGGTCCCGGACGTCGAGTCGAGGCGGTGATCAGGTCGATCCCGGTTCGGCGTTTGGCCTCGCTGACCAGGGCCAGTTGCTCTGTCAGGATAAACAGGTTTGGGTGCTCGCAACGAGCGGGATCGAGACCCAGGCTGCCGGCACCTCGGGTCACCACCAGCCGGATATAACCTTCGGCCTCGTCAAAGGCCGCGATCACCTCATCAATGGCCCCGGTGATTTGCGTCATAGAGTAGGGCAGACTGAGCATCAGCACCCGGGCCGAGAGTTGTAAACGCTGCAGATGCCGTTCCAGTTGAAAAGGCCTGCGGTGATAGAAACGGATGCCTTCGAAGATCCCGTCTCCATATAGCACCCCATGATCATTCAGGGGCAGGGCAGCCTGTGAGGCTGGCAGGCAACGGCCATTGAGCCAGTAAACCGGTTCGGTCATGGGGTGGGTCTCCTTTGGGTGGTCACATTCGGTCGTATCAGTCTATCCTTCGAAACGTCAACCAATACAGATGCAGACAGGAATTAAGATATACGGTACAGTTTTGCAAGCTATCCAACTGTACCTGATCGGTGGAGGGTCAACTGTATGGATGATGAAGGGCTCAGATACGAGCAGGTGGCGTCGCACATCCGTGATCAGGTGCGCCGGGGGGTGCTGCGTCCCGGAGAGCGTATTCCCTCGGTAAGAAACCTCAGCCGTCGTCTGGGTGTGAGTATCTCCACGGTGGTTCAGGGTTACGGCCTGTTACAGGATGAGCGTCTGATCGAACCGCGCCCCCAGTCCGGGTTCTATGTTCGCGCGCCGGTACGCCGGCCTCCGGCTCCGGCCATGAGCCGGCCCGAAGCCTATCCGGTACCGGTCACGGTGAGTGAGGTGGCGTTGCAGGTGGTTCAGGCCTATCGCTCCCCGGGGGTGATTCAGATGGGTACCGCTTTGCCGCGAACCGATTTCCCCGCCGTGAACCAGCTGCACCGCATTCTCGCCCGTCTGGCCCGGCGCGCCGATCCGCGTTTGCGGGATTACGACATGCCTCCAGGCAACGATGCATTGCGGCTGCAGATCGCCCGGCGAGCGGTGGATGCCGGGGTGGCTTGTTCTCCGGAGGATATCGTGGTGACCAACGGCTGTCAGGAGGCGTTGGTGTTGTGTCTGCGGGCGGTGGCCGAAGCGGGAGATACCGTGGCCATCGAATCACCGGCCTTTTTCGGCACCCTGCAGGCGATCGAATCCCTGGGTCTCAAGGCGCTGGAGATACCCACGGATCCGCGTTATGGGATCAGCCTGGACGCTTTGCGTCTGGCCCTGGAACAGTGGCCCCTCAAGGCACTGTTGCTGACCCCGAATTTCAGCAATCCCCTGGGTTACTGCATGTCCGATACGCGCAAGGGCGAACTGGTGGCGCTGCTCGAGTCCGCGGGGGTACCGTTGATCGAGGATGACGTCTATGCGGATCTCAACTACGAGGGCAATCGACCCAGGGCGGCCAAGGCCTGGGATCGCAGCGCTCAGGTGCTGCTCTGTTCCTCCCTCTCCAAAACCCTGGATCCGGGCTTGCGGATCGGTTGGGCGATTCCCGGTCGATACCGGGATAAGGTCGTGCATCTGAAACTGGTCAGCAGCATGGCCAGCGCCACACTGCCTGCTTATGCGGCGGCGGAGTATCTGGAATCCGGCGGCCATGATCGTCATCTGCGAACCTTGCGCAAGGTCTACCGGGAGCGGCGTGACCGGTTTCTTGAGTTGGCCCACCGGATGTTACCCGAGGGTTGCCGCATCACCTCGCCGGAAGGGGGCTTTATCGCCTGGATCGAACTGCCTGCGGGCACCGATGCGATGCAACTCTACCACCGGGCCATGCAGTCCGGACTGAGTATTGCGCCGGGCCCGTTGTTTTCTTCCAGTGGCAAATACCGTTCCTTTATTCGACTCAACTTCGGCCAGGTTGGCTACGAGGCGATGGCAAAAGGCTTTTCAATCCTCGGGAAGCAGTTGGGCGAGTTGTTGTGCTGATCCAAACCTGTTGTCTGAGGTCCTAACGCGCCAGTGCGGAGATCAGCGCCTGATGCAGTCGATCAACCACCCACTCGCCGGCATTGGCTGAAATCAGCATGACCAATTCCACATCCGGCAGGGGCGGCAAGGGGGTAGTCAGTGTTCGCAAATCCGTCTCCAGCCAACGCTCGGTACGAACACCCACTCCGAGACCGGCGCGTACCGCTGCCCGCATTCCGGACAGGCTCGGTGTGGAGAGGACGATTCGCCAGGACCGGCCGATCCTGTCCAGCGCGTTCAAAACCGAATTGCGGAAGATGCAGGGGGCGTTGGCCAGTACCAGCGGCAAGGGTTGATCCTCCGGGAACGTCTGATCCGGTGATGCCACCCAGACCCGTTTCAGGCGATCGATGACCTCGCATCCGATACCCGAAAGTGGCTGTTGTCCAGGTTCCTGGAAAATCACCGCCAGATCCAGTTCGCCAAGTTCCACCCTCTTCTGCAGTTTGATATTGGCGTCGACCAACACCTCCAGGGAGACCCCCGGATAGAGTCGGGAAAAATGCGCCAGAATGTCTGCCAGCCCGCCATCGGCAAGCTCCTGCGCGGAGCCGAGGCGCACTGTTCCCTGGCGATGGGTCTCGCTAAGGGCGGACCAGGCTTCATCATTCAGCACCAGCATCCGCCGAGCGTATCCGAGCAGTAGTTCCCCCTGCTCGGTGAGGCTGAAGTTGCGAGTGTTGCGCTCAAGCAGGGGCACGGCCAGACGCTCCTCCAGACGTTTTAACTGTTGACTGACGGTGGACTGGGTTCGGTGCAACCGCTCAGCGGCACGGGTGAAACCGCCGCCATCCACCACAGCGACGAAGGTGCGTAAGAGCTCCAGTTCGAGGTTAGGGGGTAATTTATTCATAAAATGGATAAAAGTTATTCGAATAATTCGTTTCTCAAATTTATTCCGGAAGTCTAGGCTTTTATCGAACCACGTCAAGGAGCCTCGATATGCCTTACATCAAACTCGACATTTACCCCACACCAACGCAGTCCCAGGCGGAATCCCTGGCTCGTGAGATGACTCAGGCCATGGTTCAGATCATGGGAAAACGAGGCGCTGTGACCGCTGTGCACATCAGTAGTGAACCTCCTCTGGTATGGACCGTCGGTGACGCTCCCTGTACGCGACCCACTGCTTATGTAGAGATCAAAATCACCGCAGGCAGTAACAGCCAGGATGAAAAAGCGGCTCTGATTCGGCAGGTGTGGAAAATTCTGCTGGATACCCTGGGTGTTCTCACCGAAGCAAGCTATACCGTGATTCATGAAGTGGCGGCGGAGAATTGGGGATATTCCGGACGCACTCAGCGTGACCGGCAGTTGACGCAAGCCTGAGCAACGAACCTGAAGGAGGGACTATGACAACTCTGACACTTTATGACCTGCCCCTATCCGGCAACTGCTACAAAGTGCGCCTTTTGCTCTCACTGTTGAATCTTGATTACTCACGGGTGACGACTGACGTCCGAAAGGGGGAAACCCTCACCCCTGAGTTCAAACGCCTCAATCCCCGGGGTCAGATTCCGGTGTTCCTCGATGGTCACGAGATCATTTGGGATTCGTTGGCGATCCTCGTCTATCTGGGACGGAAATTCGGTGATGACGTATGGTTGCCAAACGAACCTTTGTCGTTGGCTCGGGTGATGCAATGGCTGGCTGTGTCCGAAAACGAGTTACTCTACGGCTTGGCACGGGCTCGCGCGGCGGTGGTGCTCAATAGGCCCTTCGACCTCGATCTGTGTCACCAGGATGCGCGTCCCGGGGTCGAGGCCATGGAACAACGGCTCACGGATCACGATTGGCTCGCGCTGGATCATCCGACCCTTGCGGACGTAGCCTGCTACCCCTATACGGCATTGGCGGAGGAGGGGCGCTTTAGCCTGGAACCCTATCCAGCGATCAGGAATTGGCTAAAGCGTTTTGAGGAACTGCCGGGCTGGTGTGCCATGCTCGAGTGAACCTACAGGATCGTTGCAGTACGGAACATGTGTGATGCATGGACATACTGGATATGGACCTAAGGTTGGCATCGAGAAATATCATACCGTCAGGCATTCAGGATCCCGGCATGCGCCGGGATGACGGTATAAGTAAAGTACCATTGGCATTAGCCCGACGTAGCCCGGATGGAGCGAAGCGTAATCCGGGATCCTTCAGAATGAGAAGTACTGTAAAATGCATTACTCCCGTTCTGCATGCCGAAGGGACCAGACATAATCGAGGCCGAGATAGGGTATTGGCTCACCATTTTCATCGGTAAAAAGTGCCTGCTTTGGCGTGCCAACATAACCCAGGGGATGTCCCTCATCATTGAATTCACCGGTAATCAAAGGGATCGGCATGGCTTCTCCGCTCGTGCCTTTGACGGCCAGGGCATGACAGGTCAGGCAGGACATACTCTCCTGGTCTTGTCTGCCCTCAATCTGTGAATTTGTCAGGATCGTGGGGTTGCCCCGGTTGTCGACCCAATCAATCTGGGTACCGCGAAGGCGGTAGTTTTCCCACTTGGTTCCCGCGAGTCCGAATCCGTTGGGTATCCTGTTACAGGACAGATTGTCCTCAGGACATGCCGCTGAATCCCGGGATGGAACGACCCAGCCACGAAATGCCTCGGGGTAAACGCTAGGCCATATATACTCGTTGTCCACATGCTCAAAGGTTGACCAGAACCAGGTTGGGTTCTCTTTGGACATGATGTGAAGTGCACTCAGGCCATAGATGGTTGTCACACCGTCTGTTTGTGTTTCTACCCAATGGTATCTGGGCTTGTCGGCCTCGGTGATGTTGACCCAATACGCCTTGATCTCTTTCGATCCAAGGGGGAACTCAAGATCCCGAACACCGGTCCGTGCCAAGCGTTCCTGCTCATCCAGGCTATAGAGTCTGTTGTCTCGTATGTAGTTATAAGTGAGGTAATTCAGTTTGACGGTTTCATTCGTGCCTGTGCTGTATGGGCCTATGGGCAAACCCGCGTCGGAGCCATTGGTGCAGTTTTCACGCCATTTTTCCGGTTCGGCAGCCGATGGGAGAAAGACCTGTTCTTTGGCTATCCAGCTCTCCCAGGTCGTCATACCGGGATCTCCCAGAGATTTTCGATGATCGGGCCTGCAGCTTTCGGCAGATACTGGCCAGTTCAGCGCAACAAAAAGTTGCCAGGCATATCTGTCAGGATGATTCATCGCAGTCGTGGTATCCAATAGCTCATACCATGACCTACCGGGATCTCTGTTCAAGTGTGAGGGATCGGACTGAGTGTCCGTGTCTGAGGCTGCGATTGCGGAATAACTACAGACTGACAAAGCAAAGATTGATTTCATCACTGAGATGGGTTTCATAATACATTCCTTGTATTGAATTGTGGTTGATTGAATAGCGGCAAGCTGCCCGACACTATAGGGCGTAAGTTCATGGAACCTTTACCCTCAGGCAAAGTGCACGTTATCTCTCTTCAGGAAACCGGATATAGGCGTACCTGTCGCCGAGATGAAAAACTAAAGCACTGTTAGCCAGTGACGCAGGGTTAGTGCAGAACCATTTTAGTTGAGACTCGGAATCGCCTTGTCGTCTCTGTGGAGGTGAACAAGAGGGGGAATAGAAACCTTGAAATGGAGTGATTCGAATTCCGCATTGACCTAACATCCGTGTTATTTGGTGAAACAAAATCCTGAGATAGAAATTTAGCACTATACTGTACGTCAATCAAGCGAAATGAATGATATTTTTTGAATGGTCTATAACGTACTACACTTGAGTTTCGGGGCCGAAGTTGGATTGTTAAACTTGAGTGAATACGTTTGAAGTATTCTCGCGATATCTACAAAATAGTGAGCGCCTCAATGGGTGCTACGAACATTCCTTGAGGAGCACTGCGTCAATGCAAAAAAGAACCCTTGGTACTACCCAAAGGCAACTGCCTACAATAGGTCTTGGCTGCATGGGATTGTCAGAATTTTACGGTCCGCCCACTGAGGAGTCTGCTGCAATCAGATTACTGCACGAAGCGATAGACCTTGGAATCGAGCACTTCGATACGGCGGAGATGTACGGAGTGGGTAGTGCCAATGAAAGCCTCCTTGGAAAGGCTTTCGTGAATCGTCGTGAACAGGTGTTTCTCGCCACAAAGTTCGGTCCGACCAGAAATCATGAGACCGGTGAATTTATTGGATTGGACGGTTCAAGGAAGAATTGCCGGCGCTCGATTGAGGGGTCACTGAAACGTTTGTGTACCGATGTCATCGATCTGTATTACCTGCACCGTGTCGATCCGACGATCCCTATTGAGGAGACCGTCGCTGCAATGGCTGAATTGGTGAGCGAAGGTAAAGTGCGCTATATCGGTTTGTCAGAGGCTTCGGGTGATACCATCCGTCGCGCCGCCAAGGTACACCCGATTGCGGCGGTGCAATCTGAGTACTCACTGTTCAGCCGGGATATCGAATCTGATGTCATCCCCGCCTGTCTCGGTGCCGGCGCAACCCTGGTGGCTTATTCACCCCTTGGGAGAGGTATGCTGACGGGCCGCTTTAAAACCCAGAAGCCGGCGGATGGTGACTGGCGCCTGACCACGCCGCGTTATCAGGGTGAGGCTTATTCCGCCAATGTGGCGCTGGTGGATGAGATTGAAGCCGTTGCGGCAAAAAAATCCTGCACTCCGGCACAAGTGGCGCTGGCATGGGTGATCGGTCGTGGAGAACATGTGATGGCGCTGACCGGAACAACGAAACTGAATAATCTGAAATCCAACCTTGGTGCTTATCATGTGAGTCTGGCCGATGATGAAAAGACGTCGCTGGATACCTTGGCGGATCGTGTCAAGGGCGATCGATACGATGAATGGGGTATGGCAGGCATCAATGGCTGATCATGAGAACATTTCTGATCCATGGGTATTGACTGAAATTACCTGTAGCGATCAAGAAAATGGCTTCTATGAAAGCTGTCTGAATAACAGCCATCCTTTATTCGTTAACTCAACTCAATCATGTAGGTCACCCTGAAATGGCGTGTCTGAAAGGAATCATACAATGCATACACAAAGGGTTCTGTCTTGCATCGCACTTCTGCTGTTCTCATCCCTGACATACGCGCTGGGTGGTTGGAAACACAGCGAACAACCCGATGCCCAGCTTTTTCAGCCCACCGATCTCCCGGCAGGTAAGGTCTTCGAGTACCGGTTCTATGGGCCGTATGAATTGAAGGGTAATGCTCTTAAGTCCTGGTTCAAGGATAAGGCATTGAAGATTCAGAAAGCTCTGGGTGAACCCTTGCTGCCATGGAAGGTCAAGCAGGACAAACGGAACTGGTCGATTTCGAACAGTTTTACACACAGTGGCGTGACCTACGCTGTTGGCTACGAGGGTGGATTTCTCGAAAGCGGCAAGGCCTACATCATGCGCATGGTGTCGAGTGAGGAGATAGCGCTGATGACGAAATATGGCCTTCAATACTACCAGGTGCTTGATGAGGCTAAACAGCTCGCACTGAAGCAGGTACCCTCATCAGACGCTAAGCAAACGGTTCGTGTGGCACCGGGGCAGGGTGCTAAGCTGTCCGATATCGAACGGGTTTGGGTCTTCAGTGATATCGATGTGATCTGGGGTGGGATTGACGTGGATACCTATCTGTTTTTCAAGGATGGTTCGGCCTATAAAAATTGCACCATCCCACCGGATGAGTTGAATGTGTCCGTATCGAAATCTCAGCAACCCAAGAAGTGGACCCAATGGCGGAAGAACGGTGGTAAATATCAGATCTGGAATAAATCCAAACAGAAATGGTTGAACCTGCGTGGCGAACCGGCGGTTGTTATGAAGCCTGGTGCCCGTTTGTCCGGGAAATACCTCAATGCGGGAGGTAGTCAATACAGCGGTTCCTGGAAAAAACACATCATCTTTTATGACGATGGCCGTTTCGAAATGAGTTCGTTTTCCATGAACAGCAACAGCATGATGGGTGGTGGTCAGACGGGACCGGGGGGAGAGGTGGCACCACTGGTTACGGTGCTCAGTAGCAGTGACAAACAGGGTACGAGCGGTTCATCAAGCGTGATTGGCGCAAATATAGGTGGTGGGAGTCACTCAAAACGCCGTGACGGTTCGAAGAATACCGGGCGATACGAAATCAATGAGTATTCGATTACCCTATATCACGACAACGGCTGGAAACACACGGAACTGTTCTTCTATGAAAAACGCAGAGGCGAATTCAATCTTGTCTACGGTAACGATCTTTACTGGCTCGATGATTGAAGTGCGTGGATGCTATTTTGACAATGAGCGTACAATTTAATGGCTTTACTGGATCCGTTTGCGTAAATGTGCGGTGATTTGCTGGCAGTTTATTGGCTTATGTAAGTGTCATTCGGCCCTAGCTCTGTTTTAGGTGCCACAGAAGGTAAGCTGAACCTTCTCATGGGGCTCTGGCGCTTCGGCATACTTTTCGTACCCCGGCTGCAGGGTGTAGGGTTCCGACAGTGCTATGCGCATCTCATGGAACACCGAATAATCCCCTTCAAAGGCGGCCTCGATGGCCCGGGCAACCTGGTGGTTGCGAGGTATGACTCGGGGATTGGAGGCTGCCATGCGTTCCGCCGCCTTTTGATGTTTGCCGGCCTGTTGTTCAATGCGTGCAAGCCAAAGGTTTTCGAACTCACCGAACCCAACAGGCGTGGCGGTTGTCAGGCGTTCCGCCAGCCGAATGAAACTTTGGCTGTAGTCCAGGTTGTGGTCCTGCAGGTGTTTCAACCAGGCGGCGACCAGCATGCTGTTGTCCTGCCCATCCTGATCGAGTCCGAGTTTACGGCTCATCAGGGACAGATAGTGGTGGGTATAGCTCGGCTTAAAACCGCTCAGCAGCTGTTCATAACTGGACGGGTCATCATCCAGCAGTAACAGGCACTCAGCCAGACGTGCCAGGTTCCACTGAGCCATGCGGGCCTGTTGACCATAGGCATAGCGACCATACAGATCGATCGAGCTGAAGACCTTGTCCCGCTGATACTCATCCAGGAAGGCGCAGGGGCCGTAGTCGAGGGTTTCGCCTGAGACAGCCGTATTGTCTGTGTTCATTACACCGTGAATGAATCCCAGGGACATCCAATGGGCAATCAGTCGGGCCTGGGCTTGCACAACGGCGTCGTACAGAGACTGAATGGGGTGGTCATCCGCCACGATTTCCGGGTAGTGACGCCGGATGGTGTAATCCACCAGTTGGCGCAGGGCTTTGAGATTCTGCCGGGCGGCGAAGTACTGAAAGGTCCCGACACGGATATGACTGGCGGCCACCCGAGTCAGCACCCCGCCCGGTTCCTCAGAATCCCGGTAGATCGTCTCACCCGTCGCCACGGCCGCCAACGCACGGGTCGTGGGTACGCCCAGCCGATGCATGGCTTCGCTGAGAAGGTACTCACGGATGACCGGACCCAATGAGGACTTGCCGTCCCCGCGTCGGGAGTAGGGGGTCTGTCCCGATCCCTTGAGTTGGATATCAAACCGTTTGTCATCGTTGGGCCGGATCACCTCGCCGATCAATGCGGCCCGGCCGTCTCCGAGTTGTGGCACAAAGTTGCCGAACTGGTGTCCGGCGTAGGCCAGTGCGAGTGTTTCGCCTCCGGGTAGAGGTTCGCTGCCACTGAAAATATGTGCCAGACGGTCCCGGTCGGCTGACAGGTCTTGCAGGCCGAGTTCCCGGGCCAGTCCTTCATTCCAGTGAAGGAGGTACGGACTCGGCGCGTGCTCGGTTTCGATCCGGGTGTAGAAGTCACCCGGCAGCTGGGCGTAACTGTTGCAGAGGTTCATGACGGAAGTCTCGCATGCTTCGGGTCGGATAAAACCTTAGAGGGTGTCGGGAAGTTCCGCTTAATCGAGTCGTGGATAAATCCTGTCATCCCGGCGTATGCCGGGATCCGGAAGGCTGGATGGTGTGCGATACCGGGATTCCGGCATCCGGTGGCAGGTTCACTGGTGATGTCTTGTACATAGAGCAGGGTGAAGGGATAAGCATCTTGCACCGCCTGTAATGCAAATTGTCTGTTGACACACAAACGAGAATGATTATCATTACCAAATCGTGGTTATAACAAAGAGATCCATTGATACGGGTAAATGATGCGGATACGGGGTAAAGAATGTCAGCAGATGAACAACGAAAGAAAAGCGATGATAGCCGCAAAGAACGGGCGGAGTCGTCCGGGATGATAGATAGTCATGCGCTATTGGGTGATAACCAGCGGATTCTTATTAAACATAGAGGTGAGAACTACTGTCTGCGTGTAACACGCCAGGATAAGCTGATCCTTACAAAGTAAATTGTCATCTGATCGATCATCTTCGGTCGATTTTCCAGGGCAAGCCAGCCCCTCGCCAGCCAGCTCTCTGTTTCAGATTTTGGCGTCCAATAGGACGGCACGGGTAGTTATTGGGGAGTTTTCAATGAAGCAAAACAAGCAATCAATTTTTAGAATCATCGCGGTAGGCGTTGTTCTGAGCACAGGTTGGCAGGGTAGCGCCCTGGCAGAGAACACCGCTGGCTGGTTCCGGAACCTGACCATGAGTGGTGTCGTGGAGATTGAGGCATTCGGGACCGGGAGTGACGGATTCAGTGGGGATGCCGCCAGTGATATCAACGTTGCCACGGTAGCGTTAGGTATAGCGGCGGTTATGAATGACTGGACCGCTGCCAATCTGGTTCTGCTGTGGGAAGAGGAGGATGGCGGTAATAATGATCTGACGGTAGATGAGGCCATCATCACCTTGGCCAATCCGGATACAACCCCCTTCTATTTTACCGCCGGGCATACGGCGTCTCCCTTCGGCCGTTTCGAAACCCTTATGATCTCCGACCCTTTGACCCTGGATCTGGGAGAGACCAAGGAGACCCTGGTCCTGGTCGGGATTGAAACTGAGGGATTTTATGCCGGCGTCTATGGCTTTAACGGTGACCTGGATGATAGTCGCGATAATGTTATCGACAACGGCGGTTTCGATCTGGGATTTGCCTGGGGCGGTGCTGATAGAAGTGCCGATGTTGGTGTTAGTTACATCAATGATATGGGCGATTCCGATGGCATCTCCGATGTTGTCTCGGCCAATCTTGCGGAGGGTGTGGATTACCAACGCAATATCCCGGGCTATGCCGCCCATGCCCTATTCACTGTCGGTGGTTTTAATCTGATTGGTGAATATGTTACCGCCGCCAAGGGCTTTGATATCAGCAATGAGTTGGCCTTCAACGGCAGCGGCGCGAAACCCTCCTCCTGGAATCTGGAGACCGGCATTGCCTTCGATATCGCAGGTCACGAAAGCACGCTTGCCATTGCCTATCAGAAGACCAAAGAGGCCTTGGGATTGGGGCTGCCGGAGAAACGCCTCTCTGCAGCCTTCTCTGTCGCGATGCTGAAAAACACAACACTCAGTCTCGAATGGGCGCAGGACCAGGATTACGGCACAGGCGATCTGGATGCGGTTTCAAGTACCGCCGGCAGCGGCGGTGATTCCGACACCGTTATCGCGCAACTGGCTATCGAATTCTAATTCGGATGAGTGAGAAACAGACTATGAACGATTGCAACGTATGTAAACGGGGTCCAAGCACTCTTGGCGAAATGAAAGTGGGTGAGCGTGCCCAGGTAAGTGGATACACCAAGGGCGTCAAAGGCTATCGGCACAAGCTTCTGGCCATGGGGTTGACACCTGGTACCCACTTTCGGGTAACCCGGGTGGCGCCTATGGGGGATCCCGTAGAGATTGAGTTGCGTGGCTTCAGCCTTAGCCTGCGCAAAGATGAGGCTTCTGCCTTACAGGTTAAGCAAAGCTGAGGAGATAGAGATGCAAGCGCGCAGAATCAAAATCGGTCTGGTAGGAAATCCTAATAGCGGCAAAACCAGCCTGTTTAACGCCTTGACCGGTGCTCGGCAGAAAGTGGGCAACTGGCCGGGTGTAACCGTTGAACGCAAGAGTGGATGCTACCGGCATGATGAGCAAGAGGTAGAGGTGGTGGATCTGCCCGGTGTCTATTCGTTGGACGCCATCGCCGGCGCCAGCTCCCTGGACGAGAAGATCGCCCACGACTATGTGCTTTCTCACGATGCGGACTTGATTGTCAACATCGTGGATGCCGCCAATCTGGAGCGTAATCTCTACCTTAGCACCCAGTTGCTGGAGATGCAGGTGCCCATGATCGTGGTGCTGAACATGATGGATGCGCTGAACGAAAAGGGCATGCGGATTGACCTGGAGGCGTTGTCCGATCAGCTTGGCTGCCCGGTGTTGCCGTTGGTGGCGTCCCGTGGTGAAGGTGTGACGGAGTTGAAGGAGGCGATCCATTCCGGTGTGGTGGGAATTGGTATCTCTGGTGTGCGTATCACTTATCCGGAGCCTGTCGATATCGCTGTGATAGCCCTATCCAGGCGGGTGGAAGAACAACTGGGTAGTGATATCAATAGCAGATGGGCGGCGCTCAAACTTCTGGAGGAGGATGAAACGGCCCAGAAACGCTGTGGTCCGGGGTTGGTGGCGATCGCGTTATCGTTGAAGGCCGCTGTTGAGGATGAACTGAAAGAGGAGATGGATATCATCGCCGCCGATGCCCGATACGGCTTTATCACCCGGGTATCGGATGTTGTAGTGCGGCGGCGCGAGGGTATCTCCGCCACGCTTTCCGAGCGTATTGACCGGATAGTGCTTAACCGGGTTCTAGGGATACCGGTCTTCCTGCTCATGATCTACCTGATGTTCATGTTCACCATCAACCTGGGCGGGGCCTTTATCGACTTTTTCGAACTCTTTGCCGGGACCCTCTTCGTGGACGGTCTGGGTGAACTGCTCACGTCTGTCGGTGCGCCCGAGTGGCTGACGGTTGTTCTGGCTAACGGCCTGGGCGGTGGTATTCAGACAGTGGCCACCTTTATCCCGATTATCGGATTCCTGTTTCTGTTTCTCTCCTTTCTGGAGGATTCTGGTTATATGGCGCGCGCCGCCTTCGTTATGGATCGGTTAATGCGGGGTATCGGATTGCCGGGGAAATCCTTTGTGCCCTTGATTGTGGGGTTTGGTTGTAACGTACCGGCGGTGATGGCCACCCGTACTCTGGAGGCGCGCCGCGACCGGCTCATGACCATGGCGATGACGCCCTTTATGTCCTGTGGTGCGCGGTTGCCGGTCTATGCGCTGTTTGCTGCCGCTTTCTTTCCCAGCGGCGGACAGAACCTGGTGTTTCTGCTCTATCTGATTGGTATCGCCATGGCGGTGCTCACCGGTCTGGTGTTGAAACGCACCCTGCTACCGGGAGAGGGAAGTCCCTTTGTTATGGAGCTTCCCTCCTATCATCTGCCCACGGTGCGGGGTGTTCTAATCCATGCCTGGGGGCGGTTGCGCAGTTTTATCTTCAAGGCGGGCAAGATCATCGTGCCCATGGTGCTGCTGCTTAATATGCTCAACTCTATGGGAACCGACGCGAGCTTTGGCAACGAGGATGGTGAGAACTCCGTGCTTTCGTCCATCGGCCGTTCCATCACCCCGATCTTCTCCCCGATTGGAATGAAGGAGGAGAACTGGCCTGCGGCTGTGGGTATCTTTACCGGTGTGCTGGCCAAAGAGGCGGTGGTGGGTACCCTGGATGCTCTCTACTCACAGGCGGCTGCCGCGCAAGCGCCGGAAGAAGCGGAAGCCTTCGATTTTTGGAGTGGAATCGCAGAGGCTTTCGCAACCATTCCGGATAATCTGGCTGGCATGGGCGACACCCTGTTTGATCCCCTGGGACTGGATGTGGGTGATGTCAGCAGCGTTGAGACCGCGGCCGAGGAGCAAGAGGTGGCGACGGGAACCTTCGGCGCCATGATTCGGCTATTCGACGGAACCGCTTCGGCCTTCGCCTATCTGTTACTAATCCTGCTCTACTTCCCCTGTGTGGCGGTAGTGGGCGCGGTCTACCGCGAAGCGGGTATGCGCTGGACTGCGTTTATCTCCCTCTGGAGCACCGGGGTGGGCTATGGCGCTGCAGTGTTGTTCTACCAGTTTGCCACCTTTGCGGCCCATCCGTTTCAGACCCTGATCTGGGGCGGCATAGTCGGTGTATTTCTGCTGTTGTCTCTGGTCACCATGAAAGCGATGGGATGCCGGGATGAGGCGCTGCCCCAACCTGCGGTGGAAACAAGTTGATTTAGATGGAGATATGTTATGACAGTAAGTGACATCAAAGGCTATCTGCAACAGCGTGGCCAGGCCCCCCTGGCGGATATCGCTAACCATTTCGGATCAGAACCGGCTGCCGTGCTGGGTATGTTGGAACATTGGCAGCGCAAGGGGCGTATTGCGCGTATCAACATTCCCAAATGCAATGGCTGCAACCGATGTAGTGATGCCGCTTTGGAGCTGTATCGCTGGGTTGGTTGAGAATGGTCAGAAGATTATGAGTAAACATGAAGCAAAATAACGAGAGACAGCGAAATTAGATTTCACGCACAAAAAAAGCACTGTAAAAACAGTGCTCTTAGTTGTCTCTGATTGTCTATAGACAGTCTTCGGAATTGGTGCCGAGGAGAGGACTTGAACCTCCACGGGGTTGCCCCCACTAGCACCTGAAGCTAGCGTGTCTACCAATTTCACCACCTCGGCATGATGCGGCAACCGACCCGGGTCGGCTTGGAGACCGCGAACTCTACAACCAGTTTTCGCCGCTGTCAATTCTTTGTGTCATGAAACTTATACGGTAGTCTGGTATCTCTACTCAGTAACAAGAAATCATAAATTCAGGAACGGAACTGGAAATGAGTCTACTCCCCAAACCGGCTCGCCAAGTGGTTGGTCTTTTACTGCTGATCGGTGGTGTCTTCAGTGCTTTTTCAGCGCAGGCGGTCAATCTGGAGGGTAATTACACCCAGGGCGGCATGCTCCTGGGGCGGGTGAAACCGGGTGATCGTGTGCTACTGGATGGCAAGCCGGTCCAGATCTCGGGGCAGGGGCGGTTCCTGCTCGGTTTCGGCCGGGATGCGAAGCTGAATCACAACCTGCTCATCGAGCGGAAGGATGGCACACGGGATACCTGGGAGGTCACCCTGAGCAAACGCGACTACCGGATTCAGCGCATCGACGGGTTGCCTCAGAGCAAGGTCACTCCGCCCAAGCGGGACTGGAAACGCATCAAGGCCGAGACCGCGCTGGTCAAACAGGCCCGTCAGCGTAAGGATGATCGGGAGGATTTTCTCAGCGGTTTCATCTGGCCGGTTCAGGGCAGAATTTCAGGGGTTTACGGCAGTCAGCGGATCCTCAACGGGGACCCTAAGCGTCCCCATTTCGGGGTGGATATTGCCGCCCCCACGGGAACCCAGGTGAAGGCCCCCGCAGATGGCGTGGTGACCCTGACCCATAACGACATGTTCTATTCCGGCGGCACCCTGATCATCGATCATGGCTTGCAGCTCTCCTCCTCGTTTCTGCATCTGAGCAAAATCCTGGTGAAGGAGGGGCAGCGGGTCAAACAGGGCGAGCCGATCGCCGAGGTGGGCGCCACGGGCCGGGTGACCGGAGCGCATCTCGACTGGCGTATGAACCTGGGCAGCGCGCGGATCGATCCCCAGTTGCTGGTGCCACCCATGCCGGAAAAGGGGCAGTAGTCCGCGCGGTATCTGTGTTAAAGTTGCCCACCATCGAAACCAAGAATTTCAGGATCAAGGAAATAACATGAAACCAATGAAGCACCTGGTGCCATTGCTGCTCTTCTTATGGTTGCCGCTTGCTCACGCCGAGGATCTAATGACGATCTACCGGCTGGCGCTGGAGAATGATCCGCAGTTGCAGGCTGCCAAGGAACAGCTGTCGTCCACCCGGGAAAGTAAGAGCCTCGCCTGGTCCCAACTGTTACCGACAGTGGGTGTGGGCGGTAGTTACGACGCCATTCACAGTGATGTGAAGACCTATCAGGGTAA
Organism: Candidatus Thiodiazotropha sp.; assembly: GCA_050291245.1. Lineage (GTDB taxonomy): Bacteria > Pseudomonadota > Gammaproteobacteria > Chromatiales > Chromatiaceae > Thiodiazotropha. The sequence continues at coordinate 232,700 of JBNKJP010000012.1, read as the reverse complement.
TTCGGTCGATATGACCTCCAGTTATCATGAGAGCAACCTCGGTCTGAACCTGACTCAGCCGATCTATCGGCGTGACCGGTTGATTCAACTCGAACAGGCGGACAGCACCATTGCCGCGGCCGAGGCTGACTTTGCCGCGGCGGAGATCGATCTGATGGTGCGCAGCACCAGCGCCTACTTCGCGATTCTCTCCGCGGAGGACGACCTGCGGGTCGCCAAGGCGGAACAGGAAGCCAACGGCCGTCAGCTCGAACAGGCCCAACAGCGTTTCGATGTGGGGTTGATCGCGATCACCGACGTGCATGAGGCCCAGGCGGCCTATGATGCGGCCCGGGCTTCGGTGATCTCCTCGGAAAACAGTCTCGACAATGCCTGGGAGGCCCTGTTCGAGATCATCGGTCCGCAGCCCAAGATGACCCTGGCCAAACTGGGCGAGGAACTGGCTTTGACACCTCCTGCGCCGAATGACCTGCAATCCTGGTCCGACACCGCCCAGCAGGAGAACTACAGCATCGTCGCGTCCCGCGCCAACCTCAAGGTTCTCGAGCAGGAGATCGACGTGAGCAAATCCGGCCATTTTCCGACCCTGGATCTGGTGGGTGGGTACAATGTAAACCGCAGCAGCAGTGATAACGCGACTGAGGCGGACACTTCGAGCATCGGCCTGAGCCTGGAGCTGCCCCTCTATGCCGGTGGCGCGGTCAGCGCGACCACCCGCCAGTCCCAGGCCAACTACCGGGCGGCTCAGCAGGGTCTGGATCAGACCCGGCGCGCGGTCAATCGCCAGGTGCGTGACGCCTTCCGGGGCGTGCTCTCCACCATCAGTCAGGTCGAGGCGTTGAAGGCCTCCACAATCTCCGCCCAGAGCGCTCTGGAGTCCACCCAGGCGGGCTACGAGGTCGGTACCCGGACCATCGTCGACGTGCTGAACGTGCAGCGAGCCCTGTTCTCGTCCCAACGTGACTACCTGAACTCCCGTTATGGTTACATCATCAACGGTTTGTCCCTGAAGTCCGCGGCGGGCAATCTGAGTGAGCAGGATCTGGAGCGGGTCAACGGATGGCTGGACAAATAGTCGTGTTTCGAAGTCTTTCGTTGTGTCCCCACAAAGGGATGTGTCGTGTCGGGTAACAGTATCGGCAAACTCTTCACCCTGACCTCTTTCGGAGAGTCCCACGGACCGGCCATCGGGTGTATCGTTGACGGTTGCCCCCCGGGTCTGGAACTCTCGGCGGCGGATCTTCAGGTGGACCTGGATCGGCGCAAGCCGGGCACCTCGCGACATACCACCCAACGTCGCGAGGATGATCAGGTCGAGATCCTCTCCGGAGTGTTCGAGGGGCGTACCACCGGTACCCCCATCGGTCTGTTGATCCGTAACACGGATCAGCGCTCGAAGGACTATTCCGAGATCATGGATCGCTTCCGTCCCGGTCATGCGGACTATACCTACCATCAGAAATACGGATTTCGTGACTACCGGGGCGGGGGGCGCTCCTCGGCCCGGGAAACCGCCATGCGGGTGGCTGCCGGGGGGATTGCCAAAAAATATCTGCAGCAGCGCTATGGGATTCAGGTGCGGGGCTATCTGGCCCAGCTCGGTCCCGTGAAGGCCGAGAAATTCGACTGGGCGGTGGTGGAGACCAATCCCTTCTTCTGTCCCGATTCCGATAAGGTTGCGGAGATGGAAGCCTACATGGATGCCCTGCGCAAGGAGGGTAACTCCGTCGGCGCCCGGATCAACGTGGTGGCCAGCGGCATGATGGCCGGTCTTGGCGAACCCATCTTCGACCGGCTCGACGCGGATCTGGCCCATGCCCTGATGAGCATCAACGCGGTCAAGGGTGTGGAGATCGGCGACGGTTTCCGGTGCGTGGAGCAGAAGGGCACCGAACACCGGGACGAGATGACTCCCCAGGGGTTTCTCAGTAACCATGCCGGGGGCGTGCTCGGAGGTATCTCCAGCGGCCAGGATCTGCTGGCTTCCATCGCACTTAAACCGACTTCCAGCCTGCGCCTCCCGGGGCACACGGTGAATCGGGCCGGGGAACCGGTCGAAGTGGTGACCCAGGGACGCCACGATCCCTGTGTGGGCATTCGCGCCACTCCCATTGCCGAAGCGATGATGGCTATCGTGCTGATGGACCATGTGCTGCGTCACCGGGGCCAGAACATGGATGTACAGTCCGGGTTGCCGGACCTCGGCGTCGATCCCTGAGCGGATGCCCTACTGGCGTCTGTCCGGGTTCTACTTCTTCTACTTCGCTTCGCTGGGTGGATTCCTGCCCTATTGGGGGCTCTATCTCCAGGAAGCACGTGGTTTCACACCGGCACAGATCGGCGAACTGATGGCCGTGGTCATGGTCGCGAAACTGGTCGCGCCGAACATCTGGGGTTGGATCGGTGATCATACCGGGCGCCGCATGCCCATCGTCCAACTCGCCTCCCTGATGACCGTGATCTGTTTCTTCGGAGTATTCCTCGATCGGGGTTTTTGGGTACTGGCCCTGGTGATGATGCTGTTCAGTTTTTTCTGGAACGCCTCGTTACCCCAGCTAGAAGCGGTCACCATGAGCTACCTGCAGGAGCGTATCCAGCACTACAGCCGGATCCGGCTCTGGGGCTCGGTCGGCTTTATCCTCTCGGTGGTGGTGTTGGGGCTCCTGGTGGATCGTTGGGGGGTGGGGCGGGTGCCGCAACTGCTGCTACTGCTCTACCTGGGGATCTTTCTCAACAGCCTGACGGTGCCGGATCGCCCGGCCGACAGTCTGCCCCATGATCAGGGTTCTATCCTGGAGATTCTCAAGCGCGGAAATATCCTGGCATTTCTGTCGGTCTGTTTCCTGATGCAGGCGAGCCACAGCGCCTACTATGCCTTCTACTCCATCTACATGGAGCAACTCGGCTACCGTAGCGGCGTGATCGGCCAGCTGTGGGCTCTGGGGGTTATCGCGGAGGTGCTGGTCTTCCTGGTGATGCACCGCCTGCTGGTGCGCTGGGGCGCGCGCCGGGTGCTCATTGCCAGCCTGATCATCGCCGTGGTTCGCTGGATCCTGGTGGCCGGTGCCTCGGATAACTGGGTACTGGTGCTGTTGGCCCAGGTGATGCACGCCGCGACCTTCGGTACCTTTCACGCCGCGGCGATTCACATGGTGCATCACTACTTCGTGGGACGCCATCAGGGGCGCGGACAGGCCCTTTACAGCAGCCTGAGTTTCGGCGCGGGCGGGGCCTTCGGTAGTCTTGCCAGTGGCTACCTGTGGAGTGGACTCGGTGCGGCGTCCGCCTACTGGTTCTCAGCGGGATATGCCCTGCTGGCGGTGATCGTCGCCTGGCTTTGGGTGGGGCGGGGACGGCAAATACCCGTCTAAACCGCGATCTGTCTTGACATCTTTGGTTGCGGTGGGTATTTTTCGCCATCTGCTGCACTGCAGCAATCCGGTGTTTTGGCTGATCTGCACCTAATTAGCGTCTATCTGGAAACGTCTGTTTTCATAAAGCAGCGTCATCCCGGCGGATGCCAGGATCCAGGGATTTCAACGACTTACTGGATTCCGGCATCCGCCGGAATGACGAGCGTTGTTGTTTCTGGATGGGCACTCATTACCATTTCACCACTGATAAGCACCCAATACATCTCATCTCACGGGAGTCACCCATGTCTACTGAACGCACCCTTTCCATCATCAAACCCGACGCCGTGGCGAAAAACGTGATCGGCCAGATCTACTCCCGCTTCGAAGCCGCGGGTCTGAAGATCGTGGCTTCGCGCATGCTGCACCTCTCCCGTGAGCAGGCGGGTGAGTTCTATGCGGTACACAAAGCGCGTCCTTTCTATCAGGACCTGATTGAGTTCATGACCTCGGGTCCGGTGATGGTTCAGGTGTTGGAAGGCGAGAACGCCATTCAGCGCAACCGCGAGATCATGGGCGCCACCAACCCCAAGGATGCGGCGTCCGGCACCATCCGCGCCGACTTCGCCACCACCGTGGACGAAAATGCGGTACACGGTTCCGATGGACCGGACACCGCAAAAGTGGAGATCGGATTTTTCTTTCCCGAAGGGATTTGCGAACGCACCCGTTAGGGATAATCCGTCGCCGCTTGAGTTGACTGATTTTGCTCAAGCGGCGATTTCATTCCACTATTTCCAACACTCAAGAGGTGGGTTGGGACTGACTCTTATTTCTCGCAAAGCCGAACAGTCCCAGTAAACCCGGAACAAACAGCCAGGCCGCCGCCGGGAGGGGCACCGCATGCAGATGCAGGTCGAGGTCATCTTGAGCATATATGTTCGCGGATTCCCCCCAACCCAACAGGTTGAGGTGGGTAAAAGCAAGCTCCGGGGCCAGTTGATAGTCTCCGGTTACCCAGCCGGACCAATCGTAGTCACTGCCATTTCCGTCCAGAAATGCCACATGATTATGTGCGAATTCACCACTGAAGTTCTCGTCGGTATCGATTATGGTTTCATCATTCCAGAATCTGGAATGATCCCCGACGATAGACCAATACATGACGATCTCTCCGCCGGTGTTGGTGGTTGTGCCGACGCCTTCTTGGGTAATCGAATAGTCACCGATCACGAAAGCGCCAAACGGAATATTGCTTGGATGGGCGCCGATCGATTCATAGTATTCCGGTGTGTGAGTGGTATCCTGCCACGCGTGAAACGCATTATCGATCTGGAGAGTCATTGCTATGTCATGGCCGTTAATGGTTCCCGAACCGGTGTATTCCACAAAGGCCGCATTCGCGAGTTGGGGGGTTAGCGCCGTGGCAATGAGTAGTGTGCTAAGCAACGATTGAGCCGGTTTTGTCATAGTTAACTTCCTGTGGTTTGTAAACGCTATGCTTTTCAAATTATTCTGGAGAAAAGGTTATAGAGTCCTGAGAAATAAGAACGATAGCTGAGAGTGGTGATTGATCGTTAAGGCGGCGGAACATAACCCCCGACATGACGTGGGCATCTTCCCGCCGCTCATCAGTTTATTTGAGGCGCTACACAAAGGGGCGGTAATTTTTACGTGCAAAGCCAAATAACCCCATCAAACCAGGAATAAACAGCCAGGCTGCCGCGGGAAGCGGGACTGGGGTGGGATATAGATGTAAATCTGAGCTGCCGCCAAAAGGGTGGAGATCTAAGTAAACGAAATCGATTTCCGGCGGCAGTGCAAAGTTGCCGTTCTCCCAGGACGACCAGTCATAAGGATTGCCGTTCCCATCGGCAAAATGTGCGTTACTGTCACGAAAATGTCCAGTGGGAGTCTCATCCGAATCCAGATAGGTGTAATCGTTATAGATCTCGTATTTGTCAGGAAAGGCTAGCCAAGAGATAACCATCCTGCCACCGGTGCCGGAAAAGGTATTTCCGTCCTCTGAAAACGAGTAATCACCCAGGTTGAAGTATCCGAGTGATAAGGTGGAAAGAACATTGCCCCCAATTACTTCCTCAGGTGGCATCCAGACCCCAGAGTCGTGAAAGTCAGAGTCAATTTCGAGTGACATCGTAACCTCTCGACCGTCGTATAAGGTCTGTGAGCCAGAGTACTCGACAAAAGCCGCCTCCGAGAGTTGGGGGGTGAGGATAGCAGTAAAGAGTGCTGCGGTAAGGAGCGATTTTGTTGATGCGGTCATGTTGAATGTCCTGTAATCAATGGTTAATGTGCCTAAGTCCGTGTCCCTGACACTTTCAAACGGATAACTGCCGAAATGTAGAATTGACCAGCAAAATTAGGACCAAAAATACTACTCAATATTTTTCAATTAGTTAGCTTGAGTTGTTGTGTGGAGTTGTAAATGTTTCCGACAGATCTTAGGGCGTGCTCAACAGGTTCAACATCGCTCTGGCCGCGTTGGAAAGCGTACGCTTGTGATGGGTAACCAGACCCAGAGAGCGGGATAACGCCAGTTCCGGTACCCTCAGTCGGGTCATCTGATTGCTTAATAGAATTTCCGGGAGCAGTCCCCACCCCAGGCCAATACCGGTCATGGTTTTCAACGTCTCCAGGTATCCGGTTTCCAGGGTACAGTTCACGCGTAGGTTGTGAACCGAGACCGCCTGCTCCAGGAGGGTTCTGGTATAGGTCCCCCGGCTGGGAAGCACCGCCGGATAGTTCACCAGTTCCTTCAGGGGCAGGGTGAGCGTTTTCGCCAACGGATGGTCCAGACCCACCGCGACACACAAGGGGTCGTGCCAGATTTCCCGGGTCGTCAGATTATCGATGGGTTCCAGTGGCAGGGTGACGACCGCCATTTCCAGCTCGCCATGAGCCACTGCGTGGCAGGCCCGTTCGGATTCCAGGAACTGGATATCCAACGACACTCCCGGATAGCGTTCTGTAAAATCGCGCAGGGTCGGTGGCAGACGGTGCAGTCCGATGTGGTGACTGGTGGCCATTGCCAGGCGACCACCCACCTCCCCGGAAAGGTTGCTCAGACTGCGCCGGATATCCGCCTCGTCCTGAAGCATCTGTTCGGCCCGGGGCAACAGATGTTGGCCGGCCTCGGTGAGAAAGATCTGCCGGCCGACCCGGTCGAACAAGCGTACCTCAAGCTCATGCTCCAGTCCGGCGATGCGTTTGCTGATTGCCGGCTGGGTCAGGTAAAGAGACTCCGCGGCCAAGGAGAAAGAGCCTTCCCGGGCTACCTGGATAAAGGCTTTCAGAGCAGTGAGTTCCATAGGTATTCCAAATAAGAATCGAAAAAATGAAAATAATGAATTTGTATTATGTATCACACTCCCTTAAGGTTTGCCTACCCATAAGCACGCGTTAAACCCTCGGTGGCGATACCGAAGGGCAAGAGGAATAGAGATGAGTGCCAAGACCTTATACGACAAACTCTGGGAATCCCATGTGGTGCGCACCGACGAAGACGGTACCGCCTTGATCTATATCGATCGCCATCTGGTCCACGAAGTCACCTCGCCCCAGGCCTTTGAGGGTCTGCGTCTGGCGGGGCGCACCCCCTGGCGGCAGGCAGCCAACCTGGCGACGCCGGACCACAACGTGCCCACCACGGAACGCTCCGGCGGGGTGGCCACTATCAGCGACCCGATCTCCCGCATCCAGGTCGAGACCCTGGATCAGAACTGCCGGGATTTCGGGATCACCGAATTTCAGATGCTCGATCCCCGTCAGGGTATCGTGCATGTGGTGGGACCGGAGCAGGGTGCGACCCTGCCGGGTATGACCGTGGTATGCGGTGACTCCCATACCTCCACCCACGGGGCGATGGGTGCGCTGGCTTTCGGTATCGGTACCTCCGAGGTGGAGCATGTTTTGGCCACCCAGTGCCTGATCCAGAAGAAATCCAAGGCGATGCAGATCCGTGTCGAGGGCAGCGTGGCGCCTGGCGTGACCGCTAAGGATATCGTCCTCGCGGTCATTGGCGAGATCGGCACCGCCGGGGGAACCGGCTATGCCGTGGAATTTGCAGGTCAGGCCATCGAGGATCTCTCCATTGAAGGGCGTCTGACCCTCTGTAATATGGCGATCGAGGCCGGTGCCCGGGCTGGGTTCGTGGCGGTGGACCAGAAAACCATCGATTACGTCAAGGGCCGCCCCTTCGCTCCGAAGGGAGAGGAACTGGAAAAGGCAGTGGCTTATTGGCACACCCTGCACAGCGATCCGGACGCCCGCTTCGATCGGGTGGTAACCCTGGACGCCGCGGCCATTAAACCTCAGGTAACCTGGGGTACCTCGCCGGAGATGGTAGTGGCTGTAGACCAGGCGGTGCCCGATCCGGATCTTGAGACGGATAAGGTAAGGGCGGAGGGAATGCGTCGGGCTTTGGACTATATGGGCTTGAAAGCGGGTACCCCGATTCAGGAAATCCGCCTCGACAAGGTGTTCATCGGTTCCTGCACCAACTCCCGTATCGAGGATCTTCGCGCAGCCGCGGCCGTGATCAAGGGACGCAAGGTAGCGGATGGGGTGCAGGCATTGGTAGTGCCCGGCTCCGGCCTGGTCAAGGCCCAGGCGGAGCAGGAGGGGCTGGATCGTGTCTTCACCACGGCCGGATTTGAGTGGCGGGAACCGGGATGCTCCATGTGCCTGGCTATGAATGCGGACCGGCTCGAACCCGGCGAGCGTTGCGCTTCTACCTCAAACCGCAACTTCGAAGGCCGGCAGGGGCAGGGGGGGCGTACCCATCTGGTGAGTCCTTCGATGGCCGCCGCAGCCGCGATCCACGGTCATTTTGTGGATGTTGGTCAATCGTAATTAACTTTAATAAGTATCGATATTATATTGATATTAAGGCTAAAACCTAACTGAAAAGGAAGGCCGTATGAACAAATTCGAAACCTTTACTGGCAAGGTCTGTCCCCTTGATCGTTCCAATGTGGACACCGACGCCATCATTCCTAAGCAGTTTCTCAAATCGATCAAACGCTCCGGGTTCGGTCCCAACCTGTTCGATGAGTGGCGCTATCTCGATCATGGCGAGCCCGGTATGGATAACAGCCAGCGTCCGCTCAATCCGGATTTCGTGCTCAATGATCCCCGGTATACCGGAGCCAATATCCTGTTGGCGCGGAAAAATTTCGGTTGCGGCTCCTCTCGGGAGCATGCCCCCTGGGCCCTTGAGGATTATGGATTCCGGGTAATCATCGCCCCGAGTTATGCGGATATATTTTTTAACAATAGCTTTAAGAACGGTATATTACCCATTGTATTAGATGAGGATATTGTGGATGAAATATTTCGCCAGGCGGGGGGTGAGCAAGCCCTTGCCCTGACGGTGGATCTGGAGGGTCAGAGTCTGTCCGTTCCAGGGGGCGCCGCGTGGAAATTCGAGGTGGACCCGTTTCGCAAACACTGTCTGCTCAACGGGCTGGACGATATCGGTCTGACCCTTCAGCATGTGGATGAGATCAAGGCCTACGAGGCGCAGCGTCGTGAAGCGGCGCCCTGGCTGTTTTCCTGAGGAGTGAAGTTAATGAGTAAACAAATTCTGATCCTGCCCGGTGATGGCATCGGCCCGGAGATCGTCACCGAAGCGGTCAAGGTATTGGCCGCGTTGCGCGACGACTTCGGTTTGGATGTGGACATGGACGAGGCCCTGGTAGGCGGCGCGGCCATCGATGCCACCGGCGGACCCCTGCCGGATGCGACCCTGGATCTCGCCAAAGAGGCGGATGCGGTACTCCTGGGTGCCGTGGGCGGGCCGAAGTGGGAGTCTCTGGATATCTCGATTCGCCCAGAGAAAGGTCTGCTGGGGCTGCGATCCGAGCTGAATCTGTTCGCCAACCTGCGCCCCGCGCTGCTCTATCCTCAGTTGGCCCAGGCCTCCAGTCTGAAACCGGAGATCGTGGCCGGACTGGATATCATGATCGTGCGCGAACTAACCGGCGGCATCTACTTCGGACAGCCCCGGGGGATCCGTACCCTGGATAGTGGTGAGCGTCAGGGATTCAACACCCTGGTCTACAGCGAGTCGGAGGTTGAGCGCATTGCGCGAGTGGCCTTCGATATCGCCAAAAAGCGGGGAAGCCGGGTCTGCTCGGTGGACAAGGCCAACGTTCTGGAGTGCACCGAACTCTGGCGCGAGGTGGTGACTCGGATCGGTCAGGCGCATCCGGAAGTTGAACTCAGTCACATGTATGTGGATAACGCCGCCATGCAGCTGGTGAAGTGGCCGAAGCAGTTCGATGTAATAGTGACGACCAATATGTTTGGCGATATCCTGTCCGATTGCGCCGCCATGCTCACGGGATCGATCGGTATGCTGCCTTCCGCCTCACTGGATGAGCAGGGCAAGGGTATGTACGAACCCATTCACGGATCCGCTCCGGACATTGCCGGAAAGGGTATCGCCAATCCGTTGGCCACGATCCTGTCCGTGGCGATGATGCTGCGGTACAGCCTGGATGAGCCGGAGATGGCCGAACGCATCGAAAAGGCGGTTGAGCGGGTCCTGGACAATGGGTTACGTACTCCCGACATCCATTCCGAGGGAATGACCGAGGTCGGCTGCGAAGCCATGGGCGATGCGGTGGTCGCCGCATTACAGTAAGTAATTTTGAATGGTTAATTTTGAATTTTGAATTGATGAGGCTCGCTTTGCGAGCGGTTTATTCAAACAAGACCCTTGCGAAGCAAGCACAATAATTCAAAACTCAACATTCAAAATTCATAATTTGAAGAAAAGGGTTTGAGAATGAAGCGAGTCGGATTTGTAGGTTGGCGCGGGATGGTGGGTTCCGTGCTGATGGGACGGATGATGGAGGAGCGGGACTTCGATCATATCGATGAGCCTGTATTTTTCACCACCTCCCAGGTCGGGCAGGCCGGTCCCGACATCGGCAAATCGATTCCCGCCCTGAAGGATGCTAACGATATCGATGCTCTGAAAGCGATGGATGTGATCGTCACCTGCCAGGGGGGTGACTATACCAAGCAGGTATTCGAGCCCCTGCGCGCCGCGGGTTGGAAGGGTTACTGGATTGATGCGGCCTCCACCCTGCGTATGAAAGATCACACCATCATCGTGCTCGATCCGGTTAACGACTCGGTGATCCGTCAGGGCTTGTCCGATGGTAAGCGGGACTTCATTGGCGGCAATTGCACGGTCAGTCTGATGTTGATGGCCCTGGGCGGGTTGTTTTCCCGGGATCTGGTGGAGTGGACGACTTCGATGACCTATCAGGCCGCATCCGGCGCCGGTGCCCGAAACATGCGTGAACTGATCAGCCAGATGGGGGCTTTGGAGCAGGCGGTCCATTCCGAACTGGCCAATCCCGCCTCGGCAATCCTGGATATCGATCGCAAGGTGGCCGAGACCATGCGGAGTGATGACTTTCCGACCCAACAGTTTGGTGCCGCGTTGGCAGGCAGCCTGATTCCCTGGATCGACGTGCCACTGGACAATGGTCAGAGCAAGGAGGAGTGGAAAGGGTTCGTGGAGACCAACAAGATCCTGGGACGCGGCGACAATCCCGTACCCATCGACGGTACCTGTGTGCGCATCGGATCCATGCGCTGCCACAGTCAGGCTTTAACCATAAAGTTACGTAAGGATGTGCCGATAGACGAGGTGGAATCGATGTTGGCAAGCGCCAACGACTGGGTCCGGGTAATCCCCAATGAACGCGAGACAACGGTGCGGGAATTGAGCCCGGCACGGGTCACCGGAGGGCTGAGTATTCCGGTCGGGCGTTTGCGAAAAATGAATATGGGCGGTGAGTATCTCAATGCCTTTACGGTGGGTGACCAGTTATTGTGGGGGGCTGCGGAACCTTTGCGCCGGATGCTCAGAATCCTGCTTGAAGACTGATTCTCCAGACAAGGGGTGGCGGTCACATTTGGGATTATGGGGAACCCTCCGGAGCAAATTCGTCAGAGGACTGCTACTCAGAGAACCCATTCGTCTGTCTGTTATGAAAGTTCGATCGGTTTCTCACTTTGATATGTTCTGGTCGAGAACCCTAACCGGTGTGCAATAATTGCTGTGATGGTCCACTAACTTTTGGTAAAAAGATCATTCATCAGCTATAGTTAGCGATCAATTGTTAAGTTTATTCTCAAACCTATCGGGGCTGTCCGGCTGGCCTCTGAACCGACCAAGCCAAGAACCGAACTTGGCAGGTGGGCACTGTTTTCTGGCAAGGAGTGAAGCATGATTCGTAAGCTGTCTCTGGCAGTGGCTGTCGCAACAGCCCTCTCACCCATGGGCGCTCTCGCTCTCGGTCTGGGTGAAATCCACCCTCAATCGGCACTTAATCAGATCTTCAAGGCCGACATCGATCTGCTTTCAGTCACCCGCGAGGAACTACAGGATGTGCGCGTTTCACTGGCCTCACAGGAGGCTTTTGAGAAGGCGGGCATGCAGCGGCCGTTTCATCTGACCGGTTTGAAGTTTGCCCCCCAGATGACGGCTTCGGGCAAACCGGTGATCACCATTTCCAGTAAAGACCCGATTCGGGAACCCTTCCTGAATTTCCTCGTTGAGGTTAACTGGCCCAAAGGCCGTCTAGTGAGGGAGTTCACGGTGCTTCTCGATCCGCCGGTTACCCTTCAGCGCAAGCCCGCCAGGGTTAATGCGCCTAGCGCTGGCCGACAGCCTACGAGTCGTGTGATGCCATCGCGCAGTGCAGCCGCCCCACGGGAAGCCTCGCCGGTTGCGATGGTCGGTGCGGCGGGTGAGCGGGAATACGGTCCGGTTCAGCCCAACGACAACCTCTGGTCCATCGCAAAGCAGATGCAGCAGGGCGGTGAATCGATCGAACAGGTCATGATGGCGCTGCAGGATTACAATCCCTCCGCCTTCGTCAATGATAATGTGAACAACCTCAAGGTTGGATCGGTATTACGTCTGCCGGAAGACGCGAATGTGACCGCTCGCTCCAAGCAGGAGGCCCGGGAAGAATTCATGGCCCAGACCCGGGCCTGGCGTTCGGGTACGGCCGCGCCGGCACCGAGTACAGAGCGGGGCGGCGCCCGTGCAGCGGAACCCCCCCAGGATCGACTGAAGCTGGCATCCCCCAAGCCGGCAGGCGGTGAACAGGCGGAGCGTGAAGGTGCCGCATCGGATGAGATCCAGCGTCTGCAGAATGAAATCCTTCTGGTGCGCGAATCCAACGAAGGCGCACTGCAGGAGAACGATGCCCTGCGAACCCGGGTTCAGGAGCTCGAGAATCAGATCAAGGACATACAGCGCCTGCTGACATTGAAGAACGATCAGCTCGCGGAAGTCCAGGCCGCCCAGTCCGTGGCTGCGGAAAAAATGGACGAGATGCAGCAGCCGCCTGAGACGGCGGAAGCACCCGTTACCGAAGAGGTGGTTACTGAAGAAGCGGTTGTCGAAGAGCCAGGGGTAACGGTAGCCGAAACGCCCATGGCGGCCCCTGAGACCGCACAGCCTCCGGCGGAACAGACGGCTCAGCCGGAACCGGAAACACCTGAGGCTCAACCACCGGCTGAAGCGGCTGGCGTGACCCCTGAGCCCGCACCCGCCGTCACTGAAACACAAGTTCCGAGTGAACCCGCGGAATCGCCTGCGGTCGAACCCAAGCCCGAGGTGCAGCCGCCCAAACTCGAAAAACCCCCGGTCGGAACCACGCCGGTCAAAAAGGTCGGTTATTTCGACAGCCTGAAAGAGAATTCCACCATGGTGGCTGCCGTTGGTGGCATCGCGGTGGTGGTGATTGGTCTGTTGACCCTGGTCATGCGGCGCCGCAAAGAGGCGGAAGCGGAGTTTGCCGAAAGCATCCTGGTCTCTCCGGATAGTGACATCCTTTCCCGGGGTACCGATGACAACAGCTCCCTGACCTCGCCTACGGATGAGACCTCGTTCATGAGCGATTTCTCACCCAGTGACATCGATGCCCTGCAGGATGAAACCGGTGAGGTGGATCCGCTTTCCGAGGCGGATGTCTACATCGCTTACGGTCGCTACCAGCAGGCGGAAGAGCTGATCAAACAGGCCATCGAGAAGTATCCGGATCGGGTGGAACTGAAGCAGAAGCTGCTTGAGATCTACTATTCCGCCAAAAAGCCCGATGTCTTTACCGATCTGGCCCAGGAGATGTCCAATGCCGGGCTGCAAGACCGCAATCCGGATGCCTGGTCCAAGATTGCCGCCATGGGCAAGGAGTTGAATCCCTCACATGCCTTATTCGCAGGCGCAGCGGGTATGGCGGCCGCAGAAGGTTTGGATGAAATTGGTGATCTGGATCTGGATCTCGATGCACCCGACATTACCCGGGTACCGGAGCCAGCCCCAACTCCGGCTCCACCCGCAGAAGAACCCCAGGATGCTCTGGGGGATTTGGGTGGAGATTTCGACTCCATGGATCTGAGTGAGCTGGATAACCTGGACGAGATGGACTCTGAAAGTCTCGAAACCGATCTCTCGCTGGATTCCGAATTCCTGAACAAGATGGAGGGTGTGGATGATTCCCAGACCAGTGAGGATTCCGATGCCTTGGATATCGATCTGAGTGACCTGGAGGTGGATTCCATTCCCGCTTCAAGTGCCGAGGCCGCCCCGCAAGTCGAAGAAGAGCCCTTGCCGTTCGACCTGTCCGAAATCGAAGACGTTCTGGATAAGACCCAGACCGACGATCAGGGGGCCATCGAACTGGAAGATTCCGAGAGTCTGGACAACCTGGATCTTGAAAGTATCGAGAAGGAACTGGAGGGTCTCTCCTCCAGTCTGGAGAGCGACGAGGCGACGGGGGATGTCGACGAGATCAGTCTGTTGCATAGTCACAGCGAGAATCTTGATCTCGATTCCACCGATGAGATTACCACCAAACTGGACCTGGCTCGCGCCTATATCGACATGGGTGACAACGAAGGCGCCAAGAGTATCCTGGAGGAGGTCATGGGTGAGGGCAGTGATGCCCAACAGCAGGAAGCCAAGGAACTGCTGGAGACCCTCGGTTCCTGATCCGAATGATCTAGAGACGCTACACTGGGCTGACCCTTCCGGTCGGCTCGGCTGATTAAGGGCGCAACCCGGGTTGCGCCCTTTTTTGTGAAGAAGTCGACCGGGGAAAAAGATGAGAGTGGCTTTGGGTGTCGAGTACGACGGCAGCGGATTTCACGGCTGGCAGTACCAGGGTGACGTCCGTAGCGTGCAGGAGTTACTGGAAGAAGCGGTTTCCAAGGTGGCCGATCATCGGGTCGGAGTGCACTGCGCCGGGCGTACCGATACCGGGGTGCACGCGACCGGACAGGTGGTGCATTTTGAAACCTCGGCGAAACGCAGCACACGCTCCTGGGTGCTTGGCTGCAATGTCAATCTACCCGATGACATCAGCGTTTCCTGGGCCCGAGAGATGCCGGAGGCCTTCCATGCCCGGTTCAGTGCTGTGGGGCGTCACTATCGCTATCTGATTCTCAACCGGAGTTTCCGTTCCGCGCTGTGGCGGAACCGTGCGGTGTGGGTGCACCACCCGCTGGATGAACAGGCGATGCATCGTGCCGGGCAGTATTTGGTGGGAACTCACGATTTCTCCTCTTTCCGTGCCATGGGCTGTCAGGCCAAGCATCCGGTCAGAACCATTCACCGTTTGAGTGTGAGCCGTGAGGGTGAACGGGTGAGCATCGATATCCACGCCAATGCCTTCCTGCATCATATGGTACGTAATATTGCCGGGGTTTTGATGGCCATTGGCAAGCAGGAACAACCCGAATCCTGGGCCGAGTCGGTGCTTGGATATCGCGATCGAACCCTGGGAGGGGTTACAGCACCGCCCCAGGGACTCTACCTGACACAGGTTGACTACCCGGTGGCGTTCGGTCTCAATGGGATGAGTGAGGTTGCCACGGCGTCGCCAGGATCGTCGTTTTTCAGCGGAACCGGCAAGTGAAAATCCCGCTGGTATTCGAGGATGGCGCCCTGCAGCAGCATGAGGTATCTTTCTGAGTCCGATGAGAACAAGAATCAAAATTTGTGGTATTACCCGGGTCGAAGACGCCCAGGTAGCCGTTGAGTGTGGCGCTGACGCCATCGGTTTGGTGTTTTATCCGCCCAGTCCTAGGGCGATATCGGTCAGTGATGCGGCCCGAATTGTGAAAAGCCTGCCGCCCTTTGTTACAGTGGTGGGTCTGTTCGTGAATCAGGAACGAACCGAGATCGAGCGTATCCTGGGGGAGGTTCCCCTGGATCTGCTGCAATTTCACGGTGACGAATCTGCCGAGGCCTGCGAGGGTTTCGGGCGTCCCTGGATCAAAGCGATACGCATGCGCCCGGATACCGATCTGACGGCTCAGGCCCTGGTTTATGGGGCGGCTTCCGGATTGTTGCTCGATACCTATCAGGCGGGTGTGCCGGGGGGGACGGGGCAGGTTTTCGACTGGTCCCGGATACCCGCGGATCTGTGCCGTCAGATCGTACTGGCGGGTGGCCTCAACAGTGAGAATGTGACCCGGGCGGTGGTTACCGTCCACCCTTATGCCGTGGATGTCAGCGGCGGCGTCGAGGCCGCCAAGGGCATCAAGGACAAGTCGAAAATTGAAGCCTTCATTGCAGGAGTGAAGCGTGGCGACAACAGCTGAAAAGATCATTGGAAGTTTACCGGACGAGCGAGGGCATTTCGGACCCTATGGTGGACTCTTCGTCTCGGAAACCCTGATGAAACCCCTTGATGAGTTGCGCGAGGCCTATCAGCGTTTCATGCAGGATGAAGACTTTGTCCGGGAACTGGATGAAGACCTGAAACACTATGTGGGCCGGCCATCCCCGGTGTATCATGCCAAACGCTGGAGCCGAGAACTCGGAGGTGCCCAGATCTACCTGAAACGGGAGGATCTGAATCATACCGGCGCGCACAAGGTGAACAATACCGTGGGGCAGGCCTTGCTGGCTCGTCACATGGGCAAGACCCGGATTATCGCGGAGACCGGCGCGGGTCAGCATGGCGTCGCCACGGCCACGGTGGCCGCCCGTCTGGGGCTGGAGTGTGTGGTCTACATGGGGTCGGTGGACATGGCACGTCAGGAGGCGAATGTCTATCGCATGCGTCTGCTGGGGGCGGAGGTCCGTGCGGTGGAGTCCGGTTCCAAGACCCTCAAAGATGCCCTCAACGAGGCTATGCGCGACTGGGTTACCCATGTGGATGACACCTTCTACATCATCGGTACGGTAGCGGGACCGCATCCCTATCCGGCGATGGTCAGGGACTTTCAGTCGGTGATCGGTCGCGAAGCCCGGACCCAGATGCTCGAACTGGCCGGTCGTCAACCGGATGCGCTGGTCGCCTGTGTGGGTGGGGGTTCAAATGCGATCGGGTTGTTCTATCCCTACCTGGATGATCGGGACGTTGCCATCTATGGTGTCGAGGCCGCGGGCGACGGCTTGGAGACCGGACATCATGCGGCTCCCCTGTGCGCCGGGCGTCCTGGTGTTCTGCACGGCAACCGCACCTATCTGATGGAGGATCCGGACGGACAGATCATCGAGACCCACTCGATTTCCGCGGGTTTGGATTACCCGGGTGTGGGCCCCGAACACGCCTGGTTGAAAGACAGTGGACGGGCTCAGTATGTGGCGATCGATGATAAGGAGGCGCTGGCGGCGTTTCACGCCTTGACCCGCATTGAAGGCATCATTCCCGCGCTGGAGTCGAGCCATGCCCTGGCCTATGCGGCCAAGCTGGCGCCCAGGATGAGTAAAGATCAGATCGTTCTGGTAAATCTCTCCGGTCGGGGCGACAAGGACATGCACACCGTGGCGGCACAAGAGGGTTTGAAACTATGAGTCTGCTTGCCCAGAGATTCGAAAAGCTCAAGCAGCAGGGCAAAACCGCTCTGATTCCCTATATTACGGCGGGAGATCCATTGCCGGAGATTACCGTGGACCTGATGCAGGACCTGGTATCCGCCGGAGCGGACGTGATTGAACTCGGGGTGCCGTTTTCCGATCCCATGGCCGACGGGCCGGTGATTCAACGGGCCAGTGAGCGGGCGCTGGAATACCATGTCAGCCTCAGCGATGTGCTGGAGATGGTGCAGCAGTTCCGGATGCTCGATGGGGAGACCCCGGTGGTTCTGATGGGCTACCTGAATCCCATCGAGATCATGGGGTACGAAAATTTCGCCGAGCGGGCCGCGGAGGCGGGCGTGGATGGGGTGCTGATCGTGGATGTTCCTCCGGAGGAGGGTGAGGGATTGCAGGCGATACTGAAGACTTGGGATCTCGATCAGATCTATCTGATTGCGCCAACCAGTACGGAAGAACGGATACAACGGATCTGCGATCTGTCCGGTGGCTTCGTCTACTATGTTTCCATTAAGGGCGTGACCGGCGCCAGCCATCTCGATCTGGCGGATCTCGAAAGCCATCTTGAGCAGGTTCGCAGCCGTACCACGCTTCCGGTTGGCGTGGGTTTTGGCATCAAGGACGCCGCAACCGCGGCTGCGGTCGGTGAAATGGCCGATGCCGTGGTGGTCGGCAGTGCACTGGTTTCGCGCATCGAGGCATTGGCCGATCAACCTGAAAAGATCGGGGCGTCACTCAGGGAGCTGCTGGCATCCATGCGTCAGGCTCTGGATGCGAAGGGTTGAGATGACCCCGAATTGCGCCACGGCCCGGGGCAGGTGCCTCGCGGGGATCGATTATCGATCTGAAACAGGGCACGGGCGGTTAGCCATGATTTAACAAAAGGTAGATGACAACGATGAGTTGGTTCGAAAAACTGATGCCCAGTCGCATCCGTACGGATGGTGGGCATAAGCGCGCAGTCCCTGAAGGTCTGTGGGCCAAATGCCCCGGCTGCAGCGCAATCCTCTACCGGGCGGAAATGGAAAGGAATCTGGATGTGTGTCCGAAGTGCAATTTTCACAATCGCATCAATGCACGGCGACGACTCGAGACCTTCCTCGATCCGGAACCCCAGGAGGAGATCGGGGCAAATCTGGAATCCATGGATCCGTTGAAATTCAAAGACAGCAAGAAATACAAAGAGCGTCTCACCCAGGCCCAGAAAAGTTCCGGTGAAAAGGACGCCCTGGTGGTGATGCGGGGGCAGCTCAAGGGTATGGACCTGGTCGTGGCTGCATTTGAATTCGCTTTCATGGGGGGGTCGATGGGATCCGTGGTGGGGGAGCGGTTCGTACGTGCGGTGAACATGGCGCTCGAGCGACATACCCCACTGGTCTGTTTTTCCGCCAGCGGCGGCGCGCGCATGCAGGAATCCCTCTACTCCCTGATGCAGATGGCCAAGACCAGCGCGGCCCTGGAACGTTTGCAGAAGCGTGGCCTGCCGTTTATCTCGGTGATGACCGATCCGACCATGGGCGGTGTCTCCGCAAGCCTGGCCATGCTGGGTGACATCAACGTGGCAGAGCCCAATGCGCTGATCGGATTCGCCGGTCCCCGGGTCATCGAGCAAACCGTGCGGGAGAAATTGCCGGAAGGCTTTCAGCGCAGCGAATTTCTTCTCGAACATGGTGCGATCGATATGATCATCGACCGACGGGACATGCGGGATCGGATTGCTGACCTGTTGAACATCCTGATTAATAATCCCAGATCCTGAGACCATTGACCTCTTTCAACTAGCGATCGATGCGATTCGATAACCTGGATGAGTGGCTCGACTGGCAATCGACCCTGCACCCGCAAGAGATTGAGCTCGGTCTGGCACGGGTTTCGCGGGTCTGGAAAAGGCTCCACCCCGAAGGACTCCGTGGCGTGGTGATCAGTGTGGCGGGCACCAACGGCAAGGGTTCCTGTGTGGCGTTGCTCGAGTCGATCTACCGTCAGGCGGGTTACCGTGTCGGCAGTTACACCTCGCCCCATCTCATCCGCTACAATGAACGCATTCGCTTGAATGGCGAATGCGCTTCCGATGGGGATCTTTGCCGGGTATTTGAGCGCATCGATCAGGCCCGTGACGACATTCCCCTGACCTATTTCGAATTCGGCACCCTGGCCGCGCTGCTGCTATTTACCGAGGCCGATCCGGATCTGATGATCCTTGAAGTGGGCTTGGGCGGACGCCTGGATGCCGTGAATATCGTGGATGCTGATCTGGCTTTGATTACCATGATCGATCTGGATCATTGCGATTGGCTGGGTCATGACCGTCAACAGATCGGGCGGGAGAAGGCCGGTATCATGCGTCCTGGGCGTCCCGTGGTGCTGGGCGATCCGCAGATGCCCGAATCGGTGCTCGAGTATGCCCGTTCGATCCGCGCCGAGGCGTATCTCGCCGGGCGGGATTTTCAGGCAGACCGGGTATCTCAGGGGTGGATCTGGTTTCGTGGTCGAAGCGAAGGTGTCCGGCTGCCGGATTCCAATCTCCAGGGGGTGGGGCAGGAACTCAATGCCAGTGCCGTGGTGATGGCGACCTGTTTGCTGCAGACGCGTCTTCCTTTGACCTGGGACCAGGTGTCCGATGGTCTGCTCAAGGTCTCTCTGAGCGGTCGTCTGCAGTGGATTCCGGGTACCCCCAGTCTGCTGCTCGACGTGGCGCACAATCCCCAGGCGGTGGAGTCACTCATCGGTTATCTCCAGCAACTCGATTGGGGCGGCCGGGTTTACGCCCTGGTGGGACTCCTCAAGGACAAGGAGGCTCGTCGTATACTCACCCGGGTAGCGTCCGAGGTGGATGATTGGTTGCTGGTGGATCTGGCCGGAACACGCGGTAGGGAGGCGGGACAGTTGGCCCGGTTGCTGGCCGAGATCGGAGTGGATGGCCGTATCTCCTGTCATCACGATGTGGCCGACGCGCTTCATACCGCGCTTCAAGCCGCCGCCCCAGAGGACCTGATCGTGATTTTCGGTTCCTTCCTGGTAGTCGGGGCAGCCCTCGATCTTCTGGCCCGGGAGGTTTCCTGAAATCCCCGCTTGACCGGTTTGCTCATGATCACACTTGAGAACGCTATGGTATGCCTGCCGGAGTGGCGAATGCTGGTATACTGAACCCAATGCCACATGCGTGGTCAGACAACGGTTCAATATCATGTTGAAAGAGTACTAGGCGGGATACCAAAGTAGGATGAGTTTGGATGAGCGACTGAAACAGAGGCTCCTGGGTGGTGCGGTGCTGGTGGCGCTGATGGTGATTTTTGTGCCCATGCTGATCGAGGAACCGATCGATCAGCAGATCGTATCCGACCATACCCTTCCAGTGAAACCTCAGTCCTTCCAGGCCGAACCGAGCCAGCCGGAACCTGTGCGGGAAAACCATCATCCGGAGCGCTCTCCGACAGCCGCTCCTGCCCAAGAGACGAACGCTTCCGTGCCTGTAACGCAGACCGCTCCACCGGTTGAGTTACACCCCGCGGAACCTCAAGCGCCAGACACAACACCGCAGGCTGATGCTCCGGTGCGACCCTCCCCAAGTGCCTGGATGATCCAGGTAGCCAGCCTGACACGGGAAGACAATGCCCGAAAACTGGTCGAAGATCTTCGTAAGGCGGATCTGCCGGCGCAGATGGAAACGGCCCGAATTGACGGTAAAACCCACTATCGGGTGCGGGTAGGACCGGAGGTCGATCACAGATTGGCGGAACAGATGGTTGAAAAAATTCACAAACAGTTCAAGCTCAAACCGAAACTGATGCGCTATCCGTAACTGTAGGCGAAGGAGTATTCTGCGGGTGGAACGACCGAAATGAACATAACGACACAAGCTCAATCCTATCTCAATGGCTGGTTGGCCGGTAAGTCGGCTCCAAAATGGCTGGAGGGATTTGTTTCAGATCAGCTCCCGCAACTCATGATGGCCCTGTTCGTGTTGCTGATCAGTTGGCAGGCATCGCAGCTCACCTGGGGGCTGATCCCGGCACCTGAAACACCCTATCAGGTCATGCCGTCCCGTCAGGCCTCACCGGTCGTTTCCCAATCAGACGCGACGAATCGCCAACAACTGTCCAAACTGGCAAATCTGCATCTGTTCGGTGATGCCGCCAGCAAACCGGTTGCCAAGAAAGTCGACACCAAGGCCCCGGAGACGCGTCTGAATCTGACTCTGCATGGAGTCTTCGTGGCCGACAAACCGGAAGATGGCGCTGCGATTATCGGCACCTCCGGTTCGGTACAGAAGTACTACAAGGTGGGCGGCGGGATCATGTCAGGGGTCACCCTGCAGGCTGTGTTCAATGACCGGGTCGTGCTATTGCGCAAAGGGGAATCGGAAGTGCTGAGATTTCCGAAAGTGAGCAACAGCCAGGGCGTCGCGCCGGTACGTCGACCGACCGCCCGAGTGGCGAAATCACAAAAAGATGGTTTTGGACCGAGGGTTTCCTCCCGATCGGCGTCGAGTGCCAGTCTGAGTGAATACCGGGATATGATTCGTGAGGAGCCCCTCAAGATTTTCGAACATGTGCGTTTTGTTCCGGTCAAGTCCCGGGACGGGATGAAGGGGTATCGGATTCTGCCGCAGAAAAATCGCGCCCTCTACAACCAGCTCGGAGTCCGGCCATCGGATCTGGTCACTTCGGTCAATGGCATCCCGTTGACCAACGACCGGGAGGCCCTGCAATTGGTGGACAAGCTGAAAGATGCCCAGAGTCTGCAGGTGGAGATCATCCGCAACGGTCAGCCGCAAACCCTTACATTCAATCTTTACTGACAGGCCTATAAAAATACCTGACTACCCACGTTACTCAGCCAGTGGATCAGTCGCCAACAGCAGTTTTGAGTGGATGAATGCGCTGTACTCACAGGTTTTTTATGCCCCCTCTCCCTGGCTCTCTCCCGCGAAGGAGGGTGTCGCAAAAGGTGGAATGAATGAATTGCCTCGGTAAAACGTTCGATAAAAAGCACAAAATCGACTGTATCTGCAACCAAAATCAGTTTGAGATGAGTCTCGGCATGCTTTAACAACACTTACCGAAGGGACAGGGGGAGCCCATCACCCGTGAGCGCAGCGAACTCGTATCAGAATTCTGTTGCCGGGGGTGTTGGCCGATTGGGTACCAGGGCGATCTCATCACCGTCTTCCAACAGGGTGAACACCTCCGCGAACTGTTTGTTGATCGTCGGACGCAACAATGATTCGTCGAAAACCGAAGCGATTCCCGGACGGCGCATGGCCAGCAGTTTCAGCAATTCCGCGATGGTTTTCACCGAAGGCGGGAGATCCAGCTCCTCGGACTCCTTGCCGGTCTTGTTGGCCAGCCAGGAGAAATAGAACAGTTTGACCCGACGCTGCTTCTGCTGCGCATCCTCGTGGCGATCGTAGCCCATCGTTTTGAGTTTCTCGAGGTATCGGTTCCAGTTTTCTTCCCGCTTCTGGCCCATTTGGTAGAGGGTTTCCCAGGAAAAGATACCGGTGTCATGCCCGTCATCGAACACCAGGCGGATGGCATACTGACCCTGGGGTTCGATACGTTCGATATTGACCTGTTCCTTCCCGGTCACCGGTGTGCTACTCGCCTTGACCTCCGCCGCCGTGGAAAATACCCGGAGATACTCGCAAGGCAGTTCGAAGCTGGCGCCGTCTGAAAACCGCAGTGCCAGGATGCGGGATTTCTGATGCAGATTGATCTCGGTCGGGACGGGTATCTCTTTGGTCATGGTTGGGGTCAACGGTGATAACTTCAAGGGTCAGCGATCATGTCACAGATCGGTGCGAGGCTTCAACCGGTGGGTAGGACCGTTCAGCGTTGACCCTTCCCGGAGATGCGCAGCAGCGCCCGATCCATACCCCGGCTGGTGAGTAACCGGCGGAGTAACGCGAACAGATGCGCGGGAAAGGTGACCGGGTAACGAATCCTGGGACGGGGACTCTCCAGGGCGTGGATGACCTTCTTGAGCACCGCCTCGGGGGGCAGGGTGAAGGGCGCCGCCGGGCCCGGTTTCTCGAGCCGGCTCAGCATGGCCTGGTAGTGATCCCGGTGAAACGATTGATCCGCATCGATATGTTCCTGCCACATGGCCAGGGCATTGGCCCGGAAACGACTCTCAATGGGGCCGGGTTCGATCAGTGAGACATGAATCCCACTGCCCGCCAATTCCAGACGCGGGGTGTCCGTGAGTCCCTCCAGGGCGTATTTGCTGGCCACGTAGGCCCCCCGGTAGGGCAGGGTCATATAGCCCAGTATCGAGCTGTTCTGGATAATCCTGCCATAGCCCTGTTTGCGCATCACAGGGATCACCCGGCAGGTCAATTCGTGCCAGCCAAAAAGATTGGTCTCGAACTGCAGGCGCAGGGTCTCTCGGGTCAGGTCCTCCACCGCGCCCGGCTGGCCGTAGGCGCCGTTGTTAAACAGGGCATACAGATGACCTCCGGTGCGCGTCAGGATATCATCCAGGGCCTCGCCAATACTGACGCTGTCGCGCAAATCCAGAAGACAACTTTCGAATCCCTGTTGTTGCAAGTCCGCAACATCTTGAGTGTTGCGCGCGGTGGCAAAAACCCGGAATCCCCGTTCGCGCAGACCCTGTGCAACGCAAAGTCCAATGCCACTGGAACAACCGGTGATGAGTATGCTTTTTTCCATGATTTTCAAGTGTTAGTGTGGGACTGTAGCGATTTCCAGATCCGGGAAATCCCGGTGTTTTTACATCGTTTGAGGGAATTAAAGTTTGCCTGGTTTTGACCGCTAAACCAAGCAGGTCAAAGAATCGCTCATTCCAAATGATGACGATCCCCAGGGCAGGGTTCATTGACATAATCTGGGATCCGAATAGAGGAGGCGCGGGGTAGACAAGTGGATATCGCAACACTCGTAGGTTTGTTGGGTGGTTTTGGCATCATCATCGGGGCGATCGCCTCGGGTGGTGATGTGATGTTGTTCGTCAATATCCCTTCTGTCCTGATCGTTGTCGGCGGAACCTTCATGGTTACCCTGATGCAATTCACCCTGGGCGATTTCCTAGGTTCCTTCAGCATCGGGCTTAAGGCCTTTTTTTACAAGACCGATGATCCAAAAGCGCTCATTGCGGAAGCCGTGGAATTGGCGGATATTGCCCGCAAGAATGGCTTGTTGGCACTCGAAGGCCAGGAGATCACCAACCCGTTTCTCAAGCAGGGGATCAATCTGTGTGTGGACGGACACGATCCGGTGCTGGTCAACAAGCTGTTAACCAAGGATATCGATCTGACCATTCAACGCCATGAAGTGGGGCAGACCATGTTCAAGAACATTGCGTCCATGGCCCCGGCTATGGGGATGATTGGCACTCTGGTGGGCCTGGTGCAGATGCTTTCCAACATGTCCGATCCGGCGAGTATCGGTCCGGCCATGGCCGTGGCCCTGTTAACCACCCTCTATGGCGCAGTCATCGCCAATGCCTTCGCCCAACCGATCGCGGACAAGCTGGCACGCGCCAGCGGTATGGAAAAGACCAACAAGTCGCTGATCATCGAAACTATCTCGGGCATTCAGGAGGGTATGAATCCTCGTGTGCTCGAACAGCTCCTGAGTACCTATCTGCCAACCGGCAAACGTCCCTCCCAGGATGAACCCTGAGCCATGGCGGACGAATGCCCCAAATGTGAAGCGGGATTACCGCCCTGGCTAGCCACCTTTGCCGACCTCATGTCGCTCCTGATGTGCTTTTTCGTGCTGCTGCTCTCCTTTGCGGAAGTGGATGCCCAGCGCTTCAAGAAGATGGCCGAGTCGATGAAAGATGCCTTCGGCGTGCAACGGGAGGTGGCGGAAGTCGAAGTGGTTAAAGGGACCAGCGTGATCATGCAGGAATTCAGTCCCGGAAAACCGGAACCGACGATCACGGATGAGATCCGCCAGACCACCAGTGATGTGGAACAGGAATTTCTGCAACGGGAATCGCAACAGGCCAGTTCTTTGGATATCGATGAAGCCAAGGCGGCCATGCAGGCCAAGTTGGAGCAGGAGGTCAAGGCGCAGGCCGCCGAGTTGAAGCAGATGCTCGAGGTGGAGATTACCGAAGGTGTGATCCACGTGGAGACTGAGTCCACCAACATCATCATCCGCATTCAGGAGAAAGGCTCGTTTCCATCAGGACGGGCGAATCTCAACCCCGAGTTTTTCGAAGTGATCTCCAAAATCACCGATGTGATCGCCAAAACCCCGGGTAAAATCATCGTTGCGGGGCACACGGACAATATTCCCATTTCAACCAAGCGCTTCCGTTCCAACTGGGAACTGTCCTCCGCACGGGCGGTTACGGTGGTGCATGCCATGTTGAGCAATGCGGATCTTGATCCGAACCGGTTTTTGATTCAAGGCTATGCCGATTCCCAACCCTTGGAATCCAACGATACCCCGGAGGGGCGGGCCAAGAACCGGCGGGTTGAACTGGTGATCAAACGTGGCGAAGATACGGAATCCGAATCCCTGTCCGTGAACGACACACCCTGAATTTAGGAGCCTGCGTGATGTCTACCGAAAATGAGGAAAACCGGGACGAACGCCGAGAATTTTTCCGTATTGACGACTCGATCCAGGTGCGTTGCCGGGTAATCGATAAGGATCAGGTGCCGGTCAGCATTGAGCAGCAACTGCGGGCGGGAGACCGGTTTACCGTGATGACCCGATTGCAGGAAATCAGCCAACACCTGTCCGCCTCCCTGCATCGTATCGAGCAGCGTGACCTGGATATTGCCGACTATCTCAAGGCGCTGGATGAAAAAATCAATCTCCTGGGGCGCAGTTTCCTTACCGAGGAGCGGGAATTGCTCGAACAACCGGCCCAGGCGGTTAACCTGAGTGCCGGTGGACTGGCCATGGACAGTGACAAGCGCATCGAGCCCGGCTCCACGGTCGAACTGAAGATGCTGCTGTTGCCCTCGTATGCGGGTGTTCTGGCCTACGGGGAGGTGGTTCACCTGGAGGAGGCCCATGCGGAAAATCCCGACTATCCCTACCATATCCGGATCAACTTCTCCCTGATTCGGCCCACCGATCAAGATGCCTTGATTCGCCATATTACCCGCCGTCAGAGCGAGATGCTCAGAATCCGGCGGGAACAAAGAGAGCGGGACAATAACGAGTTTTGAATGAATC
The DNA here is from genome assembly GCA_050291245.1 of Candidatus Thiodiazotropha sp. Lineage (GTDB taxonomy): Bacteria > Pseudomonadota > Gammaproteobacteria > Chromatiales > Chromatiaceae > Thiodiazotropha. Next base: position 206,304 of record JBNKJP010000012.1, on the reverse strand, counting down.
CTGAACCCACGGATTCAGGTTAATGAGTTCGTCGCGCGCTCGGGTGGCTGTTTTTCACTACCCGCGGCTGTTGCGGATTTAAGGTTCTTGAAGTCCCCCGCGATTGACCCCATCATAGGGCGGAATTACCTGACACCGCACGAGTGTGGTATCAGACGATCTCGAACAGAAATTGAGGACATTTTATGCCGATCTATGAATATCGCTGTGAGGCCTGTAACCACGAGCTGGAGGCCTTGCAAAAGATGAGCGATGACCCGTTGACCGAATGTCCGGAGTGCAAGCAGCAGACGCTGCAGAAACTGATTTCAGCCGCCGGTTTTCGTCTCAAGGGCAGTGGCTGGTACGAGACCGATTTCAAGGGCGGGAGTAAGAAGAACCTGCATGATTCGGGGCAGTCGAGCAGCAAATCAGAATCAAATTCCTCCGGGGGTTGTGGCGGCGGTTCCTGCGCCTGTCATTGAGTTCGGGATTACTTCGCAACCATCCATGATTCGGAATCGGCCCTCAATTCGGCCGATTCTAAAGCCCATGGCATCCAATTCCTGTTTTGTGATCGACCGATCCTAGGCCCTGATGTCGGGCAAAAATTCCGTTCCTGCTTGAGCTTAGAACACTCAATCACGATTTTTTCCAGGCCTCGGGGCAGGTTTGGGGTGTTGGGCTTGCAGAGCTGAAGGTCAAGCCGTACCATTCCCGCTTTTCGGTACATTTCAGCGAATTCTCACAGGATACCAGCCATGCGCAGCCATTATTGCGGACAGATCAACAGCAGCCATATCGACCAGGAAGTGGAACTTTGCGGATGGGTCCACCGCCGGCGTGATCATGGTGGCGTCATCTTCATCGATCTGCGCGATCGGGAAGGGCTGGTGCAGGTGGTCTACGATCCCGATCTCCCGGAGGTCTTCTCCCTGGCGGAAGGGGTTCGCAACGAGTTTGTACTGCGGATCAAGGGTCGGGTCCGTGCCCGCCCGGAGGGGACGGTGAACAAGGACCTGCCCACCGGCGAGATCGAGATCCTGGGACTCGAGCTGGAAATTCTCAATCGCTCCGAGACCCCTCCGTTCCAACTCGATGAACACGAAAAGGCCTCGGAGGAGATCCGCCTTCGCTATCGCTACATCGATCTTCGCCGCCCGGAGATGCTGGAGAAGATCCGGATCCGTTCCCGGGTGACCCAGACGTTGCGCCGCTTCCTCGATGCCCAGGGGTTCCTGGATATCGAAACCCCCATGCTGACCAAGGCCACACCGGAAGGAGCCCGGGACTACCTGGTACCCAGCCGTACCCACCCCGGGGAGTTCTTCGCCTTGCCTCAGTCACCCCAGCTGTTCAAGCAATTGCTGATGATGTCGGGTATGGATCGTTACTATCAGGTGGTTCGCTGTTTCCGCGATGAGGATCTGCGCGCCGACCGGCAACCGGAGTTTACCCAACTCGATATCGAGACCTCCTTCATGGATGAGGATGAGATCATGCGCCTCAACGAGGAGATGATCCGTCAGCTCTACCAGGAGGTGCTGGGCGTGGCGCTGCCCAATCCCTTTCCACGCATGACCTATGATGAGGCGATGGAACGCTACGGATCCGACCGACCCGACCTGCGGGTGCCCCTGGAATTGGTGGATCTGCGGGATCTCATGCAGGAGGTGGAGTTCAAGGTCTTCTCAGGACCCGCCAAGGATCCGAAAGGTCGTGTCGCCGCGATGAAGGTTCCGGGGGGGAATTCCCTAAGCCGCAAGCAGATCGATGAGTACACCAAGTTCGTTGGGATCTACGGCGCCAAGGGCTTGGCCTATATCAAGGTCAACGAAAAGGCCAAGGGGGTCGAAGGTCTGCAGTCACCGATTCTCAAGTTTCTCCCCGATTCGGTGGTGCAGGGCATCCTGGAGCGCACCGCGGCTGAGGATGGAGACCTGATCTTCTTCGGCGCGGACAAGACCCATGTGGTCAATGAGTCCCTCGGGGCACTGCGAGTGAAAGTGGGTCAGGACATGGATCTGTTGCAAGGAACCTGGAAACCGCTCTGGGTCATCGACTTTCCCATGTTCGAGTGGGATGAACAGCACGATCGCTGGACTCCGCTGCACCACCCCTTTACATCTCCGATCCTCGATCAGATCGATCTGCTCGATTCCGACCCGGGCGCCTGCAAGTCCCGGGCCTACGACATGGTGATGAACGGGGTCGAACTGGGTGGCGGTTCGATCCGTATTCATCAGCAGGAGGTTCAGCAAAAGATCTTCAAGCTGTTGGAGATCAACGATGAAGAGGCCGAGGAGAAATTCGGATTCCTGCTGAGCGCGCTCAAGTTCGGTTGCCCGCCTCACGGAGGACTGGCGTTTGGCGTTGATCGACTGGTTATGCTGCTGACCGGTTCGTCCTCGATCCGTGAGGTCATGGCCTTTCCCAAGACCCAGACAGCCGCCTGTCTGCTTACTTCGGCGCCTTCCGAGGTTTCCGCTGATCAGTTGCGCGAGCTGTCTATCCGGGTTCGTAAACCGGTGGTCGAGGAAAGCAAACCCTAAAGGGTAGCGCGATCTTGTCTCGCGCACTGAAAAAGCGGCCGGAATCGGTACTGGTGGTCGTGTATACCCGCAGAGGTGAGGTGCTGCTGTTGCGCCGGGTCAAGCCCCGGCATTTCTGGCAGTCGGTGACGGGCAGTCTTGAATGGGGAGAGTCGCCAATCCAGGCTGCGCGGCGGGAGCTCTACGAAGAGACGGGGTTGATGGCCGGTACAGGTTTACGGGATCTGGGATGCCGGGTGAACTTTCCGATTCTACCCGCCTGGAAAGGGCGTTATGGTCGAAGTGATTTCGTCAACACGGAACACTGGTTCGCCTGGATGGCGCCGTATCGACGATCCCCAAGGTTGCAGTCGGCTGAACACAATGCCTATCGATGGCTGAACGCTCGGCAAGCCTTGCGATTGGCCACATCCTGGACCAATCGCAAGGCAATTAGGTCGCTCCTGTTCGGGGTCTGAGTCCTGATCAGGCGTTCAGTTTTTCGACCACCCGCAGTAACTTTTCCTTGGCTTCCACGGCAACCTGCTTCGGCTCATCGGTGGTACAGTGCGCCAGGATGGTCACCGGGTCCATGAAACTCACCACGACCTTACCGTTTTCAGCCTCACGCATGATGAAATTGCAAGGCAGCAGAGTGCCGGCGTTCGGTTCGTCACGGATGACCCGATCCGCAAGCCCTGGGTTGCACGCGCCGTAAATGTGGTAAGCCGGAATGGATTTATCCATTTTATTTTTGAAGATGGCCTGAACGTCCACATCGCTGACAACTCCCAGATGTTCGCTCATGAGGACCTCTTTGACGCGCTCCACGGCCTGTTCAAAGGGGAGATCGATTTCAGTGTTAAATTCGTACATATTGCCTCCTGTTTTAAGTGCCCGCATTCCAACAAAGTTTGGGATTAATAACATTGAATTTCATCAAACACAAAGCGCAGTTTGTTATCTCACCCATCAATATTCGACACATCGCAAACTCTTTCCGTAATGCTGAACGTTCCGGAGTATCGAAAAGTGGTGCCGAGCAGGGGATGGCGGATTTTGAAATCGAGCTGTACTTTGTCGTCGGCGCAGGCGCTTTCGATAATCTCGGCCTCTCCCAGCAGCAGCCAGTTGGGTAGAGGGATCGAGAAGCCGGCGATTTTCCACAAGTAACTGATGCCGCGATAGACCAGGGCCTGGTCGACAACCGACAGCTTCATGCGAATACCCATGCCAAACTTCACGAATTCAATGACCTCATTCGGATTTTCCGTAACCATGCGCGATTCGAAAATGACGGGTTCCTTGTCATGAAAATAGAGGGTTCGATGCCACATCAACATGTTTTCTTCGCGGGTTTGAGCCAGGTTTCGAACCACGGTCGCGATCTCTACCCCCTGTTGGGAAACCAGTGCTCCGAATATCCTACCTACAAGGACAAACAACTTGGCCACGGGTGAGTGGTAGACCTCGTTCATGATCCCCACAAGGGTTAGGCTGTCCTGGGACTCCGGATTCAGGTCATAATGTCGTTTGACCGCGGGCGCCAGTTTTTTCCATTCATTTCCTAAGGCCTTTTTTATTACGGGTTCCTGTTTGTTTGAATGCATGTACGTTCCCTCAAGCTAGAAATGTCGGTTTAAACACCATCAGAAAATAGATCACGACCATGGCCGTGAAGGCTGGGATTCCAAGAATGAACCAGATGTCGGCCAGATGTTGATATTGTTCTCCAAGTTTCAAGTTGCGTTGGCAGGCTTGCTGCGCCATATTCCGCATCCGGATCTGCAGCCAGACAACCGGCAGCCAGCAGATTCCGGCGATGGCATACAGGATGATCGTTAAGATCACCCATCCCTGATTCAGGGGTATGTCCATCAGATGCAACAACCAGAGTCCGCTGACAGGCTGTATGAGCACCGTTGGTGTGGTGATGAGCCAATCGGCAATCACAACCAATCGATTGGTTACCGCAATGGCGTGGAGGTCACCGCTTCGATCGGTGAGCCATTTATAAAAGGCGCTTCCCAAACCGGTTCCGAAAAGCAGGGTCGCACTGAGGATATGGATCCATTTCACCAGCAGATATTCGTTCATGTTCTTTTCTCCAGGATCATCATGATGTAGGTGCTCACCAATAAAGGCAGATTCTTGCTGATCGGGCCAAAGGGTTGAAACCAGTACTCGGGAAGAAACAGGGTGATGATGGTGCTGTAGCCCATGATCATCATCATCTGGAACCCGCCAATCCATTGGATGCGGTAGGCAAACAGCGTGGCCAGACCCAGAGCTATGTCGAGCAAGGATGCGCCATACAAAAATAGTGGGGCGGCTTGGGAGGGGATGCCGACCTGCTGCAATAAGCCGAAACTGTGGGTCGAAGGTACTGCGAATATTGAGATCAAGCCCGTATGGAGCCAGACAAAACCGATCGCGATGCGTAACAGTATGCGTACAAAATAGAGTCTTGCGTACCATCGGTCGGAGGTTTCGCTCGGTGTTTCCCTGAGCCACGACTCTAATCGGGAGGGTTTGGCTTTCAAGATTTCGGCAGTTTCACGCACATCGCCGGTATTTCCCGAGATCAGCATTCCCACGGTTTCTGGGCTCATGGGTAGTTCCCGGTTCCAGCTGAAACACCCGGCAAGAAGGTATGCCAGCCGATCCGGCAGTTTGAGGAATTTGGGTTCACCCAAGCCATGCCAAAGTCGCAACTGACGCATGAGCGCTCGGTATTGAAGGGGTTCAGGTCCGACGATGTCGATCTGTTTTCGCGCCAGTTCTGGCGACTCGATTGCCTGAACGATCACTTTACAGAAATCATCGATATGGATCGGTTGTATGGACTGCGTGCCATCCCCTATGAGCGGGACAAGGGGGAGCACCGAAAGGGTTTTGAAGAACATCATGCTCTTCGCGCCCGGGCCATAGATGATGGATGGACGGATGACCACCCAGTCGAGATTCAGTGTGCTCAGATAGTCGTCTGCCTGCCACTTGCTGCGATGATAGCGACTGCTGGCATTGGGTGCTGCTCCAAGGGCAGATATCTGGATGACCCGCTTTACTCCGGATTGCTGACAGGCACGGAACAGGGCGATCGGTGCTTTTGTATGCAGTGTTTCAAAGGTCTGTTTGCCGTGTTCGCGGACAATCCCGACGCTATTGATAACCACATCGAATCCGCACAGACGTTGTCGCCAGGCATGGGTATGGCTATCGGTTGTGAAATCGATGCTCATGCTTGAGGATCCTTCCGCTCCCGGAGTGCCGGGTGATCTCCCGTGAACGCCCGCTACGACCTGGTGGCCTCTCGCACTCAGTGTTGCAACCAGATGACGGCCGATGAATCCGTTACCACCTGTGATCAGAATTCTCATGAGGTTACTCCTGGTGATTAATGAAATTATGAATGATCAGTAATTTCAGTATAAACAGAAATTAGTGTAATTATCGCCGGCTGTCAACAGAGCGTTTGCATCGCAATCGAGATCGAAGCGGTATATTCGGTTTGTGGTGTCCGGGGTGTATCAGTTACATTGCAAGGAAGAAAATGGGCGGCTTTCAAACCCAAGTGTCTTGAGAAACGGTTGTTTGGAACAGAAGTCAGAGCTATGAATTTGCAGGGATTACATCGCCACATTACCCATCTGAATCAGTGGAAAAGGGAGAATTTCAGAGGGTTTTTCTTTGCCTCCCGGCGTATCGGATATCTCAAGGAACCTGTCTGGTCTGCACTTTCAGAGTGGCCGGAATATTTCGAATCAAAGTCGGATGGCATCCACCTGAAGGAAAAATTCGACCGTTTCGAGACCCGCAGTCGGATTCTTGATGAAGTGGTGGATGCGCTTCTTCGCAAGGGGGTCATGACCCATCGACAGGGTGAGAGATATCCCGTTACGCATACAGGCCGGGAAGGTTCGATTGCAACCATCGATCGGGCGGCGGCACCCTATTTTGGATTGCGGGCATACGGTCAACACATGAACGGATACGTGCGCGAGGGCCGGGATCTCTCTCTGTGGATCGCGCGCCGTTCGGCCGATCGGGTCAATTTCCCCAATCGTCTGGACAACATGGTTGCCGGTGGACTGCCTTATGGTTTGTCACTGCGGGATAACTTACGAAAGGAATGCATGGAGGAGGCCGGTATTCCACCGGATCTGGCCGACAGGGCCAAGCCGGTGGGTGCTTTGTCCTATTGCCGGGAGACTTCCGTGGGCCTGAAGCCGGACACCCTCTACTGCTACGATCTGGAACTGCCACCCGAGTTCGTGCCCTTCAATACCGATGGGGAGGTTGCGGAGTTCCGACTCGTCCCTGTGGATGAGGTCCTCCAATGGGTTGCGGAAACCGATGAGTTCAAACCCAACTGCAATCTGGTGGTGATCGATTTTCTCATTCGTCATGGGAATATTGATCCTGAAACTGTCGGCTATCTCGATGTCGTGCAGGGGTTGCATCGGGGTTTTTGATTGTCTGATCCCGATCCGGTGGCTGCCCTGAGGGCGCAAATTGGTCCAAAACCAGTGATCTGGTTTTGCTTTTCGGTTACTACGGAACCAGAATACTGGAAAAAAAGTCGAATTCGTATTGAAATTAACCCGTTAGGGGCTGAATTGTGATTATGTCGAGTGCCATGAAACCAGGTAAATACATGAAATATCGGGTAGTTAGAGGTTTGTTTGGGGGCGTGCTTCTGTTCGCCGTGTCCCTGTCTTCCTGGGCCAGTCGGCAGCTCGTACCGATTGAAGAACTCCAGTCGACGCCTGAGCTGCAGCAGACTGCCAGCGTCATCGTCAAGGTTATCGAAAAATACCATTACAAAGATGTGGCTTTGGACGATGCCATGTCCAAAGCGATCTTGGAACGTTATTTCGATGAACTGGATCCGAATCGCACATTTTTTCTGGCCAAAGATATCGCCCAGTTTTCCAACTACCGGGACAAGCTGGACGACTACCTGAAGAATGCCCGCATCGATCCCGGTTTCGAGATCTTCCGTCTGTACCGAAAACGGGTCAATGAAGCGGTGACACATGCTCTCAAGCTGGTTGACGGGAAGTTTGATTTCACCCTCGACGAAACCTATGTATTCAAGCGCAAGGACGAACCCTGGGCCCAGACCCGGGCGGAACTCGAGGATATCTGGCGCAAACGGGTGAAGAATGATTTTCTCGACCTGCGACTGATGGATAAATCGGATGACGAGATCCGGGATACGTTGAAGAGCCGTTACGAGCGCCTGCTCAGCCGGGTCGAGCAGTTCAACAGTACCGATGTTTTCCAGGCCTTCATCAACGCCTATACCTACAGTCTGGAACCGCATACCAGTTACATGTCCCCCAGTACCTCGGAAAATTTCGACATCAGCATGAGTCTTTCCCTGGAGGGAATCGGTGCGGTTCTGAAGGACGAGGATGGGTATACGGTCGTCCAGAAAACCATCATAGGTGGACCGGCTGAGCTCAGTGACCAGCTGCATGCCGGGGACCGGATTGTCGGTGTCGGCCAGGGACTCGAAAGTCGAATCCAGGACATCGTCGGATGGCGGCTGCAGGATGTTGTGGAGCAGATACGCGGCCCCAAGGGTTCCGTGGTACAACTCGAGGTTCTACCCAAGGGGGACGGTCGGAAGCGTAAAACCATTACACTGGTTCGCAACAAGATCAAACTTGAGGATCAGGCGGCCAAGAGCTACATCATCGAGGATCTCGATGGAATGGAGAACTATCACATCGGGGTGATCGAAGTGCCCACCTTTTACCGGGATTTCGGGGCCGAAGCCCGGGGTGAGGAGGATTTTCGCAGCACCACGAGGGATGTTCGTGACCTGCTGGCGAAACTGAAACAACAGGGCGTCAGCGGTATCGTGATTGATCTTCGTGAAAATGGAGGCGGTTCACTCTCCGAGGCGACGGAACTGACGGGATTGTTCATCGACTCCGGACCGGTGGTTCAAATTAAAGATGCGATGGGCAAGGTTGAGGTCGAGCAGGATCCCGATCAGGATATCGCTTACGACGGTCCGTTGGCCGTTCTTGTGGACCGCAACAGTGCTTCGGCCTCCGAGATCTTCGCCGGTGCCATCCAGGATTACAAACGGGGTATCGTGATTGGTGAACCCACCTACGGCAAGGGTACGGTACAGACCATGGTCGACCTGAGCCGGTTCGTGCCAGGTCGTAACAAGGACCTTGGGCGGCTTCGCTTGACCATGGCACAATTCTTTAGGATCAATGGTGGAAGCACCCAGCACCGGGGAGTGATTCCCGATATCCAATTTCCCACTGCGCGGTTTTCTCAAGATTATGGCGAACGATCACTGGACAACGCCTTGCCCTGGGCGCATATCGACCCGGCTCATTTCAAGGTCAAAGGTTCGGAAACATCCTTGGTCTTGCTCGAACACCATCAACACCGTATCGAAAAGGATCCCGGATTCGAGATGTTGATTGATCAGGGGAAGCGTTTTTCCGAACTCGATAAACGCAAAGAAGTGAGTTTGCTTGAGAAAAAACGCCGTAACGAATGGGATAATCGTGAACATGAACGGTTGCTGCTCAAGAACCGGTTCCGGGTATCCCAGGGAATGAATGCCATCAAAGCATCGGATCAATCGGATAGGGACGATGATCCTGATGAGAAGGAGATGGAGGCGGCTCATCGTATCGAACTCAACGAGGCCGCGCGCATTCTGGTGGATTCAATTCGTTCCAAGGCGCCCTTGGCAGTGATGCGTTAAAAACACTTTCGACCAAGCATCTGTCTGCAGAGGGTCTATCGAAAGAGCATCATTACCAGTAAACTAATTCACTCGGCCATCCGTATTAATTCGGATGACCGGGTGAGTATTCTGGATTGTCAAAGACCTGACAAGACACTGCCCGACATCCGTTCTTTCTTGGAATCAGTTTGTACTCAACACTTCATAATCGTTTGAACGGTTTTAGCCAGGCCGGTTACCTCGGGCTGCTGAAAGACGGACTGATCGGCCTCGAAAAGGAGGGGCTGAGGGTTTCGCCGAAGGGTTGCATATCCCAAAAAAACCATCCTGCTCCCCTCGGCTCGCCTCTGACAAACCGTTACATCACCACGGACTATTCCGAGGCACTGACCGAGATCATCACACCTCCCTCGGCGAATCGTGCGCAAGTGCTGAATTTCCTGTTTGAGGCACACCACTTCTTACATCGACACCTCGACGATGAGATTCTCTGGTCCGCCAGTATGCCCTGCCTGGTAGAAGGGGATAGCCAGATTCCCATCGCTCAGTACGGACATTCCAATGCCGGGTTGATGAAAACAGTCTATCGTCGCGGTCTGGGTCACCGTTATGGTCGGGTGATGCAGGTCATTGCAGGAGTACACTTCAACTACTCCCTGCCACAGGATTTCTGGGAGTTTTACCAGCAACTTGAGGGCGGCACGGGTTCCAGCCGGGATTTTATCTCAGAAGCCTATTTCGGCATGCTGCGGAACCTGCAGCGTATCGGATGGTTGATACCCTATCTTTTCGGTGCTTCGCCAGCCGTCTGCAAATCGTTTCTGGGTGGACGTCCCACCACACTGCAGGAGTTCGATCCGCATACCTACTATGAACCCTACGCAACCTCACTGCGCATGGGGGATATCGGTTACCAGAACAGCAAGGAGGAGGGTACCGGTATCAAGGCCTGCTATGACTGTCTCAATGCCTACATCGAGACACTCTCCCGCGCCATTGAAACGCCCTGTCCGATCTATCAGGCAATTGGAGTCAAAGTGGACGGTCAGTATGAGCAGTTGAATGCGAACATACTTCAGGTCGAAAACGAATATTACAGTACTGTTCGCCCCAAACAGATTCCTGAGATGATGGAAAAGCCGATTCATGCCCTGCAGAGCAGAGGGGTTCGTTATGTGGAACTTCGCTCATTGGACGTCAATCCCTTTCATCCCCTGGGAATCGCTGAAGAGCAGGTGTACTTCATTGAAGCCCTGATGTTATTTTCGATACTCCATGAAAGTCCTCCGATCAATGTGGCGGAACAACATGCGATCGACTGGAACGAATTGGCCGCGGCGCACAACGGGCGGGATCCCGACCTCAAACTGCGTCGACTGGACCAGCGCTGTTCGCTTCGGCAATGGGGGCTGGAGATTTGCAATGAGTTGGCACCTTTGTGTGAAATCCTGGATCAGGGAAATGCGCACAAACCCTATGCACACAGTCTGATGCTGCAGAAACAGAAACTGATGGATGCCGACCTGACACCATCTGCGCAAATGCTCGCTGAGATGCGAAGTCGGAGCGAGAGCTTTTTCGAATTCGCGCATCGCATCTCCAAGCAGCACCGGCACTATTTCACCCATCAGGCGGGTTCGGATACGGTCCAGCGGCTTCTTGTGCAGGAAGCGGATGATTCCCAACATCGTCAACATGAGATCGAGGCGGCGGACGCGATGAGTTTTGATGAATTTCTGGAATCCTATTTCGCGCAGCAGATCGATTCACCCCTTGCCCAGGAAGTGTCTCGATAACCATGGGTCGCTCTCCGCTACCCTGCCGCTTCGCCGGAATGGGTGGCGGTTGTTACGGCCGGTCTTTAACCCATGCGTGATACACTAGTATAGGACACTACACCAGGCTCGGGTTGCCGGGTTCAAATACTGATAATCAACAGGTTGTGAGGACGAAAGTATGGAGGAGAATCAAGATCCGGGACTGGGGTTCGATACCCTGGCCATTCGCAGTGGCCATCACCGTACCCCGGAGGGGGAACACGGGGAACCGATCTTTACCACATCCAGTTTCGTGTTCAGTAGCGCCGCCGAGGCGGCAGCCCGGTTTAGTGGTGACGAACCCGGGAACATCTACGCCCGCTTTACCAATCCGACGGTCAGGATGTTCGAACAACGTCTCGCGGCCCTGGAAGGCGGTGAGCGCTGTGTTGCTACCGCTTCGGGTATGTCGGCGATTCTCGCAACCTGCATGGGCCTGCTGCAGTCCGGAGATCATCTGGTTTCGTCACGCAGTATATTCGGTAGTACGACGATGCTGTTCGATAAATATCTGTCCCGTTTCGGTATAGAAACCAGCTATGTACCAGTGGATGAGCTCTCCGCCTGGCAATCGGCCATGCGTCCGAATACCCGGCTGTTATTCCTGGAAACTCCATCCAACCCCCTGACAGAGATCGCCGATATCAAACAACTCGCGGATCTGGCCCATGCCCATCAGGCCCTGTTAGTGGTCGACAACTGTTTTTGCACGCCTGCCCTGCAACAACCTCTGAGTCTGGGCGCGGATATCGTGGTGCATTCCGCAACCAAATATCTGGATGGTCAGGGACGTTGTCTGGGCGGAGCCGTTGTAGGTAGTGAAACCCTGGTTGGCGAGGCGGTGTACGGTGTGTTGAGAACCGCCGGTCCGTCGATGAGTCCTTTCAATGCCTGGGTGTTTCTGAAGGGTTTGGAGACCCTGAATCTGCGCATGCAGGCCCACTCACGTAATGCTCAACTGTTGGCGGAGTGGCTCGACCAGCATCCCCAGGTGGAACGGGTTTATTATCCGGGGCTCTCGAGTCATCCCCAGAACAATCTGGCTATCCGGCAGCAGAAAGCACCGGGTGGCATTCTGGCGTTTGACGTCAAAGGTGGCCAGACCGCGGCTTGGCGGGTTGTGGACGAGACCCGTATGCTCTCCATCACCGCCAATCTGGGTGACGTGAAGACCACCATTACCCATCCGGCAACCACCACCCACGGACGCCTGACAGCGGAGCAGCGCAGTGAAGTGGGCATAGGTAACGGTTTGATCCGTGTCGCGGTAGGGTTGGAGAATCTGTCAGATATTAAACGGGATTTGTCCCGGGGGCTTGACAGCCTGTGAAGCGTTAAGGGTTTGTTGATTTAACCCCAGTCGGGTTTACTGACCCACCCGGGTGAAATCGGTGCCGGGTTTGAGCCCAAAGATGTTTTCCAGGTCAAATTCCCGGATCAATCGATCACCGGTGTCCAGGCCAAACTGGCGCTGCACCTCACCGAGCAGCAGGCGTATCGCATTGCGGTTGTAACCGCTGCCGAAACTGATCTGCTGGCGTATGATCTCGCGTGCTTTCTCGAGGGTCATCTCGGAAGGTTCCGGTTCCGCGCGGACTGTAGCGTCGGGTTCATGGTTTGCGACCGTATCGGTGTGGTGATTCTGGTCATCGTGGACGGCTCTGAATGTTACAGAATCTATGACGGGGTACCATTAGCGGAAGATTACTCCTCCGATGGCTAAATTAAATATTACAAACATACTGGATTATGCCTACCCGATAAACTGCATGGAACTTTGCACCATATACTGGCCAAGGGGATTGTTACAATAGGGGACGCGCAGGCCGTCAAACAGATGCGCGTTTTCCTCAAGCGTCTCGATAGATCCACAAATAACAGGGTGGTTGCGTAATGGACACTCCGGACAAAACCAAGGTCAAAGCGTATCTGTTGAATCTGCAGCAGACACTCTGTTGCGCACTGGAAGAGGAGGAGGGTCAAGCACGATTCCGAATCGACAGTTGGCAAAGGGAACCGGATGAGGGGCTGCAAGGGGGGGGTGTCAGTGCGGTACTCGAGGGTGGGAAGTTGTTCGAGCAGGCGGGGGTGAACTTTTCCCACGTCATGGGCGAGGGACTGCCTGGCTCCGCCACGGCCCACCGACCCGAACTTGCCGGCTGCTCCTTCGAGGCGATGGGGGTGTCCCTGGTCATCCATCCCCGCAACCCTCATGTTCCGACCTCTCACGCCAATCTGCGCTTTTTCGTTGCGGAAAAACCGGATCAGTCTTCGGTCTGGTGGTTTGGCGGCGGTTTCGATCTTACACCCTATTACGGTTACGATGAGGATTGTCGGCACTGGCATGATGTTGCCCGGGGCACCTGCCAACCCTTTGGCGACCAGGTCTATCCCCGTTTTAAGCAGTGGTGTGACGAATATTTTTACCTCAAACACCGAGCGGAACCCCGGGGCATCGGAGGGCTGTTTTTCGATGATCTCAATGAGTGGGGTTTTGAAACCTGTTTCAATTTCCTGCAGAGCGTGGGCGAGCGGTATCTGAGCGCCTATCTGCCCATCGTGCACAGACGCCGGGATGTGGCTTACGGAGAGCGGGAACGGGATTTTCAACTTTACCGGCGTGGTCGCTATGTGGAATTCAACCTGGTCTATGACCGCGGGACCCTGTTCGGACTTCAATCAGGGGGAAGAACCGAATCCATTCTGATGTCTCTGCCTCCCCTGGTGAAGTGGCGTTACAATTGGCAACCCGAACCGGGTTCCGCGGAAGCCCGGCTGTATGAGCGTTACCTTATGCCTCGGGACTGGGTATGACCGCGAGACCCTCTTCGGAAGCCTGTGAGGAGAACAAGCAGCCCATTCTCCGGGTGATTCAGCCACTGCTCCAGGAGGCCGAAACGCTCCTCGAAATCGGCAGCGGTACCGGTCAGCACGCGATCCACTTTGCTGCCGCCATGCCGGATCTGATCTGGCAGACCAGCGACTGCCTGGAAAATCTCCCAGGCATCCGCGCCTGGCTTGAGTATGCCCGGTTGGGAAACCTGCCTGACCCCATTCTCCTTGATGTCTCAGGCAGTTGGCCCGAGACGCAATTTGACGCGGTGTTCAGCGCAAATACCACTCATATCATGTCCTGGCCCGAGGTTGAGCGGTTGTTTGAAGGCATTCAACGGGTATTGAAACCCGGGGGATTGTTCCTGCTCTACGGGCCATTCAATTACGCGGGGCAGTACACCAGTGAGAGCAATCGCCGTTTTGACCAGTGGTTGCATGCCCGGGACCCCCGCAGCGGTATCCGGGATTTTCAAGCACTCAACGGGTTGGCGGAGCGGCAGGGGCTTGGCTTCACGGAAGACATCGAGATGCCGGTCAACAATCGAATCCTAGTCTGGCATCGGCTGCAGGAGTAACTCCCCGGCACATAGATGTACGGCATCCTTTAAGTGTTCAGGCGCTGTTCAGTTAGCACTCCCTAAACTTCCAGCATACCGGATGAAAATCCGCTCCCAATCACTGGAATTCAGGAGAATGTCATGAAAATCAACGCGCTGATCAGCACTGTCTTATTGATGAGCTTTTCCCTTGCGGCGAATGCCGGACATCATGACGGTTATCGTGATACCGCTAAAGTCATCGACGTGGATCCGGTGTATCGTACCGTCGAGGTCACCGAACCGGAGCGCAGCTGCTGGGAAGAGGAGGTCGATCACTATGTGCCCGACGAACGGCGCTATACCGGCACCGTATTGGGCGGCATCATCGGTGGTGTGGTCGCCAACTCGGTCAGCCGTGGTCGTGGCCGGGGTAAGGATGCGGCTACCCTGGCCGGCACCCTGTTGGGCGGCGCCATTGGTCATGATTTGACCCGCACGGGTTATTCCGGCCGGGTTGTGACTTCCCGGGAGCGGCGCTGTGAGGTGATCCAGCACACCTATGAAGAGGAGCGTCTCCAGGGATATGATGTGACTTATCGCTACAAGGGACGGCTTTTCCACACCTTCACCCGTGAGCATCCCGGTGACCGGATTCCGGTGAATGTCAGTGTGCGTTCAGACTATTAAGCCGTTCCTCCCCGACTGGGGATGATCGCAATCCCCAGGTGAAAAGGGTATAACGCTTGAAATTTCGTAATAACGGCCGAGAAGGTATGTGAATCGGAATGGCAATTCTGCTATCAGAACGATATGAACAGGGCTTGAGAGAGATGAGTTATGGGTAAGTGCAGACGTATTATCGTTGTAATCACAACACTGGCCACAGTGTTGCTGGGGGCTGCGCGGGCACATGCGGATATAAGTCTCGATCAGGCGGTTCAGCAGGCCAAACAAAGGACCGGCGGTCGGGTGATTTCGGCGGAAACCCTTAGTCAGGATGGGCGCCCGGTCTACAATATTCGCATATTGACCCAGGACGGCAAGGTTCGGCGCATGCAGATCCATGCCGATGACAAGGGTGGCGAGGGTGGTTCCCGACGCTAATGAATACACCACACGAGCGAGAATAGGATGGTCTGAAGTGCGTGTACTGCTGGTAGAAGATGAAACCGATATCCGTGAACCCCTGGCTGCCCGGCTCCGGGAACAGGGGTACACCGTGGACAGTGCCGAGGATGGTCGTGCCGGACTGTTTCTTGGACGGGAGTATGGTATTGATGTCGGCATCATCGATATTGGTCTGCCGAAACTCTCCGGTATCGAGCTGATTCGGGAATTGCGTAAACTGGACAAGCATTTTCCCATTCTCATACTCACCGCGCGGGGCAATTGGCAGGACAAGGTCGAGGGGCTTGAGGCCGGTGCGGACGATTATCTGGTCAAACCCTTTCACATCGAGGAACTGTTGGCTCGACTCAATGCCTTGCTCAGGCGTTCAGCCGGGTGGTCCCAGCCGGTAATCTCCGGAGGACCGATCTCCCTGGATACACGAACCCAGAGCGTCAGTGTCCGGGAGGCGCCGGTGGATCTGACCGCCTACGAGTACAAGGTTCTGGAATACCTGATGCTGCACGCCGGAGAAGTCGTCTCCAAGACCGATCTTACGGAACATATCTACGAACAGGATTGGGACCGCGACAGCAACACCATCGAAGTCTTTGTGAGACGCCTGCGCAAGAAGCTGGATCCGGAGGAAGATTACAAGCCCATCGAAACCTTGCGGGGTAGGGGATATCGCTTTGCATTGGAGCGCAGTCAGTGAATCTCGGCAAACCCGTTGATATCGTTTTAACCGGACCTCGGGGAATGTGCAAACGGCCCATTGGGACTCCCGGGCACTATTCGGATTCAGACTCATCGGGCTGATAAGAGCGAGAAACCTGCCCTGATCCCATGAATGGTTCGGACAATTCAACATCGAGACAACCCATCTCCATCCATCAACGACTGCTGTTGGCCGCCAGTCTGGTGTTGGGCGCATTTCTGGGGTTGACCGGCTGGTCGTTGGACGAGGCCTTTCGCTCGGCCAGTGATGAGGCCTTGCAGACCCGCCTCTACAGCAGTGTGTACGCCCTGTTGGCGGCGGCTGAGGAAGGGGATGAAGGGCAGATGGTGATGCCGGAGGTGCTGACGGACCCCCGTTTCAACCGTCCGGACTCGGGTCTCTATGCCCAGGTCAGGAATTATGCAACGGGCTACCGCTGGCGCTCCGCCTCCGCTCTGGGACAGAGTTTTGAGTTCAGTCGTGAGATTCCCCCAGGTGAATCCGAAATCGATAATTTCAAGCTGGCTGACCGGGAGGTCATGGGATTGAACTTTGGCGTGGTCTGGGAGGACTTTCATGGCAAGGAACGTCGATATGTCCTGAGTGTGGCCGAAGACCTGCAATCGGTTCAGGAACAGGTTTCGGCGTTTCGCAACACCCTGTTCCTCTGGCTGGGTGGGGCCGCCTTTTTGTTGCTCCTGGCTCAGGGCTGGGTACTCAACTGGGGGTTGCGTCCCTTGCGTCAGGTGGCTGGTGCCCTGGCCGAGATCGAGTCGGGAAAGGCCGAACAGTTGCACGGCGCCTATCCCCGTGAACTCACTCGCCTGACCTCCAGTATCAATTCCCTCATCCTGCACGCGCGCGCCCGACAGCAACGCTACCGGGACAGTCTCGGTGATCTGGCGCACAGTCTGAAAACCCCCCTGGCGATACTCCAGAGCCTTGCGGATCAGGAGCGCGGTCAGCCCTCGGACACCTTGCGGGAACAGGTTGAGCGTATGAACCAGATCGTTAGTCATCAGTTGCATCGGGCTGCGGCATCCGGTCAGCAGGTGTTGACCGGTAACGTCGCCGCCAAGCCCCTGGTCGAGCGTCTTGCGAACACCCTGTCGAAAGTCTATCGTGACAAGGCCATTCAATGGGAACTGGTGGTGGATGCGCGGTGTCTTTTCGCCGGAGATGAAGGCGACCTGATGGAGATACTGGGAAATCTCATGGAAAACGCCTGCAAATACGGCCGCCAACGGGTGCGTGTCACCGGTCGCCAGGATAACAGCTTGACCTTGTTCATCGAGGACGACGGAAAGGGTATACCGACCGATCAGGTCGAAGCGGTGTTTCATCGGGGCCATCGAGCGGACACCCAGCAACCGGGGCAGGGTATTGGCCTTGCGGTTGCTTCCGATATCGTGACCGCCTATGGCGGGCAAATCGAAATCGCTGATTCGAAGATCCTGGGCGGGGTCTCGGTAAGGGTCAGTCTCCCTGGGTCATGAACTTTAGCGTTGGAACAGCACGGTCCCGGGCCTCCTCTCAACCGGAAACACTCTTCTGCAGTCGGAGAAAATTCTCCAGCCTCAGGGGATGAATCTGACCCCGCTCCATGGCGTTTCGAACCGCGCAATCGGGTTCATGTTCGTGGGTGCAGTTGTGGAACCGACACTGTCCGAGGTAGTCGTGAAACTCCCGAAAACCCTGTTCCAATTCCTGGCGATTCAAGTGGGTTAGGCGAAAACTTCTTACCCCGGGAGAGTCGATGAGCTCGCCGCCCTGGGGCAGATGGTAACAGGTGGCCGCCGAGGTCGTGTGCCGGCCGAGGCCGGTCGCGCTCGAAAGCCGACCGGTTTCCGCTTCGATGTCTGGCAGCAGGGCATTGATCAGGGATGATTTTCCAACCCCGGACTGTCCGACCAGAATGCTGGTTTCCCCCTGCAGTTTCAGAATCAGTGCGTCCAATCCGTGTTCCTGCCGGGCACTGACCGTGACGATGGGATAGCCGATATCCCGGTAGGGTTCCAGCTTGCGGAAAAAGATCGATTCCGTCTCGCCCTCGAGCAGGTCGGCCTTGTTGACCGCGATGAGGGGGGGAATCTGTATGGTTTCCGCGGTCACCAGGTATTGGTCGAGCAGGTAGCCACTGGGCTCGGGTACGGGTGCGAGGACTATGACCAGTTGTGAGATATTGGCCGCCAGGGGCTTTTTTCGTCCGCTGTAGTCCGGGCGGCTGAGGACGGTTTGGCGGGGTTGCAGTGCCGTGACGACGCCAGAAGCGTCATCGAGCGGTTGCCAGATCACCCGGTCGCCGCAGACCGGATGTCCGATGTTCTGCCGGGTTTGACAGCAGATGATCCTTCCGGAGGGGGCTTGCACTCCCAAGGTCGCCCCATGCCGGATCATTACCCGGCCTTCGAGGGATGGTTGATCACCGGCCTGGCTTAAAGCCTTGTCCGCCCGGTGTTGCAGACGCTGACGTCGCTTGTCCTGAATCGCCTGGATGCGGTTTTTCTGCTGCAGGGTCAGTCGACGTTTCGCCATGCCCTGGAGTTTATTGGGTATCGGGTTTGAAGTGGTAGAAGGATTGGTTCAGATAGCTAGCGGTATCGTCAATCTGATCATCGAACCAGGTGAGCCCCAGATTCTGCTCACAGAACCTGACCTGCTTGTGTAAAGCCGGGAGGTTGTTGATGCGTCGGTCGGTGCGGGTATAGACCTCACTGCCGTGGCATTTTAAACAACTTTCGTTATACAGGGCCTGACCCTTTTGCTCATCTCCCGCCTGGGCAGCAACGGAAACCAGAAGGGCCACGGTGGCGATACTCGTCTGAATCTTGATCATGGTCGTCTCTCCATTAGCCGGTAATACCCGGCGTCTGTTGGGAAATCCGGGCAATCCTTACCGGAGCGGGCGGATGACTGTCGTGGAACATCGAATAGAGTGGGTCCGGTGTCAGGGTGCTGGCATTGTCCTGGTAGAGTTTGACCAGTGCACGAACCAAATACTCCCCGTTGCTCTGTTCCATGGCATAGTGATCCGCCTCGAATTCGTGGCGTCGCGAAAAAAAGCTGCCCAGGGGTGTGAAGAATATGGTGAACACCGGAAGGATCAGCATGAACAGCAACAGTGCGGCGGCCTGGGAGGGCTGCGAGATGCCCAATCCCTGGTAGAACCAGGTCTGTTGTGAGAGCCAGCCGAGCAGGGCAAGCCCCCCGAGGGAGAGCAGGGCCATGACTCCCATCTGTTTGTGGATATGTTTGTGGTGAAAGTGCCCCAGTTCGTGGGCCAGTACCGCTTCCGCCTCCTCGCTGTCGAGCTTTTCGAGCAGGGTGTCGAAGAATACGATGCGTTTGTTTTTTCCAAAACCGGTGAAATAGGCGTTGCCGTGGGCGGAACGTTTGGAACCGTCCATCACAAAGATCCCCTCACTGGTGAATCCACAGCGCTGCAGCAGGTTCTGGATCCGGTCCCGCATCGTGCCTGCCTCCAGGGGGGTGAAGGCATTGAACAGGGGGGCGATGAAGCGGGGATAGGCCCAGCTGATACCCAGGGTAAAGCCCATCCAGACAACCCAGGCGGCGAGCCACCAATAGGTCCCTGCACCCTGCATCAGCATCAGGATGATCCACAGCAGTGGGCCGCCGAGGAGGATCCCGAGCAGCAATCCCATGAGGCGATCCTTGACGTACTGTTTCACCGTCATGCGATTGAAACCAAAGGCGACTTCCAGGCGAAAGGTACGGTATAGGCTGAAGGGGAGATCCAGTAGGCTGTTGATCAGGAAGAACAGGAAAAAAAGCGCCAGGCCACTGAGGGTCGCTCCCGTTACATAGTTTGCGCTCAACCGGATGAGTCCCTCGATGCCGCCGCCCAGTGTCCAGAAGAGCAGTACAACGGCACCCAACAGCAATTCAACCAGGGCCAGACGTCCCTTTGCCTGGGTGTAATCCGCGGCTTTCTGGTGTTCCTGCAGGCTGACCTTGTCACGGAAGGCCTCGGGAACCTCGCCACGATTGGCGCGGACATACTGCATATGCCGCAGCAACAACCAAATCTCCAGGCTGGTACCCAGTATCAAAAACAGGAGAAAAATTTGGGTAAAAAGACTCATTACATCTGAATTCAGGATAATTAAATTGGCGCTAGTGTACCCTGCTGAAGCCGCTTCCTGCTAGAATCCGCCCTGAAAAATTACATGGGAATAACAGATGCCTGTAGATGCCACGAATCTGATCTGGATAGACCTGGAAATGACAGGGTTGGATACCCAGCACGATGAGATCATCGAGATCGCGACTGTCGTAACCGATGGGGATCTGAATATCCTGGCGGAAGGTCCGGTGATCGCGATCCACCAGTCAGATGCGAAACTGGACACCATGGACGATTGGAATCAACGTCAGCATACCCAGTCCGGTCTGTTGGAACGGGTCCGTGCCAGTACCGTCGATGAAATTCAAGCCCAGCGTCAAACCCTGGCGTTTCTCAACGATCTGGTGCCGCCCGGGGCCTCTCCCATGTGTGGCAACAGTATCTGCCAGGATCGGCGCTTCCTGGCGCGCCGCATGCCGGAGCTCGAAGCCTATTTTCACTACCGCAATCTCGATGTCAGTACACTCAAGGAGCTGGTCAAGCGTTGGGCGCCCAGCCTGAGTGAAGGTTTTGTCAAGCAAGGCAAGCATCTGGCTCTGGATGACATCCGCGATTCCATCGCTGAGCTGCACTTCTACCGCAACCATTTTCTGCGTCTGCCCTGAGCCCGGGGGTTGGCCGATATGACAGGGATGTTGCCGGTGGCTGTGTTGCGCCACTATCTGGTAGCGCTAGGTCTGTCTATTCTGACCTGGCTCTATTTTACACTGATAACGGCTTATGTTCCGGTTGGCGGCCAGATGCTTGCCGATCCTGGCTTTGCCCGGGGGGAGGGCTTCTGGCAGGTCGGTGGGAATCGAAAGGGCGTGCGGTTTGAAGAAGGTGTGTTAACCCTGTCGAATACCTCGCCTCGACAGAGTTCGTCGGTTTTCCAATGCTTCAATCGTAGGGACTTCCCTGATCAGGCACGGATCCTCATTGAGGCTCGAGCGGAGCCACTGATTCTGGGTGAGAAACCCTGGAACGAGGCCAAGGTGGGTTTGCTGTTGCAAGACAACCATGGCGAGAAACAATACCAACTGAACAATTGTCTGGTGCAGCTCAAACGGGCACAACCCTGGACTCGCTATGAGACGGCTTTATCGATACCTGATGATCTGGGGCAGGTCTGTTTCAGAATTTCGCTGATATCGACCCAGGGTGTCTTTCAGGTTAAAAATCCCAGTCTGCAGGCAGCCCGGATGCTGCCATCCTTTCGTGTCGGCTGGTGGATTCTGCTGATTGTCTGGGGGGCATGCCTATGGATCTGGTCACGCCATCTGCTCGGTCTCTATCCGGTGCTTCGGCAGAGCTTTCCGCTCTGGGCGATGGTGGGGTTGATGGCACTCGGTATTCTGATGTCAAATGACCTGAAAATTGAACTGCTGCATCTGCTCAGGCCCTGGTTGCCCGTTGACCATGAATACCCAGGGGGAGTGGTGGTCGATGCCTGGGCAGAATGGCTGCCCATGCTTGTACCTGGATACTGGAATATTACGAAATTCTCCCATCTCATCGGCTTCTTTCTGTTGAGTGCGATCCTGTTGCGCAAACCCAGAGCGTCTACCCCTGTTCTGGTCACGGGTATGCTGGTGGCCGCGATCTGTTCCGAGGCGCTTCAGTTCTTTTCTCCGGGAAGATCACCCCGGGTAAGCGATCTGGTGGTGGACAGTCTGGGTATTCTGACGGGTTGGTGGTTAACTGCGGGGTTGATTCGCGTGAAAAGGGTGTTGTTACTCAACTAGGTGTTGATCCAACGCCCAGCTTACATGCTCTTGTACCAGTTCCGAAGGATGTTGGCGGCGGTTTTTCAAAGCGGTGACGATCTGGCTGGATGTTGGACTGTTGCCCAACGCCACGGCCAGGTTCCTAATCCAGCGGGTGTAGCCCAGACGTCGAATGGCGGATCCCTCGGTACGCTTCATGAAGGTGGCTTCATCCCAGCCGAACAGATCGATCAGTTGCGCATTATCCAAACCGTAACGGGGCAGGAAGTCGGCCTCCCGGGTGCGACGGGCAAAGCGGTTCCAGGGGCAGACCTGCTGACAGTCGTCACACCCATAGATTCGATTGCCGATCAGGGGTCTCAGGGCGTGCGGAATCGGTCCGCTCAGTTCAATCGTCAGGTATGAGATGCACAACCGTGCATCCAACTGGTAGGGCGCGATAATGGCGCGGGTGGGGCAGACGTCGATGCAGGCCTGACATCGGCCGCAGTGGTTCGTTGCCGGTGTGTCGCAGGTCAGTGGCAGGTCGATGTAGATCTCTCCGAGAAAGAACCAGGAGCCCGACTCCCGGGCAATGAGGTTGGTGTGCTTGCCCGGCCAGCCAAGCCCGGCCTTGTGGGCCAGGGGTTTTTCCAGCACCGGGGCGGAGTCTGTGAAAACCCGGCAGGTTACCTCAGGCACGGCGTCACGGATCCGCTCGACCAGTTTCTGCAGCCGGTTGCGCAACACCTTGTGGTAGTCCCGTCCCAGTGCGTAACGGGAGATGAAGGCCTGTTGCGGATCGTCCTGAATCCGTAGTGAATCCTGCAAGGGTTCCGGTAGATAGTCGAGTCTTACGCAGATTACTCGTTGTGTCCCCGCAACCAGTTCTTCGGGACGGCTGCGTTTGCTCCCATGACGGGCCATGTACTCCATCTCCCCGTGAAATCCCTCGGCCAGCCATTGGTCAAGGTGATTCTCGGCTTTGCCAAGCTCGGTATCTGTGACGCCAATGGCATCGAAGCCCAAGTCGCGACCCCAGTGCTTGATCTGGAGGGTGAATTTGTAAAGTTCATCCGGAGTCATGGCAGTGCCTTTAGGGTCGAAACCAGGGTGTCCTGTCCCAGACCTCAAGGGCCGGGTTACAATCGCCATAGGGTTCTTCGGTTCGTCGACTGGATATCGCCGCATCATACCCTGGATTCACAAACTGCGAGAATTGAACCTCTTATGCGTGTAATACCTGCAATCGAGACCCTGCCCTATGCGTTGTATCGTGCGGACCAGGTGCGGGAATTCGATCGGCTCGCGATTCATGAGTTCGGCATACCTGGTGCTGAACTGATGGAGCGGGCGGGGCACCGGGCCTTTCAGTGTATTCGTGAACTATGGCCGGACCTTCATGAAATGCTGGTGGTTTGCGGTATTGGTAATAATGGGGGGGACGGCTATGTAGTGGCCCGTTTGGCGCTTCAGGCGGGCATCAGGGTCCGGGTCCTGCAGCTCGGCGACCCCCAGCGGATTCAGGGTGATGCCCTGCTCAAGGCCCGGGCCTGGCAGGAACTGGGACGGGAACTGGAACCCTTCGTCGATCTGCCCGGTAAACCGGGGCTGATCGTCGACGCGATCCTCGGGACCGGGTTGGAACGGGCGGTGAGTGGTGTCTGGCGCCGTGCCGTGGAGCAGATCAATCGTCATCAGGCACCGGTGTTTTCCCTGGATATTCCTTCCGGGTTGCATTCCGATACGGGGCAGCGGATGGGTTGCGCGATCGAGGCCCGGGCGAGTATCAGTTTCATCGGTCTGAAGCAGGGGCTGTTCACCGGCGCGGGCCCCGATTGTTGCGGGCGGATCTTCTTTGATCCCCTGGAAATTCCCGCACGGGTATACGCCAGCCAGCCACTGGCCTGTCGGCGCATCGACTGGAACAGACAGCAAAGCCGCCTGGCACCCCGCAAACGGACCGCGCACAAGGGGGATTTCGGCCACCTGCTGGTGGTGGGAGGTAACCGGGGGTACTCCGGAGCGGTGCGCATGGCCGCCGAAGGCGCGGCCCGCTGCGGGGCCGGTCTGGTCAGCTTGGGAACCCATCCCGAACATGCCGCCTGGAGCAATTTAGGCCGCCCGGAGTTGATGTGTCGCGGCATCGTCGATGAAAATGACCCATCCCTGGATGAACTGCTGGGGCGGGCGAACGCCTTGGTAATGGGGCCGGGGTTGGGGCGCACCGCTTGGGCAGAAGGTCTGTATCTAAGACTGGCTGCCTGCAAGCAGCCCCTGCTGCTGGATGCGGACGGACTCTACTGGTTGGCCCGTTTCCCCGATTGTCGGGAGGATCGCATACTCACACCTCATCCCGGTGAGGCCGCTAGGCTTCTGAAGTGGGAGGTTGCCCAGGTGGAAGCGGACCGTTTTGCCGCCTGTCGCGCCCTGCAGGCTAGATTCGGAGGCGTTGTGGTGCTCAAGGGTGCGGGCAGCTTGATCGTTTCCCCGGAATCCAAACCCATTGCCCTGTGCAGTGACGGAAACCCAGGGATGGCCAGTGGCGGCTTCGGTGATGTTCTGAGCGGTTTGATCGGGGCCTTCCTGGCGCAGGGAGTGAGCCTCAGGGAAGCGGCTGAAATGGGTGTGTGTCTGCATGCCGCAGCCGCGGACCGGGCTGCGCAAGACGGTGAGACGGGTATGCTGGCCGGCGATCTGTTTGCGCCGATCCGACAACTTCTGAATGAAAGGTAGCGATGAAGATGTTTGTGGTGACCGCCCGGGGAGAAGCCGAGCAGGAGGCGCTGGGACGCCGTCTGGCGCAGCATTGCAAGCCCCCCTGTATCATCTACCTGATGGGGGACCTGGGGGCGGGGAAGACCACCTTGGCACGGGGGTTTCTCAGGGGACTGGGTTATGCCGGGAGCGTCAAAAGCCCAACCTATACCCTGATGGAACCCTATGACATGGATGATCGGGTCTGTTATCACTTCGACCTTTATCGACTCGCGGATGCGCAGGAACTGGAGTATCTCGGGCTTGAGGATTTATTGGGCCCGAAAGCCTATTGGCTGGTGGAATGGCCGGACAAAGGCAGGGGAGGATTACCGCCCGCCGATCTGGTTGTAAACATCCACCATGAGGATGGGGCAAGACGTATCGCTTTCGAGCCGATCAGTGAAAAAGGAATGGGTATAATGCAGGGATTACAAGGTGATCTGGTCATTGGTTAAAATATTTTGCAAAAAAAACAGCTATCTAACAGAAAAACTTGGAAAAATTAGTTTCACATGCTATCTTTCGAGATGTATTTTCAGAATATCGGATTTTGGGGCCATGAGGACTAGACTCGCCGTTCTGCTGTTCCTTTTCATCAGCAGTCTCCCTGTCTATGCCAAGCAGGCATCGGTAACCGGTTTGCGTGTTTGGTCGGCGCCCGACCATGTCCGGTTGGTGTTTGACGCCGACGCCCAACTGATCCATAAAATCTTTACCCTCAAAGATCCCGACAGGCTGGTGCTCGACCTGAAAAATGTCAGCGTAACCAGCCACATGCCCGATCCCAGCAAAGAGAATAAAATCATCCGGGGCATGCGTACCGCGACACGCAACACGTCCGACACCCGAGTGGTCTTTGACCTGAATACCCCTGTCAAACCCAGGAGTTTTGCGCTTAAGCCCAACCGTGAGTATGGGCATCGTCTGGTGGTCGACCTGTATGATGAGAGCCGGGTGGCGGCACATGCCTCGCAACCCGTGAAGAGCGCCAAGATCACCCAGGAAGCGGGTCAGCGGGATGTGGTGATTGCCGTTGACCCCGGTCATGGGGGCGAGGATCCGGGAGCGCGCGGCAAAAAGGGCACCAATGAGAAAGATGTGGTGCTGGCGATCGGTCGCAAACTGGCGGATCAGATCAACCGGCAGAAGGGCATGCGGGCCGTACTGATCCGTGACGGGGACTACTACCTGGGTCTGAGAAAGCGTATTGCCAAGGCCCGTGAGGCCCAGGCCGATCTGTTCGTATCCATTCACGCGGATGCCTTTCATGATCCCAGTGTTCGAGGTTCCTCGGTTTACACACTCTCACGCAGCGGTGCTTCGAACGAGGCGGCCCGCTGGCTGGCAGAGCGGGAAAACAGCGCCGATCTGGTGGGCGGCGTCTCCCTGGAAGACAAAGACGACATGCTCGCGTCCGTGCTTTTGGATCTTTCTCAGATCGGCACCCTGCAGGCCAGTTCAGAGGCGGCAGGACGTGTTTTGTCTCAACTCAAAACCTTGGGCAAAACCCACAAACGCAGAGTCCAGCAGGCGGGATTCGTCGTCCTGAAGTCGCCGGACATTCCCTCCATGCTGGTGGAAACCGCTTTCATTTCCAATCCGGGTGAAGAGCGTCGGTTGCGTGATTCGAAATATCAGAACCAGGTGGCGGTCGCTTTGATGAAAGGTATTCGCGACTACTTCAGGTTCCAACCACCCCCGGGCACCTGGCTGGCGGCAAACCAGGCAACCCGTAAACATGTCATCTCCTCGGGAGACACCCTGATTGCCATTGCCAACCGCTATCAGGTCAGCGTTAAACGTCTGCGTAACGCCAACGATCTGAAGAGCGATAACATCCGAATCGGTCAGGTCCTCGAAATTCCGGGGGGCTAATCCACTCGCGGGCGCGTAGTATCGAGTTGAAAAACCGCTGTCATCCCGACGTATGCCGGGATCCAGAATGCAAGACGGCGCGATCGGGTTCCACACCGCTTGGGGCCAGTAACAACCCTCTGACCATACGGCGCGTGCATCCCGGGGTGACACCTGAGACAATCCTCCTATTCTGACTCAGGACACCCCGCACCTTTCCGGTATGCCCATACAAACCCTGCCCCCGCAACTGAGAAACCAAATCGCAGCCGGCGAGGTGGTGGAAAGACCGGCCTCCGTGGTCAAGGAACTGGTTGAGAACAGCCTGGATGCCGGGGCCCGGCAGATTGAGATTGAGGTGGATCAGGGCGGGATCAAACGGCTCAGAATTCGCGACGATGGGGTGGGCATACCGAAACAGGAACTGGGTCTGGCGCTCGCCCGACATGCCACCAGCAAGGTCAGCAGCTTTGAAGATCTGGAGTCCCTCAGTAGTCTTGGCTTTCGGGGTGAGGCCCTGCCCAGTATCAGTTCGGTCTCTCGTTTGACCCTGACCTCGTGTCACCAGGATGAGGAGCAGGCCTGGGCGGTCAGTGGTGACGGCTCGGACCGGGACTATGAGATTAGGCCTGCGGCTCATCCTCGGGGCACCAGTGTCGAGGTGCGGGACCTGTTCTACAATACCCCGGCGCGACGCAAGTTTCTGCGTACCGAAAAGACCGAGTTCGGGCATATTCTGACCCTGATCCAGCGTCTTGCATTGGCCCGCTTCGACGTGGGATTCATCCTTCAGCACAATCAACGCAATGTGTTGTCACTGCCTCCTTGTCAGGATCCCGCGCAGCGGGAGAAACGCCTGACCGCGATACTCGGGGAGGGTTTTCGGGACCAGGCCCTGGCCATCGACGAACAGGCCGGGGATCTGCGTCTCAGCGGGTGGGTTGCCCGACCCGCCTTTTCCCGGGCCCAGGCGGACATGCAGTATTTCTACGTAAACCGGAGGATGATCCGGGATAAACTGGTATCACATGCGGTGCGGCAGGGATTTCAGGATGTACTTTATCATGGCCGGCATGCCGCCTACGTTCTCTACCTGGAGATCAATCCCCGGGCGGTCGATGTCAACGTACATCCGACCAAACACGAGGTGCGCTTCCGGGACTCCCGCTCGGTACATGATTTCATCTTCCGAGGCATGCACCGGTTGCTGTCGCAGACGCGTCCGCAGCAGAGCGACCCCGCTGAGCCTGCCGTCACTCGGGGTGCGATCGACCCGCCGGTGACCCAGCGGCGGGATCCGCAACCCTATCAGCATGGGATCAACTGGCGGGTCACCGAATCTCGATCGGTTTATAATGCCGGGTTCGATCTGCAACGACCGGATACTGATTCCACAGCTTCGCCTGAGGTTGAGGTTTCAGCCGAGACGGCCAAGGATCCCGAAGAATCCCTGCATCCCCTGGGCTATGCCCTGGCGCAGTTGCATGGGGTCTATATCCTTGCGGAAAACCAGTCGGGGCTGATTCTGGTCGATATGCACGCGGCCCATGAAAGGATTACCTATGAGGGCTTCAAGCGGCGTTATCACGGTGAGGGCATCGTGGGGCAACCCCTGCTGGTGCCTGTCGCGGTAGCGGTCAGCGAGCGCGAAGCGGACCTGGTTGAGGAGTTTCAGGACTTTCTCGAACAGATCGGGCTCGAAGTCAGCCGGTCCGGGCGTGACGCACTGGCGGTTCGAGGCATTCCGGCGTTACTGCGTGGCACGGATCCTGAGCGGTTGCTGCGGGATGTGCTGTCGGATTTGGCCGAATACGGTCACAGCCGACGCTTGCGGGAGGAGGCGGACCGGGTTCTTGCGACGATGGCGTGTCACGGTTCGGTACGCGCCAACCGACGCCTCGGTCTCGACGAAATGAATGCGCTGTTGCGCGAGATGGAACGCACCGAGCGGGCCGATCAGTGCAATCATGGCCGTCCTACCTGGGTGTCCCTGTCACTCGCGGAACTGGATCGCCTGTTTCTACGGGGGCGCTGAGATGACCTTGCAGGAATCCCTCGGGAGAGCACTTCCCCCCGCCATATTCCTGATGGGACCAACCGCCTCGGGAAAGACCGACCTGGCGGTCGACCTGCTCCGGCATCTTCCGCTGGGGATCATCAGTGTGGATTCCGCCCTGGTCTATCGTGGCATGGACATAGGTACCGCCAAACCGGACGCATCGATCCTCGATCGAGCACCCCATCGCCTGATCGATATCCGGGATCCGGCCGACAGCTACTCCGCTGCGACATTTCGCGAGGATGCGCTCATCGCCATGGGAGAGATCGTGGCGGCGGGTAAGATTCCCCTGTTGGTGGGCGGTACCATGCTCTATTTCAAGGCGCTGACTCAGGGACTTTCCGCCTTACCCCCCGCGAATCCGGTGCTTCGGGCGCGACTTGAGAGCGAGTTGCTGCATTTTGGACTGGAAACCCTGCATCGTCGGCTTGCGGAACGCGACCCACTGGCCGCAACACGCATCCATGCCCATGACAGCCAGAGGATCCTTCGCGCCCTGGAGGTCATCGAGGAAACGGGGCGGCCGCTGTCGGAACTGCAGCAGGGGGGTGACGGAACCGAACTGCCCTACCGGGTTCTGAAGCTGGTACGCGCCCCCGGTGATCGCGGGGTGCTGCATGAGCGAATTGCCCGACGTTTCAGGGAAATGCTGGAAGCGGGGTTTGAACAGGAGGTTCGCGGCTTGCTCGAACGGGGGGATCTGTCACCGGACCTGCCTTCGATGCGATGCGTCGGTTATCGGCAAATGCTTCAGTATCTGCTGGGCCGACTCACCTGGGACGAGATGGTGGAGCGGGGCATTATCGCCACCCGACAGCTCGCCAAGCGGCAGTTTACCTGGTTGCGTGCCGAACCGCAGCTCCACTGGCTCGATGAGGAGGGCGATGTCCTTGCCCAGGCGTTGGATCTGATCTATCGCCATTTTCCGGAGCTCGGTGGGAACCACCCGGTGACAGAGCGGCCATAGTCCGTACTCCGTGCCCGACCCCGATTGAGTTACCGATTTCCTTCGTGCCCGGCGACGGGCTTGAATTCCGTTTGCTTTGCCCCCATCTTGAGAAGCTGAGGCAGTGGCTTTGTCCGTAACCCTACAAATCGTGGCTATTGAGATTTTGAATATTTGGCAGAAATCACAGTATGCTACACTTGCGCCTATGGAGTAGAGAGCAGCGACCCCAGAGTTGTCGACGCTTAGCACCTGATTTTTTACGATTACAAACACAATAAGGAGAACCTCCATGTCCAAAGGGCAAAGTTTACAAGACCCTTTTTTAAACGCACTGAGGAAGGAGCGCGTGCCGGTATCGATTTTTCTGGTCAATGGCATCAAACTGCAGGGACAAATCGAATCCTTTGATCAGTTTGTTGTACTGCTTAAAAACAGTGTCAGCCAAATGGTTTACAAGCATGCCATATCTACCGTGGTGCCTGCGCGCAATGTGCGTTTCCAGCATGCCAACGGTCAGACCGATGAAGAGCTTCCCCAGGGTGGCGGCAATTTCTAGTCCTCACTGATTTTTAGAAAGCGGGTGTATCCGCGTCGCGATACGCCCGGTCATTAGCTTGCGCCATTCCGCTCCTTTGAATTTCCAACTTTATGTTTGAACGACCGAAATCGGGTGAACGGGCTGTATTGGTCCACATGGATCTGAATCTACCCAGTGATCCCGATGAAATTGCCGAGTTTCAGGATCTGGCCCGCTCCGCGGGTGCCATTCAGGTGGCGCTGGTTCAGGGCAGTCGAAAACAGCCCGATCCGAAAACCTTCGTGGGGCGGGGCAAGGCCGAGGAGATTCGCGAAATCATCCACTATGAAGACGCGGAACTGGTGATCTTCGACCATACTCTGTCACCCAGCCAGGAGCGTAACCTGGAACGGGAATTCGGTTGTCGAGTGGTCGATCGAACCGGCCTCATCCTGGACATCTTCTCCCAGCGGGCTCGATCTTTCGAAGGCAAGCTGCAGGTCGAACTGGCCCAGTTGCAACACCTGTCAACCCGCCTGGTCCGTGGCTGGACCCATCTGGAACGGCAAAAGGGCGGTATCGGCCTGAGAGGACCGGGTGAAACCCAGCTGGAAACGGACCGGCGCTTGCTGAATCAACGGATCATCCAGATCCGCAAACGTTTGACAAGGGTCGATTCCCAGCGTGAACAGGGTCGCCGTGGAAGGGAACGGGCCGAGATCCCTACGGTTTCGCTGGTGGGTTACACCAATGCGGGGAAGTCCACCCTGTTTAACCGCCTGGTCGGCTCCGAAGTCTATGCCGCGGATCAACTTTTCGCCACCCTGGACCCAACCTTGCGGCGACTGGAACTTCTCGATGAGGGGCCGGTGGTGCTGGCGGACACGGTAGGTTTCATCAGTCATCTGCCCCATGACCTGGTGGCGGCCTTTAAATCGACCCTGCAGGAGACCGTGGACGCCGCTTTACTACTGCATGTGGTGGACGCCGCCAGCCATCAACGCAGTATCTGCATGGCGGAGGTCAATGATGTTCTGCAACAGATCGGTGCGGATGAGGTCCATCAGATTGAGGTGTTCAACAAGATTGACCTGATGGAAGGTGTGGCACCGTCCATTGAGCGGGATGAGCAGGGGCAGGTGCGCCGGGTTTGGTTGTCCGCGGCCACCGGTGAGGGATGTGATCTGCTGCTTCAGGCCTTGGCGGAACACTTTCGAAAAAACCATATACGCCAGCGGGTACGTTTGAATCCACAGGATGGCAGACTGCACGCCTTGCTGTTTGCCCGGGGGGTGGTGCTGAGCGAGTGTGCCACCGACGAGGGCGGTTGGGAAATGGACATCGATATGTCCGAGCGGGCGTTTCGTCGACTCCTTAAGGATGAGCCGGGTTTAGAACGCTGTTTGGAGGCGTCCCAGGTGTCCGATGAGGTGTTGAACAATCCGTCAACGCCTGGGATTGTGCTGTAAATCCCAGATTTTTGAATGGTATCCTATAGGTGAGACATGAGTGTTGCTGACTGTTAGAATGCCGCCTGATAAATATTTGCCGGGTATGACGAAGACCTCGAAAGCGGGAATCTCCGCATCGGGAATTCGCTGCCCAATAACACCAAATCGGCTATTGAGGCCGGACATGGCGTCAACTTGTTACGGACGCCCATGTCTGGCCTGAGCAGATTGAACCGATAACCCATTTTGGAGCGTGCAATGGCCTGGAATGAACCCGGGGGTAACGGAAAAGATCCTTGGAGCGGCAAGGGAGGCGATCAAGGTCCCCCCGATCTGGATGAAGTGGTCAAGAAACTGCAGGAAAAATTCGGTGGGCTGTTCGGTGGCGGCAAGCCATCCCGGGATGGTTCCTCTATTGGTGGAGGATCGGGACCTGGCGCCAAATCGGTTGGTTTCATCATCGCCATCGCCCTGGTCGTCTGGCTCTTTTCCGGTATCTACATCATCGATGCCCCGGAGCGTGGTGTGGTATTGAGATTCGGTGCCTATCACCAAACCACTCAGCCGGGTCCGCATTGGCATATCCCATTTCCTATCGAAAGTGTGATTCCCGTGAATGTGGATCAGATCACCTCATTCCGTCACAAAGCGCAGATGCTCACTCGGGATGAGAACATTGTCGACGTGGAACTGACGATTCAATCCCGCATCCAGGATGCCGCGGACTATAAGTTCCAGGATCGGGATCCGGACAAGACGTTGCATGACGCCACCGAGACCGCGGTGCGCGAGATCATCGGCAAGAGCGATCTGGATTTTATCCTGACCCAGGGTCGCAGCGCGATCGCAGAGCAGATCAAGGACGGTGCACAGGGCCTGATTGACGCCTACAAGACCGGTCTGATCATCACCAGTGTGAACATGCAGCCCGCCAAGCCGCCGGAGCAGGTCAAGAGCGCCTTCGACGATGCCATCAAGGCCCGTGAGGACAAAGAGCGACTGGAAAACCAGGCGGAGGCCTACGCCAATGAGATCGTGCCCAAGGCACGCGGTGAAGCCGCCCGACTGACAGCGGATGCCAGCGCTTATAAAGACCGGGTGATCGCCGAGGCGCAGGGTGATACAAGCCGCTTTCTCGCGATACTCAAGGAGTACCGGCTCGAGCCCAAGGTGACTCGGGAACGACTCTATATCGATGCCATCGAGTCGATGCTGAGTCAGACCAGCAAGGTCATGTTGGATACCCAGGGAGGGAACAGTCTGATGTATCTGCCGCTGGATAAATTGATTCAGAACGCGCCCTCCGGTCGGCAATCCAGTATCGAGAACCGGATTCCGGCCTCCGTGCCGAATCAGGAGTCCAATGATAAGAGCACCTTACGGAATGTGGATCGCACCCGGGGGGTACGTTAATGAAAATGACAAAACTGTTCGTACCCGTAATTGCCATCGCCGCGGTGATGCTCTACTCGTTCACCTTTGTGGTCTATCAGTGGGAAGTGGCCCTGAAACTTCGGCTCGGTGAGATCGTCGCCACCGACTATGAGCCGGGTTTGCACTTTCTGGTGCCGATTTTCAACAATGTGCTGACCTTCGATGCACGCATCCAGACCATGGATTCCCGCCCGGAGCGTTTCCTTACCGCGGAGAAGAAAGACGTCATCGTCGACTATTTCGCAAAATGGCGTATCGCCAATGTGGCGCAGTATTACCGCTCCACCGGCGGCAGTATCGACAAGACCGCCCGGTTGCTGCAGGAGCGCATCAACACCAGTCTGCGCAACGAGTTCGGCAAGCGCACCGTTCAGGAGGTCATCTCGGGTGAGCGCACGGAGATCATGGAGACCCTGACAAAGG
The DNA here is from genome assembly GCA_050291245.1 of Candidatus Thiodiazotropha sp. Classification (GTDB taxonomy): domain Bacteria; phylum Pseudomonadota; class Gammaproteobacteria; order Chromatiales; family Chromatiaceae; genus Thiodiazotropha. The sequence continues at coordinate 172,772 of JBNKJP010000012.1, read as the reverse complement.
ACTCCGACGCCCAGGCTGCGGAACTGGGTGTCGAAATACTCGATGTCCGGGTCAAGCAGATCGATCTCCCGCCGGAAGTCAGTGAATCGGTCTATCAGAGAATGCGCGCCGAGCGTGAACGGGTTGCCCGGGATCTTCGTGCGAAAGGCGCCGAGGCGGCTGAAAGAATCCGCGCCAATGCGGATCGTGAGCGGGTGGTAATTATCGCGGATGCCTATCGCGGCGCGGAAAAGCTGCGGGGTGAGGGTGATGGCAAGGCCGCCGAGATCTATGCGAACGCCTACAAGCAGGACAGTGAGTTCTATGCCTTTTATCGAAGCCTGAACGCCTATAAAAACAGCTTTCAGGGCAATTCGGACATGCTCGTGATTCAACCCGATTCTGACTTCTTCCGCTACCTGAAGGATAGTGCCGGAAAGTAAAGCGGCCGATATCGGAATGGCGCTTACTTTAGGAATTTGCATGGCTACAAGCTGGGTCAAGGAAGACCATGCAAATGTAAATTAACCGCAAATAGACGCCAATTACCGCGAATAAACGCAAATATTGATGGGCTTACCCAGTCCATTAGCGCACATTCGCGGTGACTGGCGTCGATTTGCGGTTCGATTTTCTTAGGTTAAGTGCCATTGGCCTATACCGTACGAACCACCCCCGGTTCGGAGCGGTGAATAGGGCCCGCCGATATCGGGGTTGTGATGGACATCGAGAACGGGCTTTGGGAGAATGTGTACCCGGAATTTCATGCGGGTACTCTGGCCGTCTGTTCGTACAAGCGACGATCGGTCAGTTGGTAGCCTCTGGGAACAGAGCAAGAAATTACCGGGATAGTGATCCTTTTCGAAGCCTGTATCCGCGAGACATCTGGCGGGCCTGCTCGGGCCTCATCTTCATGACCGGGATGATCCCGGTTTTTTTATGGGGAACTGAATGATGTGGCACGACTTGTTGGTGGCTTTGGCCCTGATGCTGGTACTCGAGGGGATCTGGCCGTTTCTGAATCCCAACAATATGCGCAAGATCCTGCTGATCGTGATTCAAAACGATAATCGTTCCATGCGTCTCAGCGGTTTGGTCAGCATGGTCTCCGGGGTCATTTTGCTCTATCTGGTCAATTGAGTGTGACAATGATGGAAAACGAACGTTGGATATTACCTGATGGTATTGACGAGGTGCTTCCCGAGGAGGCACGAGAGATCGAATACAAGCGGCGGGAGTTGCTCGACCTCTATGATCGTTGGGGTTACGACTATGTCATACCGCCGTTTGTCGAGTTTCTCGATTCGCTGCTGACCGGGACCGGCGGTGATCTCGATCTGAACACCTTCAAACTGACCGATCAGCTGAGTGGTCGACTGATGGGGGTCCGGGCTGACATCACACCCCAGGCGGCACGCATCGATGCGCATCGCATCCGTGCTCAGAGTCCCACCCGTCTTTGTTATCTCGGTACCGTACTCTATACCCGGTCCGATGGTTTTGCCGGAACCCGCAGTCCGTTACAGATCGGCGCGGAGCTCTATGGACACTCCGGTGTCGAGAGCGACGTGGAGATTCTCCGGCTGATGATGGAAACCCTTTCGATAGCCGGAATCCGGGACATCTACCTGGATCTGGGACATGTGGGGATCTACAAGGGTCTTGCGGCCCAGGCGGGCCTGAGCCCGTCTCAGGAGCAGGAGTTGTTCGATGCGCTGCAGCGCAAGGCGCTGGCTGAGATCGAGCAACTGCTGGAAAGCTTCGATATCGCACCGCAGCACGCCGGGATGCTGGCAAAACTTGGCGAGCTTAACGGCGACAAGGCCCTCGCCGAGGCCCGTGAGGTGCTCAAGGATGCCTCGCCGGATGTGATCGATGCATTGGATTATCTGCAGGCCATGGCGGATCAGATCGCCTTCTGGCTGCCGGATATCCCGGTTCATTTCGATCTTGCGGAACTGCGTGGCTACCATTTCCACACCGGCGTGGTGTTTGCGGCATTCGTTCCGGGCAGCGGCAAAGAGATCGCCCGTGGCGGACGCTATGACGCCATTGGCTCGGTCTTCGGGCGAGCCCGGGCGGCTACCGGTTTCAGCACGGATCTGAAAACTCTGATTCGGGTGTCTCAGGATCGGCTCTCCTTAGCCTCGAAAACCAACTCCGTGGTTTTTGCCCCGTGTCTTGAGGATGCCGGGTTGCACACCGAGATCGAGCGTCTGCGAAACTCCGGCTATCGGGTGATCTGCGGTCTCCCCGGGCAGATTGGGGGGGGCAGGGAGATGGGCTGTGATCAGCAATTGCAGCGGAATTCTGACGGCTGGCAACTGATTCCGGTTTGAATTTTCGGGCGATTCTGTAAAAATCGATAGGTTTTGTAATAAACGTCCGGCGCACGTCGGACATGATGATGAGAAAAGCATGGGCAAGAATGTCGTAGTGATCGGCACCCAGTGGGGTGACGAAGGTAAGGGTAAGGTTGTGGACCTGTTGACGGACAGGGCATCCGCCGTGGTCAGGTTCCAGGGTGGACACAATGCGGGTCATACCCTGGTGATCGATGGTCAACAGACGGTTTTGCATCTGATACCCTCCGGCGTTTTGCGCGAAGGCGTGCGTTGTCTGATCGGCAACGGTGTGGTGCTGGCGCCGGATGCGCTCCTGGATGAGATCGACATGCTGGAAAAAAACGGTGTACCGGCTTCCGATCGCATGGGTATCTCCGAGGCCTGTCCCTTGATTCTGCCCTACCACATCGCCCTGGATGCGGCCCGGGAAAAGGCCCGGGGCAAGAAGGCCATCGGTACCACCGGACGGGGCATAGGCCCGGCCTACGAAGACAAGATCTCCCGCCGGGGAATCCGCCTGGGCGAAATCTTCGACACGGCGCATATCCAGGAACGCCTGCGTGAGGTGATGGACTACCACAACTTCTCCCTGAAAAACCTCTATGACTACGGTGAGGTGGACTATCAGCAGGTACTCGATCAGGTCATGGACCATGCCGAGCGATTGAAACCGATGGTCGAGGATGTCACCGGAACCCTGTTGCAACTGCGACGCGAGGGTAAACACGTGATGTTCGAGGGGGCTCAAGGCGCGTTGCTGGACATCGATCATGGCACCTATCCCTATGTGACCTCTTCGAATACCACGGCGGGCGGCGCGGCAACGGGCACGGGGGTCGGACCCGGATATCTCGACTACATCCTGGGCATCGTTAAGGCTTACACGACACGGGTAGGCGCGGGTCCTTTCCCGACCGAGCTGTTTGATGCGCATGGAGACCATCTGGGAACCAAAGGTCATGAGTTCGGCGCCACCACCGGGCGTAAGCGACGCTGTGGCTGGCTGGATACGGTGGCTTTGCGCCGCTCTCTAGCGATCAACAGCGTCACCGGTATCTGTATCACCAAGCTTGATGTGCTTGACGGATTGGACAAGATCAAGATCTGTGTCGCCTACAAGCTCAATGGTCAGGAGATCTCCGCGCCACCCGTGGGTGCGGATCGTTTCGAGGAGTGCGAACCGGTTTATATCGAAATGCCCGGCTGGCAGGAGTCCACGGTGGGCATCAGGGATTATGCCGGATTACCCTCAGCCGCCCAGGACTATCTCAGCAAGATCGAAAGCCTGTGCGAGACTCCGATTGACATCATTTCGACCGGTCCGGATCGCAACGAGACGATCATCCGTCGCCATCCCTTCGACGAATAGTCGGGCTTGCGTTTTCGAACCCGGGGCGCAATGTGATGATCAGGGATCTGTCTTGACCGGATGTGCCCGATTGGGAGCAGGGAGGTACCCGCGTTGTTTCGGATCGCTCCATTTGCTGCGGTGCATCATCCGGTGGGTAGGGTCACCGGTGGTTGCTCCCGGGCTCAATGCGGCGGATCTGTTGAACGTTTACTTACCGGGAGGGTCTCTCACCGGAGCCTCCAAATTGCGTGCCATGGATACCTCCGGCTCATGGAGGATTCACCCCGGAAGGTGAACTCCATCACTTATTTGACAATTACCAGCCGGGTCCTGGACAGGCGGTCATGCCACGCCATTTTTTCCGAATCCAGTAGAATCCACACAAATCCCAAACCCAACAGATAGACTGAGACCAGGGCGCTCAGGTGGCGCCTCAAGGCGTCAGCCCACCTCAGATCGGCACCGTCAAAACGGACTACCTTCAGATGCCAGGCGCGCATGCCGAGTGTCTGCCCGCCCCTTATCCAAAATCCGGTGAAGAAGAGTAACGGTATGATTTCAAAAATAATAAATTGAAAAAGCATCAACCAACCACCGCTCGGGTTACCCACAGGGAGGGTGATGGCCGCAGTGACGACAAATATCAGTGCTGTGAGTAACAGTAAGTCATAGAGAATCGCCCCTAATCTGCGAAAAAGTCCGGGAATGGCTACGTTGTCGAGGTCGGTACTCATGAGTTCTCGTGTCTCACTCTAGTAGATTGATTTGATTGAACATTGTTTGCAAGGGTTATCCCTAATAACCAAGAGCAGAAATCCGTATTTGCAACTTTACGATCACGGTACATACTAATAGATCTAGGCGACAGACAAGAAATCTACGGGAGTCGGAATATGGAACACAGATGCGAACATCGCAAGTTGATAGCCTGTGAAATCACAATCGTCGACCGGGATCTGGGCGAGATAAGAGGCCGCATACGGAACATCAGTCTGAGTGGAATGCTGGTCGATGTGGGGGATAGCTCTCTGCACTTAAACAAGATCATCTATGTGAGTTTTCCAATAGAGGATTGCGGTGATGGCAATGCGTGTCAGGCCAAAGCCATGGTCGTTCATCAACAAGCGGGATGCCTCGGATTGATGTTCAGCGAACTGGATGCGGGTGTACGGCAGATGTTACGTAAAAAGCTCTACGGTTATGCCACACTGTCCGAACGGGCCTATCGGGTTCATGGCTATACAGCCTCTACTCAAGAGTCCTCTCGGAAATTGAGCGCCATGTACTGAGTCGGGTGAACACCGATGTTGATTCGGTGTGCCAGATTAACAAAGACGCCAGTGGCGTCTTTTTTTTTGCCCACTACCCGGAAGACTGGATTCCCAGGTCAAAGATGGGTCAGAATAACACCCATAATTTAGGGGCAAGTCTGCCCAATCCTTATACTCCTAAGGCTGGAATCAATGTGCTTGACTGGCCTGGATCCCGGTGACGCGGGGATAGCCAGATGGGGATGAAGCAGACTTTCCCGGGAACTTCTCAACGGGGCACTATGATTCACTCCGATGCTCAGAGTGTATTTCCGATGACGATCCATTCGAGGTACACGCGAGTCAACCCATGAGCCGTTCGTTCGCGACCCGATGGCAAGGGATGTTGGCCAATACATCTTTGCCCGTTCTCTCTTTGCTCGTTGGGCTGATTTGCGGTGTTTTGATGTGGCTGCTACTCGATCCCATCCAGGATAAGCGTCTGGAAAAGGTGTTTCACGATGACCTGGTGGATCGACTCGATATTCAGGCCCTGGAGACCCGTCAGCGTTTCGAGGAGTACCTGATGGATTGGCAGCTCATGGCGCGGGATCTGGCCAATCACTGGCGGATCCGCGACTATCTGAAAGGCGATCGGTGGCATCGTCGTGATCCTGCAACACCGCCGACTGTCTATTCCGACCAGCCCCCGGCATGGCTTGAAAACGACTATCCCAGTTCCTCTGCACTGCAGGCGGATCTGGTTGTGCTGATAGACCGCAATGCCATTGCGTATGAGGTCTTTGAAATGGATTTTCTACCGATCGATCTGGACCGTGTAGGCGATTACATTCAGGGTCCAAGTGATGGAATAATCACCCTGATCGATCAGCAGCCCTACCTGTTGGTCTGGTCTCGCTGTATCGAGGCCGACACAGATCATAGAGCGCGGCTGCTGTTAATTACTCGGGTGGATGATCGATTCTTGTCCGCATCGCAAAGCATGGTGCATAGTAGCGACACCTTAACCGCGCTGGCCGACGCCAACACCCTGAAGCTGCTGGCAATCAGCAAGCAGGACAAGATTCGGCCCGGCACCTATCTGAACAGTCTGTCGGACCAATACCTGCTGACCTCACAGGCGATTAGCGGATTCCAGCCCTCGGATCGTAAACTCTTGTTCGCGACCATGGTACCCAGGGATGGGGTGCGCCAAACCATACATAACATTACCAAACTGGCACAGCAGGACCGATTTCTGACAGCATTGGCTTACGTAACCACGTTTTCCCTGATTTTCGCCCTGGTTTCGGTCAAAATCAGTCGTGTACTGCTGCGAATCTCCCGATTCGGCCAGCAAGCTCTTGGCGTCGAACAGCCGGTTAACCAAAACGGCAATCAGTTGTTGCATCTTGAAGAGTGGGTCAAGGCATTCTTCAGACAGTTGATCACCGCTCGAGAGGAGCTTCGTAGCCGTCAGGAGACACGAATACGCGAAACCGAGGCACTGAAAAGTGCCTTGTTTGATAATTCCATGGTCTCGATCATAACCCTCAATCAGGAAGGCCTGATTGTCGAGGTCAATGGTACGGCGTTCAAGACCTTCGGGTTCAACCGTGATCAGATGCTGGGGCAGCGACTTGAATCTTTGGCCATACATCCGGATGACCGAGTCCGGTTTCGGATCATGTTACGGGGCTGTATCAGTCATAGCGCTCCATCTGCCGCCTGCCGGGCACAACCGATGCGGGCCCTGACCCAGAATGGCGAGGAAAAATCGGTCGAATGCTCGGTGATTTCGATTCATCTGCAAGAACAGACGGTATTCAACGTCTATCTGGACGATGTTACGGATAAAAAACAGGTGGAGCGTGAAATCGCGAGTCTCGCGAAACTGGCCAGTGAGAACCCCAGCCCGGTCATGCGTGTCAACGAACGGGGGGTTATCGTATACGCCAATGCCGCCTGTGAGCCCTTGCTGAAGTACTGGGATTGTGAGCGAGGTCAGACACTACCGGTCTATTGGCGGAATCTTGTCTCAAATATTCTTTCTGAGGGCCGAACCAAAGAGTATGAGCTGAATCTCGAAGAGCAGATTTTTTCACTTCAGCTGGCGCCTATCCGCGAACTCGACTATGTCAATATCTATGGGCGCGATTTCACCCAGGTTCGCATGGCCGAGATGCAGAGTCGTCAGCATCAGTCCGAACTGGTCCACGTCTGCCGGCTGAGTACGATGGGTGAGATGTCCACCGGTTTGGCCCATGAACTCAATCAGCCGCTTTCGGCGATCGTGAACTTTGCCAGTGGCTGTGTGCGCCGTTTACAGTCCGGGGTCGGTGGAGAGGCCGAAATGGTGGATGCGATGGCCCAGATTACCGCTCAGGCGGAACGTGCCGGCGAGATCATCAAACGACTTCGCGCCATGGTGAGAAAACGTCCCCAGGAGCATGAGGTGGTTAACCTCAATCATCTGGTTCTCGAGGTGGCGTCCTTTATCGAATTCGAGGCCAATCGTAATCGTGTGCAGGTTTCACTGGAGCTCAGCGATGAGGTGTTGCCGGTCAAGGTGGATCTGGTACAGATCGAACAGGTTATGTTGAATCTGGTGCGCAATGCCATCGATGCCATGAAGGCGGTGGATTCGGATCGGCGACGGTTGATTCTCTTGACCCAGCGGTTGAGTCCCCGGGAGGTCCAGGTTTTGGTTCAGGATTCCGGTACAGGTATACCCGATAAGGCGTTAAAGCACCTGTTTGATGCCTTTTTTTCCACAAAAAATGAGGGGATGGGGATGGGTTTGTCAATCAGCCGTAAGATCGCGCAGGACCACAAAGGTATTCTTGATGTCACTTCGAAAGAGGGGCAAGGGGCAACCTTCCGGCTGGTGCTGCCCACAGACCCCGCATGGGTTCTGCCGGGTTTTTAAGCCGGGCCATCACCGATACAATAGACCCCGGTTGTTTTCTCAGGCGCCGCTCCGAGATTGGATTGCCTCGCCCATGGGATTTTTATTGTCTGAACAGGCCTTAATATGAGCAGTCGACCCACCGTATTTGTTGTAGATGACGACCAAGCCATGCGAAATTCCCTGAAATGGCTGATCGAATCGGTTTCCATGCAAGTTGAGACATTTGAATCCGCGAACGCCTTTATCCAGAGTTATTACCCGGGCCGTTCGGGATGCCTGCTGCTGGATGTGCGCATGCCGGGAATGAGTGGGCTTGAATTGCAGGAGTATCTGCGTGTCAATCAGATCGCCATACCCGTGATCATCATTACCGGTCATGGGGATGTACCCATGGCGGTTCGGGCCATGAAGGCCGGGGCGGTCGATTTCATTGAGAAACCCTTCAATGACGAATTGCTGCTTGAGAGCATTCGGCAGGCGATGGCGCTGGATGCCCGTCAACGTGATATTCAGGCACAAAGAGCGGAGATTGCAACCCGCCTGGCCCGTCTCACCCCCAGAGAACACGAAGTCATGGTCATGGTTACCAATGGACAGGCGAATAAGGAGATTGCCAACGCCCTGGGAGTGAGTTCGAAAACCGTAGAAGCGCACCGTGCGCGGGTGATGGAAAAGATGGAAGCGGATTCCCTGGCGGAACTGGTACGCATGGCGATCAACGCCAACCTGGTACCGCAAACCCTGCCAGAGTAATCCCCGGTGCCTGATATTCGATCCCGGGAGTTGCTGAGTCAGCCGTCCATCCTGGCTTGGAGTCTCTATGACTGGGCAAACTCCGCATTTGCCACCACCGTCATGGCGGGGTTCTTTCCGGTATTCTTCAAACAGTTCTGGAGCCAGGGCGTCGCCGCAACGGAATCCACCTATCGACTTGGATTCGCGAACTCGCTAGCGAGTCTCGTGGTGGTTTGCCTGGCGCCCATGTTAGGCGCTTTGGCCGATCAGGGAGGGGCAAAGAAACGTTTCTTACTGTTCTTTGCCAGCATGGGTATTGTGATGACCGGCGCCCTCTATCTGGTAGCCCAGGGCGACTGGGTGGTGGCGCTGAGTCTCTATGCTCTGGCGGTGCTCGGTTTTGTCGGCGGCAATGTGTTTTACGACGCGTTGCTGGTATCGGTGACCCGGGAACGACATTATGACCGGGTTTCCGCCTACGGCTACGCATTCGGCTATCTGGGTGGTGGCGTGCTGTTCTCGATCAATGTGCTAATGACCCTGTACCCGGAGTCTTTTGGCTTGAAGAATGCAGCCGAGGCCGTGCGGGTCTCTTTCGTCACGGTAGCGGTCTGGTGGGCGGTTTTCTCACTGCCCCTGTTTTTTTTCGTCGAGGAACAGCGCCGTTCAACGGCAGTTCGAGGCTGGTTCGCCGCCGGCGTTCGGCAGTTGCTCGATACCTTCCTCAAGCTCAAACAGCTGAAGACAACCCTGTTGTTTTTGCTTGCCTACTGGTGCTATATCGACGGTGTGGATACCATCGTACGGATGGCTGTGGATTTTGGTCTGTCCATTGGCTTTGATGCCAATAACCTGATGGTCGCCTTGTTGATTGCCCAGTTTGTCGGTTTTCCCTCGGCGCTTGCGTTCGGTGCGTTGGCGGGAAGACGAGGTCCGAAGCAGGGTATCATGTTGGCGATATCCATCTATCTACTGATTCTGCTATGGGCCTACCGGATGGAATCTGTCTGGGAGTTTTATCTGTTGGCGGTGGCGATCGGGCTGGTTCAAGGCGGTATCCAGGCTCTGTCCCGATCGTTGTATGCGCGATTGATACCCGCCGATCAAGCTGCGGAATTTTTCGGTTTTTACAATATGCTGGGAAAGTTCGCTGTGGTGCTGGGTCCGTTGTTATTGGGGTGGGTCGGTGTACTGACCGGGAGCAGTCGTCTGGCTATTCTCTCTGTTGGTATTCTGTTCGTGATCGGCGGATTCCTGCTGGTTAAGGTTGATGTACGTTCCGGGGAGGAGGCCGCCCGCACCCTGCGGCGACTGTGAACCCATGTCACGTGATACCTTATACGCCGATACGCAAGGTGTGCATGCGGAATTCCGATTTGATGAACGGGTCGCTCGGGTTTTTCCGGATATGATCAACCGATCGGTTCCGGGTTACGCAACGATCATCAATATGATTGGCACCCTTGCCGGAGAATGGGTAAAACCTGATACCTGCGTCTATGATCTGGGATGTTCCCTGGGTGCCGCGAGCCTTGCGGTGCGCTCGTCGGTTCCGCATCATGCCTACCAACTCTTTGCGGTGGACAATTCGACCGCCATGCTGGATCAGGCACTCAAGCATTTTACCGACTTCGACCATCCCGTGCCGGTACATTGGATTTGCGCGGATGTGAGGGATATCTGTATCACACGGGCTTCTCTGGTGATCCTGAATTTTACCCTGCAGTTTCTCCCCGAGAAGGACCGATGGGGTTTTCTCGGTTCGGTGTACGCGGGGCTGGAAAAGGGGGGGCTACTCGTGTTGTCAGAGAAGATCGCCTTGTCAGACCCGACATCTCAGGATCTATTCACCGAGATGCACCACGGATTTAAAAAGGCGCAAGGATACTCCGACCTGGAAATCAGCCAAAAGCGAACGGCGCTGGAAAATGTTCTGATACCTGAAACGCTTGAATTGCATAAACAAAGACTCCGTAGTATCGGATTCCGGACCCTTGAGGTCTGGTTTCAATGTTTCAACTTCGTCTCACTGCTGGCGATCAAATGAAGGATGAGTGGAGTTGGCGGCTGAACTACCAGGATCAGCCGATCGGACGTTGGCTGGACGGGTTGCCGGATCAGGTAGAACGTATCTGGCGCGAGAATCCTCACGGAGACCTGGGGGAATGGTTAGAGGCTCTGCAAACATTGCCCCGGTTCCAGGGACTCGTCCATCGGTTCAATCAGGCAAGCGTCACCGTTGGAACAGACGCGGATTGTGATGAAAGGCAGCGTCTGCAGATGCGCCAATCCCTGATGAAACTGCATCCCTGGCGCAAAGGGCCGTTCGAAATCTGTGGGTTGCCTATCGATACGGAATGGCGTTCGGACTTGAAATGGGAGCGTCTTAGGTCACATATACAACCGCTTGAGGGACGTGTGGTCCTGGATGTGGGGTGCGGCAATGGATACCACCTGTGGCGCATGCTGGGGGAGGGTGTCCGGTTGGCCATCGGTATTGATCCCACCCAATTGTTCATCATGCAGTTCGAAGCCATTCGACATTTCGTGGGCAGTGAATATCCAATCCACCTCTATCCGCTGGGTATCGAGGATCTTCCTGTGGATCTGGAAGCATTTGATACGGTGTTTTCCATGGGTGTTTTCTATCATCGGCAATCCCCCTTCGCGCATCTGATGGAACTCAAGGGGGCACTCAGGCGAGGTGGTGAGTTGGTTTTGGAAACTCTGGTAATCGAAGGGGGGATGGGTCAAGTACTGGTGCCCGAGGGACGCTACGCCAAGATGCGAAACATCTGGTTTATACCAACCCCGGACACCCTGGTGGCGTGGATGAAGCGGGTCGGTTTTACGCGGATTCGTGTGGTGGATGTGTCAGTAACAGGATTTGACGAGCAGAGGTCCACATCTTGGATGCGTTTCGAGTCCCTGAGGGACTACCTGGATCCAGTAAATCCCAAGTTGACCCTTGAAGGCTACCCCGCGCCCAGGCGAGCGATCGTGCTGGCTGAAAAGCGATAGGACATAAGTTTCACAGTGCTGCGGGATTAGGCGGATATGATAGTCGACCGTCCAGGGAAGAAGGACAGCTAGGTTGTGGGGCGATCGAACTGGCTCGACTCTCGGCTTACTGGACAGTCCAAGCCAGTCGATCACATGATGACAACCTACTAATATAGGACACTACACTAGAACAGCAGTACCCCAGGATCAGCGCTCCTTTATCTTGATATCCTGTTGTTCCTGGGAAAGCTCATTCAAGCCGGAGCCCTTCAGCTGACACTCGCCCCGGTAGTAGGCCCAACTGTCACATTTTTTCTGTGTTTCCGAATCGATACACAGATAACTGCCTGGGATACCGTCCCGCAACACGGGGGCTGCGGTATAACCATCATCGATACAGCGTTGCACGGAAACATCCACCAGCTGTTTGCCGGGTTTGTTCTCTGCTAACGCCGGGTCGGTTCCGGACCCGGTATTCTGCTCGTTACAGCCGCAGGTCAGCAGGAGGGCCGTGAGACTGAGCAGTTGCTGGCGACTATTTGGCATCATTGCTGGTACCTTCGACTTGCGGCATTTTGATCTGCTTCGAGCGGGGAAAGACTGCCTGATCCGCGGAGTGGATCTGCTTGTCGTATTTTTTCTCCCCCGTCAAGGTTCCGCTTAGCGGACCAACCGACGGTTTGTTATCACTCAGCACGGTCATGGTCCGGGTACCGTCTGCGGCATCGGCGATTCTGACTTTTTGCATCAAGACGTTACTATCCGGGATTCGACGCCCGTTGAAGGTGTGTCTGACGCCTTCACCCTTGCCGTCGTAGGCCATGACTCTCATTGACGATGTCGTGTCAGTAGCGAGCTTTTTCGGAACGGAATCATCCGCGTTGGTGAGTGGGCTCTGACTGCTGCTGCTCAAGGTGACCAGACTGTTACCCACCGATAGGTTATTGATCTCGTTCGATTCCTGTTCCTCTTCCTGGTCATCCACCCAGAGTGACATGTAGTAGGTGCCACTGGGTATCGGATTACCTTCGGCATCATAAAACAGATTGAAACTAGCAGGGTTGTCCTCATCGCGATAAATGGTGTCATCCGGCTCCATGATAAAGCCGGCATCCTCATAGAACAGGTAGTAACCGCCTTGGCTGACATCTTCCCCGTAAGTCAGCACCAGGTTGATATCCCAGTTCATGCTTGTGGTTGCCGCATCGCCGTCATTGTAGACCGTGTACTCCAGCTGACCGTTTCCGTAGTCGTCCCAGGATGCCCACCAGTAGTCGATGGTAATGTCCGGAAGCGAGGCGGAGTCGATATGCAGTTGATGATCACCAAAGGATTGGTTGTCCTGCTCGTTGCTTTCTGCGATTTCCTGCAGATCGTCAACCCAGGTGGCGATGTAATAATCCCCGGGCGGAAGGTTCTGGGGCAGTTTGAAATAGCGTGGGTTGGACGCATCCCGCTTGGCACTGTCGCCCGGGGCAAGATCTACCGGAATCTCCTCATAGACGATGTACCAGTCCGAGGTGTCGATCTGATCATCGGTTGAAAGCATCAGGTTGACATCCGCTCCCATGGGCGCAGCGACAGTGCCGGCGTTAACCACTTCCCACTGCCAGGTACCCTGACCACCGGCCTGGGTATCATAGTTGAGATTCCATCCCACAACCTGAAGATTCGGCAGGTCTCCGTCGTTGGGTGGGACAACCGGGTCCACATCATCATCCGTATCACCCCCGGTATTGGTGGCATCAGTCAACACCAGGGCCTGGGTCATTACGGTACCGATCATGTTATAGGGCAGCCAGAAAAAGCCGTTGTCGCCCCATTCGGTTCCCCAGGAATTGATGATTTTGAAGGCACCACCGAATTTATTGTCATCGTAACCTACCAGGGTGATTGCATGGCCGCCGAGCGACTCCCCCGTGGTGGTATTGTAGACTGAGTTGTCGCCGCGCAGGTTGTAGAAATTGTCGTAGATGAGGATGCCCGCGACCACCGGGTTGCGGTTGGCTAGTGCGGCTTTCATCTGCTGGGCACTGGTGATCGAGCGGAATTCCGCCGCTTTGTAGTGGGATGCCTGGGCGATGGCTTCTTGTGTGGGTTGTTGGGTGAAATTGCTATCCGTATAGGGCATGTTCTCCCATGTGGCTGCACCGCGATCGACGATCAGTTGTAACGCCTCATCAATGCGGGATCCCTGATCCTGGCCACCATTGATCTGATTGTAGATCCAGGCGGGACTGAAGGTGGTGGATTGTGAAAAGGCCCACTGTTCCTCGACCTTTTCATGATAAGACTTCAGGGCGTAGCCGGTTGCCCAGCCCACGCAGCTGCCCTGGTTGCCCTGGTTACCCGGTTGGGGGAAGTTGCCGGATAGATCGATGGAAGCGGGCAGGCTGGGGTCTTCTCCCAATGCCGCGCCGAAACGCTCCCCATCGAAGAAGGCCAGTTCCAGGCGTCCGTACTCCTCCGCCGGGATTTCATTGGCGCCTGCACCATGGGCTTCCAGTTCACCGATAGTGATGGTGACTTCGGCAACCTCGCTGTAAAGGGATCCGTCGCTCACCTTGTAGGGAAGTACGATGGTGTCTGTGCCGTCGTTGGTCAAGGTCGTGTAGAGGTATCCCCCGTTGGGATCCACGAAGGCACGCTCATATCCGGCGCCCGAAGTCGCGGCGTCAAGTACATAGGAGAGGGTGTCCTGATCCGGATCTGTACCAACCAGTTTGATGCTGATGTACGGACTGCTCAGGTCGCTCTGTACCGAGACGTCCTGAGCGGTTGGTGCGCGGTTTGCGTCATCGGGACCGGGATCCGGATCTGGGTCGTCACCGCCCCCACCTCCACCGCAGGCATTGACTGCAAGAGCGAGCGGTGTGCAGACAATCAGTAATTTTAATATTTCTTTGCCCTTTTGCATGACTGAATCTCCATTTCACGAGCATCCTAATAAATTGTGGGAATAGTAAGCAGGATTGTTGCTGAAATTCCAAGATGGGGATTACCCTATCTAGGGGTTTCCCTAGGTGCAGGATCGGTCGATACTCAAGGCGCAATCTCAATTAGAAATTCGGGAGCAATCTGCAAATGGCGCTTAACCGTACAGAGCTCCATCGCACGTACGATGCCGTCACGATATCGGTCCGGGAAACCCTCGGGCAGGGTCAGTGTAAATAGGATCTGTCGGATCATTTTACCCTGCTCGTCCTCATCACAGTGCATGCGCAGGGCCAGCCCCTCGGTCGGGAGTTTTCGGCTTTCACAGAAATTCCAGGCGAAGATACCCGCGCAGGTGGCCAGGGAGGCCAGAAACAGATCGAAAGGCGCCGGGGCACTGGCCTCGCCGCCATATCGGGCCGGTTGATCGGTTTGGATCAGGTATTCGCCGACCTGGGCGTGGATACGTTTGCCACCTGGGAAACTGATATCGATGTCGTCCATGTATTTCTCCTGTCGCTGTAAGATAACCGGCCCCTGAAATCCTAGAGTGGCAACAACTCCTTGATCGGACCAGGATTCTTCTGTTCAACCTGGGCGTAGAGGTTGTTCAGCGCTGCTTGCAGGGCCTCCTCGATGACCGGGTGATAGAAGGGCATACGGATCAGATCTCCCACCGTGAGATTCTGGGAAATCGCCCAATTCAGCAAGTGCCCCAGGTTTTCACCCCGGGGGGTGATCATTTCCGATCCCAGCAGTACCCCGGTTTTCTTGTCGGCGTAGACCCGGATGACGCCCCGGTTTTGCCCCATGATCAGGGCGCGTCCGACCGGTGCGAGTCTGACCTCGCCAATGGCGATGGTATCCGGATTCAAGTCTTTGTAGGGCGTGCCGGTCAAGCAGATGTTCGGGTCACAGAAATTAATCGCCAGCGGCACTTTGCGCTGAAAGGCCGTGACCTCGTCGTGGGAGGCGTTGTAACCGGCGATTTTGCCTTCGTCACCGGCTTCATGCAGGATCGGCCGGTCACCGGTGAGATCCCCGGCCATGAAAATATGCGGCTGACTGCACTGCATGGTGTTCGGATTGAACCGGGGGATTCCCTGGGCATCCAGCTCCAGCCCGGAATTCTGCAGTGCCAGGCCCGCGAGATTGGGTTTGCGGCCAAGGCTGGCAAGCACCTTGTCCACAACCACGGAATGGTCTCCGGCAGTAACCCGTAACCGGGAGCCTTCGTCACGGATCTCCACGGGGTGACCGAGGTGGATGGGGAACTCCCGTTGCATGATTTCCACGGCGCACTGGATGACCTCCGGGTCACTGGTGCCTCCGATTGTCTGGGCCATGTCGAAGCCGGTGACAGCCACACCCAGCCGGCTCAGGGACTGCCCCAGTTCCAGACCGATCACACCCAGGCCGATAACCGCCACGGATTCGGGCAGATCCTCGAGTTCAAAAAAGGTGTCTGTTGTGAGGATCTTATCGCCGAAGACCTCCCAGGCGGGGGGCACTACCGGGTGGGATCCCGTGGCAATGACAATACGTTCCGCTTCGACCCGGTCGCCATTATCCAGCTGAAGGGTGTGCGGATCGACGAATTCCGCGTAGGCCTCGACGAATTTCTCACCCATGTTGTCGGTGCTGTTGGAGAGTACCCGGTCGACAAAGGTGTCTCTGAGATCCTGAACATGTTCCAGGGTTGTGGGGATGTCGATGCTCAAGCCGTCGTGGCCGTCGACACCATAGCGATTCAAGTGAGTTCTGCGGTGATAGTCTTCAGCGACCTGAATCAATGCCTTCGACGGCATACAGCCCACCCGGGCGCAGGTGGTGCCAGGCTCGCCGCCATTGATCAGCAGGAATTGCTTGCCGCTGGGTCCTACCTGACTGGTGGCGTTCAGACCGGCGGTACCGGAGCCGATGATTGCGACGTCTACCTTTTTGTGTGCCACGTAATTCTCCTGAAAATGTGTTAGCGACTGGGGATTTTAGCGGCTCAAGGGTAAAAATTCAGCCTGTTCACCACTGGGTTATTCACCTAGGCGGTTGCGCCGGGCGGGGGGGTTGATTACCTTATTAACCCACGGATTCAGGAATAACTACAAACGAGGAGATTCTGTATGAAATGGTTGATAACGACCCTACTGTTCCCTGCGCTTGCCTTTGCCCAGCAACCCCCGGGTGGAGCGGCTCAGCCCATGAACCCCCAGCAACAGTTTGAAATGTCGAAAAAGATGATGCTGCCGGCCATCGAAAAGAGTCTCCCCGCGTTGCAGGAGACCAAACAATGCTTGGGTACGGCAAGTGACGCCGAGAGTTTCCAGAAATGCATCGCCATCATGACGGATCTGGAAAAACAGATGAGAGCGGAAATAGGGGGGGCGCCGAACACACCCGATCAGCAACACCCGGCGGCCAAGCCGATCGAGTACACCGAGCAGAATAAGTCCAACATGCTCAAGTTCATCGATCAATCCATCATCGTGGGTCAGGCGATGAAACAGTGTTTCAATACGAGCACCACGGGTGAGCAGATGGACACTTGTATGAAGGCCGCTAAAGCTAAGCAGCCCTGAGGCACAACACTGATGTATCAGTCCTCGGCATAAAGTCGTCCAGGATTCATGATACCTTTCGGATCGAATACCCGCTTCAGATCCTGTTGCAGATCGGCAATTCTGGGATGAAGCGGGTGAAATACCTCTGTCGTCCGGTCGCCCCCCCGGAATCGTGTGGCGTGGCCGCCCTGTTGTTCCGCCTGCCGACGTATTTCGTCGTCGGGTCTGTGGCTGTGTAGCCAGCGTTGACCGCCGGCCCATTCGCTCAGCACCGGCTCATCGAAATCCAGGCAGGCCGTGGGCGGTACCGCGAGGCGCCACAGGGGCGCATCCCGCTTGAAAAACGGGTGCTCATGATCCCGGAGTTCGGACCAGAAAGTGCCGGGTAACGGGTCTTCCGGGGTGATGCCGTATTGGGCCAGAATTGCCCTTGCCCGCTCACCGCTGCAGGCCAGGCGCAGGGCGTTTTCTTCGCCGGTCTGGTATGTGGCGGTAATCGGCACGGCCTGGTTGAGCATGCGGGTCAGTACGCGGGTGGCCGTTTGCGGTGCGGCGGTGAAGCGGATTCCGGTTTCTTCCTGGGGTCTGGGTAGAACCTTGACCGAAACCTCGAGCAAGACGCCCAGCATACCCAGGGCCCCGGCCATCAATCGGGAGATGTCGTACCCGGCGACATTCTTCATCACCTGCCCGCCGAACCTGAGTATGCGTCCCTTGCCATCGAGCAACTTCACCCCCAGTAGCAGATCCCTGGGGGAACCGCCCCAGGGGCGGCGCGGGCCGCCGAGGCCGGAGGCGATCGCACCGCCGAGCGTCCCACCCGATTTGAAATGGGGGGGGTCGAAGGGCAGCATCTGACCCTGGGCATGCAGCGTCTCTTCGATTTCCTCGAGTGGCGTGCCTCCCCGGGCAGTGATGACCAGTTCCGTGGGTTGATAGTCCACAATGCCCCGATTACCACTGAGATCCAGTACCTTGCCAGTCCGTGTCTCTCTTCCGTAAAAATCTTTACTGCCCGATCCGACCAGTTGGAGTGGCGTAGCATTGCGCCAGGCTTCCCGAACGGCGCTCTGCAGGCGTGGACTATCGTCTCGATCGGTCATATTCAAAAGCGCTCCAATTCCGGAAAGCGCAGCGTTCCGGCATGCACATGCATGGCGCCATACTCGGCGCAGCGTGCCAGAGTAGGGATTGCCTTGCCCGGATTGAGCAGTCCCAGGGGATCGAATACCGCCTTCACGGCATGGAAGATCTCCAACTCATCGTCGGGGAACTGGGCGCACATCTGATCGATCTTCTCCAGGCCCACGCCATGTTCTCCGGTAATGGTGCCACCGACGGCGACACAGAGTTCCAGGATCTCGCCACCGAACCGTTCCGCCTTTTCCAGTTCCCCGGGTTGATTGGCATCGTAGAGGATCAACGGGTGCAGGTTGCCGTCCCCGGCATGGAAGACATTCGCGCAGCGCAGTTCGTAGCGTTGGGACATTTCACCAATCCGTTTCAGAACCTTGCCCAGCTGGTTGCGAGGTATGGTGCCGTCCATGCAGTAGTAATCGGGGGCAAGACGGCCGACGGCCGGAAACGCATTTTTACGCCCGGCCCAGAAACGCAAACGTTCCTGGTCGTCCCGGGCAGTCATCACCCGGGTGGCCCCGGACGCCATGAGAATCCGCCGTACACGCATGATCTCATCGGATACTTCGTCGTTGGCACCATCCACCTCGCAGAGCAGGATCGCGGCCGCGTCGGTGGGGTAACCGGCGTGGACGAAGTCTTCGGCGGCCTGGATCGAGAGCCTGTCCATCATTTCCAAACCCGCCGGCAGGATGCCCTGGGCGATGATGGCGGCAACCGCATCTCCCGCGGTTTCGATATCGTCGAAGGCGGCCAGGGCGACCTGCTGCCGCTCCGGGATCGGCAGCAGCTTCACCACCACCTCGACCACCACGCCAAGCATGCCTTCCGATCCGGTGACCAGGGTCAGCAGGTCGAGCCCGGGGCCGTCGAGGGCCCGGGTGCCCAGGGTCAGGCGCTCTCCGGCAATGGTGATCAGGGTGACCTGCAGTACGTTGTGCAGGGTCAGGCCGTATTTGAGGCAGTGCACTCCGCCGGCATTCTCCGCCACGTTGCCGCCGATGGAGCAGGCGATCTGAGAGGAGGGATCCGGTGCGTAATAGAGGCCGTGGGGTTTCGCGGCTTCACTCACCGCCAAGTTGCGTACCCCGGGTTGAACCCGCGCGACCCGGTCTTCCGGGTTGATCTCCAGGATCCGGTTCAGGCGGGCAAGACTCAGCAATACCCCTTCTTCATGGGGCAGGGCGCCACCGGAAAGTCCGGTTCCGGCCCCACGGGCCACCACGGGTATTTCCCGCTCGAGGCAGTAGCGCAGTATCCCGGCGACCTGCCGGTCATCCGTGGGCAGCAGTACGATCAGGGGAACCCTGCGGTAGGCGGACAGGCCGTCGCATTCGTAGGGTATCAGCTCCTCCTCACGGTAGATGACGCAATCGTCCGGAAGCATCTGCTGAAATGCCCGCGCCAGGGTCTGTCGATCAACGGTCATGGTTGGCGGCTCCTGTGAAAGATGCGCATCACATTACACCACACTAGCCATCTTATCTGTATTAATGACATGGTGTCTTCCCTTCATTCGTTGAGTGTCCCGCTCACAGAGCTTTACGATGCAGAAATTTCTTTGCGTGGTAGTCATGAAACGTCTTGTTACAACCCATTCGTTGAGTGTCCTTCTCACAGACCGTATGATGCAGAAATTTCTTTGAGTGGTAGCCATGAAACGTCTTGTTACGACCCTGATATTTCTGGCCGGACTGGTATGCGTTGATGTACTCGCTTCCCAGGATGCGCTGAACCAGGCCATGGATCTGGAATTGAAAACCCAGCAAGCGGCCCGTGCCTCGCAACAGACCGTGGAACGTCTGGATGACGAATCCCGGAAAATGCTCGAGGAGTATCGTCGGCTCATTCAACAGCTGGAACGCACCCGTCGGGAAAACGATGAACTCCAGGCCGAGGTCGAACGACAGGCCCAGGAGATCGCGCGGATCGATACCGAACTGGGTGAGATCGAGCGCTTGCGAGATGACCTGGATCCCCTGATGTTGAACATGCTCCTGGCGCTCAAACAGCTGGTGGCCCTGGATACCCCGTTTCTGGCGGATGAGCGCCAGACCCGGGTGAGTGCCCTGGAAACTCAGTTTGATGACCGGGAGGGCACCATCTCTGAACGTTTCAGGCGACTTCTGGAGGCCTACCAGATCGAGGTCGATTACGGTCGGAATATCGAAGCCTATGAAGGCGAACGGATCACTTCGGACGGTTCTCGCATGGTGGTGGATTACCTGCGATTGGGCCGGGTCGGTTTCTTCTACAAGAGTCTCGATGGCGAGGAAGGGGGCGTATGGGACAATCGTCAACGGGTCTGGCGAGCACTCGGTAAGGAATACCTGGCAGGACTCGAAAAGGCAATCCGCATCGCACGCAAACAGATGCCGCCGGATCTGCTGGAGTTGCCCCTGTGGTTACCAGGGGAGCCGGGCGCATGAGGTCTTACTTTCCTATTCTCATGTTTATTGCGGCACTGCTCGGTTCGAAGGGTGTTCTGGCACAGAACGATCCCTTACAGACCCTGCTGGAGCAGGTTCGGGAATCCCGAGCTCAACAGATCCAGCAGAATCGGGCTCGGGAAGCCCGTTTTCTGGAGACCCGGGACACCCGTAAAGCCGAATTGCAGGCCGTGCGCCAGGCGTTACAGGAGGCCCAAGCCCGTAACAGCCAGCTGATGAGTCAAAGCGAGACACAACAATCCCGCCTGGACGGCCTGCGTCAGCAACTCAATGAGCGTACCGGAACCTTTGGTGAACTGTTTGGCGTGGTTCGTCAGGTTGCCTCCGAGAGCCTGAATCTGTTTCGCAATGATCAGACCTCCGCGCTGGGAAGAGAGGATCTGTCGACCCTCCAGGCCATCGCCACCAGCCGTTCCCTACCATCGATCACTCGCTTGGAAGATCTCTGGGAGATCCTGCTGCAGCGCATCGTGCGCTCCGGCGAGGTGTGGCATGCCCAGCTTCCCGTGATTCGTAACACGGGTGAAGAACAACCGGGGGCGGTTATCGGTATCGGACTGTTCAACGCGGTGTCCGATGGTCGGTATCTGCGTTATCTACCGGAAACCGGACGATTCGTGGAGCTGGGCCGTCAGCCGCCGCCACGTTATCAATTGATGGCCAAGGCGTTGGAGTCCCCCCAGGGTGGTTTGCAGCGGGTGGCCGTGGATCCTTCCCGGGGTGCCATACTCTCGCTGCTGGTACAGTCACCTACCTTCCTGGAACGCATTCAGCAAGGGGGGTATGTGGGCTATGTCATCCTGACCCTGGGCGTCTTGGGGATCGTTGTGATTCTTGAACGCCTGTTCAGCCTGGCCTGGGTTTGGCGCCGACTGAGCCGTCAGCAACAGCAGGCGGAACCTCAGGATAACAATCCCCTGGGGAGACTGTTGCAAGTTGCCCGGGCCCATCCGCAGCTTTCCCCCGATGCGCTGCAAAAGCACCTGGACGAAGCCATACTCCGGGAGTTGCCCAGCCTCAAACGGGGACTGCGCATGTTGGCCATCTTTGCCGCGGTCGCGCCCTTGTTGGGCCTGCTCGGGACGGTGACCGGCATGATCGAAACCTTTCAGTCCATCACCCTTTTCGGAACCGGGGATCCAAAGCTGATGTCCGGAGGGATTTCCCAGGCTCTGGTTACCACGGAACTCGGTCTGGCGGTGGCGATTCCCCTGGTGTTGGTGCACAGTCTGCTTTCCGGGCGTAGCAACCGGGTGATTCGAATGCTCGATCAGGAGAGCGCGGCACTGGTTGCGGGCCGGGCGGGGAATTGAGGTGGACTGGTTCTATACCCACCTGCCCACGGATGCTCTCAGCCTGTTGGAGCGGGGCGGAGTGGTTCTGCTGGTGATCCTGCTGCTTTCATTTCTCATGTGGACATTGATCGTATTCGCCTATCTGAGACTCTGGTGGAAGGCCGAACAGGATGCCCCGGATGCGCTGCTGACCTGGCTGCCCCTGATCCTTTCCCTGGTACAGATCCTGCCCATGCTGGGGCTGCTGGGCACCATCGAGGCGATGATCGAGTTGTTCTATGTCATCGCGCAACACGGTACTGGAAATATCCGGGCCATGGCCGGTGGGATTTCACAGGCCTTGATCACTACCCTGGCCGGACTCGTGACTTCGCTTTCGGGCTACTATTTCTCCAGTGATCTCCAGCATCGCCTGGAGCAGCGGCTTGCCGTGTCGGAGGTGCTCTGATGCGCCATCAGCATGTGGACGAGGAGAGCGGTGAACTGGGGATCAACCTGACCCCGTTGATCGATATGGTTTTTATCCTGTTGATCTTCTTCATGGTGACTTCGTCCTTCGTCAAGGAGACCGGGGTGGAGGTGGATCGCCCCAGCGCCGCGACGGCCCAGATCAAACCTCAGGCCGCCATTCTGATCGCGGTTACCCGGCAGGGAGAGGTCTGGATCGACCGGCGGCGGATCGATCCGCGCGCCGTGCGTGCCAATGTTGAGCGGCTGCATGCGGAAAACCCGGAGGGTGCCGTAGTGATCACCGCGGACCGGAAGTCGCCCACCGGGGTGGTCATTCAGGTGCTCGACCAGGCCCGTCTCGCCGGGGTGGAGAGCGTCGCGATTGCCGCCAACCGGGAAGGTGAGTGATGCGTCTGCTGCTGGGGCTGCTGTTTGCCCTGTGGATCAATCTCGCCCTGTTCTGGTTACTCGAGGCGATGTTGCAGGAGAAGGCGGTGGCCTTGCAGGCTACCCCGGCCATGGATCGGATCAACTTCATCCGCCTGGCCAAGGCTCCCGAGCCCGCCACGGATCCAAAACCCCGCGAAAATGAGCAACCGGATCCTCCCCCGGTTCCGCAACGCTCCCTGGTGGAACCGGTCCGGCCGCTGGCGCCACCCCGGCAGGATTGGACGATGCCGGATATTGATATGCCATTGAATCTCACCACCGGGCCATTCCTGGGAACCCGGCCGGAGATTCCCACGACCCTGGCGGCAGAGCCCGTACCGCGGATGCGTTTTCCACCCCGATATCCCCAGCGGGCGCTGATGCACAGGATCGAGGGAAAGGTGGTCCTGGAATTCACCATCAATCCGGATGGCAGTGTGAGTGATGCCCGGGTGGTGGAAGCGGATCCTCCCGGCTACTTCGAACAGTCGGCGTTGCGCGCCATTTCACGCTGGCAGTTTCACCCCAAGGTCGTGGCGGGTAAGCCGGTGTCACGAACCGCCCGGCAGACTATTTCCTATACCCTGAAACCATGAGTGCCGTTCGCCTGATCAACTGGTTTGTGTGGGTCCTGATAGGCCTGGGTCCCTGCGTCGGCTATGGGGAGTCACTGCCCAAGGACGAGGCTCAGGCAAAACACTACACCTACGACTATCTGTTCATGATTGACGCCCTGATCCGGCATGAAAAGTATGATCGGGCCCAGCTTGAACTGGACGCACTCCTGGAACGGGTCAACGGTAATCAGGAAGACACGGCGCTGGCCCGACAGGCCTATGGTTACCTGCATATCGGGCGCAACGACTTTCCGAGGGCGATCGACGATTTTTTCGCGGCACTGGATGCCGGCACATTGCCGGAATCGGTGGGGCTGAACCTGAGGTACACCCTGGCGCAATTACTCTATGCGGAGGCGAGATACCGGGAAGGTCTCGAACAGCTCAGCATCTGGAAGCGCAAAACCCCATCGATTCCTCCCGAGGCTGAGGTGCTGACCGGGCGCCTCCAATATGCCCTTAAGGCCTGGCAAGCGGCCTATGATGCCCTGCAGCGGGCCATCTCTAAGAGTTCTCAACCCCAGGAGTCCTGGTACCAGATGTGGGTTGGGATCTGTTTCGAACGAAACTGGCTGAAACGCAGCATTCCCATACTCCGGCAGATGCTCGAGCGTTTTCCCAAACGGCCCGAATACTGGCAGCAACTGGCCAACGTCCACCTGCAGTTGGATCAGGTCTCCCAGGCTGTTTCGGTGCTGATGCTGGCCGATCAACGGGATCTGCTGGATCAGGAGGGATTGCTGAGACTGGCCCGGATGATGTTGCAGAACCAGACTCCCTATAACACCGCGCGTCTGATGGCGGCCTGGTTCGATCAGGGAAAACTCACCCAGACGCCGCAACACCTGGAACTCCTGGCCGATGCCTGGTTGCTGGCCCGTGAGCCCCAGCAGGCCCTGTCCGTGCTGCAGCGTCAGGGCAAGCTCGACCCATCGGGAAAGGCCCAACTACGAGCCGGGAAAATCCTGTTTGAACAGGAACACTGGCAACAGGCCGTGGAACAGCTAACCGCAGGTCTGCGTCTCAGCCATTCGGAGCGGTTTGAAGACTGGCTGTTACTCGGACATGCCTGTTACCGGCTGCAGCAATGGGATGACGCGCGATCGGCTATCGAATCAGCGCTCGAGCTGGCCCGGGATGAACGCCAACGAACCCTGGCCAAGGATTGGTTGGACTATCTCAATGCCCGGAGTACGCATCCCTAAGTGCGATATTGGTGTAGGGCATTTCACGGAGTAGTGTGTGAAATGCCCTAGTGATACCGCGTCTTAAAGGGCAAAAAAATACGATATTCAATTCGTTTCAACGTGTTAGTGTTCTGGTCTGTAATTTGCTATGAGCCTCTGGATTATAACGACCCTATAAAGAGGTAAAAGAATGCGACTTACAACCCTGTCACTGGCCATTACGGCTCTCCTGAGTGGTCAGACGCTTCATGCAGAGGAACAAACCGAGAACCTGAATGAGGTGATCGTCGAGGGGGAGGCCGAGTCTACGCCGGCGGTTACCCTGATGCCCATGGATGGCGCCGATATGGGGATACCCGCGGACTCAGCGGACTTTCTGCGTAACATCAACGGGGTGTCCGGTGTGCGTATGGGCGGTCACGGTATCGATCCGATCATCCGTGGGCAGAGCCAGACTCGTCTGAATATCCTCATGGATGGCGCCTATATACATGGCGGTTGCCCGAACCGCATGGATCCTCCCACGGCCTATTCCGCCATGGAGAGCTATGACAGTGTTACCGTCATCAAGGGTTCCCAGACCGTATTGTACGGCGGAGGCGGCAGCGGCGGTACGGTGCTTTTCGAGCGCAAACCGCCAAAGTTCGAGGCAGGGAAAAATTACCAGGGCAGTATCGACGCAGGCTATAAAAGCAACTCGGAAAGCAAGGAGTTTTCAGCGGATGCGGCGGCCGGTTCCTCGATGGGCTACATCCGGGGCGTGGTGGGCTATCAGGACGCGGATAACTACGAAGATGGCGACGGTAATGAAGTGCGTTCCGCATTCACCAACAAATCCGGCAACCTGATCCTGGGCTATACCCCGGATCAACACAAGAACCTGGAACTGAATCTCGAAGCCACCCGGGAGGACGATGTGCTCTATGCCGGAGCCGGCATGGATTCCCCCTACAGTGATTCGGACAATGTACGGTTGAAATATGACCAGCGCGATGCCCTGGGTCCCTTGTCCGGTTTCAAGGCGGAGTTCTACTCCTCCGAGGTGGAGCATCTGATGGATAACTACTCCCTGAGAACCCAGACCGCGCCCATGCGCATGCGTGTTCCGACCACCTCCGATACCCTGGGTGGCCGGGTCCTGGGCGACCTCACACTGGGGCAGGCGGTGCTGACTCTGGGTTTCGATTATCAGGACAACGAGCGTGATGCCAACCGTTACTCCGGGATGGCGAATAGGGAACCGAATACCCTGCAATCGATTATGTGGCCGGGCGCGGAACTGGAACAGACCGGACTGTTCGCCGAGGTCTCTGTGCCCGTGGCGACGGCGGATCGGGTGAAGGCGGGTTTGCGCTACGATCGGGTGGATGCCTCGATCTCCCGGGGGGATGAAAAACCGGATCTCGGACCCAGTCCGACCCCCAATAATCTCTATGCCATGTATTACGACGATACATCGGACAGCAAGACCGAGGACAATGTGGGAGGCTTCGTACAGTATGAGCACGCCATTGGGGATGGAACTCTCTACACCGGGATCAGTCGTTCCGTGCGGACCGCTGACGCCACGGAGCGCTATCTGGCCAGTTTCTCCCGCAATATGACCAGTGGTATGGACTCCAGCTGGGTGGGTAACCCGGAATTGGCGCCGGAGAAGCATCATCAGATCGAGGCCGGTTTTAAATGGCATACAACGACCTGGTCCAGCGACCTGGCGGTCTATTACAACGATGTCAGCGATTTCATTCTGCGGGATCGGGCCCGGGGGCAGGACGGTGTCCTCGTCTCCAACGGAACGGCCACGATCTATCGTAACGTGGATGCGGAGTTCTATGGTGTTGAATGGGAGACCGCCTATCAGATTACCCAGGCGCTGAAGACCCATGCCGGACTGGCGTATGTTCACGCGGACAACACCACGGATGATCGGCCTCTGGCCCAGATCGCACCCCTGGAAGCCACCCTGGGCGTTTCCTATGCGACCGGTGCCTGGGATCTTGGGGGCATGCTTCGGGCCAATGCCAAGCAGACCCGGGCGGACCTGGAGGAGGGGAGTGGACAGGATGTACAAGAGACCCCCGGCTGGGGCGTCATCGATCTGTACGGTGCCTATGATATCACCCGCAGCGCCCAGATCAGTTTCGGCATCGATAACCTGCTGGATAAGACCTATGCCTATCACGTGAACCGCGCCAATGCGGACCCGTTCAGTCCGGAAGCCATTCAGGTCAACGAACCGGGTCGTGAGATCTGGGTCAAGGGTGGCGTTCGCTTCTGACAACTTTTTTCGGTTGTTCTCGCTGGCGCTTATCCCGTCTCAGGCGGGGTAAGCGCGAAACAACCGTATGAAATTGTCCGCTGTAAGAACAGGCTTGTTCATGGATTTCAACGTCTAAAAGCGACAGGACGAGATTAAGCGATTTGTATTGTGATCCTTCGTGTACTTCGTGGTGTAAGAGATCAGTATACGAAGAGTCCATAGCATAAGTGTGTGTAGTGACTTGAACAGCCTGTAGGTGCCTCGGTTAGTGATACAATCACCCTCCACCCATGCACTTCCCGCGAACTGTTTGATATGCCGCTTCCTGTACAAACCGTCAATACTCCGCATCCCCAGTTTTGGGGAATCGTCGCAACCTTGACTGCCTGTCTATTACTGGCGGCCATGGATGGCTTCGGGAAGTGGTTGATGCAGGATCTGTCCATGCCGCAGGTGGTTTGGGCTCGTTACTTTTTTCACACGATCATGGTTGGCGCGGTGTTCTCGCTACGTAGCGGTTTTGGGTTTGTACGCCCCAGACGTCCCGGGTTGCAACTGATTCGAGCAGCCTGTCTGATGGGGGTGACCCTGAGTCTCTACTGGGCCATACAACGCGTGTCACTGGCCGATGCGACCGCTATCCTGTTTATTGCCCCGGTGCTGGTGACGCTCCTGGCCGGGATACTCTTGAAAGAACCGGTCGGGATTCCGGAGTGGCTGGCGGTCGGTTTGGGATTCGCCGGGGTGTTGTTTATTGTACGTCCGGGTTTTCGCGAACCGGAACCCGCGCTGCTGTTGGCCTGCCTGGCGGCAATCAGTCTATCTTTCTATTTTGTGTTGACCCGGGTACTCAAGGGTTATGACAGTGAGCAGACGACCCTGTTCCACACCACCCTGACCGGCGCGGTGATACTGACCCTGCTGTTACCACTCTGGTGGCAGCCGCCGAGTCCGGTGCAGTGGTTTTTACTGGTGATCATGGGGGTGTTGGGTGCCAGCGGACACTTTTTGCTGGTCAAGGCATTTCATCTGGCATCCGCATCGGTGCTGTCACCCTATCTGAATGCCCAGCTTGTGGTGACAGCCTTTATCAGTTGGATGTTTTTCAATGATGCTCTGGATTGGCCGTTTTATCTGGGTTCGTCATTGATCGTGGGGGCTGGGCTTATGGTCTGGACCCACCAGGTGTTGAAGTCCCGAGTCAAATAGAATCCGCTCTGCTCAGGTTTTTGCGTGAAACGGGGGCGGTGCTTGATGCCTTGAAAATCGCGCAGCACACCCCAAGCTGCAATACTGACACTGAAATCAGCAGCAACACCTCCCTGGTAGCATCAAATGGCTTTCCGCCTAGGCTGTACTTTATAGCCAGCCTTGCGGACTCAAAGCGGATTGTGAAAGGATCCGCTTGAGTCGAAGCCACTAAGCCTTATTCAGCATTTCATCGATGAACTTCTCGCATTCGAGCCAATCATCGACATCATAGCCCGGTTCGAAATTTCTGGCTTCGGCGCGGTAGAAAGCCATGGTGGCGATCATTTCATAGCGTTCCCGCGGACTGACCGTGGTTTTGGCACCTGTGCTCGATTTGGCCGCGCGCTTTTTTGCAACGGTTTTCTTAGCGGCGACCTTTTTCTTGGCAACGGCTTTTTTCTTGCTGGCCGTCTTCTTTTTGGTGACTTTTTTCGCGGTATCTTCTTCCGACTTCTTGACCACAGTGCGACTCCCCTATCGATTGGTGTATGTAATCAGAAATGTCATAGAAACAGCATGTCGTTCAAAGCTGATTTATAGTGTCTGAACAGGCAGATGTCCAGTTCTGTATTTGAGGTGTTGACCCATTGCACAAGCGGCCCAAGCAGAGTGGCTTGTTGCGTGAACGTCATTGTTCCTCAGTACGCCAAACTGGATTCAGGTGATGACGGTCGGTTCGCTACGTCCCGTTCTCTGTTCAATTTCCGCCAGATCCACAGCGATTGACACCAGACCCCGCATCACTTCCTCTGTGGATTCCATCTGTTTCTCGGGATTGGGTTCATAGGCCTCGAGATAGACCCGCAGGGTCGCTCCCTGGGTGCCGGTCCCGGAGAGTCGATACACAATGCGTGAACCGTCGGTAAAACCGATGCGTATGCCCTGTTTGTCGGAGCGGCTGCCATCGACCGGATCGGTGTAGGAAAAATTGTCCGCATAATCCACTTGGTAGCCATCCAGTGACTGTCCCGGCAGGTGGGCAAGTTTGTCTTCCAGGGCCTGCATCAATCCCTCAGCGGCCACTTTGTCGATCCCTTCATAGTCGTAGCGGGTATAGTAGTTACGGCCGTAGGCCTTCCAGTGATCGCGAACGATGCTTTCCACCGATTGCTGTTTCAGTGCCAGCAGGTTGAGCCAGAACAGAACGGCCCAGAGGCCGTCTTTCTCACGGATGTGATTGGATCCCGTTCCGAAACTCTCTTCCCCGCACAGAGTGATCTTGCCCGCATCGAGCAGGTTACCGAAAAATTTCCATCCGGTCGGGGTTTCATAACATTCGAGTCCCAGACGGGCCGCCACCCGGTCAGCGGCCTGACTGGTCGGCATGGAGCGGGCCACGCCGCTGATACCGGAAGAGTAACCTGAGATCAGGTGGGCATTGGCCGCCATGATTGCGAGGCTGTCGCTGGGGGTGACGAAGAAATCGTGTCCCAGAATCATGTTGCGATCACCGTCACCATCAGAGGCGGCTCCGAAATCGACTCCCTGTGGACCACAGGTGAGTGCCACCAGTTCATGGGCATGCACCAGGTTTGGATCGGGATGCCCGCCGCCGAAATCGACCCGTGGGATACCGTTGATAACCGTACCCGGTTCCGCACCCAAGCGTTCCTCGAGGATGTGCCTGGCATAGGGGCCGGTGACGGCGTGCATGGCGTCGAAGCGCATTCTGAAGGCACCGGAGTTGAAAAGCTGGTGGATACGGTCGAAATCGAACAGCCGGGCCATCAGGTCGGTATAATCCTTCACGGAATCGATGACCTGTACCGTCATCTCGCCGAGGTTGTGCTCACCGATCCTATCCAGGTCCAGATCATCCGCGTGTGCGATCCGGTACTCGGACAGGCTCTTCGTCCGCTCGAAGATGGCCTCGGTGACGGCTTCCGGGGCCGGTCCGCCGTTCGGGGTGTTGAATTTGATGCCGAAGTCTTCGTCCGGACCGCCGGGGTTGTGGCTGGCGGAGAGGATGATGCCTCCCTGGGCCTGATATTCGCGGATCACGCAGGATGCGGCCGGGGTGGAGAGCAGGCCGCTGCGACCCACCAGGACCCGGGCAACCCCATGGGCAGCC
The DNA here is from genome assembly GCA_050291245.1 of Candidatus Thiodiazotropha sp. Taxonomy (GTDB): domain Bacteria; phylum Pseudomonadota; class Gammaproteobacteria; order Chromatiales; family Chromatiaceae; genus Thiodiazotropha. Next base: position 142,559 of record JBNKJP010000012.1, on the reverse strand, counting down.
GCCATGCGCAGGATGATCTGGATCGCCTCCAGGTTGTAAAAACGTCCATCACCACCCAAAACCAGAACCCCACCTCGCAGCGCGCTCTGAGTGTCGAAAATCGCCTGCACGAAATTCTCCAGGTAGTGAGGTGTTTGAAACACCTTGACTTTTTTGCGCAAACCGGAGGTTCCCGGGCGTTGGTCATCGAAGGGCTGAGTGGCTTGGGAGATGATTTCCATGGTACTCGGTGCTGATCATGAGTTGATTGGAGGGGATATGCCCTATTCAACCATACCTGCCCAGTCGAGTTGAAGTGACAAATGCGAATGGACCGGATCCCTTGGGGGAGCCTCTCTGTTCTGTGCGACAGATAACTTATCGGGTCATTTTCCGTGATAGAATCCGGGTCCATCAGTATCTATGAGTCCGGGGGGTGATGTATCTCGGGTTGATGGAATAAAAACTTTCAAGAAACACCATATACAGGATCGTTAGGATGTCTTGCTCAGAAAATGATAACCATTCTCGTGACTTACCGATTTATGCTCTGGCGGGGCTGGGTTTTCTCTGTTTTCCTCTGCCGTCCTACGCCGGTGAGTGGATTATCTCGCCATCGATAGGGATCGACCACATCTACACAGACAACGTGATGCTCTCTAATGAAGACAAGCAGAGTGAAAATATCACACGGGTGAGGCCCACGCTCTCAGTCTATCGGGAAGGCGCGCGGGGCAAAGTGGATTTCAATTATGCACCGGAATACCGCTACTACTGGGATGACACCCGTTCCAACGAGACCATCAACCTGCTGCGAACCCGGGGTAATCTGGAAGTCCTGGAAAACCAGCTGTTCGTCGATGCCTGGGCCACGTCGGATCAAACCCGGTTGTCTTCCTCGCGCAGTAGTCCCGATGGGATCTCGGGCGACACGGAATCGATCGACTACTACACCATGGGTCTGAGCCCTTATTACACGACCCGTTTTGGAAATACCAGTGTGCTTGAGGCCCGTTACTCGGTCGACAAGGTCGACTATTCCTACGATCAGGCCGTTGACAGTACCTCGCAAACCGTGGATCTGGTGTTGGGAAGTGGTACCTACACCGTGGCCCATGCCTGGGAACTCGCCGCCAGCCATACCGTTGAGGACTTCACCGGAGAGGCCACCGACAACAAGATCTCACACGTCCGGGGTGAGTATATCCAGCAACTCTCCCGCCGCTGGGCGTTGGCGTTTGCCGCGGGTTACGAAGATTACCAGTTGGTCCTCAATGAGGATGTGGATGGCGCACTCTGGTCGGTGGGCGTCATCTTCACCCCATCAAGCCATACTCGCTTCGCCCTCGGTGGCGGGGAACGGGCGTTTGGTGACGATTACTACATGAGTTTCGTGCATCGTTCGGCATTCACGGTATGGCGTATGGGCTTTAAACGAGACTTCATCAGTGCCCGTGACGAAGCCACGGAAGATACCCTGTTCGAGCGGCAGGACGAATTCGGCGAACTGGTAAGAGATGCGGTTTTGGATAATCCGCCCCCCGTATCCACAACCGGCGTATCCACCTTGAGTGCCGACTATTATGAGACCGACAACCTGAGTGCCTCTGTCACGTTTCGCTCGGTCCGGACCCAGGCCGTGCTGAGAGCCAACTTGCGAAAGCGGGATTACCCGACCGATTCGAGTCAGCGGGATACCCGGGATGTTTCCTCCAGTTTTCAATTTTCGCGGGTGCTGAGCCGGACATTCAGCGGGATTGCCCGGGTTATGTGGCGAGATCACGAAGAGGATGTGTCAAATTACGATGAGTGGATGGCCACCTTGGGCCTCAACTATCGTCTGGGTATGGATACGACCCTTTCAACCAGTGTGAGTCACCTGGAACGGGACGGGGATTCGGATTTGAGTACCTATGAAGAAAATCGGGCAGCTATCGGATTTGTAACAAGATTTTGATTCTGATTCGACCTTTAGTCCGGTATCGGTTGCAGTTTCGGCAGGTACCGGACTTGAAATTTCTTTCATCAATCCCCAACTTACCAGCCTGAAACAGATGCTAGTAACAACCCGGGTGCACCCCTTAGGTGCACCGGGGTCAAAGGGCAGGGTACCCGTCCGATTGAACAGGGCAGACCACCCCTCGGCATCCACTCTTTCAGCCGCACTGGCATCATTCCTGGTTGTCAGGCAGCGGTTTTCATGAATCACACCAGTACAAGAGAGGCTTACCTCAACCATGACCGTAGAAGCGCAAAAGGAAACCCTGGATTTTCAGGCTGAAATCAGCCAGGTACTGAACCTTGTCATCCGTTCCCTCTACAGCAACAAAGAGATCTTTCTCCGGGAATTGATATCCAATGCTTCGGATGCGGCGGAGAAGCTCAGGTACGAGGCATTGACCGACGAAGCGCTGTATGAGGAGGATCCCGAGTTACGGGTTCGGGTCACAATCGACCCGGAAGCCGGGACTTTGACCATTTCGGATAATGGAATCGGCATGAGTCGTCAGGAAGTCACCGATACCATCGGTACCATCGCGAGTTCCGGTACCCGGAAATTTTTTGAGGCCATGTCAGGCGATCAAGCCAAGGACAGTGAACTCATCGGCCAGTTCGGTGTGGGTTTCTATTCCGCCTTTATCGTTGCGGACAAGGTAACGCTCACCACCCGTCGTGCCGGACTGGGGCATGAGCACGGGGTGCGCTGGGAATCGGCCGGTCAGGGCTCCTACAGCATTGAGAACGTCGACAAGCCGGGACGTGGTACCAATATCACATTGCATCTGCGCGAGGACGAGAAAGAATTTCTCGAGGGATTTCGGCTGCGCAGCATCATCTCCAAGTTTTCAGATCACATCACCCTGCCGGTGGAGATGCTCAAGGAGCACCACGGTGAAGAGGAAAAGCCGGAAACCCCGGAATACGAACGGGTCAATACCGGTACGGCGCTGTGGATGAGAAACCGAACGGAGATCACCGATGAGGAGTACAACGAGTTTTATCGGCATGTGTCGCACGATTTCGAAGATCCGCTGTTACACGTGCACAATCGGGTGGAGGGTAACAACGAATACACGGCGCTGCTGTATATACCTCAGCGTGCCCCCTTCGATCTCTGGGATCGGGATCAAAAACATGGCGTGAAGCTCTTCGTGCGCCGGGTCTTCATCATGGACGAAGCGGAGAAACTCATGCCTCGCTATCTGCGCTTCGTCAAAGGTATCGTCGACTCCGATGATCTGCCGCTGAATGTGTCTCGGGAAATTCTCCAACATAACCGCAAGATCGACACCATCCGCCAGGCTAACGTCAAGCGCATCCTGAGCGCGCTGGAGAAACTGGCTGCGGACGACGCGGAAAAGTATCTGGAGTTCTGGAAAAATTTCGGCAAGGTTATCAAAGAGGGGCCGGCCGAAGACTATGCCAACAAGGACCGTATCGCGGGTCTGTTGCGGTTTGCCTCCACACATCAGGACAACGATGAACAGACGGTATCTCTGGCGGATTACATTTCGCGTATGCCGGAAGGCCAGGAGAAGATCTACTACATTACCGCGGATACCCCGGCCGCGGCACGCTTCAGTCCACATCTCGAACTGTTGAAGAAGAAGGGTATCGAAGTTCTGCTGCTCTCTGATCGGGTGGACGAGTGGCTGGTGACCAGCCTCACGGAATATGAAGGCAAGACCCTCTATTCAGTGGCCAAAGGCGAACTCGACCTGGGTGATCTGGAAGACAAAGAGGAGCAGGAACAGCAGGAGAAACAGGCGGAACAGCACAAGGAGCTGTTGGGACGCATGAAGTCGGTGCTCGAGGATTCGGTCAAGGAGATTCGCGTCAGCCATCGTTTGACCGACTCCCCCGCTTGCCTGGTGGTGGAGGAGTATGACATGAGTGCCAATCTGGCTCGCGTGTTGAAGTCTGTCGGTCAGGATGCGCCCCAAACCAAGCCAATCATGGAGGTCAACGCGACTCATCCCCTGGTCGAACGGCTTGGGCAGGAGTCAGACGAAGAGCGGTTTGGCGATCTGGCCAAAGTGCTGTTTGATCAGGCACAACTGGCCGAAGGCGGGCAGTTGGATGATCCCGCTGCCTTTGTCAGGCGTCTCAACACCCTGATGCTCAATCTGGCCGGTAGCTGACGAACGGGGGGCGGCCCCGAATAACGCCTAGTTATGCCAAAACTACTGTCATCCCGGTGTATGCCGGGATCTAGGGACACTAGAATACCTGATGGTGCGATATTCCTGGATTCCGGCATGCGCCGGAATGACGGGGTACGCGAGGGATCGGGCGGTATTTTCTCGTTCCCACGCTCCGCGTGGGAATGCAGACCGGGGTAGGGATTACTCACCAGAGTTGATCGTCACAACAGGCTTGGTAGGCATTCCCACGCAGAGCGTGGGAACGAGTTGGAATTATTGCGAATCAACGCTCAATTTACTGATCTTTCTGGGTCCATTTGCGTAAATTTGCGGTGATTGGCGATTATTTGCGGTTCACTTTTCTAAGGTGAGTGTCATTCGGCTCAGCCCCAAGAAAGGTAGAATGTCTGACACGATCAGGGTCCTCCTGTCCCTTCGGGACAGGGTCAGACCATAAGCCTTCTGTATCCTCCCATTGATAGTCTCGACTGGTTTCACCGAAAGTAGCATGGCAAACTTCGATGAATCCCAGCGTAACCCAGCTGTAACAGTCACTAGGCAGGGGTTTGCAATATCGATCAATAATAAGCGAGGAGAGTAAACATGCGCGTAATATTACTGGGCGGACCCGGCGCCGGTAAGGGCACTCAAGCCAACTACATCAAGGAAAAATACCAGATTCCGCAGATTTCCACCGGTGACATGCTGCGGGCTCACGTCAAAGCCGGTACTGAACTTGGTGTGGCGGCAAAGAAAATCATGGATGAGGGGGGGCTGGTATCCGATGACATCATCATGGGAATGGTCAAAGAGCGGATTACCCAGGACGATTGCCAGAACGGCTATCTCTTCGACGGTTTTCCTCGCACCATTCCTCAGGCGGATGCCTTGAAGGCAGCGGGAGTGCCGATCGATGCAGTAGTTGAAATTGACGTGCCGGATGAAGAGATCATCAAACGCATGTCAGGTCGGCGGGTACATCTCCCTTCCGGTCGTACCTACCATGTGGTGTTCAATCCGCCGAAGGCGGAAGGCAAGGATGATGAAACCGGTGAGGATCTGATTCAGCGGGATGATGACAAGGAAGAGACCGTCAAGGCCCGTTTGAAGGTATACCACGACCAGACTGAGCCACTCATCGCTTTTTACTCAAAAGAGGCTGAAGCCGGCGCCTGCAAGTACATTAAGATCAACGGTGTCGGTGGCGTGGACAATATTCGAGATCAGATTTTCTCATCACTCGACTGAGTCAGGCGGGGACTATTCCCGTAGTTCTACTGGATTAATTAACCCGGCGACTCGGTGTGTCGCCGGGTTAGACATAGGGATACCTCGCTCGGATAAAGACTGGGCGGCCCCATCCGGTCCCGGTGGAAGCGCACTTCTGCTCAATCCGTTCGGAGTCGTTTCTGAATCACAGTCGAAAGCTGGATGATTCGCCGCGATGCTTCTCGTTCCGCTGTTTTCTGTCATCAGGGCTCGACCAATCGGGCAGGCAAACCGGGACCGCTTCTGCTAAGATGCATGCAATTTTCACAATCCTCAAGGGGCTGCTACGTGGCTGTAATCGAACTTACCAAAGAGAACTTTGAATCCACTATCACCGGAAACGGTTTTGTAATCATCGACTTCTGGGCGCCCTGGTGTGGTCCCTGCCGTTCTTTCGCTCCGACCTATGAGGCCGTTTCAGAGGACCATCCCGATATCGTTTTCGGCAAGGTCAATACCGAGGAAGAGCAGGAACTGGCCATGCATTTTCAGGTTCGTTCCATACCGACACTGATGATTTTCCGGGACAGCATCATCATTTTCTCTCAGCCCGGCGCGCTGCCTGAGTCGGCATTCCGCGAATTGTTGAGCAAAGCGGGGGAGCTGGATATGGATGAGGTCAGAGCCCAGATCGAAGCCGAGCAGCAAAAAGGCTGAATCGGCCTGAACGGCCGCCAAAGCAGACAATTACCCTTCCGAGGGACAGGCGCTGATCGGTGCGTGGTTCACAGTGCCTAACCACGACCTGCCGTGTAATGGTTTTTGAATCGACCGATTGGCGAAAATCTCTATTTACCCATCGAGCCTGGTTTGGCTGTATCACCCGCATAACGAGACACAGTATTGTCTGTTTATTGAAACCTCTTCGATCCGATGATGAGAATTCTTGACTATCCGTGGAGCTTCAAGCGGTTGTTTTCGGCACAACCGACGATGGGCATGGTTCTGGATTTGAGCGAAGAGAATTATCGATTGCTGTTGCGTATGGCGCCGGATCTGAACCTGATGTCCGGGCGTGCTCGCTCCTGTCTCGAAGAGGGTATGGACCTGCACCTCGACATTCTCGAACAGACCCCATACACCACCCTGATCCATATCACCTACTATTTCAGCCACAGTGTGGGTGATTACCCGGATCCGGACGCCATGCTCAGGGTGTATCATGATTCACGTCAGATTGATGTGATCGATTTACGCCAATCCGCTCTGCCCCTGCAGAAGTGGGGCCCTAATCCCACCCGGGTTCAGCGTTGGAAAATCAATCTGTTTCTTTCCAAATGGCTGCAATATTGCCTCAAATCGGGGCATAGATTTACCCTCGACAAGCGAATTCCCGATGATTGTGCGGCGCTCAGTGAGGCGCCATGATTAAGTGGCCGTGAATGCCGGAGTTGCCAGAGTTTTAGGTAATTAAAAGACTCGCCGAGGCTAGTTGTTTGGGGTAAATTAGCCTGCTTGGAACTGTTTGATGGTGGTATCAAGAATCGCAGTGAGGCCATGTTTTCCTGGGGTAGAGGAGAAGAGGGACCTGAAGAGATGCAAAGATGATAAAAGTTCTACTGGTTGATGATCACGAATTGATCAGAACCGGAGTCAAGGGGATACTCGATAATTCAACGGATATAGAGGTGGCGGGCGAGGCTTCGACTGGTGAGGAAGCTATTGATCTTGTTAAGAAAACCTCTCCCGATGTTGTTTTGATGGATGTCAATATGCCAGGTATGGGAGGTATTGAAGCCACTCGTCGGGTATTACGAATCAAGCCGGATCTGAAGGTGATTGCCCTGACGGTGCTTGATGACGACCCCTTTCCGTCACGTCTGCACGAAGTGGGAGCCATGGGTTTCCTCACCAAAGGCTGTCCCGCCGACGAAATGTTGCGGGCGATTCGTGCTGTGAACAATGGCCAGTACTATATCGCTTCCGATGTCGCCCGGAAACACACCCTGACAGAATGGCAGGGTAACGCCGACAACCCCTTCAAGGGGCTGTCATCCCGGGAAACCCAGGTCTTGCTGCAGATACTTGAAGGCCAGAAAAACCAGGAAATCTCGGATATCCTCTCATTAAGTCCGAAAACCGTCAGCACCTATCGGCAGCGCATATACGAAAAACTCGATATAAAAAACGATGTTGAACTCACCCGTCTCGCTTATCGACACGGGATCCTCAAAGACAGCGACAAGAACTGATGGGCTTCGATCCTGCCTGTCGCCGCTGCCCGCGGCTTGCTGAGTTTCTCCGTCAGGTTCACAAAGAGTACCCTGCCTACCATGCCGCTCCGGTGGCCCCCTTCGGTGATGAAGCCGCCCGCCTGTTAGTGGTTGGGCTCGCTCCAGGCATGCATGGGGCGAATGCGACCGGTCGGCCATTCACCGGGGATCATGCGGGGATTCTTCTGTATCAGACCCTGTATGACTTTGGGTTTTCAAACCAGCCCGAGTCTCAGACCCGGGACGACGGGCTGAAACTTCTGAACTGCCGGATAACCAACGCGGTCAAGTGTCTGCCGCCTCAAAACAAACCCATCGGCCAGGAAATCAACCAGTGCAACGGTTTCCTGCAGTGGGAATTGAATCAGATGCCGGAGAATTGTGTCGTGGTGGCGCTGGGGTCAATCGCCCATCAGGCCGTCATCAAGGCCCTGGGTCAGCGTCAAAAGGACTTCCCATTCTCCCACGTGGGTGAACACCGAATTGAGGGCGGTCTCACCTTGATCGACTCCTATCACTGCAGTCGCTACAACACCCAAACCGGTCGACTGACAACCCGGATGTTTCGCCAGGTATTCCGGCGCGCGCGCAAACTACTGGACTAACGCGCTATCATGCCGGGATGAAGAGTGATGCGCCAATTGACCTGAGTAACCGGGATCTGTGATAAACGGTGCCATGAGCCTGGAATTCGATCATGTGCAGTTCCTGAAAACACTGACCCATCGCCCCGGTGTCTATCGTATGCTGGGTGACGGTGGCAAGGTGCTGTACGTTGGCAAAGCGAAAAATCTCAAGAAAAGGGTCTCGAGTTACTTTACCCGAAGCCTCAATCGACGTATCCAGGTCATGGTTTCACAGATCGTCGACATCGAGATCGTGGTAACCCACACCGAAGCCGAGGCGTTGATTCTCGAGAATAACCTGATCAAGTCCCTAAAGCCTCGGTACAACATCCTGCTCAGGGACGATAAGAGCTACCCCTATATCTATCTCTCGATGGATCAGGGCTATCCCGCGCTCTCTTTCAAGCGCGGTGCACGAACCGGTAAAGGCCGCTATTTCGGTCCCTACCCGAGTGCTAGTTCAACCCGTGAGACCCTGCAACTGCTGCAAAAGCTTTTTCCGGTACGCCAGTGCGAAGACAGCTTCTACCGGAATCGCTCCAGGCCCTGTCTGCAATATCAGATCAAGCGCTGTACGGCACCCTGCGTTGGGCTGGTGACCCCTGCGGAGTATGGGGAGGACGTGCAGCATGCCATTCTCTTTCTGGAAGGCAAAACCAACCAGGTCGTCGATGAGCTGGTGCGGCACATGGAGGAGGCGGCAAGGAACCTTGCCTATGAGGATGCTGCCCGTTATCGGGATCAGATCAAGAGCCTCAGACGCACTCAGGAAAGACAGTACGTTAGTGGCGAAGCAGGCGATTTGGATATTGTGGCTCTGGCCAAGCGGGGTAACACGGCCTGTATCCAGGTCTTTTTCATCCGATCCGGAAGAAACCTGGGAAACAAGTCATTCTATCCTTGCGTGCCGAGCGGTTCCGATGACCAAGCGGTGCTCTGCGCATTTGTCTCCCAATACTATCTGGACAAACCGGTTCCCAACGAATTGATCCTCAATCTGGAACTTGATGACCGTGCCCTGCTCGAAGAGGTTTTGAGTCGTCAGGCTCAGCGGCAGGTAAGACTGACCCATCGGGTCAGGGGAGAGCGGGCGCGTTGGCTGACAATGGCAATGAACAATGCCAACCTTTCACTTCAGGCACGCATCCATGCCAACGCCGACATGGAACAGAGGCTGCAGACGCTGCAGCAGGTTCTGGATCTGGAAGCGGTGCCAGAACGGATGGAGTGCTTTGATATCAGCCACACCCGGGGTGAATCCACCGTGGGTTCCTGCGTGGTCTTCAACCAGGACGGTCCTCTCAAGTCGGATTATCGCCGCTACAACATCGAAGGTGTGACACCCGGTGATGACTATGCTGCAATGGGTCAGGTCCTCGAACGTCGTTATCAACGGATCAAAAAGGGAGAAGTTCCTTTGCCGGATCTACTGTTCATCGATGGTGGCAAAGGTCAGTTGGCCGCAGTGAACGAACGATTACAGGAACTGGGTGTTTCCGGTCTGACTCTGGTGGGTGTCGCCAAGGGAGTAGACAGAAAAGCCGGGATGGAGCGGCTTTTCTTGTTGGGGCGAAAGGCACCGATTATACTGCCCCCTGATTCACCGGCACTACACCTCATCCAACAGATACGCGACGAGGCCCATCGTTTTGCCATTACGGCGCATCGACAGCGGCGTGCGAAAACCCGACAAACCTCAGTGCTCGAGGAGATACCGGGTATCGGACCCAAGCGACGCCAAAGGTTGATGAAACAGTTCGGGGGGCTGCAGGAGCTTTCCCGGGCAGGTGTTGAGGATATCGCCCGGGTGGAAGGTGTCAGCTTCTCTTTGGCGGAACAGATCTACCGGGCCTTCCACGACTGAAACCCTGTCGGAGCGAAATGGATTTCCTCTCGTGTAGTGGTTCATGCCAATGCGCGCTTTTCGAGGCAAGCCGCGCCCTGCGGGGTGGGTTCAAAGGCTGGGTGTCACGCTATAATCGCGCATAAGTATAAAACACTGCACAAGCGCCATTCTGAGAGGTAACTATGTGGAACATTCCCAACATACTGACACTGCTGCGAATTGTGCTGGTGCCAGTGTTTGTGTTGCTGTTCTACCTCCCGATCGAATGGGCAAGGTTCAGTTGTGCGCTGGTTTTTTCAGTAGCCGCGGTGACGGACTGGCTGGATGGCTATCTGGCCAGAAAATGGGGGCAGGTTTCACCCCTTGGCGCATTTCTCGATCCGGTCGCCGACAAGCTCATGGTCGCGGTTTCGCTGCTGTTACTGGTTCAGTCAGAACCCACACCCGCGCTTGCGATTCCCGCCGCTGTGATCATTGGACGGGAAATCACCATCTCAGCCTTGCGCGAGTGGATGGCGGAAATCGGTGCTCGCGCCATGGTCGCGGTTTCAATGATTGGTAAGTTCAAGACCGCCGTACAGATGGTGGCGATCTTACTGCTCATCTACGCGCAACCCCTCTGGGGCATACCCATCTATACGGTAGGTTTTGTGCTGCTCTATGTGGCGGCAACCCTAACCCTCTGGTCGATGGTGCTGTATATCCGGGCGGCCTGGCCCAGTCTGTTGGGTAACCGCAAGGTCAGTGGAAGTCTGGAGAGACAGGAGCCGGACCTTTAAACCTGAACCCATGGATTCAGGTTAAACTTTGCAGACTACACTTCCTTTGTACCAATAACCATTTGTGGGAGGTTCGTCATGAGAATGCTCATCCGTTTGCCAAGTGCCGTCATTGCCCTGTTGCTTGCGGTGTCGGCTCAGGCGCAATCCCCTGCTGATTATTACGCTGTGGCTCCCGGGATGGGGCGGCCTCCCATGGATCGGGGAGTGGGGTTTTCCCAGCGCCGGGGAATTCACTTTCAGCAGAGTCAGGATGACAAGGGCTATCATCTGATCATCCATACCCAGGCTTATACCCCGGATGCCATAGAGGTCAGGGTAGAAGGTCCGTACCTGGTGGTTCAGAACCAGCAATCACAACGTTTGGAAAATCGTTCGGAGCGGGGTTACAGCTTTACTTCCCACGCCACTTCCTTCAAGCGCCGTTTTCGAATACCTCGTGATGCCGATGTGGCGGCAATGGGCCGGAAAGAGGGTGAGGGAAACCTGGTGATTACCCTGCCGTACCGTCGCTGAGAAGGTAGCATGGATCGATGGTGCCCGGGGCCGGAATCGAACCGGCACGACCCGAAGGTCGAGAGATTTTAAGTCTCTTGCGTCTACCAATTTCGCCACCCGGGCAGAAAGCTCGTGTATCGCAGGGGTAGGTCGCTGAACAGGGGAGACAGTGCGTATACTGATGCCTGCAAGCGATGTGGTATGGAGGCTGAGCCCGGAATCGAACCGAGGTCCACGGCTTTGCAGGCCGCTGCATAACCACTCTGCCACTCAGCCATAAATTGTGCCGGTTATTCTATCATCTATTTCCAATGATTCGAATCGGCATAAAAAAGCCCCGGGTGTTGCCGAGGCTTCTCTATCGGATTTGGAGCGGGAAACGAGACTCGAACTCGCGACCCCAACCTTGGCAAGGTTGTGCTCTACCAACTGAGCTATTCCCGCGTCTTCAGGAAGGGCGTATTTTAGCGACACTTGAGCGCCTGTCAACCTTTTCTGTGGCGGCGAATAAATTTGATCCGCATGTGTCACAATTTCTCAAATAGACGCCGTTGGGCAGCGGTCAATTTGATTCGAACTTTCGGCTGCAAAGCCTCGTCACACAGATGCAAATCGATTTTTACACCTCTATCGATGAGATAGATGCGGCGCAGTGGAATCACCTGGTCAGAGATCAGAATCCGTTCCTGCGCCATGAGTTTCTCGCCGCACTCGAGCACCATGAGTGCGTTGGCGAACGGTTTGGCTGGTTGCCGACACACCTGTGTGTACGGGAGTCCGGCCGCCTGATCGGTGCCTCGCCGCTTTATTTTAAGCACAACTCCTACGGCGAGTTTGTTTTTGACCACGCCTGGGCGGATGCCTATCGGCGTAACGGTCTTAATTACTTCCCGAAACTGGTCAGTGCGGTTCCTTATACACCGGCCACCGGTGAGCGTCTGCTGATTGCTCCCGATGTGGATGTCCGGGTAGTCCGGCAACGGATGATCGATGCAACGCGTGATTTGACGAATCGCTCGGGTGCGTCTTCCCTGCACTGGCTGTTCACACCCTTAGAGGAGGGTGATGCATTGCGCGCGGCAGGTTGTTCCGAACGCCTGGGCGTGCAGTTTCACTGGCACAACCCCGGTTATGCGGACTTTGAGCAGTTTCTTGCTGAACTGACAACCAAGCGGCGGAAAAACATCCGTCAGGAGCGGCGTAAGGTCAGAGACGCAGGAATCCGGATACGACGCCTCACGGGCAGCGAGGTCAGCACAGAGGAGTGGGCGGTGTTTGACCGGTTCTACCGAAAGACCTTTGAAGAGCGTTACAGCCTGCCGACCCTGAACCGGGGGTTTTTCCAGGAAATTGGCCAGACCCTGGGCAGCCAGGTGATCCTGGTATTGGCCTACGAGGGACGGCATTGTATTGCCGGTGCATTGCTCTATCGCAGTGACAATGTCCTGTACGGTCGTCATTGGGGAGGCGTGCAACACCATGACAGTCTGCATTTCGAAGCCTGCTACTATCAGGGTATCGAGTATGCGATTGAGCAGGGATTGCGGGTTTTTGAGCCTGGGGCGCAAGGGGAGCATAAGATCTGGCGGGGTTTTCTGCCGACATTGACCCGTTCCTATCACTGGATTGAGGATCCGGGATTTCGTCAGGGAATCGACCGATTCCTGTCGCAAGAAACTCCGGCAGTACTCGATTACTACCATAATCTGTACGCCAGCAGTCCATTCAAGAAGTCTTAACCTGTTGTATAAACAGGAAAAATAAAACAATTAAAAAAATTGTGCAATTTTTTCAAATAAATGTTGACTGAAATACTAAGTTAATTTAGTCTGATTACCGAGTGATTTAGTAGGTAATTACATTAATACCCTGGAGGCATAACATGAGACTCTCAACCAAAGGTCGATACGCCGTAACGGCAATGCTGGATCTCGCAATCAACGGGAAAACCGGTCCCGTGACCCTGGCGGAAATTTCCGAAAACCAGGGCATCTCCCTCTCTTATCTGGAACAGTTGTTTGCCGCTCTGCGCGGCAAGGATCTGGTTCGCGGTGTCAGAGGGCCGGGTGGTGGCTATTACCTGGGAAAGAGCGCCGATGAAATTTCGATTGCGAACATCATCTGCGCGGTTGACGAATGGGTCGAGTTTACCCGTTGTGGCGGTCGGCAGAATTGCAGTGGCGGCGCCCGCTGTCTGACCCATACCCTGTGGGATGAGTTGAGCGCGGAAATCTTCAATTTTCTGGCAGACATCACCCTGGGTGACCTGGTGAAGCGAAATCTGGGCAAGAAAACCGCACAGGAGGAGGGTCCGCTGAGTGTTGTGGAAGACTCCCGGTCTGAAGCCGCCTGATTGTCCACGGCATTGATATCACGGGCATTGATGCCGGGGCGGCTTTCGGCCGCCCCGGAGCGGTGAACGGGCAGTGGGTGATTGTTTGACGAACAGGTGAATTTCCATGTGGAAATCGGCTATCATTAACCGTTTCCAGCTTGTGTAAACCTGTCCCCGTGCAATCTCTCTGCTCCATCGCCGATCACGTACGCTGGGCGACCAGCCGTTTCTCGGAAGCCGGTCTGCATTTCGGTCATGGCACCGACAATGCCCTGGATGAAGCGGTCGCACTGGTGCTGCATACGCTCTCTCTTCCGCCGGATCTTTCATCCGACTGGTTCACCTGCCGGCTGACGGAAGCTGAGCGCATTCGGGTCGTCGAACGAATCAATCAGCGGATCGAGCAGCGTGTGCCACTTCCCTACCTGACCGGAGAGGCTTGGTTTGCCGGTCTGCCTTTTCATGTCAACGAACATGTCCTGATACCCCGTTCACCCATCGCTGAGCTCATTCAACAGCAATTCAGCCCGTGGATCGATGTTACTGAGATTTCCCATGTGCTGGATCTGTGCTGTGGCAGCGGTTGTATCGGGATCGCCACAGCGGCTTACCTGGAAGATTGCCGCGTGGATCTGGTGGATATCTCACCCCAGGCGCTTGAAGTGGCTCGTGAGAATGTGCTCGCACACGCCCTCGATCAGCAGGTGTCGGTGATTGAATCGGATCTGTTTCAGGCGTTGCCGGGGAAAAAGTACGATCTCATTCTCTCCAATCCACCCTATGTGGGCGCAACCGAAATGGCTACCTTGCCCCGGGAGTACCGTCATGAACCGGTGCTCGCCCTGCAGGCGAATGAGAATGGACTGGAGATCGTGACACGTATCCTGCGGCAGGCCAGAGAGTATCTGGAACCTCACGGCCTGCTCATCGTCGAAGTGGGAAACAGTGCGGATGCGTTGATCCAACGCTACCCTGAGGTTCCGTTCGTCTGGTTGGAGTTCGCCCGGGGCGGAGAGGGGGTTTTCGTGATCAGCGCCGAGGAACTGAGCGAATTTGCTGACAAGCTTTAATAAACAATTTTGAGATGCAAAACGATGAGTTTACAAAGGGCGCGCAGTGCCGAAGAATATGTGGATTGGGTGAAACAGGCGGTCTTCGAAGTGGACGACCTGCGCGACTGTTACGATTTTCAGATGGAGGAAATGGGGCGCTATCCGAGTTTTCTCGAGCCCTTGGAGCAGGGCATCAAGGCACTGCATCAGAGCATGGTGGAGGGTGAATACCATTTTGATCGTGAAGATCTCCCTTTCATGGCCGTGGTGGAGCGCCACGGGGACGACATTCCCTTCGCCATCCTCCTCAGACAGATCAACGAAACACACCGCAAGGGTATCGATGTGGATGCGGAATAATCCGTCAGCAGACCCTACCCATCTTCCATACTGAGTTAGAGCGACCGAGTACCCCCCATGGACCATTCGACCTTATTCGACCTCGATTTGATCGCCAAATACGACCAGAGCGGGCCCCGTTATACCTCGTATCCCACCGCGGTGCAGTTTCATGAGGGTTTCGACGAATCCGAATACCGTCGCATCGCCAAGGAGAGCAACGCCAGCGGCAGTCCGCTGTCACTGTATTTCCATATCCCGTTCTGCGATACGGTCTGTTTCTATTGTGCGTGTAACAAGGTGGCCACTAAGGATCGCGGCATGGCCTCGGACTATCTTGCCCGGGTCTATGAAGAGCTCAGGATGCAGTCCGAACTGTTCGACCCCTCCCGGGTCGTCACCCAGTTGCATTGGGGGGGCGGTACTCCCACCTTCATCAGTCACGCGGAGATGCGTGAACTGGTGGCCAAGACCCGCCAGTATTTCAAGCTGCTGGATGATGACAGCGGTGAGTACTCCATCGAGATCGATCCCCGTGAGGCTCAAGGGGATACCATCAAGCTGTTGCGGGAGCTGGGCTTCAATCGCATGAGCCTGGGGGTGCAGGATTTCGAACCGGCGGTGCAAAAGGCGGTCAATCGGATTCAAAGCAAGGACGAAACCCTGCAGGTCCTGCAGTCGGCCCGGGACGAAGGCTTTCGTTCCATCAGCATCGATTTGATCTATGGCCTGCCGTTTCAGACGTTAAGCAGTTTCTCGGCCACCCTGGACCAGATTCTGGAGGTCGATCCGGATCGTCTCTCGGTGTTCAACTACGCCCACCTGCCCGAGCGTTTCAAACCCCAGAGACGCATCGATGAAAAGGATTTGCCGCCGCCTCAGGAGAAGCTCGATATTCTGCAGATGACCATCGACAAACTCTCAAATGCGGGATATGTCTATGTGGGCATGGATCATTTCGCCAAACCGAACGATGAACTGGTGCGGGCCCAGAAAAACGGCACCCTGTATCGGAATTTCCAGGGTTACTCCACCCATGCGGACTGTGATCTGATTGGTCTGGGTGCGACCTCCATCGGTATGGTCGGACCGAGTTATGCCCAGAATGTGCGCAGCCTGGACGAGTACTATCAGCGCATCGACGCCGGTCGACTGGCCGTGTTTCGCGGCGTTGAACTGAATCAGGATGACCTGATCCGCCGGGATGTAATCACCCGACTGATTTGTCACTACACGCTGTCCGTGAGCGATGTGGAAAAGACCTGGGCGCTGAATTTCAGGGACTATTTCGCACCGGAGCTAAAGCGATTGCAGGAGATGCAGGCTGACGGCCTGTTGGTCGTGGAAGCCGATCGCATTGAGGTTCAGCCAAGGGGGCGCTTGCTGATTCGCAACATCTGCATGCAGTTTGATCACTATATCGGGAGCGCCTCATCAAGGGGCAGTTTCTCCAAAGTGATCTGATCCCGGCGGTCGTGGGGGGTAGTATTCCCCGTTAATTCATTACCTGATTACCTACTATGCTCCGCCATAGGGTGGTGGGTTTGAGAAAAGTTTTAAGTTTTGAGTTTTAAGTTTTTAGTGGATGAGTTCGCTGCGCTCACGGGGTATGGGCTCCCCCTTTCCCTTCGGTGGGTGTTGTAAAAGCATGCCGAGACTCATCTCAAACGGATTTTGGTTGCAGATAAAATCGATTTTGTGCTTTTTATCGAACGTTTTACCGAGGCAATTCCTTCTTTTCACCGTTTGTGACACCGTCCTTCGCGGGAGAGGGGGGGATGAAAAATCTGTGAGCGCAGCGAACTCATCCACTCAAAACTAAAAACTCAACACTCAAAACTGCTTGCTATGGGCGACTGATCCATTGGCTGAGTAAAGTGGGTAATCAGGTTTCTTTATTTCCAAGGCCCTTGGCCCCTGGCCCTTGCCCTTACTCAGTCCTCAGGGCCTGGATGGCCTTTTTGTTTCCCTGTGCCGCGGAGAGCTGGATCCAGTGCATGGCCTGTCGCTCGCTTTTCTGCACTCCCAGGCCGTGATAGAAGAGATACCCCATGGCGTACTGCGCCACATCGTTACCGGCCGCGGCGAGGGGGAACAGGAGTTCAAACACCTTCTTATACTCTTTGGCGTTATAAGCAATATGCGCTTCGTTCAGGATCGCCTTGGTTTCATCGAAGGCGGGATCCGGAGAGGTGGCGCACCCGGTCAGCAGGGCCAGGCATAACAGGCTGATGATCAAGAACGGGTGTCGAAGGGTATCAGAAAGATTCATAGCATCAGCCTACCAACTGGTTGAGGTCGAATATGGGCAGCAGTATCGCCATTACAATGACCAATACGATACCACCCATGACCAGGATGAGAATAGGTTCGAACAGCCCCTGGATGGTCGAGACCAGGGTTTCGATCTCCCGCTCCTGAATGTCCGCGGAACGCTCCAGCATACCTTCCAGGTTGCCGCTTGATTCACCGCTGGCAAGGAGGCTGAGGGTCATGGGGGGGAAATAACCGGTTCTTTCCAAGGCCTGATAGAGGCTGGAGCCTTCGCGAACGCGTAAGGTGGCCTCTTCCACGGCAGTGCGCATGGGCAGATTGGTCAGTACCTGGGAGGCGATGCGCATGGCGTCGAGAATCGGGACGCTACTGGCCGCCATGATACTCAGGGTGCGGGAGAAACGGGCCGCGTTGGCGGTACGGATCAGTTTACCAATCACTGGAATCCGCAGTTGATTTCGTTGCCACCAACGTTTGGGGCCGGGTTTCTTCAACAGATAGCTCACCAGGGCGATCGAGGATCCCAGTACCAGCATGATGACCAGCCAATAGGAGCGGAACAGATCACTGGTTTTCATCAGGGCCCGGGTGATCCAGGGCAGTTCCGCCGACATGGTTTCGAACACCCGCGTAACCTCCGGTACGATGAAGGTGAGCAGACCGATGACGATGAGTATCGAAACGATGGTCAGCAGCGCCGGGTAGAACAGGGCGAAGATGGTCTTCTGGCGCATCTGCTGGCGTTGTTCCGTGTAGTCGGCGAGACGCTCCAGAACCACTTCCAGATGGCCGGATTGTTCCCCCGAGGCGACGGTTTTGATATAGAGCTCGGGAAACGTCTTGGGGAATTCGGTGAGGCCGTCCGCGAGGGTGCGTCCCTCCAAAACCTTGGCCCGAACCGCCAGCAGGGTGCGTTCCACATGCCGTTTGTCGGTCTGACGGGCGGTGGTTTTCAGGACATGCTCCAGCGGCAGGCCGGAGCGCAACAGGGTTGCGAGCTGACGGGTGATCAAGGCCAGTTCCATGGCATTGATGTTGCGCTGGAAAAGCTGGCTTTTCTTGGTTTTGGTTTTACCGCTGGCCGCATCGATGGAAAGCGGGGTCAATCCGGTTTCGCGCAGTTGCTGGCGTACCTGACGGGCGCTGTCCCCTTCGAGGACACCACGGCGCTCCTTACCGCTTGCATCCAGGGCTACGTATTCGAATGCGTCCAAGATTAGAACCCGTTCACTCGCATCCCCTAGCCCTCCTGGGTGACGCGAATGATTTCATCGATGGTGGTGTCGCCTTTGAGCACCCGTTTCATGCCATCCTGGCGGATGCTGTCACTGAATTTGCGGGCGTGCTTGAGCATCTCGATTTCGCCGCTGCCCTTGTGGATGAGATTTCGCAGGGTTTCGTCGATGGTGATGAGCTCATAGATGCCGGTACGACCGATGTAGCCGTGCTGATGGCACTTCTCGCAGCCTTTCGGGGAGTAGAGGGTGACCTCATTCTCGTCGAAGGGTACCTCCAGGAGGTCCAACTCTTCCCGGGTCGCCTGGTAGGCCTCCTTGCAGTGGGGACAGAGGGTTCTGACCAGGCGTTGGGCCAGGACGCCCACCAGACTGGAGGAGAGCAGAAAGGGTTCGACGCCCATGTCGCGCAGCCGGGAGATACTGCCGATGGCGGTGTTGGTGTGCAGGCTCGACATCACCATGTGACCGGTCAAACTCGCCTGGACGGCAATCTGGGCGGTCTCCAGGTCGCGGATCTCACCGACCATCACCACGTCCGGGTCCTGGCGAAGAATGGCGCGCAGTCCTCGGGCGAAGGTGAGATCCACCTTGTTGTTGACCTGGGTCTGACCGATGCCGTCGAGATAGTATTCGATCGGATCCTCTACGGTGACGATGTTCCGGCTCTGGGTGTTGAGGCGACTCAGGGAGGCATACAGGGTCGTGGTTTTACCCGAACCCGTGGGGCCGGTCACCAGAAAGATCCCATGGGGACGCTTGATGATCCCCGGGTCGATCTGTTTCAGCAGATCCTTGGCCATCCCCAGATGTTCCAGGTCGAGGCGGCCGGCCTGTTTGTCGAGCAGTCGCAGTACGACCCGCTCACCGTAACTGGAGGGCAGGGTGGAGACACGCACATCCACGGGGCGGTTCCCCACCTTAAGCGAGATGCGCCCATCCTGGGGGATACGTTTTTCGGCGATATCCAGTTGTGCCATGACCTTGATTCGCGATACCAGAAAGGATGCGACGTTCCGCGGCGGGGTCAGTACCTCGCGTAACACGCCATCGACCCGGAAACGCACCACCAGACGACTTTCGTAAGGCTCGATATGGATGTCCGAGGCCTTCTCTTTGATGGCTTCGGTGAACAGCGCGTTGATCAGCCGGATAATCGGGGCGTCGTCATCGCTGTCGAGCAGGTCTTCGGGTTGGTTCAGGGCCTGAGCGGCATGGTCCAGGTCGATGTCATCGCCCATGGTTTCCATGATCTGGCTCGACTGCTTGCCACTACCGGTCTCGTAGATCAGCGACAGCTGTTTTTCGAGGCTCTCTTCATCGACCTGTTGATAAACCAGGGGTTGTCCCAGAAGACGCCGGGTTTCACTCAGGGCGTTGAGAGCGCTGCCGGGTTTATGCAACAGTTGCAGTTCACCCGTCTGCGGGGCTCGTACCACCACCACGCCATGACGCCGCGCAAAGTTGTAAGGGAGCAGCGGGGGTAGCGGGGGTTCCAGCATGCTTTCGCCGAGGAGTTCCGAGACGGCCTCCTCGGCGGTGGACAGCAGTTGAGATGTCTGGTCTACCATGGTACCGATGTCCGATCAGAGTTCCGATTCAGGGGCCGGGTCATCAAACGGGGGGGCGAGGGTGCCGAAGCGCGGCGGTAGCACCGGCGTCTCTTCGTCATCGATCAGGTTGATCCCTTTCTGTTTCATCTTCAACTGCTCGGCCCGGAAGTAGTTGTACTTTTCACCGGCGATCTGGGTGTTGACGGCGGCATCACGAACCACGACCGGACGCAGGAATATCATCAGGTTGTGTTTGATCTTGGTGGTCGTGTTGGCACGAAACAGGGCGCCCAGGAGGGGAATGTCACCCAGCAGTGGCACTTTGTCTTCCGTCTGCTGCAGATCCTCCTGCAACAGGCCGCCCAGTACGACGGTCTTGCCGTCTTCCACCATGATCACGGTCTTGATGGTGCGTTTCTTGGTGACGATGTCGCTGGTACCAAGGCTGGCGGCCTTGTCGATACTGGAGATCTCCTGCTCGATTTCCAGTTGAATAGAGTTGCCCTCATTGATCTGCGGTTTGACTTTCAGGGTCAGGCCCACATCCTCGCGCTGCACGGTCTGGAAAGGATTGACGCTGCTGCTGGTGCCGCCGCTGTCGGTATAGGAACCGGTAATGAAGGGCACGTTCTGACCAATCACGATCTCCGCTTCCTGGTTGTCCAGGGTGGTCAGGCTGGGTGTCGAGAGGATATTACTCGAAGTATCGCTTTCCAGGGCCTGAATCAGCGCCGCGAAGTTGATTCTATCGCTGTCAAATTTGCCCAGGCCGATGGAAGTTCCAGCGCCCAGATTGATCGCGCCACTGCTGAGATAGGTGCTGGCCACTTCAGTAATAGAGGGCGAACCCAGATTGATCACACCCACCGGGCCGGTACCGTCCGGGGTGCCGTCCACGACCCACTGTACGCCGAGTTTCTTGGCCTTGTCATAGGATACTTCCGCGATGATCGCCTCCACCAGTACCTGGGCCCGACGAATGTCGAGCTTGCGTATGATGGCCTGCAACGAGCGAAAGACATCCGGTGGCGCGGTGATGATCAGAGCGTTCGCGGCCTCGTCGGCCTGGATGTTGACGGCTTGTTTGGGTTTGCCTTTGGCGGCTGTTCCGGCGGCCCCTGAGCCGGCATCATCAATGTTCTCGCCGACCCCGGTCAGAACGTTCACCAAATCGACGGCGTTGGCGTATTTCAGATACACCACCTGGGCATTGCCTTCGTTATCATACGGGGTGTCCAGGTGCTCGATGACAACCCGGGCTCGCAGACGGGCCGTAGGATCTCCGCTGATCAGGACACTGTTGGTGCGCTCGTCTGCCACCAGTTTGGTGGAGTTGCTTTTGGTACCCTTACCGGGAGGGTCGAGACTCTCGAGAATTCGCACCACTTCCGCGGCGGATGCGTGTTGCAAGGTGACCACCTCGATGGAGCTGTCGCTTACCGTGTCGATCTGTTCGATGATCTTCATCACCCGGTCCACGTTGCGACGGCGGTCGGAGATGATGAGCACATTGGTATCGGGGTAGGCGGCAAGATGCCCTTCCTGGGGTATCAGAGGGCGCAGGATGGGTACCAGTTGGGCGGATGCCACGTTCTTGACCTGGATAATGCGGGTCACGATCTGATCCCCCGGCAGTTCACCGGGGGCATCAATGGTGGGGATGCCGCCCTGTTTCGCCTTCACATCCGGAACGATCTTGATGACATCGCCGCTGGGAATGGTGGAGAAACCGTGAACTTCGAGAATTGACAGAAATACCTCGTAAAACTCATCGCTGTCCATGGGATGCGCCGAGATTACGGTCACCTTGCCCTTGACTCGGGGGTCGATGACGAAATTCTTGCCGGTGTGTTCCGAGACGGTCTTGATCAGTGCCTCGATATCCGCATTGTTCAGGTTCAGGGTGATCTGCTCGGCCAGCAGATTGAATGAAAGCACAAGATTCAACAGCACGCCGGCAAAAATCAACCGAATCAGGCTCGCCCTGGTTCGTGGTCGGGTATTCCGAGTGTTGTTGAAAGGGGTGAACTGTTTAGTCATGGCAATCAATGCCTCCCGCCAGGCAGCGTGGATGGCGAGCTGTGATCCGTTTTGGTCGGAACGTTATCTGAATACGGATTCATGAGGTGAAACTCTTTGTCCATCATTGGGTTATATCGTAAATATAATGTATTCCATAATAGCAGATGATAGCGCAATGGCCTATCGTGGGATAGCTGAAGATTAAAGCGTGTCACGATATATCACCTGATAGCTGCCGTCCGGTTGGCGTTTGCTGAAGGCTCCCAGTGCCTTACCCAGGCTGGGATCCGAATCCGCTCCGGGTTTGATATGTCCATTCACCTGGAAGTTTCCGTCCGGTGCGAGACTCACTTCACCTTCCACGCCGGTCGGTCCGCCCATGTCTTTAACCTGGACCCGCACCTGGCCCTCCGGGTCTGTGGTGACTTCGGCTTGAAGATCCCCAATCTTGAGGGGAAAAGGCCGGGTGACCGCGGATCCGCGCCATTGAATCCTGCCCTTGGCCTGGGCCAGACGTTCACCTTCCAGAGTGATCGCCACATCGTCCAGGGATACCTGCCCGCCAATACCGAATTCGGCCAGGTCGAGTATGGGGGTAATCAGCTCGGCCGGGAGGTCGCCCGTGACACTATCGAACCGGGTATTGTCCCCGAGACCCAGGCTCAGGGTCCCTTCCAGGGTTTGTCCCAGGTGGGTGATCTGCAGGTCATATCCCAGGCGCCCGAAAAACAGCTGGGTGGGGGCGAAGTTCCAGCTCAATTTGTCCACCGGAACCTTTCGGAAGCTCATGGCTTCCATTCTTCCGTCCCAGGCCGTGCCTTTGATCCGCCCATAGGTTAAGGGCAATCGGGTTGTGTCACCGCTGAGCCAGCCTAATACATGCTGAGCCGGCAAATTGATCAACAGAAACGCCAGGTAGGTGCCTATGCCCAGAAGGGTGAGTTTCCCGCCACGATTCATTCTTGGCCACCCCGCTGGACCACGACCCGGGCATTGACCAGTCCGGGAGCATCCTGTCGGTCAATATTCAGCGACTCGATCTCCAGGCCGTGTTGTTCGGTTAACTGGCCAAGCCAGCGTATCAAGGTATCAAAAGGGGCTTGTTCGATCCAAAGCTGTACCGTCTTGTCCCCCTGCGGTTTGATGCGCTCGATCTGATCACGTAACCGGATGCCTTTGGCGGTTCTGTCCACCAGGGTCAGCAGGGCCTCGTTGAATGCCTGTCGTGACCCGCCCTGTGAGGCGCGCATGCGCTGGACCAGGCCGACATTGTCCTGCATCCAGCGTAGCGTGGCGGTCTGGCTCTCCACATGCAGGGCCTGCTTGTCCAGGTCCCGGGTAAACGGTAGCCAGATTACCAGGTAGATGAGCAGGATGAGGACCGCGCCAGCACCGAATATCAGCGCCAGGTGCTCCTGTTGGGATTTGCTCTGCCACCACTGCTTCATGATTTCGCTCCCGTGATTCGAATATGGGAGGTCACCTGACTGCCCGAGGCGTTGGCGGAACGGATCTCAACACTCAAGCCGGCTGCTCGCAATTGGTTTTTCAGGGGTTCCAGTGCCTGTAACTCTTTGATGGTCAGTTGCAGGTCGAGCTGGCCATCTCGGAAACTGATGCTCTCCAGAGTGGTATTCGGGGCCTTTTTCACGATTTCAGCAGCGGGGATGAAGAGGCTGGAGAATTGGGCAAAGCCTTTGCCACTACCCTGAAGCCCCTTGAGCTGTTGCTCCATCTGGACCCTGGGGTCGACGATGCGTTTGATATCAGGAAAAGCTTCCTGGAAGGTCTTCCTGATCTCGAGGTCGAGGGCCTTGCTCTGCTGTTCATAGCTGTAGTAGTCCTTTACGGTGGTGGCCATTGAGAGGCCCGCGAAAATCGCTCCTAAAACCGCAGCCGGCAGCCAGCGTTTCCACTGCAGGGTCATTTTGTCGACCCTCAGGTACTGGCCTTGGAGGAGATTGATCTGGCTCTTTTCGTTGAGATTCGATGCCAGTAAGGCGGTAAGCTGGCTTCGAGAGGGCACTGATTGGACGGTGATTTCACAATCGGGGGCAAGGGATTCGAGATTGGGTACCGGTTCCGCGCCTTCGAGGCAATGCACAATCAGCTGTTGCGGCGGGTGCTCCTGAGCCTGGTTCAGAGCCAAGCCGAGAACCGACTCCGCATTCATGGTATCGACGCAGAATCCCTGATTCTGCTGGGTTTGTACCAGCAGAAACTGCTGGTCCTGATAGAGGCTCCAGGCCCCCTCCGGTTTGGGCAGGCAGGTCAGATCCGCGAACAGCCCCATGGGTTCCAAGCCGGCTTCTTCCAGGCGCGTGAGCCACTCCTCGAGACGTTGTCGGGCGATCACCATGACCGGGGTGAGTTGATCGGCATCGATACCGCCAGCCGCAAAATGCAGCTCGTCGATATCTTCGGTGAGTTCGTTTTCCAGGGAGAAAGGTATGGCCTGCAACAGTCGCTGGCGGTTACGGGTTGGGATCCTGACGTGGGTTATCAGCACTTCGGACGAGGGAATCAGCACCAGGGTCCGGCGTCCACGGGCCTGTTGCGCGGCATCAGCCAGAGTGCCTTCCGCCGTCTCGCTGACAGCGCCCCCGCGAATCGACCAACTGACCTGCTCACAGCGGCTGTCATGACACTGCAATACGAAAACTTCCGCCATCAATAAACCCCAAGGGTACGGGAAATGACTACGACATCCTGGTCGCTTTTATACAAACGGCTGACCAACCTCTGGCTGCTGATTTCCATGCGAACAACCGTCTCCAACTGAAAAAAATGACTGTTAACCGAGATCAATGGCTCGATCTCTTCAGATTTTACTTTATTTTCATCCAAAAGATCTCTCAATCTGCTAATAAATGTTTTCTTGTCTTTGAACGGGTTCTCTTCTCGGTCTCCGGTCAGCTGTTCCACGTCCGCTTCGCCGAGTCCCGGGAGCAGGGATTGCAGGACCAGTGGATCGGCAGTGTTGACATTCAGTGGGGTCTCTTCAGGTAGTGCTACTACATGGGGGGCCAGCTTTTCATAGATCTCTGTATCGACCCCTTTGATGAGTCGCAATTCCGTGGCATCGCCCATCAGGCCGTTGGCGGTTCGGTAGGGCGGTTCCTCCGATAGGTAGGTCAGATCTTCCGCCCCATCGGGAAACAGGGTGTTGATATCCCCATCCATCCAGTCCTGGGTGGCCTGGGCGATCGATTCCGGAAGTTCCAGAAGCACCAGTAGGCGTTGAAATTGGGCGAGGTAGGTGGCGGCCCTCTCCTTGGCCTGGGTATCCGCCTCCTCATTCAGATGAAGATTGTTGAGATTGAAGCGCCCTTGCAGGTCCGTGGTCTGTACCTGAATCTCGCCACCCTCCACGGGGACGGGAGGGTACTCCTGTGCCCAATCTTCATCCAGTCCGTCATAACCCTTATCGCCATCGTCTTTCAGATCCTGAATCAACATGACCCGTGACCAGGCCTCACTGCCAAGGGTGATATAGAACCCCTGATCCGAGGTCAGGATGTTTCCGGTACGGCGGATGCTGAGCTGCATTTGATGGGCCATGGCCACGGCTGCGATCGAGGCCATCGCGACGATGATGATGGCGGTGAGCAGCGCCACGCCCTTTTGGTGTGATCCGAAGGTCTTTGTGTGCCTGGTCATGGTTGTTGTGACACCGGGTTCGATTTCTTCGCAGGGATATCACGCGTCATGGGAAAGATGCGCCGGATATTGCCCCAATCTTTGAGTTCCATGTTGATCTCGATGGCAACGGGCAGGTTGGGTGGCTTATCGGCGTCGACTCCGCTGATCTCGGGAGGCCAGCGATCCTGTTTGTTCAGCTCTTTGTCGTAGTAGGTAATCTCCAGAGTGTTGATCTGGTCGAACAGTTTGAATCGATTGGGTTCGGTATCCTGAGCTCGGTCCAGAACCGGCCAAGTGACCCGGTATAGGGTTTCTTCTTCAAGCTGATAGCCCACTCGTTGCAGATTGCTGCGATGGAGTTTCATGGGGTTGGCATAGCCTTGCCGGGTCAGTTCGAGCAGAAAGCCTGAGAATCCACCGCTTGCCAGGGCGGGTTGTGTGTCACCATTCTGATCCCGAATGGGACGATTTACCGCCTGGATGATATCCCGTTGTATGAGATTGAGACCCAATTGCAGTCGGGTCATACGGTTGCTGTAGAGGCGGGTCTGCTGTTCCGTATCCAGAACCACCTTGAGGCCGGAATAGACGAAAGTGGCGATAATGGCAAAGATGCTGATCGCGATGAGGAGTTCCAACAGGGTGAAGCCGTGCTGGACGGCACGGGGCGTATCCAGCCACCGGCGTCCGCCAGGGATGCGGGAGCCTGGTCTGGGGTGACGGTATGGGTTGACCGGGAGGGGATGCGTCATGGCCATCATCAAGAGGCTTTTGAGACGAAACTGATGAGACTGGTCACGCTGTCCTCGTCGCCTTTTTCCCGGAATACCCGGATTTCGACTTTACGCACCTGGTCATTCGGGGTTTTTTCAACCTTTCGCTCCCAGTGCCATTTGTGCAGGCCCATCTCGTCGTCACCTTTCTTAGTGCCGATGTCCGGCCATTTGTCGCTGACCTGCAGAAGGGTCATCTGGTTCATCGCCACCCAGTGAGCCAGGGTCTTGTCACGCAAATAGGCGACATTCACCGTTTGATTCGTGGATACGGAAATAATCGAGGCAAAGGCGATCGCCAGGATCGCCAGGGCGATCAGTATCTCGAGCAGGGTAAATCCCCTACTGTGTCTGGCCGTTGGAGACCGTCTGGATCGATCAATAGGGTGAGACATGTTCCAACGCCAGCTCTCCGACTTCATTTCCTGTGAGTCGATAATAGCTTTCTGCATCACGGGAGCTGATTTTCATCTCGAATGGGGTCATTTCGCCACTGTTCATCAGGATGATTTCCGGGGTGCGTTTCTCCTCGTTGTCCCCATCCTCGAGTGTGGTGGCGATACTCAGCGTCATCGGTTCGGGCAGCTCCCGATCCCGAAACAGCGTATCATCCACGGATTCCCAGTTACCCTCCTCGGAAAGTGACAGGAAGCCGTAGTGTTCTTCGGCGATATCCACACCGATCAGCACGGAACGCAGCAGGGCCTCTTCGCTGGCCAGTTGAATCAGACTGGTGAGCCGGTCCGCCTCCTCTTTGAGGCGGTCCGCCGGTGTGTTTCGACCCATCGATATCGATACCAGATTGATCACGATCGCGATAATGAAAACCACGGTCATGACTTCGATCAGAGTGAAACCCTGAGCCCGTTCCGGCGGCCTGCGCAAGCGGTTGGGAAGCGCGGATTTTACGTTGTCGATCCGCGGCACCCAGGTCGATTGCGCGATCCGTGGCATGACCTGGCCGGTCACTCCAGATTCCAGTTGCCGAGGTCGTCGTCGGTGGACTGGGGGTCGAGGCCCGCCGAGTAGATGTCGATGGATCCGTGACTGCCCGGGTTGAGGAACATGTAGGGGTTGCCCCAGGGGTCAACGGGCAGTCGGTCAAGATATCCGCCTTCCTTCCAGTTACGCGGTTCCGGAGAATCATTCGGCTTGTTGACCAGCGCCTCGAGTCCCTGATCCGTGGTGGGGTAGGTCATGTTGTCGAGCCGGTAGAGATTGAGCGCCGCTTCGAGGGCCCGAATATCACTCTTGGCCTTGGTGATACGGGCCTGTTCCGGGCGGTCCATGATTTTCGGTACCACGATCGCGGCCAGGATGCTCAATATGACGACCACCACCATGACCTCGATCAGGGTGAATCCATTTGGGTGATTGTGGGTCCGGGTAGTGATCCGCGATCCGCGGGGGAATCGTCCGTTGTGTTTGATGGGGCTGGCCTGCTGGGTCATAGTCTGGAACCTGTTGTTTTTCCATGAGTTGATAGTTTGAAACCGGTCTATTATCAAGTGAATGCGAGTCAGAATCCATAATCCACTTAAAAATTCGTGCTGGCAGGGTGATCCGATTCACCATTCCTTATAAGATATCAGCCGCTACGCCTGGAGAGGTACGGGATACGTCCTATCCGACATGGGAATAAACCATGGGTTCCGAACGATCTTGTTCAACACCCATGCCGTGCGGTGCAAGAATGGCGTGCATGGTCCAGAATCGTGCTGATCGGATACACATGCGACTCAAAAGGAGGACGATTTGACCCTAGGTATCATCAGCTATGCCGTATCCGCTTCACTGTTTTTAATCTTTAGCGTACTGCTGCTGACCAGCTGGCGAGGCCGCATCGAAGGCATCTTCCTGCTGGTGGCCTCTGCCACCTCTGCCGGCTGGGCCCTGTCAGCGATAGCATTCCAGGTCTTTGAGACCCCGCTCACCGCCACCACCTATCAGTTGTTCGAGATCGCCCGGAATCTCGCCTGGTTCGCTTTTCTGTTTCGTCTGCTCAATACCCTGCAGCAGGCCTCTGGTGCCGATGGCAGGCTATTGCGATACGTGCCGGCGGGGATTTTTTCCGTCTCTTTCATGCTGCTCGGGGTGGAGTTGCTGGCTCGGCTCAACCCCGAGATGCGCGGTTGGGCGTGGACCGCAAATCTGCAACTGGCCGGTCACCTGGGTTTTGCGACTACCGGCCTGGTGCTGATCGAACAGCTCTACCGTAGTACCCGTCCGGAATCCCGCTGGGCGGTCAAATACCTTTATTTGGGTATGGTTATTCTGTTCGCCTACGATTTCGCGCTGTATGCGGATGCCCTGATGTACCGTCATGTGGATACCGCATTCTGGCAGGCACGGGGGTTTACCAGCGCAATGGCGGTGCCCTTCATCGCGATTGCGGCGACCCGGAACCCGAGTTGGTCGGTACGTGTATTCGTCTCCCGTCAGGTGGTGTTTCATGCCATGACTCTGATGGCGGCTGGAAGTTACCTCGTATTTATGGCGGTCGTAGGCTACTACATACGCTACTACGGGGGCAGTTGGGCCAAAGCCGCGCAGATCACGGTGGTGTTCATGGGGATCAGCTTTCTCGCCGTGGTGCTGTTTTCCGGTTCATTTCGAGGCAAATTGAAGGTTTTCGTTAATAAACACTTTTTCAGCTACAAATACGACTGGCGGGATGAATGGTTGCGGGTCGTGCAGACTCTTTCGGAAGGGCCCGGAGGAGGGGAGATCAGGCCCCGGGTGATCCAGGCGATCTGTGACTCGGTGGAGGCAAAGGGGGGGTATCTGTGGATGTTGAACGATGCGGGCGACTACCCGTGTGTCAGTGAGTGGCAAGTGCCTGAAATCCGTCTGGATGTGGGTGCGGATTCGGCTCTGGTCGACTATTTTCTCACCAGTGACTGGATCATCGAGATCGATGAATGGTCGGTTTATCCCGGGCGCTATGACAATCTGCACATTGACCCGAGCTTGACCGAGTTGCCGGACATCTGGCTGATCGTCCCGATCAAGCATCACGAGACCCTGATCGGCTTTGTTGTGCTGACCCATCCCAAACAGAGTCGATCCATCAATTGGGAGGACCGGGACCTGCTCAAGGCCGCCGCCCGCCAAGCGGGGGGCTATCTGGCCCTGTTGCAGACCACCGAGGCGTTAAGTCAGGCCAACCAGTTCGAAGCCTTCAACCGGCTGTCCGCATTCGTGGTGCACGATCTGAAAAACCTGATTGCGCAACTTGAACTGGTCGTGAAAAACGCGGGTCGACACAAAAATAACCCGGATTTCATGGATGACGCAGTGAAAACCATTGGTAACGCTGTGGAGAAAATGGGACGATTACTCTCCCAGTTGCGTCAGGGAAGGTTTGAATCGACACGGACCCGGCAGTTCTATATCGAGGAAGCCGTGGCTCGGGCGGTGAATGAGCTTTATGGCTATCGGCCCCAGCCCCATTTGGAGATCCGGGATAATTTTCTCGAGGTCATCGCCGATCAGGATCGCTTTACCGCCGTGATGGTTCACATGATCAAGAATGCCCAGGAGGCGACCGATGCAAGCGGCTCGGTGAATGTCATCCTCGAGCGCCGGGATCAGCAGGCTGTCATTACTATTCAGGATACGGGAAGCGGAATGGAAGAAAAATTTATCAAAGAACGGCTGTTTCGACCTTTTCAAACCACCAAGGGCAATGCGGGTATGGGCATAGGCGTCTACGAGACCCGTGAGTACGTCAAGTCACTCAACGGCCAGTTGACGGTTGTGAGTGAGTTGGGTGAGGGAACGACTTTCACGATAACCATCCCACTCAATCAGGAGATCAGGGTGCCTGAGAGTGAATGCAAGACAGCATCGGAAACGAAGGCAAGAATCGAGGCGAACTGAGTGAGTAAAGTCAGTAATCAACTGAAACCGCTGATCATCGTGGAAGATGACCCCGGTCTGCAGAGTCAACTGAAATGGAGTTTTGACGGTTATGACGTGAACATCGCGGGTGATCGTGAGAGCGCGATCAGTTTGCTGAGAAAGACCACCGCCCCGGTGGTTACTCTGGATCTGGGTTTACCTCCTGACCCCACCAACGTGAGCGAGGGTTTTGCCACGTTGCAGGAGATTCTCAGTATGCTGCCCCAGACCAAGGTGATTGTGGTTACCGGGAATGATGACCGGATGAACGCGCTCAAAGCGATTGAACTTGGGGCCTATGACTTTTATCAAAAGCCCATCGATCCGGATGTGCTCAAGGTGATCATCGAACGGGCCTACCATGTTCACGGGTTGGAGGATGAGAACCGGCGGCTCAATCGCATTCAGCGCAACTCACCACTGGACGGTGTGGTGACCAACAGTCCGGAGATGTTGGAGTTGTGCCGGGTTGTCGAAAAGGTCAGTCCCACGAATATCACCGCCTTGCTGCTTGGCGAGAGTGGTACCGGTAAAGAGGTCCTGGCGCGGGCTATTCACGGCCTGAGTGATCGCAGGGATGAGAAGTTCGCCGCCATCAACTGTGCCTCGATACCCGAGAATCTCCTGGAAAGCGAGCTCTATGGTTATGAAAAAGGGGCCTTTACCGGCGCGGTGAAACGCACCATTGGCAAGATAGAATCCGCTGACGGCGGCACCCTGTTTCTCGACGAGATCGGTGACATGCCCCTGGGATTACAGGCCAAGATGCTGCGATTTCTCCAGGAACGGGTGATCGAGCGGATCGGTGGGCGGGACGAGATTCCGGTCGACATCCGGGTGATCTGTGCCACCAACAAGGATCTCGAGGAGATGATCACCCGGGGGGATTTTCGTGAGGATCTCTACTACCGCATCAGTGAAATTATCATCAATATCCCGCCCTTGAGAGAGCGGGCGGGTGATGCCGTGCTGCTGGCCTGGTCTTTTCTCGGTAAATACACGAAACAGAACGGCTCAAAGGTCAATGGGTTCACCAGTGAGGCACTGAAGGCCATCGAAGAGTACAGCTGGCCGGGAAATGTCCGGGAATTGGAGAACCGCATCAAGCGGGCCGTGGTCATGGCTGATGACAGCCTGCTCACGCCCTCGGAACTCCAATTGTCCCCCGATGCCGAAGACCATATGCCTATCAATCTGCGGGAGGTGCGGGAAAAGGCGGAGGCTCGTGCCATCATCCGAGCCATGAACTATGTGGGTGGTAATGTCTCCAAGGCCGCTGACCTGTTGGGCGTGAGTCGCCCGACACTCTATGATCTGCTCAATAAATACGCACTGAAATAGTCAAGTCTTACCCACACCACACTAGGTGCAATAGCGTAACCTTGCGAATCTCATGAAAACTTTCATGCCATACCATCGGTTGATTCCGCTCCTGATCGTTGCATTGTTGTCCGGGTGCGGCGGGGTCGCGGACGGGGAACGCTTTCAGCGTGCTCAGGCCGGTTTCGAACAGGGCGCCTATTCGGAGGCGATTATCGACCTGAAGAACATTCTTCAGGCCAACACCAAACATCAGGGGGCGAGGATCCTGCTCTCCCGGTGTTATCTCGCGATCGGAGACGGGTTGTCGGCGGAGAAGGAACTGAGCCGATTGGATGCATCCACCCGCATCTCCCCGGAAGTTCTGGAAATCGAGCTGGCCGCCTGGGAACTGCAGGGTAAATATCAGCAAATCGCGGATGCCTATGAGAAGGGCCGGGTTACACGGACGGATCCCCCCCGTTCCATGGAGATTGTAGCGAATGCCTACCTCCATCTTAAGAGACCCCGGAAGGCGGATGAACTGGCGGCAACACTGCTTGATGAACAGACGCAAAACGTCAATGCCCTGGTTCTCAGGGCCAATGCGGCAAGCCAGCAAAACGAGGATGATGTCGCGATTGAATACCTGAACCGGGCGATTGGTATCGATGCGGAAAACCGGCGGGTTTGGCGCGTTTTGGGTGAGATCCAAATTCAACATCTGCAGTATGAACAGGCGATTGATTCCCTGAAGAAAGCGGTGACTCTGAAGCGGCCGAACGACCCGTTGATCGTGCGCTTTCAGACCCAGGTGATGTTGATCCAACTGCTGGTCCAACAAGGCCGGATGGACGAGAGTCAGCAATATCTGAACAGCCTGGCAAAGATCGATCCGGGCAATCCCATGGTGCTCTACCTCAAAGGCCTGCACCACTACATTGCTAAGCAGTACGAACCGGCCAAGGTGGAGCTGACTCAGGCTCTCGGCAAGATGCCCGATCATCTGCCGACCCTGTTGCTGCTGGGAGCCCTGCATTTTTCCGAAAATAACCTGGAGCAGGCGAATGTGTTGCTGACCCGTTACCTCAATCAGGTCCCCACTCATCTCCAGGCACGCAAACTGTTGGGTGAGATCAAGCTCAGGCTCAACAAACCGAAACAGGCGCTCAACCTGCTCGAATCGGCGCAGGCGCAGCAGGATGATGCCGATATCCTGACCATGATCGGTATTGCCGCAAGCCAGTCGGGTGACTATCCGCAGGGTGTGGAGTATCTCCGCAAGGCCATACAGAATCGCCCGAAGGATACGCGAATTCGTGAAGAACTGGCGAAACTCTACCTCCGTCAAGGCGCGGTGGATGAGGCGATCATTGAGTTGGAAAAACTGGAGTCGACGGGGGATGAACATGCCAATGCGCTGTTGCTGCTCTCGTACCTGAAGAAGCAGGACTACGCATCCGCGCGCAAACTTTCTGAACAGATGCTCTCCAGGGACGCGGGGAAACTTGTCCCCATTGATTACTATCTGCGTGCCGTGATCGAGATGACTACCGGTAAACGCAATGAGGCCCGCCATTTTTTTCTCAAGGCGACACAGCTCGATCCTGCCTATATCCCGGCGCAGATTGCACTCGGCCGCATGGATCTCGAGGACGGCCATTTGCGTGAGAGCGGGGAGCGTTTGAATCAGGTACTTGCCAAGGATCCGGATAACCTTCAAGCCCTGTTACTGCTGGCACAGAACAGTGAGCGCATGGGACGCCAGAGAGAGGCCCTGGAGTGGTTGGAAAAGGCTGTTGGCACGCCTCAGAACCCGGTCCTGCCAAGAATCATTCTGGCACGCTACTACCTGCGAACGCATCAGCCGGACAAGGCGGCGACCTATCTGAATCAGCCTGGCTGGCGTAATAGTAACGATGTGGTTGTGTTATCCCTGATCGCCGAACTGGATCAGCAACTGGGCCGAAACAAGGAAGCGGAATCCCTATTGCGACGGATCATGGATCTGAGCCCGCAACAGCAAGACACTCACCTGCAATTGGCCAAGCTGCAATTGCATCGTGGTGACTACGCCGCGGCACGTAAGACGCTCATGTCCCTCGAAACCCTCAGCCCCAACGGGAAACGTTTGCGGTTTCAAGTGGAATTAGCGGATGGGCAGTACCCAGCCGCACAAGCCATTGCCCGGGAGTTTCTACAGGATCCGCAAACCCGGTATGCCGGGATTGCCCTGCAAGCCCAGGTTTACCAGGCACAAGGAGATTACCGGAAAGCGAGCGGTCTGTTGAAACAGCACATCGCTCCCGATACTCCTTTTTATCTGGTGCAGATGCTATCGGAAAGTTACCAGAAACTGGGTGACACCCAGTCGGCCATCCGCTTGCTCGAGGAACGGATCGAAGCGTCATCCGGATCCGGGAAAAACCCGGCCAGGCTGGCCTTGGCCATGCTCTATCAGGCAGGTGGTCAGAACACCGAGGCCTTGGCCCTGTATCGAACCCTTCTTGCGGATGATGCCGGGAATGTGGTGGCATTGAACAATGCGGCCCTGCTGGGTTTCGAGTCTGATCCCAAACAGGCCTTGGCGTATGCTCAGCGCGCCTATCAGAGGGTGGGCGATTCCTCCCCGGCGGTCGCCGATACCTTTGCCTGGCTGACCCATCACTCCGGTGATACCCGAGCTGCTCTGGAAGTGCTCGAGCCGGTGGTACGACGCACCTCGGATCCCAGCATCCTATATCACTATGCCGTGATGCTGAATGCCAGTGGTAAAAATCACGAAGCACTGGAAATTCTTAAAAAGGTCTTCGAAAATAGTCAGCAGTTTCACGAATCCGAAGAAGCCAAAAGGCTGTTAAGTGCGCTATCATCCGCAAACGGTTGATCGCAGGTGGATAACCCGGGAACAGGTCAGCGGGTTTTAGACAGAGGATCGCCGGATCATCTCCAGGATTCGGTTTGATATCATTTAGTATCAGGAAAGTATTATGTTATCAGTACGTTATGCAAGAATTGCAAGTTTTACTGCCAGCTTGGCGCTGTTGATTCTGAGCGCCTGCTCCAGTACCCCGGAGATGAATGCCAAGACCTCCTCGGATGGCACCACCGGGCAGGCCGCTTCCTCCTCGCCACTCTACCTGATCGGACCGGGCGATACCTTGAATGTTTTTGTCTGGGGGGATCAGGAGTTGACCACCGATGTGGTGGTTCGCCCCGACGGTTTGATTACCACCCCCCTGGTGGAAGATCTTCCTGCCAGCGGCAAGACACCGACCGAATTGGCAAGGGATCTCGAGGCACGCCTTTCCCGTTTCGTGAAAAACCCCAAGGTTACGGTCAGCGTGCGGCAGTTCATCGGCCGCTATACTGAGCAGGTGCGGGTCGTGGGACAGGCCTCGCAGCCCCAGTCCATCCCGTTTCGTGAGGGCATGACGCTGCTGGATGTCATCATTGAAGTGGGTGGCCTGACGGAGTTCGCTTCTGGCAACAAGGCCACCATCGTGCGCAAACTCGGCAACGAGACCAAACAATACCGGGTTCGTTTGGATGATCTGATCCGTGATGGGGATATCTCCGCCAATGTGAAGATGATGCCGGGAGACGTCCTGATCATTCCCGAGACCTGGTTCTGAAATTCCTGATTTCCCATGGGAACGGTTTGATATGAGCAGTATAGAAAAAGCGATTGAGCGACTGGCGAAATCCAAAGGCGAACAGTCTGCATCCAAAGTGGACGGAGCCTCACAGAAATCTGCCTCGACCACTGCCGATGCTGCTGTGGGTCGTCAGAATACTGCGGAGACAAAACCGGTTTCCAGACACCGTGACGGAGCCTCGCAACAGGCCAAAAAGATCAATCTCGACTACGAGGCGTTATCCCGTATCGGGCACATCGTGCCCCACTCCGGGAACAAGGTTCTGGAGGAGGAATATCGGATCATTAAACGTCCGGTGATTCGTAATGCGTTGGGTAAGGGGGCGGTGCCCATCGAGCACGGTAACCTGGTTTCCGTCTCCAGTTCACTGCCTTCGGAAGGAAAGACCTTTACCGCCTTCAATCTGGCTTTGAGTATTGCCACCGAACTGGATTCCACCGTGTTGCTGATCGACGGGGATGTCCTCAAGTATTCGTTGAGCCGATTGCTGGGTATCGAGAAAGAGCTGGGACTGATCGACCTGTTGGGTAGTCAGAAATGCGATGTGTCCGATGTCATCATTCATACCCAGATGCCGAAATTAAAGCTGATCGGGGCCGGCACGCGTTCTGAGAAGTCCACGGAATTGCTGGCAAGTACGGAGATGGAACGACTGCTTGACGAGTTGGCCCGCCGTTATAGTGACCGTATTGTTATCTTTGATTCTCCCCCTCTGTTGGCCACCAGTGAGGCCGCGGTACTCAATCACCACATGGGGCAGATCCTGGTGGTGGTTGAGGCGGGGCAGACACCCGTGGAGGCGATCAAGGATTCTCTTTCCCGGTTGGATCAGGATAAGGCCATCGGCCTGATTCTCAACAAGAGTCGTGAAGGCAAAGGGGCCAATTACTACGGTACTTACTACTGAGTGTAGTGCCCTATACTGCGTTGGCCCGCCTCGACTTCGAGTCGGCAGCGATTGTTGTTTACATGTCATGACGCCTTGAACCGGGTGTGTTACACGCCTGTGTCATTCCCACGCTAATCCATTCTGCCGTTACTGCCCATTCGGGTGTTTCCTGCATCCAACATCCGTGATGCGCCTATCCTTGCGGATTCAGAGTCGTACAGGGTTGTCGGTCACCGGTTGAAGGAGGGTGGGATACCCGAGGATCCGGTATTAACTGAGATCTCTGGGAGCGTATTTCTACAAAATATGTGAAAAAATTCCCAAAAAATGCCTCAGGGCCTGTCAATGAGGGTTCGAAAACCTCATGATATGTCCGTGATTCCCGGATCAGCAGCCCCTCGCCGAGGAAAATCCTCGTCAATGTTGATCCCCAGGAATCTCTGTTATGATCCCGTGCTCTTTGGGTTTTCACAGGCTCCGAGGGCGAGTCAATATTGTGAATGCCCGGTTGAGACGGGATAATAATTCTTATTTCCTACAATCAGACTGAGTCATAGTACAAACATGAAAATAGGCCTGTTAAAAGAATCTGTGTCGGGTGAGTGCCGTGTGGCGCTGTCACCGGACATTACCAAGAAACTGGTAGGAAAGGGGTTTCAGGTCAATGTGACCTCGGGGGCGGGGGATCTGGCGCACTTTTCCGATGAGCAATATCAGGAAGCGGGGGCAACGGTGGTATCCGCCGAGGAGGCCCTGCAAGCCGACATCCTGGTCAGGGTACGCAAACCCTCCGCCGACGAAGTCTCGCAAATGCCGAAAGGGGCCCTGCTGATCTCGCATATCGAGTCCTGTGAAGTGGACGATACCCTGAAACAGGTGCTGAACAAACAGATCGTCTTCCTCGCCATGGAACGTATCCCCCGGATCTCGAGAGCCCAGGCCATGGATGCCTTGTCTTCCCAGAGTAATATTGCCGGCTATCGGGCGGTCATCGAGGCAAGCGCCCACTACGGCCGTTTCTTTCCCCTCATGATGACCTCCGCGGGTTCTGCCAAACCCGCGAAACTGATCGTGTTGGGGGCCGGTGTGGCGGGTCTGCAGGCCATCGCCACGGCCCGTCGGCTGGGCGCGGATGTGTCCGCTTATGATGTCCGGCCAGAGACCAAGGAACAGATCGAGTCTCTTGGAGCCAAGGCCATTGAGCTGGATATCGGTGAGAGTGGCTCAGGGGAGGGGGGCTATGCCAAGGAGCTTTCGGACGAGGCCAAGGCCCGTCAGCAACAGGCCCTGTCCGATGAGTTGAGCAAGGCGCATATCATCATCACCACCGCATTGATTCCCTGCCGTCCGGCCCCGGTGCTGATCACCGAGGAGGTGGTGAAACGCATGCGTGAAGGCTCAGTCATCGTGGATCTGGCGGCGGCTACCGGTGGTAACTGTCCCCTCACTGAAGCCAACAAGGTGGTGGTCAAACATGGGGTCACCCTGATTGGTCACACCAACTATCCATCGATGGTGGCTTCGGATGCGAGCAATTTCTACGCAGGCAATATTATGAACCTGCTTAATATCATGGTGGAAAAGGGCGATGACGGACTGGTTCTGAAGAATCTGGACGAGGACGAAATCACCGCCGCCATGCGTCTCAAAGCCGAATCCTGACCACTGCTCCGCTATCGAATTCTAACGAGAAAGAGAAAACCTATGCCTGACACACTCGTTGCGCTTTATGTCTTCGTCCTGTCCTGTTTTATCGGGTACTGGGTCATCTGGGGGGTCACCCCCTCGCTGCATACACCACTGGTTGCGCTGACCAACGCCATCTCCGGCATCATTATCGTCGGCGCGCTGCTGGTAACCGGATTGGAAAACGTCGGTACCGCCGCCGAAATATTCGGTTTCATCGCAGTCCTGCTGGCCTCCATCAACGTGTTCGGTGGTTTTCTGGTCACCAACCGCATGCTGGCCATGTTCAAGAAAAAAGATAAGTGAGAGTCTGAATCATGGAGATATCTGCAAACACTCAGTCGGTCGCTTATCTGGTCTCGGCGATTCTGTTCATCCTGGCCCTGAAGGGGCTGACCCATCCCGCATCGGCCCGTCGCGGCAACTATCTCGGCATGACCGGGATGGGGATCGCGATCTTCGCAACACTGCTGGGGCATGAGGTTCAATCCTATGGTTTCATCATCGCCGGCGTCGCCGCAGGTGCACTGATCGGCGCCGTTCTGGCCTCCCGGGTGCAGATGACCGCGATGCCGCAACTGGTCGCGGCGCTGCACAGTTTCGTCGGTATGGCCGCGGTGTTGGTGGCGATCGGAACCTTCCTCAACCATAGCGCCGAGGGGACGCTCAATCCGGTCATGATGGGCGAGCTGTCCGCCGGTATTATCATTGGTGCGATCACCTTCTCCGGTTCCGTGGTGGCCTTCGCCAAATTACAGGGCCTGGTCAGTGGCGCCCCGGTCAAGTTTCAGGGGCAACACGCCCTGAACGCCGCCATGGCGGCGGCAACCGTGGGCCTGGGTATCCACTTCGGCATGACCGAGAGCATGATCTCCCTGGTGCTGATGACACTGCTGGCCTTCGTCCTGGGTTTTACCCTGATCATCCCTATCGGTGGGGCGGACATGCCGGTGATCATCTCCATGCTCAACAGCTATTCCGGATGGGCCGCGGCGGCGACCGGTTTTACCCTGGGTAATCTGCTGTTGATCATCGTCGGTGCGCTGGTGGGTTTTTCCGGTGCGATCCTCTCGTTCATCATGTGCCGGGCGATGAATCGTTCCATCGTCAACGTGGTGTTCGGTGGCTTCGGCAGCGATTCGGGGGGTGAGGCCAGCGCCGCCAGCCAAGCGGCGCAGAAGGGTGTCAAATCCGCCTCGGTGGAGGACGCTATTTACTGGATGGAGGATGCCGGCAAGGTCATCATCGTGCCGGGTTACGGGATGGCCGTGGCCCAGGCCCAGCATGCCCTGAAAGAGATGATGGAACTGCTCGAGGCCAAGGGCGTGAGTGTAAAATTCGCCATCCATCCGGTCGCAGGTCGGATGCCCGGTCACATGAATGTGCTGCTGGCGGAGGCCGATATCCCCTATGATCATGTGATGGAGATGGATGAGGTCAATCCCGAATTCCCCACCGCCGATGTGACCCTGGTGGTCGGTGCCAATGATGTGGTCAATCCCGCGGCGAAATCGGATTCGTCCAGCCCAATCTACGGTATGCCGATCCTGGATGCGGCCAAGTCGCGCCAAGTCTATTTTCTCAAACGCTCCATGAGTCCGGGCTATTCCGGAGTGGACAACCTGCTGTTCTATCAGGACAACACCTCTCTGATCTTCGGTGACGCCAAAGACACGATCGAAGGCATGGTTTCCGCACTCAAGGGGGGAGGGCACTGATCGCCCGGTTGGCTGTAAATACCTGACACCCGGTCTCTCCCGCGATCGCGCGGGGGACGGGGCCAGGTCACCGGGAGCGCCAACCCATCAACCTTTACACCGTGCAGCAGGAATCGTCACCGGCAGGTCCGGAACCCACCGTTAATGAGCTTCCCAGTCCCAGGGAGCTGGACGGCTGCATGAAAATGGACCGCCATCGGCTTTCCCGACGCCTGCGTAGCCTGAGCCAGTCGCGAGACAAAACCGCTGACTATTCCCAGCGGCTTGTGAATCTGTGGCAACAGATCCGGGCATCCCAGACCCGTCTGAATGCCCGCAGGGTGTCCTTGCCGGAACCCGCTTTTCCATCGGAACTGCCGATTACCCAGCGTCTTGAAGAGATCAAGTCCCTGATCGCGAAGCATCAGGTTGTGATCCTTTGCGGCGAAACCGGTTCGGGCAAATCGACTCAGTTGCCGAAGGTCTGTCTGAGCCTGGGGCGTGGTGTGGAGGGGTTCATCGGGCATACCCAGCCCCGGCGCATGGCGGCACGTTCACTGGCCTCCCGGGTGGCTGCCGAACTCGGCACATCCACCGGGGAACAGGTTGGGTACAAGGTCCGGTTCAGTGACCGGGTCGGGGCCAACTCCCATGTCAAACTGATGACAGACGGTATCCTACTGGCGGAGATCCAACAGGATCCCTACCTCAACCAGTACGATACCTTGATCATCGATGAGGCCCACGAACGCAGTCTGAACATCGATTTCATCCTCGGCTATCTCAAACAACTGCTGCCCAAACGCCCGGATCTCAAGCTGATCGTTACCTCGGCCACCATCGATCCGCAACGTTTTTCCCAACATTTTGGCGAAGCGCCGATTATTGAGGTTTCCGGACGCACCTATCCGGTGGAACTGCGCTACCGTCCCCCTGTGGAGGATTCGGAAAACGAACGGGATGATCCCACCCAACGGGCGATTCTGGACGCGGTGGATGAACTCTCGGCCCGGGATCGGGGGGATATCCTGGTCTTCCTCAGTGGCGAACGGGAGATCCGGGAAACCGCCGAAAGCCTGCGCAAACACAAGCTGCAGGCCACCGAAATCGTACCCCTCTACGCCCGTCTCAGCCTGGCGGAGCAGGGGCGGGTCTTTAAGGCACATACCCGCCGACGCATCGTGCTGGCCACTAATGTGGCGGAGACCTCCCTGACCGTGCCCGGGATACGCTATGTGATCGATACGGGGTATGCGCGGATCAGCCGCTACAGCCATCGCAGCAAGGTGCAGCGTCTGCCGGTGGAGCGGGTCGCCCAGGCCTCGGCGGACCAGCGCAAGGGCCGCTGCGGACGGGTTGCGGCGGGTATCTGCATCCGACTCTATTCGGAGGAGGATTATAACGACCGACCGGCCTTCACCGAGCCGGAGATACAGCGCACCAACCTGGCTTCGGTCATCCTGCAGATGAAACTGCTGCGTCTGGGGGATATTGCCGATTTTCCCTTCATCGATCCCCCTGATGCACGCCTGATCAAGGACGGTTATCGGGTCCTGGAAGAGATCGGCGCGGTGGACGGTTTGCGTCAGGTCACCCGGTTGGGGCGCCAGTTGGCCCGTCTGCCCGTGGATCCCCGGATCGGCCGGATGCTTTTGGAAGCGGCCCATCAGCACTGCCTGCGGGAGGTGTTGGTCATCGCCTCGGCCCTAAGCATTCAGGATCCCCGGGACAGGCCCCTGGAGCATCGCGCCCAGGCGGATCAGGCTCATGGGGCATTTCGTCATGAGCAGTCCGACTTCATGGGATATCTCGCCCTGTGGGACGCAGTCGAGGAGCAACGCAGGCACCTGTCCAAACGCAAGTTTCATGACTGGTGCAAGCAGCGGTTTCTCTCCTGGAACCGACTGCAGGAGTGGCACGATACGCACACCCAGCTACGCGCCCAGCTGCATGAGATGGGCTATCGGGAAAATCAGGCCGAATCCGGCTATGAAGAGATCCATCAGGCCCTGTTGAGCGGTCTGTTGAGTCAGATCGGTTTCAAGAGCCCGGGTCATGACTACCTGGGGGCGCGCAATACCCGGTTTTTCATCTACCCGGGGTCTGCGCTGTTCAAAAAACCGCCCAAGTGGGTGGTCGCCGCCGAACTGGTGGAGACCAGCAAACTCTACGCCCGGACCCTGGCCCGGGTTCAGCCGGAATGGATCGAACGGGCCGCCGGTCATCTGCTCAAGCGCAGCTATTCCGAACCCCATTGGGAACGCAAACGGGGACAGGTCGCAGGTTATGAAAAGGTCACCCTGTTCGGCCTAACCCTGGTGCCCCGGCGCAAGATCAATTTCAGTCCCATAGACCCGGTGGTGGCGCGGGAGATCTTCATCCGTTCCGCCCTGGTGGATGGGGATTTTCATACCCGGGCCCCGTTTTGGCGTCACAATCAGGAACTGATCGCGGCGGTTCACGATCTCGAAGCCAAGTCCCGGCGGCGTGACATCCTG
Organism: Candidatus Thiodiazotropha sp.; assembly: GCA_050291245.1. Taxonomy (GTDB): domain Bacteria; phylum Pseudomonadota; class Gammaproteobacteria; order Chromatiales; family Chromatiaceae; genus Thiodiazotropha. The sequence continues at coordinate 100,348 of JBNKJP010000012.1, read as the reverse complement.
GTGGATGAGGAGCGGATCTACGAGTTTTATGATCAACGGGTTCCGGAGGGGATCTCCACGACCCCCGAGTTCGAGAAATGGCTCCGCAAGGTCTCGAAGAAACGGCCCAAGGAACTGTATCTCGCGGAGGCGGACCTGTTGCGAACCGGTTCCGAGACCGTGCCGGCCGAGCTGTTCCCGGATGCCCTGGATCTGAACGGGATGCGCCTGCCCCTGGAGTATCATTTCGAGCCGGGACACGGGGCCGACGGTGTCACCCTGGTGGTCCCACAGGATGTGCTTAACCAGATCAGCGAGGCGCGACTGCAGTGGTTGGTGCCCGGGCTGTTGCGGGAGCGGGTCATCACTCTGATCCGCGGTCTGCCGAAGTCCCTGCGCAGGGCCTTCGTGCCGGTGCCGGACTATGCGGACGCCTGCCTCAAAGGGTTGCAACCCGGAGAGCGTCCGCTGATTCAGGTTTTAGGAGAGCGGCTCAAACAGTTGACCGGGGTGCATGTCCCGGAAGATGCCTGGGAAACCTCCAATATTCCGTCCCATCTGCAAATGCGCCTGCGGGTGATCGACGCGGATGGAAAGCCGTTGGAAACCAGCCGGGATTTACCGGCACTGAAAAAACGCCATGCCACCCAGGCCCAGGTACAGCATCGTCAGCTCAGTGCGCCGGAGTTGGAACGCAACGGAATCAAATGCTGGGATTTTCCAAGTCTGCCACAACAACTGTCGGTCGAGCAGGGAGGAATCCGCTTGCAAGGCTATCCGGCGGTGGTGGATGAGGGGGACTCGGTGGCAATACGCCTGCTGGATGCGCAATTCACCGCACGCCAGGCACACCAGGCCGGGATTCGACGTCTATTGATGTTGAATATGCCCCGGGAAATCCGCTATCTGCGCAAGAATCTTCCCCATCTCGAACGGATGCGCCTTTTGTATGCCAAGGTACCCCGGCCTGCGGATGAGAAACCTGCTGCCAAGGGAGCGGAGCTGGAGGATGAACTGGTGAGTTTTATCCTCGACCAGACCTTTCTCAACGGTCAGCCGGAAATCCGTGACAAGGAGACCTTCAGCGCCCGGGTCGATGCCTGCAAAGGGGGGATGATGGCCCTGGCGAATCAATGGTGCGATCAGTTGATGACGATTCTGGAGGCCTATCATCAGGCGCGAACCGCAGTGGCGGGCATCACCCAGATCAACTGGATGAGTTCCGCCAAGGATATGCAAAATCAGCTCAACAGGCTGGTATTCCAGGGGTTCCTGCAGCGGGTGCCGGAGCCGCATCTGAGAGATTATCCCCGCTACCTCGAAGGGATCCGTAAACGGGTCGGTAAATTGCCCCAGGCGGCCGCGCGGGATCAGCAACGGATGCGCGAAATGGGGGATCTGCAGCGCAAATGGGAACAGTGGGATGCGCCCTTGCGCGGGGAGCAGCGTGTGGATGAGCGGGTGGAGGAGCTGCGTTGGGGTCTTGAGGAGTTACGGGTTTCCCTGTTCGCTCAGGAATTAGGCACGAAATTCCCGGTCTCGGTGAAAAGATTGGAAAAGCGCGCCCGGGAACTGGGGTTTTAAAATGGCACATTGGGTAAGATTGGTTAAAATACCTTATCTTTTGCCATCCGATGGGGGAATGTGATGACGGCTTGTTATTGTGGATCGGGACGGGATTTCGATGCCTGCTGCGGTCCGATACTCGAGGGTACGAATCCGGCGCAGACCGCGGAGGCCCTAATGCGGGCCCGCTACAGCGCATTCGTCGTCAACAAGCCGGAATTCCTCCACGATTCATTGCACCCGGACCATCGTCACGATCACGATCTTTCGGCGACCCGCCGCTGGGCGGAAAATTCCCAGTGGATCAAGCTCGATGTGGTCGGTTCCGAGGCGGGCAGCGAAACGGACGATGAGGGTCAGGTCGAATTTATCGCGACCTTTAAGGAAAAAGGGGTGACCCGGTCCCATCATGAAATCAGCCAATTCGTCAAACTGGACGGCCGCTGGTATTTCGTGGACGGCAAGCTGGTGGCGCCCAAAACCGAGGTTCGTACTCAGCCCAAGGTGGGGCGTAACGACCCTTGCCCATGCGGCAGCGGAAAGAAATACAAGAAATGCTGCGGGGCCTGAGAAATCAGGCAAACCGGCTGGATTTCAAGTTTTTACCGGTCGGGTCGACAATAGGAACAGGCTTTGCGAGGCCCGAGGACGGGTTAATAACGGAATTCGGTACAGGTCAGTAGTCGTGACGCAACAGATGAAAAACCTCACGCAATATGGGAGATGGCTCCTGTGCTGTGCGGCGTTGTGTCTCCCATTTACCGTTCAGGCGGAGATCTTCAAGTATCTGGGATCCGACGGGAGCGTCCATTTTACCGACAAACCCATGAAGGGTAACTATCGCCTGGTCTGGCGCAGCGGGCGGGATAAAAAGCGTTCCTATTCCAGTCGTTACAGCTTGGAAAAGATGCGCCGGAACAAGGCCAGGATTTCCCCCTATATCGATGATATCGCCAAACAGTATCATCTGCATCCCGGTCTGCTTCACGCCATTGTACTGGTTGAATCCGGGTATGACCCCAGAGCCCTTTCCCACAAAGGCGCCCAGGGGTTGATGCAGCTCATGCCCAGTACGGCTCACCGCTATGGCGTGGATGATTCTTACGATCCGCAGCAAAATCTGCGGGGTGGGGCGCAATATCTGAAGGATCTTCTGCAGTTATTCGAGTTTGATATCAAACTGGCCCTGGCCGCCTACAATGCCGGCGAGAATGCGGTGATCAAGTACGGAAAGAAGATTCCGCCCTATCCGGAAACGGAAAATTATGTGAGAAAGGTACTGGAAGCGTTTGATAAGAACCGCTTGGCCATGGTGCGCAGCTGAGCCACTAAGTGTACCCCGTCGCAGATTCTGCACCGGTGGTAATTTTCCGCAACTTCTGCGATCGCCAGTTCCACCTCTTTCCGGGCAAAAGAAAAGTTTTCAATCCTTACCCGTATGCCAGTCAAGCACCATCTGGTCGATGCTGAGGATGTCTTCGTTGTCGATGTCGATAATGTGAAATCCGCTCCAGTAGCTGTCGGGCTGAGAGGCTTCCGAGCACCACACCGCTTCGGCGCCAAACTCGATCGATTTCTCGTCTCTCTCGGTTTTGGCAATGATCATTTTCAACTGATAGACGGACCCCGTGATCACCGGTTCCTCGCTCAGAAGCATGAACCCTTCAGCGCTGATGTTCACTACACGTCCGATCTGGTTCCCGGTGATTTGATCAGAAATTTCCAGGATCTGATCGGCTACCTTGCGTGGTGAGTGACGTTTTTCTTGCATGACACCTGATGCTCTCGATTATTATTGGACTTTCTTGTCTTCTTCCCCATCATCCTCGATGAGTTCACTGGCAATGTCTTCGGTGGTTTTCAGGGAGCGTTGCAGCATCCGGCGGATTGCATGCAAAGTCCTTTCGACAAAGGGATCGCCACTGTCCTCGAGAATTGTGGATTCCCCTTTGAGTATCTCTTGGGCCAGGGTTCTCAGGGGCTTGATGGCAGTCTGTACGCCGGCACGGTCGACAAACATGCAGGAGGCGGTCAACGGACTCAGCCACGAAAGTTTCACTTTCTGCGTGCCACCGGTCTGGTTATCCCGAATCTCGAACCAGGTGCCAAAACGAACCTTGCGAAGCTTCTCCATCATCGCCTCTTCGTCTTCGGGGATGATCTCTTCACCCTCGCCGGAACTCACATCGACCAGCCTGGGCCTGCCGCTTACCCCTTCCAGCCCGGACGGCGTTTCATCGCTGAGGTCCGACACCCCCGAGGGTTGCTCGGCTCTGAGATTCGCCGCTTCCAGGGAGGCGAGATTGGCGGATTCCGCGCTGCTCAGGAGTTGGAAAAGGGCCTTGCATTTTTCCTGATGGAAGCCCCCCAGTGAAGCCAAGCCGTCTTCGATGGCTTGGCGCAGATCCGGCAGGGTCTGGTCGAGTTCCTGCTTCTCCTTGTCGGATTTCGGCTCGAAGGTCCAAGCAATCTCGTCGGCGATACGCAGGGCCTCATTCCAGTCTTCGCTCATCTCCCCATCAGGGTGGCGAAGCAGCACGAAAATCAGCTTGTCGACCCAGGTCTGTTCGAGGAAATCCTTCACGATCTTGGGCAGGTTTTCGCTGAAGGAGCGGGCCTTCATCTCCTGTGAAGCGCGCTGGCGGGCGATGTTCAGCTTCTCGCGGCCCTTGATCGAATCCTGAGCGCGCTTTTCCAGAATGTCGGTTTTGCGCCGGAATTCATCCATGCGCTTCTTGAAATTCTCCAGCAGGGCGCTAAGCAGACTGACATCGTCGGAAAACTCCTTCAGCACCCGGTCGATTACGTTCTGCATGTCGGGGTAGATGCCCCGTTTCAGATTGCGTTCATCAATCCAGTGACTACCGGCCTCCACCAGGGAGTCGAGCAACTGACGCGCATCGTGATTGCTATCGGTCAACAGGCGACGGTCAATGATTGCAACCTTGAGATAGGGTGTATGGAGGTGGCTGATCAAAGCCTTGGCAACCGCCGGCAGAACCGGATCATTCAGCATGTACTCGAACAGCATTCCCACCAGATCGATGGTGTCTTCGTCGGCGGCCTCCAGCCGGTCGGCACCGACCACGGCGTAGAGTTTGTGACGTTCCTCCGCCAGGGTGTGTTTGACCCGGGTGAGGAACTGTTCGTCGATTTCGATGTTCGACAAGGCGGCTCCGGATGCATTGACATCCGGAACCAGCTCTGAGCGCTGGGCCGGTTGGATCTGGTCCAGGGCATCGACCAGATTCTCACGGGTGGCCGGGGGTACGCTGCCGAGGGGGCGTCCGGCTGCTTCTGCCGCTGCCGCCTTCGCCTGGAGTTTTTCCGGAGAAACCCGTCGTCGGTTCGCCATCATTTCCAGAATCGATCCGAACAACTCCTCGCCCAGTTCCTCCTGGGTCTGTTCCGGCATCGTTTCCGGGATCTCCTTCTCGTCGTCACCGGTCAGGGATTTTTCGTAGGGTGTTTTCTGGATGGTCGGTCTGAGGTGAGGAAGAACCCCGGCCTCTTTCAGGCTGTTGTTGAAATCGTCATAGATGGAACCCAGCTGTTTCAGGACGTATTTGTCGAACAGGACCAATACGATCACTTTGATGCGCGACTCCAGATTCAGGGCGTTGATGGCATCACTGAATGCATGCGCCAGGTGATGGGGGCCGGAGGGGATCTGTTTGTGTTTCACGCTCCGCCCGCCACTGACTACGCTGAGACGCTGACCCAGGGCGTAGAGTTGGGAGCGATGATTGCCCACGGTGCGACTGATCATGTTCTCCAGGGCGGTGTTGACATCCATGGATTCATGGTCGATCAACTCCAGCTCGGTATCCTCGTCGAGGGCCGAAAAACTGTCACTGTCGTCCGGTTCCACCCAGAAATTGCTGAATCCCTCACTGACCCGTTCCCGGAACTCGTATTCCACCAGACCATGCCGGTTGCGGATCATCGCCATGGCTTCGAAGAAACGGTTCTGAATCTCGTTTGTCTCCGCCTTCTGGGCAAAGCTGGTCAACGCCTTGTCGGTGTTGTTGAAAAGCTCGGTCAGCAGTGCATTGAGAAAAACCAGGACGGTATCCTTGCAGCGGTTCAGAAGCGGCTGAAATTGCGTCTGGTACTTGTTGATTCTGTCCTGGGTCGACACGTGTGATGGGTCCTTCGATGGGTCTGGCTATCGTAATGTTATGAGCAGTGCCAGCGAACTGCCCGAGACACCAGAGTCAGGTAATTGACCATTTTGAACAAGATTAGCACGAAGAGGCAGTTAGATGAATAAACTATTGTTAAACATGACATAGCCCGGTTCGCAAGCGGCGTATCAGTCATCACCGATGATGCGCTCTTCCCGATGGCCCGGCGTGATCAGGGTTTCTCCCTGGCCTACGGTCTTGGCGAAGACCATGCGGTAGACGGTGTCGTCGTCCTCGGTATGGGCAATCCGCAACTCCCGAACCTGTTTCCGGGCGTCCCGGTATTGCTCGGCTTCATCGAGGTATTCGGTGGTCTGATCGGGATTGATTTTGAAAATGTAGTATGGCATCGATGGGTTCTCCGGTGTGCGAGAAGATGTCCCTGATCAAGCTTTCAGAGCATCTGACGCTACTATATACAGATATCAGGGTGATAAACCAGTCTGGGCATGATGAATATCATAAATATATTTTAATCAATATATTAGAGTGGATAGTTTGAGTGTTTACTGGCTTTGTTGCCAAATGGTGAAGCAGATTCGGCCAGTAAATTCTGGATGTCTGGGTGCACGAATCGGCCCTGTGGTGTAGGCATCCGGTGTCAGTGATTTCATGCTGAATCGTAAATGGGATGCCCGGTAAGGTTGGCTTGCTAAACTGTGAATAGGTGTTTATCGAGAGGTGACACACATGACCCCGCAACAACTCGTTCAAGAGATTGAGCATCTGGTTTCCCTTCCGGATGTATGCGTCAAGGTCAATCGCCTGATCGATGCACCCAACTACTCCGCCTTGACCCTCGGTGATCTGATCTCCCAGGATTCGGATCTTTCCGCCCGTCTCCTGCGATTGGTCAACAGCGCCTTCTTTAGTCTGAAATCTCCGGTTGATACCATCTCGCGGGCGATTACCGTAGTCGGCACGGGAGAGTTACGCAATCTGGTCATGGCGACCACCGCGGCTCGGGTGTTCACCGGCATTCCCGGTGATTTAGTGGACATGGCGGAGTATTGGCGCTACTCCATCACCACCGGTGTGGTCGCCGCGGAACTCGCCAAATTGTGCCATGTGCTGCACAGTGAACGTCTGTTCGTGATGGGCGTGCTACATGACATCGGACGTCTGGCCATCTATCTCAAGCTGCCGGAACGGGCTCGGGACGTTCTGCTTATCGCCGGTGAAGATGACAGCCTTTTGATTCAGGCGGAGCAGGAAATCCTCGGGTTTGATCATGCCCAGGTCGGTGAGGCTTTGCTGCAGCATTGGAAACTGCCACAGAGCATTGTGGATGTGGTGGCACATCATCACAAACCCGCTGTGTCGAAGCAATATCCCCTGGAAGCCTCCCTGGTGCACATCGCCGCTTCCCTCGCGGAGGCTGACATGAGGGGCCTGGAACATGCCCAGGTTATCGAGCACATCGACGACTTCGCCTGGAAGACCACCCGGATCGATCCCGGGCAACTCGATCAGCATCTGGAAACGATACAAGACAAGGTATACGAGATCATGGATGTGGTTCTGACGCCGAAGTTGCGTACCCGCCATAATCATCCCAATCACTCCTGACACCGGCATTCCGGAGTCGGTGAGAATCTAGGCCCCCGTTTGCGTGGAACCGGGTTAGAATGAGCTCACATGCTGTGGCTCTACCAATCCAATAAACTCGAAACCCTGGCGCAACGCTTAACCGATCTGTTGCAAGAGCCGGTGGGCGACCCTCTCCAGCCTGAAACCCTGGTGGTACAGCACCCCGGCATGGCCCGCTGGTTGTCCCTGCAGATTGCTGACCGTATAGGTATCTGCGCCAATCTGGATTTCCCGCAACCCGCCGCCTTTATCTGGCAATTGTTTCACAAGTGGTTGCCGGATGCCCCGGATCAGGATCGCTACCGACCCGAGGTATTGACCTGGCGTATCCATGAAAAGCTGCCAGAGTTGGCTCAACATCCCCTATTTCATGGGGTTGCCGGCTACCTGGTCCAGGGCGAGGAGGGGCAGGGGTTTCAGTTGGCGCAGCAGTTGGCGCAGCTCTATGATCGCTACCTCCTGTACCGGCCGGACTGGATCCATGCCTGGCAGGAGGGCCGTTCGGTGGTGCCGGAAGATCACTGGCAGGGGATGCTCTGGCGAGAGCTTTTCGAGGACGAACCGGTCCATTGGGTATCACTGCAGCAACAATGCCTGGCCCTGGGACAGTCTTCCGGGCCACCGGCCGGGTTACCGGAACGGATCTCCGTATTCGGTGTGCCCACCCTGTCCCCAGGCTATCTGGAGGTTCTCCGGCAGCTATCGGAGTGGACCGATGTTCACCTGTTTCTGCTCAACCCCTGCGCCATGCACTGGGCCGACATCCTGAGCGAATCGGAACAGGCCCGCCTGGCTCTTAAGGCGGGAAGCGAGGCCCTCTATCTGGATCTGGGGCATCCCCTGCTGGCGTCTCTGGGGCGTCAGGGGCGTGATTATTTCGCCGCCATCAACGAGATGAACCCGGGTGGTGAAGAGCTGTTCGATTGCGAACCTGAAGGGAGTTTGTTACAGCGGTTACAGAGCCAGATCGTGAACCTGGAGATGCCGGAATCCCATCTCCCAGCCGATGCATCGATCAGCATCCATCAGTGTCACAGCCCAATGCGGGAAGTGGAGGTGCTTTATGATCTGCTGCTGGACGCCCTCGATCATGTGACGGATCTGAGACCGGATGAGATCCTTGTGATGACACCGGAAATCGATCGCTATGCCCCTTTGATGGAGGCTGTGTTCGGCGCCCCCAGCGGGGGTCCGTCGATACCTTTTCGCATCAGTGATACCCGTTTGGGACAGGCCAGTCCCCTGGCTGTCGGGTTCCTCGATATTCTCGCCCTTGCGGATTCCCGCTATGGTGTCGATACCTTTTTGCGGTTGTTGGAGATTCCCGGGATCCGCGCTCGCTTCGGACTGGATGAAACCGACCTGGAAACTCTGCTGCCTTGGTTGAAATCCGCGGCCATACGCTGGGGACGTGACGCCGGGTCCCGGCAGGAACAGGGACTGCCCGCGGATGAACACAACACCTGGCTGGCCGGTATCCGTCAACTCTTGCTGGGCTACATGATGTCGGGCGAGGGGACGGATCTGTGGCGGGGGGTCTACCCACTGGACGCGGCCGAGGGTTCCAATCTGGCCTGTCTTGAGGGTCTGCTGGAGTTCTGCGACACCCTGTTCCGGGTGGACCAGAGGCTACGGGAGGCCAGGGATCCCGGGGCCTGGGCCAGGCTGTTGTTGGGGATCCTGCAGGAGTGCTTTGCTTCGGACGAGACAACCCAACAGGCCCTGCTGCCCATCCGGGAGGCCCTACAACAGTTGTCTGATGAGTCGACCCTGGCCCGATGCCATGGGTCGGTGTCGTTGGCCGTGATCCGTCAGCGCTTGGGGGAACTGTTCGAACAGTCCCAGATCCGGGGGTTTCTTGGGGGGGGAGTGAATCTCTGCGCCCTGGCGCCGATGCGCAGTCTGCCGTTTCGGGTTGTGGTCCTGCTGGGTCTGAATGATGGGGTTTTCCCCCGGGGCAGTGAAATCCTCGGCTTTGACTTGATGCAACAGGAGGGTTTCCGCTTCGGCGACCGTTCCCGCCGGGTGGATGACCGCTACCTGTTTCTGGAAACCCTGATGTCGGCCCGGGATCGGTTGCTGATTATCTATCAGGGATTTGATCAACGGGATAACAGCATCCGTCCGCCCTCGGTGGTGGTGGAGGAATTGCGCGATTGTCTGCATCACATGCTGGGTGAATCCGGTGTTGAACAGATCACCTTCGCGCATCCCTTGCAACCCTTCTCCCCGACCTATTTCGAGGCGCACGGACGATTGTTCAGCTACTCCCCCAGAATGCGTGAAGCCGCACTCAGTCTGGGCTGCGGTCAGGAGACCCCGCATTCCCTGGTAATGGGGCCTCTGTGCGAAATCGAGGCGGAACCGGTCATCGATCTGGAACATCTGATCCGCTTTTTCGAGAACCCCCAGCGCAGCTATGTTCGTCAGCGCCTGGGCATGACCCTGGAGCCGCCGATCTGGGTACCCGAGGCGCGGGAGATCTTTGCCCTCGAACCCTTCCAGGATGTGAATTGGGGCGATGCCTGGACGAGGGCCTTACTGGAGGGGGTGAGTGGTGAACAACTGATCGCCCGGTTCGAGGCACGGGGCTGGCTGCCCTATGGCGATGCCGGAGTGCTGCAGGCCAGAGGCATACTCGAGAAGGCCCAAACCCTTGCGGAAACTGTCGCCCCCTATCTCGGCGAACCGGGACCGGATCATCTCGCGGTACAGTTGGATGTGGGCGGGTGCGCATTACAGGGGCAGCTCGATGGCCTCACGGGTAACGGTCTTGTGAGGTTCACGACCAACAGGTTCCATGCCTATCATCTGGTCGGTCACTGGATTCGTCATCTGGTGCTCAACGACCTGTCGCCACCGGATACCGCCCGTCAGACCCTGTTGCTGAATCTGACGGAATCCCTTCGCTTCAAACCGGTTGAAGCGCCCCGCGATCTGCTATCGAGCCTGATCGAGTACTATCGGGAGGGTCTCAGGGTTCCCATTAAGTTCTCGCCCCGCACCGCCCTGGCTTACGTGGAAAATCTCCAACAGCGTGATCCGGACAAGGCGCTCAAGGAGGCGCAAGCCAAGTGGTTCGGCAATATGAGAGTCCCGGGGGACGTGGACAAACCCTATATGCAACTCCTGTATCCGCAACGCCCAGGGCTTGATCCGAGTGTTCTGGAAATCAGCCAGCGGATCCTGCAGCCTTTGTTCGATCATCTGGAGTCCCACTCATGAATCGTGTCTGTGACCATGGGGCTGGATTATGAAGATCGAATCCGTACCCCTCGAGGGGCTCAATCTGATTGAAGCCAGCGCCGGTACGGGCAAGACCCATGCGCTGACCAGCCTCTATCTGCGATTACTGGTGGAACAGGGATTGGGACCGGAATCGATTCTGGTGATGACCTACACCAATGCCGCGACCGCAGAGTTAAAGACCCGGATTCGCGGACGTCTGCTGGGTGCCCGGGAGGTGTTTACAAACGGTCATTGCGAAGATCCCTTGCTGCTGGATCTGCTGCAAAGGCAAACGGATCACGAGGCGGTATGCCGGCGCCTCGATCTGGCCCTGGCCAACTTCGATCAGGCTGCGATTCATACCATCCACGGTTTCTGCCAACGGGTTCTGAGCGACTATGCCTTCGAATCCGGTCAGGCCTTCAGAACGGAACTGGTGGCGGATCCAGGACCACGTCAACAACAGCTTGTGGACGATTTCTGGCGGCGCGAGTTTACGGATTTGCCCCCCCACCTGCTGGGATCGATATTGGCGCGGTTTCCAACCCCTGAACAGCTGTTACAAAGTTTTCGCCCAGCACTGGGCAAACCCTATCTGACTGTGCTCGCGGATGAATGGCCCGAGTCGTTTTCGGAGTTGTTGACGCGGGTGGCGGACAAACAGACGGAACTCCATGCCCTGTGGGTCGGGGATCGGGAGTTGATTCATGCACTGCTGTGCGATAACCGGGTGCTGAACGGGCGGAGTTATCGAAAAGACTATGTGTCCGGTTGGTGTGAGGCGATGGATGAGATGCTGGTATCGGATCCCTGTGAATCGCCGTATAAAAACGCCCATCGATTCACCGAGGTGTCCCTGCGGGCCGCACTCAAACCGGGTATGGATCCCCCGGAGCATCCGTTCTTCCGGAAGATCGGCGAACTCCTGGAGCTCAAGCAGGCCTGTGTCGACGCGGGACAACATGCCCTCTCGGCGTTGCTGAAACGCGCTTATAACACCCTGAATCTTGAACTGCCCAAGCGCATGAAACTTGCGAACGAGTGGTCCTATGACGACCTGTTGTTGCAATTGCACGAGTCCCTGGGGAAGGATCACTCAGGGCTACTGAAAGCCCGCCTGCGCAAGCGCTATCCCGCGGCTTTGATTGATGAGTTTCAGGACACCGATCCTGTGCAGTTCGAGATCATTCGACAGATCTACGATCACCCGGGGGCGCGGGTGTTCTTTGTCGGCGATCCCAAACAGGCAATTTACGGTTTCCGGGGGGCGGACATCTACACCTATCTGCGCACCCGGGACAATTCGGTCACCCGGCGACACACCCTGGGGGTCAACTGGCGCTCCACGCCGGAGATGATTCGCGGGGTCAATACCCTGTTTGAAAATGCGTCGAATCCCTTCTTCGATCCGCGAATCGGCTTTGAACCGGTTCATCCCCCACCGTCTTCGGTGAACGAGAGCGGAAGGGGTTGCACGGGACTTACGGGAAGCGCTTTGCAACTCTGGCATCTGCAAGCGGCTGAACGGACGACGATTGACGAGGTGCGCCAGGCGGTGGCGGACGCCACGGCAGGGGAGGTTGCCCGGTTGCTGTCGGCCCGGATAACAATCGACGGGCGAGCGTTGCAAGGTAGCGACATGGCCATTCTGGTGCGAACCCATAAACAGGGTGACCAATTGGCTTTGGCCCTACGCAGGCGCGGTATCACCAGTGTCAGCAATACCCGCTACAGTGTCTACCAGACTCCCGAGGCGCAGGCTCTGGAACGGCTTCTTCTGGCCTTGCTGGAACCCCACCGCCTGGCATTGATCCGCACCGCGCTGGCAACACCCCTGTTGGGCTGGGACGGGGCCCGGATCGACGCCCTTAACAGCGATGAGCGGGCCCAGAGCGAGATCACCCAACACTTCTACAATGCCCATCAGAGCTGGTCCCAGCGCGGATTCATCGTCATGTTTCGTGGCCTGATGCAGCTATTCGATATGGAAAACCGGCTGCTGGCCTTCAGCGACGGAGAACGCCGGCTCACCAACCTCTATCATCTGGTGGAACTCTGCCAGCAATACGACAGTACCCAGCGTCCGGGCATGGAAGGGCTGGTGGCCTGGTATCGCCGCCAATGTCAGAGTGACGATACCTCGGATGAACATCTGTTACGCCTGGAAAGCGACGGCCACTGGGTTCGTATCGTGACACTCCATCAGAGCAAGGGCCTGGAATACGGCATCGTGTTTTGCCCCTTTCTCTGGGACGACAATCCGATTCGAACACCCAGTGTGCCTTTCCAGTTTCACGACCCGCAGCACCGGGATGCGGCGATGCTGGAACTGCGAGTTGCGCAGACTCAGCACACCCAATCCTTCTACCATGCGGAAGCGCTGGCGGAGAGTCTGCGCCTGCTCTACGTGGGACTGACTCGCGCCCGTTACCGCTGTTACGTCCCCTGGGGCTTGTTCAAACAGAGTCGTCAATCAGCGCTTTGCTGGTTACTGCACCGGGGTGGCGCGGTGGCTCAGAATCAGGATGTGGCACTGTGGACAGCCGCAACCAAGACCCTCGGTGAAGCGGACGACAGGGCGAGACTTCAGGAATTGTGCGAACTTTCAGGGGGCGCCATTGCCTGCACGGAGATGCCATCGGATTCCGCTCGAGTCCAGCAGTCGCTGGCCCTGCCGGCCCGGCTGGAATCCGCAAGAATGCCTCGTAACAACACCTGGCCGTTTCGTCAGGTAGTTAGTTTTTCGTCACTGATCTCCGGACTCTCCGAAGATCTGCCGGATCATGATGAGCAGGCTTCAGCATCAGCCCCGGCAAGCGAAGCGGAAACACCCTGGAATGTCCACGGGTTTCCCCGCGGCTCAGGACCTGGCAGTTGTCTGCACAGCATACTGGAAACCCTGGATTTTTCCTGTGATGACACCGCTCAGGTTGCAAAACTCGTGGATGAAACACTGGTTTTTTACGGTATAGAGCCCCGTTGGTCAGCGGTGGTCGTGACCTGGATGAAACACATCGTGCAGACACCACTCAATGATCGGGGGTTGTGTCTGCGGGATGTTGAACACACCGGCCGGCGCAACGAAATGGGCTTTCATTTTCCGGTACACGCCTTCAAACCCCAGCAGATCCGCAGTCTGGCTGATCGGTACCCATTCAGTGATACACAGGCTTTGCTCACAGGTCTGGAGCGGGTCAGCGCGACAACCGTCGATGGCTATGTGAAGGGGTTCATCGATCTGATTTTTGCATGGGAGGGACGCTACTACCTGGCCGACTACAAATCGAACTGGCTGGGGTGGGCGTCAACCGATTACCATCCCAAGGCCCTGCATCAGGCCATGCGGGAGCACCATTATCCCTTGCAGTATGTACTCTATACCCTGGCGTTGCACCGCTATCTCAAATGGCGCTTACCTGATTATGACTATGATCGACATGTGGGCGGTGTGTTCTATCTGTTTCTGCGTGGGATGAATCCGCAAAACAGTACGCCCCTGGGCGTGATGCACGAACGCCCTTCGAAAGACTTCATTGAAGCTCTGGACCGATTGGTCGCGGGGGTAAGGATATGACCTGGGAATCCCCCGGCATGTTACCGCTGGACCTGTCTGTTCTGGAGGACCTCCGCGACTCTCGGGAGTTCAACACCCTGGATCTCTATCTGGCGGCTTTTTTGATGTCGCAAACCACCCGTCCAACCCCGGAACTGGCCTGGGCGGTGGTCCTTGTCAGTCGGGCGACCCGCGAGGGTCATGTTTGCCTCGATTTGGCAGCAATCGCCGGACACAGTATGCAAACCTCATCCGCGACACAATTCGTACTGCCAACCCTGGAACGCTGGTGCGAAGCACTTCAAAGCAGCGGTGTCGTGGGGCATCCGGGAGCCTATCAGCCCTTGATTCTGGATGAGCGAAAGCGACTCTACCTGCACCGATACTGGACCTATGAACAACGACTTGCTGATGCACTGCTCAGTCGATCGCAGCAGCCACCGGGCGGGCTTGATCGGCAACAGCTTAGAAAAGATCTGGAGAGACTGTTTCCTGAAACGGCAGGCGTGGGATCCAATGGGCAAAAAATCGCCGCCGCGACCGCATTGCTACAAGGTTTCAGCGTAATTTCGGGGGGGCCGGGAACGGGTAAAACCACCACCGTGGTGCGTCTCATCGCATTACTCAAACAGCAACCCGGCGGTGAGTCTTTGAGAATCGCCCTGGCGGCTCCGACCGGCATGGCGGCGGCGCGGATGCAGCAGGCGATTCGCAACGCCAAGCAACATCTGCCTCTGGAACGTGAATGCATCGATGCCCTGCCTGAAACCGCCACCACATTGCATCGTCTGCTGGGGGTGCAACAGCAGGGCACGGGATTTTATTACAACAGGCACCATCCCTTGCCGGTGGATGTGTTGATCCTCGATGAGGCCTCCATGGTCGATGTGGCCCTGATGGCCAAGCTGATGGACGCGCTGCCGGAACCGGCGCGGTTGATTCTATTGGGTGATCATCATCAGCTTGCCTCGGTGGAGGCGGGTGCGGTGCTTGGAGAGCTGTGTGACGGTTGTGACGGGCCGGACCACGGATTCGCAGAGGAACTCGCGTCGGTAACAGGAGCCCCGGCACTGCCAGTCCTGCCCTCGGACAATCGACTCCGCAACCATGTGGTGGTGTTGCGTCACAGCTATCGATTTGGCGACACCAGTCCGATCGGCCAGCTGGCCCAGGGGGTCAGGTCCGGGGTGGCGGATGCCGCCTGCCGGCTACTGGACGGAGCGCAAGGGGCAGGGGATCTGAACTGGCTGTCGGGACTGTCACAGGGGGTTGACCTGGCGGTCGAACACTTTCGGGTTCTGGCTGAACGTATCCGCGAAGGTTTCCCGGTCATTCAACTGTTTGAGAAACTCCATGAATTTCGTGTTTTGTGCGCCTTGCGGGAAGGCCCCAGCGGGGTCGTGAATATCAACCGGTTGATCACCCGACGCCTCGCCGAGGCGGGTTTGATACCCGGACATCAGACCTGGTATCCGGGACGCCCGGTGATGATTACCCGTAATGACTATCAACTCAATCTGTACAATGGTGAAACCGGGCTGGTGTTGCCCCATCCGGATCACCCCGGTGAGCTTTCAGTGGTGTTCGCAGGCGCCGACCAGGTCCTGCGTTGGGTCAATCCTTCGCGGTTGCCCCATTGCGAGACCGTGTATGCCTTGACGGTGCACAAAAGTCAGGGCTCTGAATATGCTCATGTGCTTCTGTATCTACCCGAAAGGGACAGTCCGGTGCTCTCCCGGGAACTGCTCTATACCGCCATCACCCGGGCGAAACATCGCTTCTCGTTAGTCGGTCCTGAAGCTGTTTTCAAAACGGCCATTGAACGGACAATGCAAAGGACGAGTGGGTTGCAGGATCGGCTGCGCGAGTCATCTATACAACGAGTATGAAACACCACACTAGCCTTGGAATGATATAAAGTCGTACCTCGTTCGAAGTGTCACTATCCCACCGGTCAGCAAAGGTCCAGAATAGTGGCGAACACAAGGTTATTTCAGGGAGGATTATGTGAGCGAGTGCCTGATCACTTTTTTTGAGGAAGCGTCCCGGTTGCCGTCGCCCCGGGTGCTGGAACTGGGGGCGAAAAGAAGCAAGAAGAGCCGCTCCACCCTGCACAAAGCCTGGGTACCCCATGCGCAGGAATATCTGGGTACCGATTTCCAGGCTGGAATAGATGTGGATATCGTGGGCGATCTCCATACGTTGTCCCAGGTGACCGGTGAAGATCGCTTCGATGTGGTGATCTCCTGCTCGACTCTGGAACATGTGCAGTACCCCTGGCTGGCCGTGGAAGAGATCTCCCGGATTCTGTCACTGGGCGGTCTGATTGCCGTGCAAACCCACCATGCCTTTCCCCTGCATGCCTACCCGCAGGATTACTGGCGCTATACGACGCAAGCCCTGGCCTCCCTGTTCTGCCCGGGGGCAGGTTTTGATGTACTCGGTGTCTCTTACGATTTCAAAAGTCATCTGTTCTCCTGGCGGCGGCCCTGGCTGATTCGACATACCTGTTACCTCAACAGCTATCTGGTCGCACGCAAGGTCGCCCCTCTGCCTGGTGACTTCGATTGGCGCAATTGCCTGTTGGCCAAACCTTGACCAAATCCAGACATAAGCCATGATCGACATGCCATTGTATTGCTGCAATGCAGAATTTCCGGAGAGCAGATATTTTGCTGAGTGCATAAAAAATAACTGGGGTTGGATAATTCCGTGTTGTGGTAGGGTATGGGCTGTTTGAATTGGGCTCAGCCAAGTATTGGGCTACATAAATATATAAAAAACAGTTAGTTATTTGGTCTATCAAGATTCCGCTTTATGTTCAAGGCACACAGCGGATCGCGCCACGAACTCACTGTAATGGGCAGGTCCGTTCCGGTGTCCCGATGCTCGACCGGACTGGACAGGAACATATATAGAGATCACAACGAAGGAGAAGAAACGTCATGATCAACCCCGTTGGTTCCGCAGAACTACAACCTTTGTTCGTCTACGACCCGGATACCCATCACAAACTCTCCCATGAAGCCGAATCTCTGCCTTCGGTGATGGTCAGTTCCCAGGCCGCGGGTAACGCGGTAATGATGGGTGCCGGTTATTTCAACCCTCTGAAGGGTTTCATGAATGTCGCCGACGCCATGGGCGCTGCCGAAAAAATGACCCTGACCGACGGTAGTTTCTTCCCGGTGCCGGTGATGTGCCTGGTCGAGAACACCGATGCCATCGGCGACGCCAAGCGTATCGCCCTGCGTGATCCCAATGTGGAAGGCAATCCGGTTCTCGCCATCATGGACATCGAAGCGGTCGAAACGGTGAGTGACGACCAGATGGCCCTGATGACCGAGAAGGTCTATCGGACCAACGACATGGAGCATCCCGGTGTGGCGGCGTTCAACGGTCAGGGGCGCATCGCCCTTTCCGGACCGATCCAGGTGCTGAATTTCTCCTACTTTCAGAGCGATTTCCCGGATACCTTCCGCACCGCGGTGGAAATCCGTAACGAGATTCAGGAGCGTGGTTGGAGCAAGGTCGTGGCCTTCCAGACCCGCAACCCGATGCATCTGGCCCATGAGGAACTCTGCCACATGGCCATGGATCGACTCGGCTGTGACGGCCTGGTCATCCACATGTTGCTGGGCAAGCTGAAGCCGGGGGATATCCCCGCACCGGTGCGTGACGCGGCCATCCGCAAGATGGTGGAACTCTACTTCCCGCCGAACAGTGCCATGGTGACCGGTTACGGCTTCGATATGCTCTACGCCGGACCCCGGGAAGCCGTGCTGCATGCCTACTTCCGTCAGAACATGGGGGCCACCCACTTCATCATTGGTCGCGATCATGCCGGTGTCGGCGATTATTACGGTGCATTCGACGCCCAGACCATCTTCGAGGAAGAGGTGCCGGCCGGCGCGCTGGAGATCGAAATCTTCAAAGCCGACCACACCGCCTATTCCAAGAAACTCAACAAGGTGGTCATGATGTGCGAGGCACCGGATCACACCAAGGAAGACTTCGTCCTGCTGTCCGGCACCAAGGTTCGTGAGATGCTGGGTCAGGGCATTGCTCCGCCGAAGGAGTTTTCCCGTCCCGAGGTGGCCCAGATCCTGATGGACTACTATCAGTCCCTCAATTGATCGATGGCTCCATGGCATAAAAAAAGCCCGCGTAAGCGGGCTTTTTTTATCGTGTCGGGTTCAATGGAAATTGCTAAAGGAGTTAGCGCATGCGCAAATTTGCGTTTCAATCTTTCTAGCGATGTCAATCCGTCTCGGTCTCAGGCGAGATCCTGGCAAAGCTCCACATCCGCATCGATCATCATTTCAATGATCACCTCGAGCTCTTGCAGGTGGGTTTCCGCGAGATCACGCAGGTCGTCACAGGAGAGGGCAAGTGGGTCTTTCATCGTGGGTACCTCAATATATAGTAAATAATTAAATACTAATGTAGAAGGGGGTTCCCAAACCGTCAAGTCGGAACAATAGGGAGTTTTGAACGGCTTCACACACTCTTATTAACCCGGTACCTTGATATGCCGGGTTAATAACCTGGGTTTTCGAGACATCGCTGCGATTGATAGGGGGGCGATAGCAGGTAGAATAGTACGAGTCAGGTCCAAAATCCCAATGCTCATTAGAACCCATGCCCAATCGTAAAATCTGTTTGATCAATCCCCCCTATGACGCCATCGAGAAGGGTTACGAGTTCGTCAAGGAGATTACCAATAACTCACCCTCCCTCGGACTGATGTATCTCGCGGCGGAGGTCCGGGAACACGGCTACGAGCCGGAGATCATCGAAAGTAACATCATGAATCTCTCGATCGAGGGTGTCGTGGAGCGGGTGGTCGCGTCCGCTCCGGCAACTATCGGGATCACCCTGTTTACCGTGGGTGTCTGGAACAGCGTCAAGATCGCTCGACAGCTCAAGGAGCAGTTACCGGATAGCCGGATCATTATCGGCGGTCCCCATGTCTCCTCCATGGGGCGGGAGACCATGGAGCGTTTTCAATCGTTTGACTATGCGATCCTGGGGGAGGGGGAGAAAACCCTGGTCGATCTGTTACGAGCCATTGAGGACGATAGCCCCCTGGCCGATGTACCGGAGTTGATCTATCGCGATGGCCCGTTCATCAATCAGACCGCGGGACGCGCCATTAATCGGGACCTGGATGTCCTGCCGATGCCGGCCTGGGATCTTCTTCCGGATTTTCCCGCCGCCTACAAACCCGCGATCTACGATTTTCCCCGGGGGCCGGTAGCCACTATTGCGGCATCCCGGGGCTGTCCGTTTCATTGTAAATTCTGTGACACCTCGACCTTTGGTGACCGGGTCCGTTACTACTCGCCGGCAAAGGTGGTCGAGATGATGAAACATCTCAAGCAGACCTATGGGATCCGGCACATCATGTTTGTCGATGACCTGTTTCTTGCCAGCCGCAAGCGTGCAAGTGAATTCTGCCGGTTGCTTATCGATGAGAAACTCAATATGACCTGGTCCTGTACCTCCCGTGTGGATACGGTCCATGAGGATGTCCTGAAACTGATGAAACAGGCGGGATGCTGGGAGATCAGTTTCGGCCTGGAGAGCGGCTCTCAGGAGATGCTCGAAAAGATGGTGAAATCCGCCAAAATGGTGGATTCGGAAAACGCGGTCAAATTGACCGCCGCGGCGGGAATCCGCACCAAGGGGCTGTTCATGCTGGGTTATCCGGGAGAGACCCTTGAATCGATCGAACAGACCAAGGACTTCGTACGGCGGATTCCCATGACTATCATGAACCTGACCAAGTTCACACCCTATCCGGGTTCGCCAATCTATCATGACCTTTACGGTGCCAATATCAGAGACGACCATTGGGAGAAGATGAACGGCATGAACTTTCTCTGGTCTCCCGAAGGCATCAGTATCGAAGAACTCGACCGTCACTACCGGGAGATTCTGATCTCCTTTTATCGGCGTCCCGCCATCAGTTGGCACTATACCTGGCTGACGATTCAACACCCGCAGCATATGCTTCGTCTGTTACGCTTTGGTTTGGGCTATCTGAAATTCAAGTTCGGGCGGGTGTTGCGGCGTTCCGAAGTGATCGACGCTTGATGCCAATAAAAACATGATCGGACGGAGGCTGGGAGAGGGAGTGATTCAGGCGTGAAGAAAGCGTATGGCAAGGCATTACGGCAGCTATTCGCAAAGCGTATACAGGCGGAGTTGCCTGAGTTTCGGGAAGTTAAGGTGAAAACAATCTATCTGTTTCCAGGTGAGCGGGCGTATCTCTGGACGGTCAGTGAACAGTTGTATTGTTGGATCGTTTTGAGTCCAAGTCCAAAGGACTATGATGAATTTACTCTGTTGGTGGGGTGGTCGAAATTCGGCAGATATCCTGAGTTGAGTTGTATTCCATGCATGCAATCACCTACTGCTGATCATGCGGAGTTTGCCCAGGACGAATATCTGATTCGTTTACCACAGCTTTGGACGGACAAGGATAAATGGTGGGTGGTCAAGGCGTTTAAAATGGCACGAACCACCGATGAGCTGTTGGCGCAGATAGCGCCTATTTCTGCGGATGAGGCAATCCGGCAGGTTGAATCCAAGCTCGATGATGCCTTTGAGAAACTCCAGTCTCAGGGGCTGCCCTATCTGCGGATGTTTGTACAATCTCAGAAATTATAGAATTAATTTATAACCGGCGCGGTATCTTCAGCTGGTTTTATGAGTAGATCTTTTCGGCTGTTGCGATCGCATCACAGCCATTCAGGAAGGTTGGGATTCCTCCTCGAGTCACAAAACCAGTCATTTCATTAATGGATCAGCCTTGATGTGAACCTGTTCCACTTCGATTTAAGTAAATCTTAATTCTTGCCTGCTAACGTTACCAGCACTTACGCAGCCGCTTTGGCACAGGGGAAGATTGGCAGTACCGGCGGCCACCTCGCAAACTATCTTATCTCTGGAGAATGATTATGGTACCAAGAGGTAAAGTCTTTACAGGTAGCACTTTCAGTCTACTCCTGTTGGTCATGTTGATCGCCTTTGCCGCGCCAGTCGCCGCGGACAGCAGTAGGGAATCTTCACATCGCAGCAGGGAGTCCTCATCCAACTTTTCAATCGATTCGGCATCTTGGAACCGACGCAGAAGCATTCTAACCGTCGGGGGAACGGGTTCCAGAGGATCCCGTGTCGAAATCTTCAATGCGGATACCAATGAACGGCTAGGAAGGACTGATGTCGGCCGGCGGAGCTGGAGCTTCACTATCCGTCGTCCCGAGAATATCCCCTGTCGTGTGCGCGCGGAACAATCCGATGGCAGAACCGATGAGCGGGATGTGGATAGCGCGCCGAGAGACTGTGACTCCGGCGGTGGAAATGCGAATCCCGTTGCCAATGCAAACGGACCCTACAGCGGGACCGCGGGTGATACCATTAATTTCTCCAGCTCCGGCTCTTCCGATTCCGATGGCAACCTGGCTGCCTATGCCTGGAGTTTTGGCGATGGCTCGAACAGCAGTCAGGCCAATCCCAGTCACGTCTACTCGGTAGCCGGTGACTATACGGTTACGCTGACGGTGACCGACAATGACGGCGCCAGCAACACGGATACAACCTCGGCATCCATCGATTCGATCCAGGTGCCCAATGAACCTCCGGTTGCTCAAGCGAACGGTCCTTACAGTGGCGAAGCTGGTACCGCGGTGGATTTCAGCAGCGCGGGTTCCTCGGATCCGGACGGTACGATCGTAAGTTATGCGTGGGATTTTGGTGACGGTTCCGGCAGTGATCAGGCGAACCCCAGCCATACCTACAGCAGTGATGGAAGCTATACGGTCAGTCTGAGTGTAACGGACAATGATGGCGACTCGGCGACGGATATTACGAGTGCGACCATCGATTCGGGTCAGACCGCCAATGAACCCCCGGTGGCCAACGCCAACGGTCCCTACACCGGTATCACGGGTCAAAACGTGAACTTCAGCAGTGCCGGATCAACGGATCCGGAAGGGCTGGCATTAACCTACGCCTGGGATTTTGGCGATGGCAACAGCAGTGCTGATGCCAATCCGGTCCATGCCTATGATACAGCGGGTGTCTACTCGGTCAGCCTGACGGTTACCGATAGTGAAGCCCAGAGTGACACCCAGACCGTGCAGGCTTCGATTCAGGATCCGCAACCGGTACCGGATGTGTCGATCAACTCCACCAGTGTGAATGGTATTCCCGGGGATCCCGTAGCGGAACTGCCGTTCACCAATCAAAGCGGCTATAAGGTGTTTGCCGTCAATGATCTGGGCATGCATTGCGGCGATTTCGATACCCGTATCTCGAGTATCCTGCCGCCGTTCAATGTGCTGCATGCAACGGTTATCCAACGGGGCAGCGAACCCAATATCCTGTCGCGCGCGGATGGTGTTGAGGTCTACTACTCGGCGGCCTCCAACCCGAATGATCCGATCCTGAGCGGAATCAACTCCGCAGGTAGCGGGCCGGTCCTCTCCAGCATGGTCAATGGCCGGGTGTACAAGACCAACTTCTGGGATGCCGCGCGGACCGCATACGATCCTTTCTATCCGCCAGGCATATTGCCGGCCTTCTACCCGGCCGGTGATGCGTCGCTGATCGTGGATCTGGGACTGCCCATGCCAAACGTGGAGCAGCTCTACCTGGGTAACGGCGTGCTTGATGCGGATCAGCAGGAGATGCCCGGACGCTCCGGTCCCTACCTGGTCAATGAGGAGAAGATGTTCACTGCCTACGTGGTGGATCAGCCCTTCTTCATCGACATGTTGGGCGGTGTTAACCGGAACTTCCAGTTCGGTTATGTCTCGGAAGGGGTCAACTGGTATGAAGCCCCTGGTGTTCCGGTCACCGCATTCGACGACTACGGACGTGAGAATCCCTGGCCCTTGTATCGGGTACAGGCCAAGCAGGGTGGGACCACCCTGGCATCCGTGGATACGGTCGTGCCGATCTCCGGTGAAGCCAATTGCGGCGCCTGTCACAACGATGTAGTCGACGGCGGCAATGGTGCGGCGACCGATCGACTGATCCAGGAGGGTATTACGGTAGCCACCGTGCTGGACGATCCGCAGCTCGACCAGTTGCCTCTGGAAGTCAGCAAGGAGTATGCGGCCGATCTCAACCTGATTCGTCTGCATGACCTGAAACACGGTACGGACCTGGAGAACCAGACTCCGGTGGTCTGTCAGCAGTGTCACTACACACCGGCTCTGGATCTGGCCCAACTGGGTCCCTTGGGGTCCGGTCCCAACCAGGATCCCTATAATGGATTCGCCAATGGGCGTGAGCAACACTCGGTCAAGAGCATGTCGAATGTCATGCACAGCCATCATGGTTCGGTCACGGACGTCAATGGTGACCGGCTGTTCCCCGATATGCCGGCGGTACAGAAGGATGCCTTCGGTTTCGTACTGAATCAGCAGGAACGCCGTCAGGCCCTGGAAGCGACCTGTTACCAGTGTCATCCCGGACGCCGCACCGACTGTCTGCGTGGCGCCATGGCCAACGGTGGCATGGTCTGTCAGGACTGCCATGGCAACATGACCCAGGTGGGCGACGACTTCACACGTAACGTCAGTCCCTCGAACCCGAGCAATTTCCAACTGGGTGGTGATTTCTACACCGATGCCAATCAGCCACGGGTGCCCTGGGCGAACGAACCGGGTTGTGGTTCCTGCCACACCGGTGACGCGATGAGCAACCTGGCGGGTTCTTCAGGTACGGTTGTGAATACGGTCGATTCGAACGGCAATGCGGATAACATCCGTCTGTTCCAGGCCTATCGCAATAGTGACAGCAAGGCCACGCCGATTGTGCCGACCAACAAGCGTTTCGCCGAAAATGTCATCGAAGCGGACAACCCGGCAGTAACGGGATCCAATGATCCGCGTATCGGCAATCCCATGCTGTATCGTGTCAGTACCGGTCACGAAGGGGTGTTCTGCGAGGCCTGCCATGGTTCCACCCACGGTATCTGGCCGAACAAGAACGATCTGGCCAATGACAATGTGGCGGCCACCCAGCTTCAGGGCCACAAGGGTACCATTACCGAATGCAGCACCTGCCACGAAGGCGATCTGGGTTCGACCCTGGATGGACCTCATGGCATGCATCCGGTGGGTAACACCCGCTTCTCGAACGGAGGCCACGAGAGCATGGCTGAAAGAAATCGTGATGCCTGTCGGGCCTGTCACGGTCGTAACGGCGAAGGTACGGTACTTTCACGGGCATCCGCGGATCGCAGTCTGAGCAATGAAGGGCGGACCGTGAATATCGCGAAAGGCGAAATGGTGAACTGTACCCATTGTCACAGTAATAAACTCTGAATGGTTGGTAGTTCGTGTTGATAGCCCGCTTTGAGTCCGATGGATCGATCTTAAAGCGGGTGACAACAATCTCTCTCACTCTGAAAACATAACGATACTCCCCTCCATAACCCGGTTGTTCAGTGGCTGACTCCGGGTTATGTTTTTTTCCTCTTTAAACACACCTGCCCTATTTGGTTTCCTGGTTTATATTTCTCAGTACTTCTCTTTGACATGCCCGTGCGATGAGATTGAAATAGTGTCTCATGAATGCAGATCAGATCATTTCCCGTCTAAAGCGTTTGGGTGATCCCGCGAAAGCAGTTCACGCTCAGCGGTTTTTCAAAACAGCCCCTGGAGAATACGGGGCAGGCGACCGGTTTCTGGGAATCCGGATGCCGGTGCTCCGCTCGCTGATCCCAGACAGTTGTGATATGTCCCTAGTGGAGATACAGAGCCTGTTGCATTCACCCTATCACGAGGTGCGCATATTCACGCTGTTGGTACTGGTATGGCAATTCGAACGGGCAAAACCGGCGCTCCAAACCGAAATCTATCGCCTTTATCTACGCAATACACGATATATCAACAACTGGGATCTGGTGGACTGTTCGGCGCCGCAGATCGTGGGTGGGTATCTTTTGCAACGAAGCCGCAAACCGCTCTATCGACTGGCCGGATCCAATTCACTCTGGGAACGTAGGATTTCCGTATTGGCCTGTTTCAGTTTTATTCGCGCCGGTCAGTTCGAGGATCTCCTGGCGCTGTCTGAACGGCTTTTACACGATCCCCATGAACTGATCCATAAAGCGGTGGGTTGGATGTTGCGTGAGGTGGGAAAACGCGACAGAGAGATCGCAGAACGGTTTCTCTTGCAACACTACCGGTCGATGCCGAGAGTGATGTTGCGCTATGCGATCGAGCGTATGCCGGAGCCGAAACGGCAGGCCTTTCTGAAAGGAACGGCGGGTCACTCCTGACTCGAATAGCCAGGACTTAAGGATGGATCCGGGATCGGGCAGAATAAGAAGTCGAGTGGGTTATCTCGTTCCCAGGCTCTGCGTGGGAATGCACACAGATGTTTCGTCGTATTGCCCCGGCTTGAGGTGATCGACGAACCCAAGGTCTGCATTCCCACGCAGAGCGTGGTAACGAGGAAATTTTATTAAGTAAGTGCCAAAGACGTTACACCTGCTTACTCAAGCCTGCCTGGCTTTCTCGGTCAGCTGTTTCTGGATGTTGCCGGGCACCGCTTCATAGTGGCTGAACTCGATGCTGTAGCTGCCTTCGCCACCGGTGATGGCCTTCAAGTGGGTGGCATAGCCTTCGAGTTCCGCCAGGGGTGCCTGTCCCTTGATGACAAGCATGTTGTTGCGTCCGCTTTCCGTTCCGCTGATCTGTCCCCGACGTCCGGCCAGATCGCCGGTCAGATCGCCCATGAAACTGTCCGGTGTGGTGATGGAGAGGTTGACCATGGGTTCCAGGATGACCGGGCCGGCGTTTTCCACCGCTTCCAGAAAGGCCTTTTTGCCGGCGGTGACAAAGGCGATCTCCTTGGAATCCACGGAATGAAATTTACCATCGTAGACCGTGACCCGGATATCCTGCATGGGGAAACCGGCGATCGCGCCTTCCTCCATTGCACCGTGGATGCCTTTTTCGATCGCCGGTACGAACTGCCCGGGAATGGCGCCGCCAACGATCTGGTTGACGAATTCGAAACCTTCACCCCGGCTCAACGGTTCGATACGTAGATACACCTCACCGAACTGACCGGCGCCACCGGTCTGTTTTTTGTGCCGGTAGTGACCTTCGGCGTTACGGGTGATGGTCTCCCGGTAAGCGATGCTCGGCGGATGGGTTTCAACCTCTACGTTGTACTTGTTTTTGATCTGTTGCAGCATCACATCCAGGTGCAGGTCGCCCAGTCCGCGCATGATCGTCTCATTGAGACTGACATTGTGTTCCACATGAAAGCAGGGATCTTCATCTTCCAGTTTGTGCAGGGCGTCGCTGAGTTTCTGCTCGTCGCCGCGTTTGGCTGTGTTAATCGCCAGTCCGAACAAGGGTAGGGGACACTCAATACTACGCAGGTGGTGGTGGTCCTCATCGTGCGAGTCGTGCAGCACCGCGTCAAAATGAATGTCGTCCACCCGGGCGACGGCGCAGATGTCACCGGGAACCGCCTGGGGTATTTCGATCTGCTCCTTGCCTTGAAGCGCGAACAGATGATTCACCTTGAACGGTTTTCGGGCATCTCCGATAAACAGCTGGGCATTGGCAGCCAGAGTGCCCTGGTGAACGCGAAAGATCCCCAATTTGCCACGATAGGGATCGTTTACAACCTTGAAGACATGGCCGATTACATGTTTTTCCGGATCAGGGGAGACCTCAACCGGTTTCATATTGGCGCCTTCTCCCTTCATGAAGGGTGGCGGATTGCCTTCCGTGGGGTCGGGCATCAGTTTGTCGAACAGTTTCAGGAGCTCTTCGAGCCCGGCGCCGGTTTCAGCAGAGGTGAAGCAGACCGGGATCAGGTGGCCTTCGCGAAGCGCCTTTTCGAACGGGTCGTGCAACTGTTCCGGTTTGAGGGCCTGACCCTGTTCCAGGTAGAGTTCCATCAGTGCCTCGTCGACTTCAACCACCTGATCGATCAGACTGTCATGGGCCTCGCTGACTGACATGACATCCGTGGCGGCACCGCCGGGTTGAAAGTAGCAGTCAACGACCTGGCTGCCCTGTTCGGCAGGCAGATTGATGGGCAGGCACTCTTTGCCGAAGGTTTCCTGCAGGCTCTCCAGCAGGGTCTTGAAATCGACCCCCTCGGCGTCGATCTTGTTCACGATGATCAGACGGCACAGATTGCGACGTTTCGCTGCATCCATCATCCGCAGGGTGACGGGTTCGATGCCATTGGCGGCATTGATCACCACCGCCGCGGTTTCAACCGCCGGGAGTATGCTGATACTGCGGCCCAGGAAATCCGCATGTCCGGGGGTATCGAGCAGGTTGATATGGGTGTTATCGTGATCGAGATGGGTGATTGCCACATCCAGGGAATGCAGCAGGGATTTTTCCAGGTCATCGTAGTCACACAGGGTGTCGCCCCGGGCGATGGTGCCCTTGTTGGCGATCACGCCACCGCGATGGAGCAGAGATTCCACCAGGCAGGTCTTACCGGAGCCTGCGTGTCCAACCAGGGCAATGTTGCGGATATCGTGGGTAGTATATTGGGGCATTTCGACTCCTATCAGCAAAACGGGTCGCGGGATTCGCTGAAAACGGCCTGTCTGACTGTTTTGGATGTTGTTTTGGTTGTTGTCCCAATGGCATGGGTATGCTCCATACACATGGGTACCCTAAACATATCCGGGTTGACCTCATATGGCAATTGATCCCGGTTAACAGGTTGTTGAATTTTGTTCAGAGAGATGGTGTTTGGCGTCACTTTGGGGCGTAAAGGCCAATACCTCTGCAAGAGCGCATTGAGCCGCAAATGAACGCCAATCACAATGCCCTTGGTTTTTATCAATTACGGGGTACACTAGGGATGGTATCAAGGAATATCGCACTACCAAGCATTCTGGATCCCGGCATACGCCGGGATAACGGAGGTTTTTTATCCTAAGTGAGTGCCATCGGGTTTCAAGGATGGATGCTGTTGATACTCACCTTGACTACTTGGGATTGACCGGGTGCGACCGGCTTGATTTCACCCTCCAGGTCCCCGGACTGGGCGCTGGGATTGCCGCTGAGGGAGACCCGCGCGCCGACCACTACCTGGTCGAAACCGGAGAGTTTCATCTGCGGCATCATGGCCATGCTGTCATCGAGCTGAATACTCAGGGGCAGGTCACGCACCTGTTTGCGAACCGCCGCAAGAGGCATGGGAGGACCGCTCAGGGCTTTTGCATAGATAAAGACCAGGTCATCCGGCTTGGTTTTTGCCGCGATCTCCGGAGCGAGTGAAATCTCCACCTGAATTCCCTTGGCCGGCGATGCCGCAGACGGGGTGGGTTTGGGTTTTCCGGCGTGGACAATGCTGGGCAATTCGGGTTCCTCCGGGGCAAGTCCCAGCTGCTTGCGGGCATCATCAATCGCGCCATTGATGGATTCGAGTTCGGAGCTTTGCGGTGTCAGGGTCGCCCTCAGATCCTGCCAGTGGTCAATGGCCTGTTGGAACTGATTGCTCTGGTAGGCCAGCACTCCGTTCAACCAGAGCACATTGGGATTCTGGGGCGCCAGGGTATAGGCCTTTTTAATCATGGGTGCGGCTTGACCGGTAAAATCATTACCGTGGGAGGCCGCCAGGGCCTCGCTGTAGGCCAGCAACAGATTGACATTCTGATCATCCAGTTTGATGGCGGTCTGATAGGCTTCGATGGCTGCCGGATAGTTGTTCATGGTCATGTAACTGCGGCCGAGGATGATCCAGCCT
The DNA here is from genome assembly GCA_050291245.1 of Candidatus Thiodiazotropha sp. Lineage (GTDB taxonomy): Bacteria > Pseudomonadota > Gammaproteobacteria > Chromatiales > Chromatiaceae > Thiodiazotropha. The sequence continues at coordinate 71,488 of JBNKJP010000012.1, read as the reverse complement.
TCCAGGTTTTCCGGCTGCTCCTTGAGTTTGGCGGCCAGCCGTTCCACCAGGACCTCCATGGGAGGCAGTCCCTGTTCCTGTCCCGGAGTATTGGCTCCGGCTCCATGCGCCGGTGGCATGCCACTGCTCGCGGTCTGGCTGCCGAGACGCGGAATGATGTCGGGGAAACCGATCAGCTGGTAAAGGGTCAGCGCGGCGATGGGGACCAGTAACGCCACTCCGGCCATGGCGCGTCCGTACTTGCTGCCAGCCTGTGAGGACTGTTTCGTTTCCGGATCGATATCCGTGAGCAGTTCCTTCTCCAGATCCGTACGAGCCGCGTCATAACGGGCCTGATCGAGGATTCCGGCTTGCAGATCGTTGTCCAGTTCCGCCAGCTGTTGCTTGAAGATGGCCAAATTGAGTTCGTCGGAAGTGATGCCCGTGCTGACACTTTTACGCATTAAAGGCAGGGCAACAAATGCCATGGCCAGGACTGTCAGCCCGGCGGTGATCATCCAGAATAGGGTCATTGATTCGTGTCTCGGGGATCGGTCGATTGATTCAGAAGGCTGGCCAGTCTTTGCCGCTCCTCGTCGGACAGATCGGTTTCACGACTCTGGCTCTTGCGTTTGAGGATACGTACCAGCACCAGGGCGCCGACGATGAAAATGATCAGGGGTCCAAACCAGATCGGGTAGGTGGTGGGTTTCAGCGGGGGATTATAAAGCACGAAATCACCGTAGCGGGCCACCATGAACTTGACGATTTCGTCCTTACCCTGTCCCTGCTTCATCATCTCGTAAATCTCGTCTCTCAGATCTACCGCCAGGTCCGCGTTCGAACCGGCGAGGGATTCGTTTTGGCAGACCAGACAACGCATCTGTTCGATGATGTGGCGAAACTCATCATGTTGCTTGGGGTCGTCAAAGGTGTATTCCGCCAGAGTGGACGCCCGTAGCGTCGGCAGGCTGAACACGAGCAGGCAGAGAAAAATCAGGCTACGCACGGGATTATCCTTTGCCTTTGAGTTCGTTGATTTTGGGCAGGATGGTGTCGTTGAAGAGATTCATCGTGATCGGTCCAGCCAGCTTATAGCGAATCACACCCTGGCTGTCCACCAGGAAGGTTTCCGGGGCGCCGTAGACCCCCAGATCGATGGCGGTTCGGCCCTTCTGATCGAACAGGTTGATCACATAGGGATCCCCCAGTTGCTGCAGCCAGGCCTGGGCCTTGTCCCGTTCATCACGCCAGTTGAGTCCGACGATTTCCACCTTTCCTGAACGCGCCAGTTGCACCAGGGTGCGGTGTTCCGCCCGGCAGGAGACACACCAGGTCGCCCAGACATTCAGCAGGTAGATTTTGCCCTGCAGATCCTTGCTGTTGATTTGGGTGTCGGCCTGCTCCACCGTGGGCAGGGTGAACTCCGGCACTGACTTGCCGATCAGGGGGGAGGGAATCTCACGGGGATTCATACCCAGACCCTTGAACAGAAACGCGGCAATCACCGCGAAGATGATCAGGGGCAGGGAATAATAGAGATATCGTTTCATCGCTTGATTAACTCCCGGATGCGGCCAGTGCGGACGCGGCATTGACTTGCTCGGCGGAACGAACCCGGGCAGTGCGGTAGCGCCGGTCGGTGATGGCCAGAATACCGCCCAGTCCCATCAGCAGGCCACCCAGCCAGATCCAGCGCACATAGGGTTTGTAGTAGAGCCGCAGGCTCCAGTCTCCATTCCCAAGGGGTTCACCGAGGGATACATAGAGATCCCGGGTCAGTCCCCACTCGATGGCCGCCTCGGTCATTGGACGGGTCTGAACGAAGTAGGTGCGTTTTTCCGGTTCCAGCTCGGTGAAGACCTCACCGTCCTTGGCAACCTTGAAACGTCCCCGGTGGGCGTTGTAGTTCGGGCCCGGTTTTACGGTTACGCCTTCAAAAGTGAATTCATAACCGGCGATTTCACTCACGTCACCCGGTCCCATGCGCACGTCGTGTTCGAGGCCGAAATGGCTGACCAGAGTGACTCCGACGATGAACATGGCGATCCCGAAATGGGCCAGAATCATGCCGTAGAAGCTTCTGCCGCCGGTCTTGAAATCCCGCCAGAAACCCTCAAATCCGGGTTTGTGCTTGAGGCGTTCCCGGATGACCACCAGATGCGAACTGGCCACCCACATGGCCAGCCCCATGCCCAGTCCGACCAGGACCTGGCCCTGGGAGAACATGGGGATCAGGCTGAGCAGGCCGAACAGCACGCTGACCACGAAGGCGACCTTCAGTCGCTTCACCAGTTCGGACGGTTCCGCATGTTTCCAGCGGGACAGGGTGCCGACCCCCATCATCAGGGCCAGAAACGGGGTGGTCAGGAGAAACATTTTGTTGAACCAGGGAAATCCCACGGAGATTTTACCCAGTTCCAGGGCGTCGTAGATCAGCGGCGCCAGTGTCCCCAGGAGCACCAGCGCGCCGAATACGGAGAGCAGCAGATTGTTGCCCAGGAGAAAGGTCTCCCGGGAGATCAGGTCAAACCGGCCGCCCCCGGAAATGTAGGGCGCCCGCCAGGTGTAGAGCATCAGCGACCCACCGATCACCACCATCAGGAAGACCAGGATGAAGATGCCCCGGGCCGGATCGGCGGCGAAGGAGTGCACCGAGGTGAGTACCCCGGAACGGACCAGGAAGGTGCCGAGCAGGCTGAGGGAAAAGGCCGCTATGGCGAGCAGCACCGTCCAGCTTTTGAAGGCGCCGCGCTTTTCCGTAACCGCCAGGGAGTGGATCAGGGCGGTGCCGATTAGCCAGGGAATGAACGAGGCGTTTTCCACCGGATCCCAGAACCACCAGCCGCCCCAGCCGAGTTCGTAGTAGGCCCACCAGCTGCCCAGCACGATGCCGAAGGTCAGAAACACCCAGGCCACGGTGGTCCAGGGTCGTGACCAGCGGGCCCAGGAGGCGTCCAGGCGACCGCCCAGGAGGGCCGCGATGGCAAAGGCAAAGGCCACGGAGAAGCCCACATAACCCATGTAGAGCATGGGGGGATGGATCGCCAGACCGGGATCCTGGAGCATCGGGTTGAGTTCGCCGCCCTCGCTGGGAACCGGAAAGGTCCGATCGAACGGATTGGAGGTCATCAGCATGAACAGCAGAAAGCCGATACTGATCATGCCCATGACGGAGAGCACCCGGGCCACCATCTCCAGGGGCAGATTGCGGCTGAAGCTTGAGATCGCAATCCCCCAGCAGGAGAGCAGAAAGGCCCACAGCAGAAGGGATCCCTCATGGGCGCCCCACACGGCGGAGATTTTGTAGATGTCCGGCAGCAGGGTATTGCCGTGCTGGGCCACGTAAACCACCGAGAAATCGTTGGTCAGAAAGGCGTTGGCGAGGACCACGATGGCCAGTCCCAAAAACACGAACTGTCCCCAGGAAAGGGTGCGTGCGGAGGCCATCCATACCGGGTTACGGGTGTAGGAGCCGACCAGAGGGACGATGGATTGGGTGACCGCCAGGCAGAGCGCCAGGATCAGGGCAAAGTGACCAAGTTCCGGAATCATTGTACGCTCGCGGTGGGTTGGTTGGCGTCGACCCCTTCCTCGTGGGCGGTCTTCAGGGATGCCGCGACCTCCGGCGGCATGTAGTTTTCATCGTGCTTGGCCAGTACCTCGCTGGCGACGAACACCCCGTTCGGGTTCATCTGTCCCATGGCGACGATGCCCTGGCCCTCGCGGAACAGGTCCGGGAGGATACCGGTGTATTCCACGGTTACGGTCTCCGCATTGTCGGTGACATCAAATGCGGTGGTCAGACCGTCGCTCTGGCGTTTGACGCTGCCATTGGTTACCAGGCCGCCGATACGGAAAGGGTGGCCGGCCGGGGCCTTGCCTGCATGCACCTCCGTGGGGGAGAAGAAGAACATCAGGTTTTCATCAAAGGCATTGAGGGCCAGCCAGGTGGCGACGCCCATGCCGGCGACCATCAGGCCGATGAGAGTGAGTCGTTTCTTGCGGATCGGATTCATTGCGTTTCCTTCCTGGCCCGGCGAAGTTTTCGGGCGATGTTGGTTAAGGCGCGCTTGCGTTGCTGCATGGGGGCGACGATATTGGCCACCAGGATGATCAGAGCCAGGGCAAAGGAGGGCCAGACATAGAGGTAATACCCGCCCATGTAGAAAAACTCCCTCATTTCGCCCCCTGTTGAACCAGATCCTGCACCCAACGGCTGTTGCGTTCCCGCTCCACGATTTCTGCGCGCGCGCGCATTAAGACCACGGCGCCATAATAAAGTTTAAATGAGATCGCCATGATCAGCAGGGGGATCAACATCGAGGTGGCCATGGAGGGTTTGTCGAATTTGGTGACCGAGGCGGTTTGATGCAGGGTGTTCCACCACTCTACCGAGTAGTGGATGATCGGGATGTTCACCACTCCAACCAGTGCCAGGATCGACACCGCCCGAGCGGCGATCCGTTTGTCTTCGATGGCGCTGTGCAGGGCAATGATGCCCAGGTAGAGGAACAGCAGGAACAGTTCCGAGGTCAGGCGCGCATCCCAGACCCACCAGGTGCCCCACATGGGTTTGCCCCAGAGGGAGCCGGTGGCCAGCGCCAGGAAGGTGAACGAGGCCCCCACCGTGGCGCTGCTGGTAATCAGGATCTCGGTCATCTTGATCCGCCAGACCAGGCTGATCAGGCCACAAACAGCCATTACCACGTAGATAAACATGGACATCCAGGCGGCCGGTACGTGGATGTACATGATCCGGTAGCTCTCGCCCTGCTGGTAATCGGCCGGGGCAACGATCAGGCCGTAGTAAAGCCCCGCGAGCAGGGTAAGCACAAAGCTGACCATGAACCAGGGGATCATTTTGCCCGCCACGCCATAGAAATAGCGGGGGGAACCCATTTGGTGGAAGAAACGTATGATCATATCAACTCAAACTGATTCTCAGGGAAGCGGCAGTGGCCAGGGGCGCCAATACCAGGGAACCTACCAGCATTGCGGATAAAATCGAAATCTGCGCGGTAGTCGGAATGCCGGCAATCGAGGTCTTCACCGCATCGGTGGCGAAGATCAGGACCGGTACATAGAGTGGCAGCACCAGCAACGAGAGGATTACCCCACCCCGTCGCAGGCCCACGGTCAGGGCAACCCCCACCGATCCGATCAGACTGAGCACCGGGGTGCCCAGCAACAGGGTCAGCATCAGGGTTGGAACCGCATCACCGGGTATGTTGAGCAGGACGGCGAGCAGGGGTGCCACGATAAACAAGGGCAGGCCGGTTACCAGCCAGTGGGCGAGGATCTTCGCCAGTACCAGGACAGAGATCGGATGCGCACTGAGCATATATTGCTCCAGTGTGCCGTCCTCGAAGTCCGAGCGAAACATGCTGTCGAGGGACAACAGTGAAGCGAGCAGGGCGGCCACCCACACCACCCCGGGACCCACGGCCTCGATCAGCTTGGGATCGTTACCGATTCCCAGGGGAAACATGGCGGTGACCAGGACGAAAAACAGCATCGGGTTGACCAGCTCCGCACGACGCCGGTAGGCCAGGACCAGGTCCCGCTTCAGTAACAGGTTGAAGGCGCTGGTTAGGGAGAGAGTGCTCATCGTTCCGATAGATTTATGCGTATCAGTTGGACTTCTTCCCTGAAGCCGATTCTGTGGTGGGTGGTCATGGCCGCCATGCCGCCCCGATTGAGATGGCCCTCGAACAGACGCTCCATGTGCTCGATGCCTTTGCGGTCCAGGGAGGTGAACGGTTCGTCGAGAATCCACAGTCGGGCATCCGTCACCAGCAGGCGGGCGATAGCCAGACGTCGCTGCTGTCCGGCGGACAGGTTGCGGGTCGGTACATCCTCGAAACCGAAGAGTCCGACCTGGTCCAGGGCCTCCTCCAGAGTGATATCCTCACGGACCTTGCCCAGACCTTGGGCGATGCGCAGGTTCTCCAGCGGGGTCAGATCCAGCTTGGAGCCGTCTTTATGGCCCAGGTAGGCGATGTGTTCGTGAAACTCGGGGCCGAGCCGGAATACGTCCTTGCCATCCCACAACACCTGTCCGGACTCCGGCAGGCGGATACCGCTCAGGATGCGTAACAGCGAAGTTTTGCCGCTTCCATTGCGGCCCTCAAGCACCAGGGCCTGTCCGGGGTTGATGCCGAAATCCAGGGATTCGAAGAGCATGCGATCATCCCGAATGCAGGAGAGTGCGCGTGCTTCGAACAGACCGGATTTCGGTGCGGGTACAGCTGAGGTCACAGAAGTCACAGTTGGGTCGGTCTTTGTCTCGAATAGGGGCGATGCAAAAAATAGGGTCGGTTACGGCCATGGGCAGATTCCCGGGTTCCCGTTAACCGAAACCCTGCAACCTTACCCGATCCTGCGTCGGGGTCACAACCTAAAATTCCATTCACAACCGGATAGATTGTGCACGAAATACCGATCAATAAATGGGTAATTATTCCCAAATATTGACCCAAAATCTCTGGAATGATTCAGTCGAAAGGGTAAATCGGGATCAAAAATTTGAAGGGGTTCTCATGTTTTGCAATGAACTGCTCAATCGGCTCGAACCGGCAGTTGCGGACTTGGGGAGAGGCTAGGGAACGGAGGGTTGCCCCAAGGGGCCTGTCGCCGGGAGATTCGAATCCGGATGTGCGACGTTTCATCCGGTAAAAACGGGTATCTGAATCAGGTTGCCTGGGGTGGCGTGCGGATGATGACCTGTTCCTGCTCAAAACTTTGAAGGTTGGGTGTTCGTTCAGCGATGTTTGATGTCTGCCAGATGAGTGTCATACAGAATGCAATCGCCAACACGAACAGATATTTCACCGATTGTCTCCCCTGGAACTTAGTATGGTGGTGAAATGCTATGCCTTTAACGGGCCGTTGAGAGGCTTAACAGATTCAAGCGTATTGACCCGTTAAACTTGGTGCGCAATATATAGGAATTAATCGGGTATCGCCAGTAGGGGAAGCGACTGTTTGTTGATCTGGATCACCTAATAACGGGCTAGTGCCGTTTTCTCAAGACGTATCATTACCTCATTGGCATGAATCTTAATTGGATAGGTGCCGATCGGATCGGTAGCGGGTTCCTCCAGGGGCGCTCCGGTCTTTAAGCTGAAACGGCTCCCATGCAGTGAGCATTTGATCTGCTCACCGTGTACGCAGCCCAGGTAGAGTGAGATGTCCTCATGACTGCATTGATCATCGATCGCATACCAGTGGCCTTCACTCTGGATCACCAGGTAGCGATGCCCGTCAATTTCCACGCGTTTCATGGAGCCGTCCGGGATCTCATCCCGTTGAGCGACAACGATCCAGTGCTCAGTCATAGGATCATCCGAGGCGATCGGCGGCTTCGCCGCTATCGAGCACCTGCCTGACCCGTGCCGCGGCATCGGTCAGGGAAAGGTCGCGATCTGCGTGCCACAGCACCAGGGCTGAGGCATAGACCAGCGAATCGTAGGCCGGACCGGGCTCGCCCCGCAGTGCGCGCAGTCCGGTATCCGCCGCCCATTTCGCTGCTTGCCGTACATCCGAGATGCGCGCAACCTCATCCCCCCCCGAGTCCGCGCCCGCCGTTTCAGGCAAGGGCACGGCACGCACCGGCTGTTTGATGGACAGGGACTCAGGGCTGATCTCCACCGGTTGCTCCTGGTCACCGTTGTCATAGCGGAAGACCATCCCGGATTGTCTCAGGGAGGGGATCACACCGCCCTCCGTACCGCGCACCAGCAGACACCCCTCGAAACCCGCAAAACGCGCCAGGGAGGCGTATTTGGCGGGATAGGGCTTGTGGACATAGCCGGTCACCAGATGGGTTTTACGCTTCCCGGAGATGGGCTTGGCCAACACCTCAACCGTGGTGAGTACCTGGCGTTTGATGATGCGCTGACGCAACCCGGTCAGATCATGCAGTCCGGGGCAAAAGGTTTTCTGGTCCACATAGGCCCAACCCAGATGCGGGTTCTCGATACGTGATCTGGCCTGCTCCAGGGAGATGTCCACATCCACGCCGGCGGCCTGCAGCACATGGCGATGGGTGACGCCGAACTTCGGTCCCACCGCATCCAGGCCATGGCTGACGCAGGGGAGGCCGCAAGCGGCCAATACCGCGGGGATCATCGGCGCGATCGGCAGGTTGCGGTTCATGCCGTCATAGGGGTCGACCAGGGACACCAGTTCGTCCACATCGGCCTGGCAGCTTTCGGAATTTTTGAGAATTGCCTCCAGCACCCCTTTGTTTTCTGCATCGGTTTCCCGTTTCATACGCAGTGCGATGAGGAATATGGCTGTCTGAACATCATCGATTTCGCCCCGTAGCACCGCCTGCATACCCTCGCGGGCTTCGTCCAGAGTGATGTCCTTACTCAGTTCCGGGCCGGTGGCGATGCGCTGGATGATCGAATGCATCAGCGCGGAAGAGGTCATTGTGTCGGTCATGTTGTACTACCTGGTGTCCCTATGACTGTAATTAGGCCCCCTAAGCCGAATGGCACTTACTCAAGGCGATGCTCTGGAATTTCGTCATCCCGGCATACGCCGGGATGACGGATAAGGTAAGTGCCATTCACCCCTACGCCTTATCGGAGCAAGGAGGCGTGGGTTGGTTGCCGGGCAGTATAAATAACTTAGTAAAATTGTCAAGAATAGGGGCGAAAGGGTATTCACACCCTGAGCGCGCGGATCACCGCTTCAGCGGTGCATCACCGCGGTCAGCACATGGTTGTATTCGAAAAATACCGAATATTCGGGGTAGTCCCAGCGGGTGATGGGGGGATCACCCACGCTGGGGTGGGCGGTGAGGGGTTGGCCAAATCGCTTCTCGACCTGATCCATGGTCATACTACGCGTGGGTCGCGACACACCCTCCTCGCTGTTGATGGGGTAGGAATCGATGGAATCCATCAGCAGTACATCGGCGGTGGCGACCTGGGCGCTGAAGCTCAGGAACAGGGCGGTGGAAAGGGTAAAGAAGCGAAAGGTCATCTGAGCAACTCCGAATTTGTCTCTTCAAGAAGCAATATAGCACTCTTCTCTAACTATAGGTAAGCATGAGTATTTATTAATCCCATATAACTTAGTCGTCGGGTTACTATTTCCCAAGTCTTGAGACACACAGGAATATTCGAAAGGCGGATACAGGCCACAAAAAAATTTTTCGATGGGGGGTGTGCAGACGCAATACCCGGGTTTTCTGATAGTCTATTCGGTTGTCGTACCACACTATGGTTTAATGCCTCGCTATGTTCAAACCGTTTGAGCTGTATGTGGGCCTGCGCTATACCCGGGCCAAACGCAGGAACCACTTCATATCGTTCATCTCCATGATTTCCATGCTGGGCATCATGTTGGGTGTGGTGGCGTTGATCGTCGTGCTCTCAGTTATGAACGGGTTTCACAAGGAAGTCCGTGAACGGATTCTCGGTATGGCCTCCCATGCCACCATTTCCGGGGTGAATGGGGAGTTGGCCGATTGGCAATCGGTGATGGCGCAGGCCTCAAAGTTCTCCCACGTGATCGGTGAAGCGCCTTATGTCGAGGGGCAGGGTATGCTGATCAGCGGACAGAAAGTCAGCGGGGTGCTGCTGCGGGGGATTCTTCCGCAACGGGAGGGTGAGGTCTCGGATGTGATTCGCGACATCAAACAGGGCTCCATCGAAACCCTTGAATCAAGGGGGTTCAATATCATTCTTGGGCGTGAACTGGCCAGCGTCCTGGGCGTTGGCGTGGGGGATAAGGTAACCCTGGTGACACCTCAGGTGAATGTGACGCCCGCCGGTATCCTGCCGCGTCTCAAACGCCTGACGGTGAGCGGTATCTTTCAGGTTGGAATGGGTGAATATGACCGGGGGGTCGCGATCCTGCATATCGACGATGCCGCCAAGCTGATGCGCCTGGAGAACGGGGTGAGCGGGGTGCGCCTGAAGCTGGACGATCTCTACCTGGCGCCCCAGGTCTCCCGGGAGATCGCACTGAAGATGGGAGGCTATTACCGGATCAGCGACTGGACCATGCAGCATCGCAATTTTTTCGCCGCTCTGCGCACCGAAAAGCGCATGATGACCATCATCCTTTCCCTGATTGTCGCGGTCGCGGCTTTCAACATTGTCTCCACCATGGTGATGGTAGTGACGGATAAGCAGTCCGATATCGCGATTCTCCGGACCCTGGGGGCGTCGCCGAAATCGATTATGGGCATCTTCATGGTGCAAGGCGCCACCATCGGCGTGGTCGGCAACCTGTTGGGGATGATCGGCGGGGTCCTGTTGGCCTATCGGGTGGAGGAGATCGTCAGTTGGATCGAACGCACCTTCAAGGTCGACTTTCTGGACCCGAGTATCTATTACATCACCCAGTTGCCCTCCGACCCCCAGATCAGTGATGTGCTGTTCATCGGCGGTATGGCGCTGCTCATCACCCTGCTGGCAACCCTCTATCCCGCCTGGAAGGCATCCCGTACCCACCCGGCCGAGGCGCTGCGTTATGAATGATCAGAGCCTGGTGCTTGAAGCGGAGGGGTTGGTGCGAACCTTTGCCCAGGGCAACCTGAGGGTCGAGGTGCTGCAAGGGGTGGCGTTGCAAGTATCAGCCGGGGAGAGAATTGCCATCGTGGGGGCCTCGGGTTCCGGCAAGAGCACCCTGTTGCACTGTCTGGGTGGGCTCGACAAGCCTGACAGGGGTCGCATTGTCCTTAACGGGCAGGATCTGCTGACCCTGAATGAGCGGGAAAAGGGACGGTTGCGGAATCAAAACCTGGGGTTTGTCTATCAATTCCACCATCTGTTGCCGGAATTCAGCGCATTGGAAAACGTGGCGATGCCCCTGTTGATCGGCGGTCTCACGGTTGTCGAAGCGAAGGCGCGGGCCACCGAGATGCTGTCCCGGGTTGGTCTGGAACAGCGCGTGGGCCACAAGCCCAATGAACTCTCTGGGGGCGAACGCCAGCGAGCCGCCCTGGCCCGGGCCATGGTGCATCATCCCACCTGTGTCCTGGCGGACGAGCCGACCGGCAATCTGGATCGCAAGACCGCGGAGCAGGTCTACGAACTCATGCTCGAGTTGAACACCGAGCGGCGGATCAGTTTCATCATCGTCACCCACGATGTGGAACTGGCCCGACGGATGGACAGGACCCTGACCCTGGTGGATGGCAAACTGGAAGATCTCGAGTAAGGATTTTTATTGTAATTTCGAGCTGGAATCGGGGGAGACGAACCAGAAGACAATTAACCGCAAATGGACTCGGTAAGCCGAATGGCACTTACTGCGGTTCAATTTACTACGCCTCGTTCCCATGCTCCGCGTGGGAACCAGGGAGAACTTAAAAACTTAAAACTAAAAACTCAAAACTATTAAGCGGGTGGTTTGACGGACTTTCTGCAACGGCGGCGGTTTTTCCACTTCTCGGCGGCTTTCCAGCGCCAGATCCACAGGATGAGGCTGTAGCCCAGCGCCGAGGAGACCACGGCACAGATGCCGCAACCGACCAATAGCGGCAACCAGATGCTTTCCAGCCCCCCGTTGTGCAGCCATTCCATGCTGAATTCCACCGGCGGAGCATTTGCGGGGTGGCCCACAACCCAGGTTCCCACTATGTAGCAAAACAGCAGAATCGGCGGGATGGTGATCGGGTTGGTGAGCCAGACCAGACACACCGAGATGGGCAGGTTGACCCGGAAGATGATCGCCGCGCCCGCCGCAAGAACCATCTGAAACGGCAGCGGAACGAAAGCCATGAACAGGCCCACGGCAAAAGCGCCGGAGGCGGAATGCCGGTTCAGATGCCAGAGATTCGGGTCATGCAACAGGTTACCGAAGACTTGCAGGTACTTGTGATTTCTCACCACATCGTGATGAGGCAACCAGCGTTTGATAAGTCTCTTCGGCATGAGGGCTTGGTTGACCGGTCCTGTAGTAAACGGCGTAATTTTGTTTTTTAGTGCGCCGGCATGGTACACCAGAAACGGGGATTTATCCCGATGAAGTTTAGGGGATTGGCCTGAATGGCACGTACTTAAACCAAAAACCGCCGTCATCCCGGCGTATGCCGGGATCCAGACTGCTGGACAGTGCAATATTCCTGGATTCCATCCTCAGGTCTGTACATGATGCATCCAAGCACCACTTCTCCGGCATACGCCGGAATGGCGAAAATCCTGGATATCGCACTTAAGCAAGTACCATTAGGGCTCAACCCCCATATCCCGTTTGTGCGGGGATATCTGCGGGTCGAACACCCCCAACCAGAATAAGTATAATCGATGATAAAGGATTGGACGATGACACGGAGAAGTCATGAATGGAATTCTGATCGGGTTCGTCGCAGGCGCGACTGTATTTCACGGGCTCAATTTCGCTCCGGATCCGATCTGGTGCGCGTCACTGTTGCCCGGAATCGTGCTGTGGCGCCGTAAGCGGTTGCGGCCATTGGTCGCGATAGGCTTGGGGGGATGCTGGAGTCTGGTGCAGGTCCACCAGCAGATGATTCACTGGCTGCCCGAATATCTGGAGGGTCAGGATCTGATTCTGCAGGGTGTGGGTGAGGATCTGCCGATTAGCGAGGGACGACTGCAGCGTTTCCCGATACGGGTGCGCTCACTTCAGGATCTGCAGGGCAACCCGGTACGGGTCTCACGGATACAGCTCAGCTGGTTCGGCCGGCGATCACCGTTGCAGGCCGGTGAAATCTGGCGTCTCAAGGTGCGACTCAAACAACCTCGGGGACTGCATAATCCCGTGGGTTTCGACGCGGAAAGGGGGATGTTTTCGCGAAGGGTGGGCGCCCGGGGTTATGTGTGTGCCTGGGAGAAGAATCAACGTCTGGAGTCCGCGGGTGTCAGCGGGTCGATCAACCGGCTGCGCCATGCCATTGCGCAGGGGCTCGACGAGGTTTCCGGCAAACCACGCAACGCGGCTCTGTTCAAGGCCTTGGCGGTGGGTGACCGGCGTGGCCTGGATGCCCGGGACTGGCAGGTGTTCACCCGGACCGGCACCAACCATCTGATGGCCATATCCGGATTGCATGTGGGGATTGTGGCCGGCTGGTTTCTCTGGCTGGGCAGTCGATTGTGGCGTCGCCGCGAGGGGCTTTGCCAACGCCTGCCCAGCCTCAAGGCGGGGGCCTGGCTGTCACTGGTCGGGGCGGTTACCTACGCTGCTCTGGCCGGATTCTCCCTACCCACGCAACGGGCCCTGATCATGCTGGTCGTGGTTCTGGGGACACGCATTCTGGGCCTTCGTATCTCTTTGGGCCGAGCCCTGCTTTGGGCCTTGTTCCTGGTAGTGCTTTGGGATCCGCTGGCGCCCCTGCAGACGGGATTCTGGCTCTCGTTCCTCGCGGTCGCCAGCATCTGGTGGGCGGTGGCGGGACGTCTGCATATCGGTACCGGCTGGCGACAGGGGGTATTGATACAGGGGATCGTGACCCTGGGTCTGTTGCCGGTCCTGTTCCTGTTCTTCGGCCAGGCCTCGCTCGTCGCGCCCCTCATTAACCTGATCATGGTGCCCTGGTTCAGTCTGGTGCTGGTGCCCTTGTTGCTGATCGGATTGCCCCTGTTGTTGTTCCCCCAGGCAGCGGGGCTCTGGTATTCGGGCCTGGGATATCTTGCGGCCCCGACCTTTTGGCTGCTTGACGGGGGTGCGGGGCTCTCATGGGCCGCCCTAAGTCTGCCTCAAGCCGATACCTGGGTGTGGATACTCGCGTTGCTGGGTGTGCTGTTGTGGCTTATGCCACGGGGCATGCCGGGGCGCTGGATGGGCCTCTGGTGTTGCCTGCCGGTGATGCAGATATCCCCCGAACAACCTGCCTCGGGAGCGTTTTGGCTGACCCTGCTGGACGTGGGGCAGGGGCTGGCCTGCGTGGTGGAGACCCGGGGCCACGTGTTGCTCTATGATAGCGGTCCGGGTTCCGCGGGAGGGTACAGCGCCGCGCAGGCGGTTGTCATACCCTATCTGTTGACCCGGGGCGTGGAACGCATCGATCGTCTGATCCTCAGCAATGGTGATCAGGACCATGCCGGTGGGGTGCAGGCCTTGCAGGCCGCTTTTCCCGTGACCTCGATGCTCAGTGGCGAGGTTGACCGGGTGCCCGGCGCAACACCCTGTCAGGCTGGTGTCCACTGGACCTGGGAGGGGGTGACTTTCCGTATCCTGCACCCGGCTGCGGAGGATCGCTTCGGTGAATCGAACAACCGTTCCTGTGTTCTGCAGATCGAGAGCGGTGACCAGCGGGTTCTATTGCCCGGTGATATTGAACAACAGGCGGAGCGGCTACTGGTTCAACGCTATGGGGCTACCCTGGGATCCCAGATCCTCATCGCGCCACACCACGGGTCGGCGGGATCCTCAAGTATCGATCTGGTGCAAGCGGTAGCGCCGGACTGGGTTCTGTTCTCCACGGGTTATCGCAACCCCTACGACTTCCCGAAACAAGCAGTGGTGGAACGCTGGCGCAGCCAGGGGGCCTCCGTCCTGAACACCGCACAGGACGGAGCCGTTCACTTCCGCATCAGTCCTGTTACGCCTCTGGGCCGGCCCGAGCGCTACTGCGCGGATCCCTCGCACTATTGGCGGAATTGCCCCGCAGGTGATTTCCTTGATGCGCCGGCAAGGGATGACGGGTTGGCAAAAGATGCTTCTGATGATGGGCAATAAGTGCGGGAATCGAGTATGATTCCGGGGTGGTCAGGTCCCCTGATGGGGGATGATCCAGTCTCCTGTAGTCCGATAATCAAGAGAACGAACAAGGAACCAGATACGTGTTTGAGTTAGTGAAATCGGGTGGCTTGCTGATGCTGCCCATCATCGCCTGTTCCATCGCCGCGTTAGGTATCGTGATCGAACGATTCTGGTCGCTGCAGCGAAAAAAGGTCATACCCGAGTATCTGATGAAGCAGATCCTGCAACTGCACAAGGACAAAAAACTCAATCTTGCGGATATCAACAAACTCAAGACCAGTTCCCCTCTGGGACGCATCCTCGCGGCAGGGCTGATCAACCGCAAACACGACAAGGATGTGATGAAAGAGGCGATCGAGGAGGTGGGTCGTCAGGTGGTGCACGAACTGGAACGCTATCTGAACACTCTGGGAACCATTGCTTCGATTTCACCCTTGCTGGGTCTGCTCGGTACCGTGATCGGCATGATCAAGGTGTTCAGCGTGATCGTGACCGCGGGGGTTGGTGATCCCGGGGTGCTGGCCGGTGGTATCTCCGAGGCCCTGATTACGACCGCCGCCGGCCTTTCGGTGGCCATACCCAGCCTCATGTTCCATCGCTATTTCAGCGGGCTGATCGATCAATTGGTGATCGACATGGAAGAACAGGCGCTCAAACTCGTCGAGTTGATTCACGGGCAGCGAGAGGATTGAGATGAAACTCAGGAGCAAGCCGCTCAAATCGCCCGAGGTCGATATCACACCGCTCATCGACGTGGTGTTCCTGCTGCTGATTTTTTTCATGGTATCGACCACCTTTGATCGGGAGAGTCAGATCCTGATCGAACTTCCGGAGGCGACCGGGGAGGAGGTCGAGCACACCACCAAGGAGCTGGATATTACCATCAATGCCTCGGGTACTTTCTTTGTCAACCAGCGCGAGGTGGTCAATACCGAAATCGCGACACTCATGATGGCGATCAGCAAGGCGGTGGGCGACGAGCGGGATCTTCCGGTGATCATCAACGCGGATGCCAAGACCCCTCATCAATCGGTGATGACGGCCATGGACGCGGCGAGTCAACTGGGATTGACCAAGATGACCTTCGCTGCCCACCAGCCCGCCGAATGAGGTTGCGCCGCCGTTGAATGCCCTCGAAGCCGCTTGGGAGGGTCGTCGCCAACTGCTCACCTTTGTTCTGTTGCCGTTGAGCGGCCTGTTCTGTCTCGTGAGCGCCCTGCGGCGCCGTTTCTATCGCTGGGGATTATTGAAACAGGCCCGGGTCGGAGTGCCGGTCATCATCGTGGGTAACCTGACCGTGGGCGGGACCGGCAAGACACCCCTGGTGATCTGGTTGATAGGGACTCTGCGGAGCCTGGGTTATTCACCGGGCATCGTCACCCGGGGCTATGGCGGGGGCGCCACAACCTGGCCGGTGGAGGTTACCGAGCACAGCCTGGCCTCGGAGGTGGGTGATGAAGCGCTACTCCTAAAACGTCGTACCACCTGTCCGGTCTATGCCGCACCGCGCCGGATCGATGCCGCGCGGCGTCTGCTCTCGGAACAGGACTGCGACGTGATTGTCTGCGATGACGGACTTCAGCACTACGCCCTGAATCGGGATCTGGAAATTGTGGTGATCGACGGCTTTCGGCGGTTTGGTAATGGCTATTGCCTGCCGGCCGGTCCACTGCGTGAATTACCCGCGCGTCTTGCCGAGGCGGATCTCGTGATCGTCAACGGTGAAGCGAGAGCGGATGAGTTTGCCATGCAGGTTGCGGGTGATACGGCGCAGGCCCTGGACGGCAAGCAACCCCCCAGACCTCTTGCGGATTTCACCCACCAATCGATACACGCCGTGGCGGGGATCGGCCGGCCGGAGCGCTTTTTTTCCATGCTCGAAGCGGCGGGCCTGAGGTTGCACCGTCATCCGTTTCCCGACCATCATGCCTTTTGCGCGGAGGATCTTCAGCCATTTCTTGGCGAGACGGTTCTCATGACCGAGAAAGATGCGGTAAAGTGCGAGGCATTCGCTGATCGCCGGCATTGGTATGTCCCGGCCGAGGCCCGGGTGGATCGTGGCTTTGAAGAACAACTTAAGGTATTGATGAAAAGGCTGAAAAATGGACAGAAAACTGCTTGATATCCTGGTGTGCCCGGTGTGCAAAGGGAAGCTTTTTTTCGATAAGAAGGCCCAGGAGCTGATCTGCCGTGTGGATCGGCTGGCCTATCCGATCCGGGATGATATCCCGATCATGCTGGAGGAGGAGGCGAGACGGCTCGCCGAGGATGAAGAGGTGCCGGAGCGTTGAACGGCCTCTCCTTCAAAGTGGTGATTCCGGCGCGCTATGCCTCGGTGCGGCTGCCGGGCAAACCCTTATTGGATATCGCGGGCAAGCCGATGATTCAGCATGTCTTCGAGCGCGCCATGGAGAGTGGCGCCGGGGAAGTGGTGATTGCCACGGATGATGAACGGATCCGTGACGCATGCCGTTCGTTCGGCGCCGATGTGTGCCTTACCGGGACGAATCATCGCAGCGGTTCTGACCGGATTGCCGAGGTGATCTCCCTGCGAGACTGGACCGAGGATGAGATCGTGGTGAATCTGCAGGGTGACGAACCCTGCATGCCGGCCGCTTTGCTGCATCAGGTCGCGCAGGACATGGATCGGCATGAGCAGGCGGTCATGACGACCCTGTCCACGCCGATCAGTGACCGCCAGATCCTGTTCGATCCCCATGTCGTCAAGGTGGTTACCGATCAGCAGGGTTATGCCCTCTATTTCAGTCGCGCGCCGATTCCCTGGCACCGGGACGAGTTCATGGAGGCGAACAAACCACTACCCGGGGATGTGGGCTTCTCACGTCACATCGGCCTGTACGCCTACCGGGCCGGATATCTGGGGCGTTTTATCCGCCTCGAGCATGCACCGATTGAACGGGCTGAGTCCCTGGAGCAGTTACGGGTTCTTTGGCATGGCGACAAAATCCACGTCAGTACCGCTGAAACCGAGCCGGGGCAGGGGGTTGATACCCGTGATGACCTGCAAAAGGTTATCGAATATCTCAGTTGATCGCGGCGTAAAGAAAATCGACAGGTTGCGAATCCGATTGGGTTATATCACTGAATCGAAGCCAGGCCCTGGGTCTGTATCTGTCGGTATTATTTACAGCAATGTTGTGGCGATTTGTAAGGACAGGTTAAGAAATGTTAGCAAGTCTTTGTAATATATGGATATATAGATAAATGGCATAAACACTGCTTATCAAAGCACCATTCAATCATAAAAATGTGACTTGTTTCTCAAATATGCAGTAGCGGAACAAGGCTTAACAGGATGATTAGGGGATATTGAATGGTATCTGCAAAAGAAAAAAACGATAGTACCTTGGATCTCATCACTTGTCTGAAGCTCTCGTCTCATACCAAACTGCTGCAACAAGCCGAAGAGATTTCCCATCAACCCTCGTGCACCGATAACCATACGGCCCAGTTCCTGGACCGGCAGGGGATCGAAAACTATCGTTTCTTAAGCCGTCCGGCCAATGTTCCCATCAACTCCGAAGAGGAGGAGCGCAGACGTATATCCCGGGAACTGCATGACGGACTCGGCCAACTGCTGACCAGTATCAATCTTCACGTGCAGGGTTGCATCAATCGCTGTGATCAAGAAGACCTTTTTGCTGACCCGGCAGGACTACAGCGAAACTCCCTCGAATCGATCTCCGAAATGGTCAAACAGGCCATCACGGAGGTTCGTTCAATCTGCCGGGCGATCCGTCCCGCTATTCTGGACGATCTCGGCGTGGTCGCCGCTATCGCCTGGCAATGTCGGCAAATTTCATCGGCGTGCGAGGCGCTTGAGGTGGTGACCGACTTCGATATCAACGAAGACCTCATCACGGAAGCGTACAAGAATGTCATCTACCGCATCGTTCAGGAGTCCCTGAACAACGCGCTCAAGTACGCACAGGCCAGTACCATTAGTGTTTCACTGCTCCAGTCACATGACGCGATACATCTGGTGGTCGTGGATGATGGGGTGGGATTCGATCCGTCGCAAATCCAGGGCAAACGGGGTTTGGGCCTGTTGGGTATGCGCGAGCGGGCGGAATCGGTGCAGGGAAGACTGCGTATCGATACCGGTCTCAATCAGGGGGTTCAGATCCGCGCCTCTTTTCCTTTGATCACCTCGGCGCTCAACGGCTGATCACACCTTTCTCCAGGGCGTAGGTGGTCAGCGCCGAAACGCTGTGCAAGTCGAGCTTTTTCATCAGATTGGCGCGATGCTTTTCCACGGTTTTCACACTGATGCACAGATAATCCGCCATGCTCTTGTTGGTGTGGCCTTCCGCGATCAGCTTTAGGATCTGGCGCTCTCGCTGAGTGACGGTATCCCAACGGGTGAGGGGTTCCTGGTGGACGCTGTTGGTGTGCAGGTAGCTGTTGACCACCTTTTCCGTAATCTCGGCGCTGAGGTAGGTTTTGCCCTCCAGTACCCGCTCCGCGGCAACCATCAATTCATTCTGGGTGGCATCCTTGAGGACATATCCGTTGGCGCCCGCCTTCAAGCTCGCGAGCACATACTCCTCCTCGTTGTGCACGGTGAGCACCAGGGCTTTGACCTCGGGCATGCGTTCTTTGATTTCCCGTACCGCATCCATGCCATTCAATCCGGGCATACTCAGATCCATGATCACCAGATCGGGCTTCAATTCGACGGTTCTGCGAATCGCGTCCTTGCCGTTGTCCGCCTCGCCGATGACCTGAAAATCCGGATTCGAGGTTAGCAACGCCTTGAGTCCGGCGCGCAGTATGGTGTGATCCTCAGCAATGACGATGGTTTTGGTATCAGAGTTCATGGGTCATTCGTGTTGTCAATGGCGCCTTTTGATTGACTCAGTTCGGTTGTTGGTCTTTCTACGCTTGAGTTTAATTACTGCCGGGATATTAGAGATCCAAATCCGAATGGCACTTAACTTAAGGCGGTGTGCTCGATTTTCGTCATCCCGGCGTATGCCAGGATGACGGCGGTTATTGGTTAAGTAAGTGCCATTAGATCCGGCCCCGTTAAACACATGCAAGTATAGGTGAATACTTGCGAAATCTATTGTTTCAAATGTTTTAATCCGGCTGCGAATCCACCTGGTAACAAATATGTCATCGGAAAGCTCAAAGCGCCATATCCACTCCTTTGAAACCCTACCCTCAAGGTAGGGTTTCACCCCCGCAAAACTACCTATTTTCCAGTGTTCTCCGGTGGGGTGCAGCCCCGTCCAAAGGCGTAGTTGCACGCAAAGACCCCCCTTATTAAGCGACGTAAGATTCAACTCAAGAACCGGGAAAGGGGAAGCCATGCCTGGATGGTCCGGCCGGCAACCTTGGAATCTTTGATGACCCACTGGGGTTTGGAGAAAAAAACCATGATAAATGAAAATCAGGGTTACACGAACAGAGTCGTGATGTTGCTGGTGTTGATGACTCTGCTGATGTTGTCCTCCACCGTGAATGCGGCGCAGTTCAACCTGAATGTGGTTGATCACGCCGGCAATGCGGTGAGCGGCTTTCGCTGGGTTATCGAAAAAGATACGACCTTCGCGGTGGATCCCACCAACCCGAGCAACGATCCGGACAATCTCTTGTCCCTGGATTTTCATGCCAGCCACCATCCGGTTGCAACCGGAGAGACAGACGCCGGTAACCTGAGCGGACAAACGGATCTCGACGGGGTTACGGTAGACAACATCGCGCCCGGCCGGTACTACGTTTCCATATTGCCGTTCGCGGGTCACAGCATCAGCGGGGGACCGGTCACGGTCCTGGCGGATGCCAATGACCCGGACAACAATCGGGACGATCTCACCGTGACGGTACAGTCCCACCCGATTCCCACCGCACAGATCTCCATCTACCTGTTCCACGACAACAGCCCGATCAATGGCGCACCCGATCTTCCGGAAGAGACCAATCCGGCAGTGGGCGAACCGGGCCATGTGGACTGGACCCAGTTCAACCTGTTCCTCGAAGAGCCCGCCGGCCGTTATGGCATGGCCGGCGGTCAGGTGATCCAGGATGCCTTTGGCAACCCCCTGGGCACGGTGTACCGGGAAGATTGCGACATCAACAACCAGCTGGAAGAGGTACAGGATCCTCTGACCAACTTCATCTGTTATGTGAATGGGGCGCCGATTGTCGAATCCCTCGGTAACGGCACCCTGCAGCCGAATTCCGAAGGCCTGCTGGTAGTCAAGAACCTGTCGCCCGGCAAATATGGCATCATCATTAACACTCCCACCAAGGATGCAAACGAGTCGACCGGCTGGATACAGACCAGTACCATCGAGGGTACCAAGGTCATCGATGCCTGGGTGAAGGCCAACGAGCCGGCGGCCTTCGTCGAATTCGGACCTCCCGGTCCCCATGTCTTCATCGGTTTCATCAAGCCTTCCGTGGACGGTGGATTTCCGCCCCTGCCAGCCCCCGCGGTGGGTGAAACCGCTGCCACGGTTACCGGTACGGTCACCGATATCCACCTGAGCCGACCCCCGTTCTCCCAGTTTTACAGTGGCCGTGATTTCCCCGGCTGCTGGATCGGCGTGAACGACATGGCCGGTGGCGGCATCGGTACCGGTGTTTACGCAACACCTTGTACTAACAGCAGTTTCACGATTCCAGACTTGCCACGCGGCAGTTATCAGTTGGTGATTTTCGATACCAATCTGGACGCGGTAATCAGTGCCCAGCCCTTCACCGTGAACGCCGACGGCAGCTGTAATGATCTGCCCGGCCACTGCAACCTGGGTGATGTGGGTGTGTTTAACTGGTTTGCCCGGCTCAACACCAGCGTGTTCAACGACACCAACCAGAACGGTTTCCAGGATAGCGGCGAGGAAGGCATCGGTCCGGAAAGCCAGAGCGTTACCCTGCGCTGGCGTGACGGCACCATCTACCAGAGTTTCCCCACCGATGGGGATGGCAATGCGCCTTTCGACGAAAAGTTCCCCTTCTTCCACTGGCTGGTGGCGGAAGTCAGCTTCGGTAACAAGAAAGCGACCGGTGCCACCTTTGTGGTCGATGCGGGTGGTCCGGTGGACAAGGTCAACACCGGGTTTCCAGGCTTTGGTGAGCTGACTCCCCAGGCACAATGTACGGTTGACGCCAATGGTGTGTCCCACTACGACCCCACGACCAATCAGTGTGACAGCCCGGCTAACCGTATCAACAACCCCGCGACCGCAACCGTTGCCAATCCCGATGGCGATAACTACTCGCGCACCACGGACGAACCGGTTCTGACTCAGGGTGTGCAGGCGTTCCTGGGCCAGACCAACGTGCTGCAGTTCGGTAAGACCGATTACATCAGTTTCACCCCGATGGTTTTTCCATCAGGGACAAATCCTCTGATACCTCCCCAATTCGTGGGTGAGAACGGGGGTATTTCGGGTATTGTCTACTACGCGTCCACCCGTGCGGAAGACAATCCGGAACAGGCCAAGGCGGAGGTGTGGGAGCCGGGTATGCCCCGGGTGCAACTGGCCCTGTATGCGGACGGGGACATCGATTCTTTTCCCGTCAGTACCGATACCTTCCCCAACGGTTACGGCGACGTGGATTGGAATGGTGATGGCATCGCCGAAGCGGATGACGGCTTGATCGACGATATCGACGGCAACGGCTGTATCGGCTATGCGGACGTCGATAACTATCCCTTCCGCGATTCGACCCCATTTCCGGGTCCCGAGGATATCAACTACTACTGGGTAGACGGTCCCGGCGATCCGGTGACCCATGTTTGTGCCCAGGGTGTGGATGATGGCACCGATACCTCTTTCGACCTGCACGATGCGCTGCAAGTCACCTACTCCGACAGCTGGGATGACAGTCGCCCAACCGGCTGCCAGGGTGTCAACAACGTCACGGGTTCGGTGGTCAGCCCCGCGATTCGCGACGATCGCTGTTTCGACGGTCTGCGCAGCTACAACCAGGTACGGGACGGTGTGTTCGACGGCGGCTACGCCTTCTCCGAGTATGATGAGCAGCATCTGCAAACTGTCAATCCAGGCGCATATGAGAGTATCTTTGGCCCTCAAGGATATCTGGTATCGGCCAGGCAGGCGGTTGAAAACGTCGACTCAGCTAACGGCACTACGCTTGCCTCGCATCTGCGACTGGGTCTGCTGCCCAACGACTACATCGTACAGATGAGCACCCCGCCGGGTCTGAAGAACCTGAGCGAACATCACAAGAACGTGGAATTCGGCGACCAGTACATCCCCCAGGAGGGGCAGAACGTCGAACCGACCCTGCAGGCGCTGCCCCCGGTCTGCGTGGGTGAACCCCATTTGGTACCCCAGTATCTGGCCATGGTCACCAAGGACGGCAGTGGTGATGCCAGCCAGTTGATCACAGGTATGGATCCCAACGATGAGGGCCTGTTTGCCCCCTTTCATGGAGAGACCCGTCCCTCCTGTGACATGAAGCAGGTGCCCCTCTCCTCGGCACAGAACGCGGCGGCCGAGTTCTTTGTCATGACCGACGTGCCCAAGGCGGCCAATGTCACGGGCATGATCCTCAACGACCTGGCCAATGAGTTCAATCCGAACTCGCCGAACTTTGGTGAGAAGTTCGCGCCTCCGCACACACCGGTGGCCTTCTACGACTGGAACGGCAATGAGGTCAACCGCATCTATTCGGACAAGTACGGACGCTACGATGCGATGGTCCCTTCGACCGCTACGGCGGACCGGCCCATGCCTTCCGGTATGGCGCCGAACATGCTGATCTCCTGCATGAACGACGCGGGTCCGGTGCGCAACCCGGACTACGATCCGAGTTCGGATCCGGGTACCGGTATCGACGGTAACGGCCATCCGAAATTGATCGTGGATCCTTTCTTCGATCCTCGCTACAGCCAGTTCTGTTATACCTTCCAGTACATGCCGGGTACCGTTACCTATCTGGATACCCCGGTCGTGCAGATCGCGGCCTTCGCGGGTATCGGACAGAATCCGGTGGATTGCGAACAACCGGCCAGTACGCCGATGATCTCTTCGGTCACCCGGGTGGATGACACCGGTCCGTTCGTACTGCCGGGAGAGCAGATTCGCATCGATTCCATGGGTAGGATTTCGGTACCCAATCCGGAGTGGGATGGGGTAGACCAGGCCCTGAAGAACATTACCCGTGACTACCGTTTCCAACCCGGTGCGAATGGCACCATGGCCTGGCTGGAGGATGCCCAGGGTAACCGGACTCTGTTGGGCCATGATAATGGTTCTAACGTAAACCAACTGTTTGCAACCATCCCGGGTAGCATGGTTCCCGGTGAGTACCAGTTGACGGTGGTTAACAACAATGGGGTGGAATCTCCGTTGGGTGTCACTCTGACCGTGGGTGTCGCCGAAGGCGTGGGCCGTCGACCGAATGGCCGGAACTACAATGTCTGGCATGTCCCGGGGGATTTCTCCACCATTCAGGAAGCCATCGGCAACCCCCTGGAAGGTCAGCCCGGTGTGGCCTCGGGTGACCTGATTCTGGTGGCCCCAGGGATCTACGACGAACTGGTGATCATGTGGAAGCCGGTGAAACTGCAGGGATGGGGCGCCGGCGCGGTGACCATCAATGCCCGCCAGTCGCCCACTGAAAAGATCATTCACTGGCGGAATCTTGCCAAGTATCTGGTCGACAGCGGCGCGATCGATCAGTTGCCCGGTCAGAACAATGCACCCTTCGGATTCCCCGGATTGGCCGGCGGGCCTTTCCCGACGGAAGAGGGCGCGGGTGTGTTCGTGGCCGGCGCGCGCAGTGGCCCCAACCGCTTCGTGCGTCTGCCTAACCGGGGCGCCCGTATCGATGGTTTCACCATCATCGGCGCGAGCACCGGCGGCGGTATCGTGGCCAACGGCTACAACCAATACCTGGCGGTGTCCAACAACCGTCTGGAGGCCAATGCGGGCTTCAATGGCGGCGGTATCCGGATCGGTCATCCCGATCTGAGCCACACCATCGCCGACGAAGCCGATCCGGGCTATGTGGACGGCGACCCCAACCGGGAGGTCGGTTCGCTGATCTATGACGATGCGGTGAACGACCGGGTGCGTATCCATCACAACTATGTGGTGCATAACGGTACCCTGAACGGCCCCGGCGGTGGTATCGGTCTGCACACCGGCAGTGACGCCTATCAGGTCACCGACAACTGGGTGTGCGGCAACTTCAGCCAGGGCGGTGGCGGCGGTATCGCTCACCTGGGTCTGTCCCGCAACGGTCTGATCGAAGACAACCGTATCGTCTTCAACGAGACCTTTGCCCAGACCCCGGGTACCGCGCCTCCCGGCGGCGGCATCATGATCAGCGGCCAGCCGGCCCTGATCCCCGAAAGCGAGACCGGTCTGCTGCTGTCTCCGGGCTCGGGTAACGTCACCATCGACGCCAACCTGATCCGCGGCAATCTGGCGGGGGCCGGGGACGGCGGCGGCATCAGCCTGACCAGTATCAACGGGCAGGATATCGGTCAAAACCTGGGTCGTCGCGGTCGCTGGTACCGGGTGTTGGTCTACAACAACATGATCGACAACAACGTGGCCGGTCTGGCTGCGGGCGGTCTCTCCCTGAGCGATGCCCCCAAGGTCTATATCCGCAACAACACGGTGGCCAACAACGACAGCACCGCGACCGGCTCACAGGCCTTCGCGCCCAACTCGCCGAACATGTCCACGGCGATGCCGGCGGGTATCGTCTCGCGCAGTCACAGCAGTGTCATGGCCCAGTTGCTGAACCTGGATGAGCTGGCGGGTCCGGTGTTTGTCGATCCCAATGTGTTCGGCAGCCGACCAGAGGGATCACGCTTCTCCGATCCGGTGCTGCGTGACACCATCGCGTATCACAATCGGTCTTTCTATTGGACCAACTTCGACGATCCGAACACCCTGGCCATCGAGTTCAGCCTGGTACCGGTTACCTGCGATACACCGACCGCGCCTGTGGGTAATCCGAACTGCGACATCACCGGCTTTACCTCCATGGATGGTGTGAGTTGGGATCTGGGTGTCCTGGACGGCATCGTCGAACAGAGTGGCAACGGGGATCTGCTGGATCCGCGCAAATCCCTGCTGACGGATCGTACGCCCTATCACCGCAGCAACATCTCCGGTGATCCCGGGTTCGTGAACGGGTACTTCAACGTGGGTCGTGACTCGGTGATGCTGTTCATGGAGCCGGTCAGCCTGACCACCGCGGCGGCCTTGGACGAGGGGGGCAACTTCATCCAGGTGGCCTTTGGTCCGCTGAGTCTGATCCAGCCGGTCTGCGCGGGCGCCTACGACCCGGTTACCAACTATTGTCGCGCTCAGGCGGGTGGCAATGCGGACGTGCTGTTCGATTACCACCTCGGAGCCGGCTCGGCCGCAATCGACCAGGGCGGTAACACACCGGCCAGCGGACCCCTGAGCGTCGATATCGACAACCAACCGAGACCGACCGGCATTGTGTCCGACATCGGCGCCGACGAGGTGCCCTGATGAAGCGCTCAGACACGCTGAACGTCTGTACCGATCCCCAAGGCCGGTTACGACCGGCCGGGGTCGGGAAGAGACAGGAAACACCGGGATATTCAATCTTTGAGTCTGGCAGCTACGTGACCATGAGGAGTAACGCCCAATGAACACATTTCATAAGAACACGCTCCCAGGGGCTATCGCAGTGACGCTGTTGGGTTTCATGGGCAGCGCGGCCGCAGTGGTCAACATCCAGTGTCCGGGCACCATCAACGCCGATCCGAACGGTAATCTCGTCGTTCCCGTACAGTCCGCTCAACACCCGAACGCCAAGTGCGCGAGTCTGATCGCCGGTGACAGCTTCACGGTGATGTCCGACGGCGAACCCATGTACATCTTTGGCTTCGGCAACCAGACCGGCACTCCGGAAGCGGACCTGATCGACAACGGCATTCTGGACGCGGAATTTTCCGGACCCACCATTGAGCTGGAAGAGGGCGACGAGTTCTGGCTCAACCTGACCAATGTGGGTACGGTGATGCGTCCCGACCTGTTTGATCCACATACCGTACATTGGCACGGGTTTCCCAATGCCGCGACCGTATTCGACGGTGTGCCCGAGGTTTCGATCGCCATCAACATGGGTGGAACCCTGACCTACTACTATAACGTGGTAGAGCCGGGCACCTATCTCTATCACTGCCATGTGGAGGCCACGGAGCACATGGAGATGGGCATGCTGGCGAATCTGTACGTACATCCCGCTCAGGACAGTACCGGTTGTACCGGCGCCATCCCTTGCCCGGTGGCGACACGCAGCGGTGGTACTGATCAGAATGCACCGGCCGGCTATACCTACAACGATAACGACGGCACCACCGCCTGGGATGTGGAAAAGGCCTTACAGTTGGGCAGCTTCGACTCCGATTTTCATGACGCCGATCTGTTCATTCAACCCCTGCCGTTCGCCATGCTCGAAGGTAACTATCCGATGATCAACGGTCGCGGTTATCCCGACACCGTGATACCCGGACCGCTACCGGCACCGAGGGATGATACTTCCGGCAAGGTGACCGGTACTCCGGGGGAACTGCTCAACAACGGCACCCCGACCCAGAAACTCGATTCGGTGATCAGCGTGAATCAGGGTGAACGGCTGCTGCTGAGACTCTCCAACGTGGGGCTCGACCGATTCTGGACCCTCACCGCACCGGGGCTGAAGATGCGCATCGTCGGCACCGGCGCCAAGCAGATGCGCGGTGTGGACGGGAAGAACCTCTACCGCACCAGCGCCTCGGTGAACTTCGGCGGGGGCGAGACCCATGACGTGATCATCGATACCGCGGGTATCCAGCCGGGCACCTACTTCCTGCATGCCACGGAACTGCATCAGATGAGCAACAGAACCCAATTCGACGGTGGCATGATCACCGAGATCGTCGTGAACTGAGCGCCGAGCCGAACTAGGAGAGAATGATGATGAGAAAATTATTCAAACAACCTGGACGGCTGATGAGCGTCCTCATGCTGAGTGTGGCCGGTCTCATGCCCTGGACACAGAGCCAGGCCGCCCATGACATACGCGGCATCACCCCCAACGCATCCGGTGAGTTCAATCTGTATGCCTTTCCGTTCAATATCAATCTGCCGGAAGGCACCAGTCTCTACATGTGGGGATTTGGGGATATGGACCAGGGAGAATTTGCCTTTCCCAACCCTGGGACAGGGTATGCGATGCCTCAGTATCCAGCTCCGACACTGATCGTGACTGAGGGGGATCAAGTAACCATTAATATGATCAATTACGGTGTGCCGGATCCGGTCTCGATCGTGGTGACAGGGCATAATGTGACGGCCAACGGCGGCAGTGCCGGCCTGATTACCCAGGCCGCCAATGTGGGCGAGACAGTAACCTATAGCTTCACCGCGGGTTCGCCGGGCACCTACATCTATCACAGCCTGGACGGGGCCAATCCGGGGCTGCACGCGGAGATGGGTCTGCAAGGGGTCCTGGTGGTCCGCCCGGCGGACGGCACCCGTAGCGCCTACGGTGAAGGTAGCGGTACCGACTACGATCAGGAGAACCTCTACCTGATGACGGAGATCGATCCCGACATCCACATGCAGATGGAGAAGGGTCACTACAACCACTTCACCAATTCGGATCGCTTTGCCAAGGTCTGGTTTATCAACGGGCGGGTCTTTCCGGACCTGTTCCAGGGCGACTACAACCCCCTGTTTCCGAACCAGCCCTACGAATCCCTGGTCCAGGCCCATCCTGGCGATGAGGTGTTGGTGCGTAACGTGAATGCGGGGCAGGACTCCCATCCCATGCATTACCACGGTGAGAACCTGCGCTTCATCGGTCGTGATGGGAAGATGCTCAGCTCAAACGGGGACGTGGCGGATCTGGGTCGTTCCGACAACACCATTAATTCCGCACCCAAGCAGACTGTGGATGCTCTTTGGACCTGGACCGGTAAGAATCTGGGTTGGGACGTCTATGGGCACGATACGAACCATGTTTGTATCGACAGTGACGGTGATGGTTTCGGCGATACGGGGTCGACCTATGCCCATGAGTATTGCCCGGATCACGGAAAGGCCCTCTCGGACCTGGTCAACCTGCCCGGTGTCGGCGATCTGGCCGTGGGCGGATGGTGGAGCGGCAGTCCCTTCCTCGGTGATGTGGGGGATCTGCCCCCGGGTGAAGGCGGACTGAATCCCTACGGCGGTTACTTCCTGGTCTGGCACTCCCACGCGGAAAAGGAACTCACCACCTTCGATATCTTTCCAGGGGGTAGCCTGGGTGCGGTTGTCATCCTTCCTCCCGACGTTCCGATCAACTGAGTTAGGGAGAGGGTACGACAATGAAAAGGTCAACAACCATGAATGCCAAGATCAAACCGATTATCTTAGCTTGCTCGCTTTCTCTGATCGCAGCGCCGGCTATGGCTGTGGATATCTATCTTATCGCCAAGCCATTCACCAAACAGCTGCCCATGTCCGGACAGGCCGATGTGACGGTACCCATGTGGGGATACGCCCTGGATCAGGGCGGAGCCTGCTACGGCCAGTTGTCGAGTACTGATCGCATGAATCCCAATACAACGGCATGCGCGGTCCCACAGGCAACCGCGCCAGGACCGGAGATCTCAATTCCTCCGGGCGACACCGAACTCAGGATCTACCTGACAAACATGCTGCCGACGCCCACATCCGTGGTCGTGACCGGACAGGAAATGCCGGTTTCACCGGTCCGTGGATCGACCCCGAACAGAATGGGACCAACCTGGAATGACGGGACTACTGGAAATCGTACCAATTCCGCCCAAAAGGTCCGTTCCTATGGCCTGGAAGCCGCGCCAAACGGTGGCGTCATGGACTATGTCTGGACCCTCGGCGACATCCCATTAAGTCGTCGAGGTCCCATTCTGCATGTGGACAATGCCATCGAAAACGAGGGCGGAACCTTCATCTACCGTTCCGGCACGGAACCCCAATTGCAGACCTACATGGGACTCTACGGTGCGGTTGCCAAGTCTGGCGCGGCCGGTGAAATCTATCCGGGTGTGCCCTACGAGAGCGAACAGATACTGTTCTACAGCGACATCGATCCGGCGCACAACGCCGCGGTTGCCGCCGGCGATCCGAATTACACCCCGATCGATTACAACGCCCGCTGGTTTCTGGTCAATGGCGAACCCTA
Organism: Candidatus Thiodiazotropha sp.; assembly: GCA_050291245.1. Classification (GTDB taxonomy): domain Bacteria; phylum Pseudomonadota; class Gammaproteobacteria; order Chromatiales; family Chromatiaceae; genus Thiodiazotropha. Next base: position 41,638 of record JBNKJP010000012.1, on the reverse strand, counting down.
TACGGTGGGTTCGGCAGCGCTTCCTCTGGGCAATGCCGGCGCCCCTAATCTGTTGCGCTTCCTGAGCGTGGCGAGCGAGAAGCATGTGCCGGTGATCCAGGGCATGCACGGCACCATCCATGCCGAGGACGGCATACCCTATACCTGGCAGGACGGCGTCACGGGGACGGTGACACCCGCCCCGGTGCAACAATATTCGGTTGACCTGCCTCCGTTGAAGACCAAGGATGTCATCGTCTCAGCGCCGCTGGGTGGCGACTATGCGGTCTATGACGGCAACGGCTACATGACCAATCCCAGTGATCCGGAAAACCCGGATGTGGGTGACGCCATCGGCGGCATGCTGGCTTTCCTGAGCTTCGGCGCGGCGCTCCCCGTGGGTGTGGCCGATGAGATCGCGATCACCTTCCCCGCTGGGGGCAGTGGCAGCCCGGGCACGGTGAACGTGCTGGCCAACGACTCGGATCCGGAGGGTGGCAGCCTGTCCGTGGTCGCCTATGACACCACCACCCCGACAATGGGTGGAACGGTCGCATGTGGTGCCGCTGGCGATTGTACCTTTATCCCGGATGTCTACGTGGCGGGCACGGACAGCTTCACCTATTCGATCTCGAACGGCACGAATCAGGTCGACGCTATCCCGGTGACCGTGACCCTGGTGGAGAACCAGCCCCCGGTGCCGGTGGATGATCCGGATATTGTGACGGATGCCGATCTGCCGGTGAACTTCAATGTCCTGGCCAATGACACGGATGCGGAGGGTGACCTCCTGCAGATCGTGACCCTGGATACCGCCGGTATCCTGGAAGGCAGTGTCGATTGTCCGGATCTTGCACTGGGTGACTGCACCTACACACCACCTGTCACAGCCTCGGCATACCCCCTGGTGGAGACCTTTACCTACACCCTCACCGATGGCGTTACGCTTGAAACCAGCACCGTCGGCACGGTCACCGTGACGGTGAATGGACCGGTCGTGACTTTAGCGGCACAGCCGGACTTTTATGAGGTTGTTCTAGGTTCGACCCTGAATCCACTGGATTTTGGGGTTGGAGTGATCATGAATGATATTTTTGTTGACATGGCAACAACGACTGCTGAACTCGTGACGGCTCCTTCAAATGCAGCGACATTCACATTCAATGTGGATGGTACTTTCCTCTATGAACCTGATCCTGCATTCACGGGAACAGACGTGTTTAGTTATCGCCTCAATGACAATAACGGAACATTGAGCGACCCGGCCGACGTCACGATCACGGTCACAGCAACACCGGCCAACTGATTCGTGATGAACACCGAGAAGGTAAATCAATATAGCCAGGGCCGGTCCCGGTTTGGGGATCGGCACCGGATGTTGATGCCTACCTATTGTTGATTGACAGGCATTGATTGAATGAATAACTCGAATATTTCTGAAGATACCGTACAACAGAAGATGGATTCCCATCCCCGGGGTAACCCGCTACTGATCATTCTGGTCGTAATTGTCAGTGTTAGTGTGCTCTTCGGGGTTACATCCCTGGCCCAGGCTCAGACAGAAAAGGCGACCGATGCCCCGCTGAAACCCATCGCGAAATTCACCCCCCCGGTGGCCAAGAAGGTGGTTCTTCCCCCCCTGGTTTCGGAACAGGAGGCCCGGGCAATCGCCGAGAAGTGGGGTGTGGAACTGGTCAGCCTGCGTCTGACCGCGGCCGGATATATGATCGATTTCCGTTTTCGGGTATTGGACGTGGATAAATCGAGGACCTTTTTCGACAGCCGGATCAAGCCTCAGCTGGTGGTCGAAAAATCCAATGCTAAACTTCCGGTACCCATGGCGGCAAAAGTGGGCGCCTTTCGCACCACGAACCGTGGCCGGAATATCAAACCCGATAAAACCTATTACATCGTCTTCGCCAATCCCGATGCCCATGTGAAATCCGGTGAGACCGTCACAATGGTGGTCGGGGATTTCAAAGAGGCTCATCTGGTCGTCAATTAGCGAAGCATAACTTACCGGGGCCGCCTGGCATTGCCGTTTTCGTTCCCCTACCGGAGATAAGGAAAGGAACCTATGATAATCAGGAAACTCGCCGCTCTGATCCTATGCGTCGGACTGCTGCTGTCCTTTCAAAGCCAGGCCGCGGTAACCGTCTACTGTTGCGATGCGAATGCGGAGGCCCGGTTTATCCAGGACCTGGCGAGTCTGGACAGCGGTTCGCTCTCCGTGACCGGGGAGAGTTTTGAGTCCGATGCCTGGGCCAATACCCGTGGCGTCAACCCGGTCTTGAGTGTCTCCAATCAGGGCATGACCTGGTCGGCCAGCCCCACCGCGGTTTCAGGTCTGCTCAGCGACGCCTACGGGGGCGCCCACGAGGGCACTTACCGACTGTTTGCCGCCCAGGAGGCGGGCAGTGCGACCCATCCGGTGCCGGACGCGATATCCCTGGATTCCGGCTCGGTCACACTTTACGGTGTCGGAGGCTGGTTCTACAGCGGCAGTGGCGCGCAACTGGGTTTCACCAGCAATGGCGGGGCCATCGATTTTACCGGTGCCCAGGCGACGGTTCTGGATTGGACCTTCCTGGGATTCATCGATGATGGGGGATTTTCATCCCTGGTCATCCAGACGGTTGATGAAGAGGGTGCCGAGCCGAGCATCTTCTTCTCGGACGATTTCACCCTGGGGGCCACGGCGGGTGCCTTTCCGGGACAGAAACTCCAGTTCAGCGCCTTTGACTATAGCGTGAGCGAAGCGGCGGGGAGCCTGGTCGTCACGGTCACGCGAAGCGGTGGCACCAGCGGTTCGCTCGCCATCGATTACGCCACCACGGATGAGGGTACGGCGACCGCCGGGCAGGATTATACAGCGGTCAGCGGCACCCTGAGCTTCGCCGAGGGCGAATCCCAGAAGACGATCAGCGTCCCGATCATCGACGATGGGGTCTATGAGGGGGACGAAACCGTTATCCTGCAGTTGAGCGGTAGTGCGGTCGGTGTCATGAATACCGCCACCCTGACAATCACGGAAAACGACACCCAACCGGTGGGTTCCGTGGGCTTCAGTGGCACTCAATACCAGGTGGCTGAGGATGCGGTGAGTCTGACCATCACGGTGCAGCGCAACGAAGGGGATCAGGGCACCGGTTCGATCGACTACGCCACCGCTGATTCCACCGCCTTGGCGGGTGCCGATTACGCCGCCACCTCCGGTACCCTGAATTTTGCCGATGGCCAGATCAGCGCCAGTTTCAGTGTGCCGATAACGGATGACGCGGTTTCCGAGGGATTGGAGACCTTCATTGTGACGCTCAGCAATCCGCTGGGTGTGGACCTGGGGAGTGTCGATTACGCGGAAGTCAGCATCCTCGACGACGAACCGGTGCTCAGTGGCGGCAGCTTTCAGTTCAGCGGCAGCGCCTACACGGTGAGCGAAGCGTCCGCACAGATCAGCGTTCCGGTCACCCGGGTCAACGGTTCCACGGGCAGTGTGACCCTGGTCTGCGCCACGGCCGATTCCAGCGCCCTGGGCGGCAGCGACTATACCACCACGCAAACCACTTTGACCTTCGCCGAGGGTGAGACCCTCAAGCACTGTAACATTCCGATTCTCGATGACAGCAGCTTCGAGAATGATGAATCCTTCATGCTGGGTCTGAGCAACCTCTCCGGCAACGGGGTACTGGGTACGCCGACCCTCACCCAGGTAACCATCCAGGATGACGATCCGGTGCCGGCGGCGGGCAGTCTGCAGTTCAGCCTCTCCGAATTCACTCAGACCGAGAGCGGTGGCACGGCCATCATTTCGGTGACCCGTACGGGGGGCACCTCCGGTGCGGTCAGCGTCACTTACGCGACCGCCGACGGGACCGCGACAGCGGGTGAGGACTACACCGCGGCGGGCGGAACCCTCTCCCTGGCGAACGGTGAAGCCACGGGGTCCTTCAGTCTTACCTTGCTTGACGATAGCACCTATGAGGGCGACGAAAGTGTCGTACTCAGCTTGAGCCAGCCGACAGGAGGCGCGGTGCTGGGCGCCAATGCCAGCGCGACCCTGCTCATTGAAGATGATGACCAGACCCCCGCGGCAGGGGTGCTGAGCTTTAGTCTGGGGGAATTCTCAGCCGAAGAGTTCGATGGCAGCGTGACCATCAGCGTGACCCGGGAAGGGGGCAGCAGCGGTACCGCCCAGGTCGATTATGCCACCTCGGACGAGACCGCGACGGCAGGTATCGACTATGAGGTCGCCAGCGGCACACTGACCTTTGCCGAAGGGGAGTTGAGCAAGGATTTCCAGGTCACGCTCAACGACGATGGGGTTTACGAGGGTACGGAAACCTTCCGTGTGACCTTGTCCCAGGCGTTCGGTGCCGTGCTCGGGGATAACGCGAGCGTACGGGTGAGCCTGGGTGACGACGACGATCCCCCCGCCGCCGGTGCCCTGGAATTCACTCAAGGGAATACCCAGGTTGATGAGAATGGGGGCAGTGTGACCCTCAGCATCAGCCGCAGCGGTGGCTCCACGGGGGCTGTCAGCGTGGATTACACGACCCGGGATGCCACGGCAATCGCCGAATCCGACTACACCTTTGCCACCGGGCGCATTAGTTTCGCCGATGGTGAAACCGCAACCAAGACCTTTCAGATCGCGATCCTGGACGACGCCATTCTGGAAGGGGATGAGTCGTTCCAGGTAACCCTCAGCAATCCTCAGGGGGGCGTCGTACTCGGCGCGTTGCAGGAGGCCTTGGTCAGCGTCGCGGACGATGAGGTGAATACCGCGGTCTCGAGACTCGGATTCGAGATTACCGCATTGTCGGTCAGCGAGTCCTCGGGCACGTTGAATATCGTCATTCAGCGCAGTGATACGGTGAGCGGCGCGCTGACCGTCGATCTCAGCGCCGCATCGACCGCTGCCGTGGCGGGCACGGACTATAACCTCACCACCGGCACCCTGGAGTTTGTCGACGGAGAATCCCGGAAAACCCTGGTCCTCGAGATCATCGACAACACCCTGCAGGATGGGGATAAAACACTCACCCTGAGTCTCAGTAACCTCACCGGGAGTGGAACCCTGGACAGTGCCGCGAGCAGCATGCAGATCACCATCGTGGACGATGACAGCGCCGCTCCGACACCCTCCGACGGGGGAAGTGGCGGGGGAGGCGGTGGCGGATCGCTTGATCCCTGGCTGCTGCTGGCAATTTTAGTCCTGTTCCTCGCGACCGGGGGACGGAGTTTTCGCAATCAATCAAGAAGCATCGGCGGGAATCGGGTCTGACAGGCAGACCCGAGCGGCCAATCGGGGGAGAAGTCGAATGGACAAAAGAGTAGAAATAAACCAACGATGGAATGGATGGACACTGGGTCTGTTGGGCATGTTCCTGCTCCCCGGTGTGTCTGCCGCCTGGGAGACAGCGCCCTTTGATGATGCGCGCGCCCCGGCCGTTTTCAAGCTGGATTGCGTGACCCATCCCCAGTCGACAAACACCCCTTCCGATCGGTTTACGGTGGCGATGAATGAGATGGACCACTCCTCCCATGATCATCATGCCCACCACATGATGATGATGAAACAGAGTGGCTATCAGGTTAAACAGGCCAGTTACTCGATACCCGATGTGGATCTCACCTCCCATCTCGGTGATTCGGTCAATCTGCCTGAGTTGCTGGCCACGGATCGTCCGGTCATGCTGAATTTTATTTTTACCACCTGTACCACCATCTGCCCGGTGCTCTCCGCGAGTTTTCATCAAGTGCAAGACCTGCTCGGCGAGGATGACCCGGTGGCGATGATCTCCATCACCATCGATCCGGAATATGACACCCCGGAACGCCTCAAGGCCTATGCGGAGCGTTTTAAGGCCGGAGACGGATGGACCTTCTACACCGGCAGCTACGAGGATGTGGTGGCGGTGGAAAAGGCGTTCGACATCTTCCGTGGCTCAAAAATGAATCACGAGCCGATCACCTTGATCCGAGGGCAGGGGACAGCGTCAGAGTGGAAACGTATCGATGGCCTGGCCAGTGCCGAGGACATCGTGAATGAGTACCACGCAACCCTAAAGCCGCACTGAAAACCGCCGATCCATCCGTCATGCGCAGACTTTTGTACCTTACCTCGACCGGGCTGTTAAGCGCGGCCCTCCTGTTTTTATCATCGAACCTGTATAACGCGGAAATCGACAGCGAACAGTATCGCCTGGGTAGGCAGCTCTACTCCGAGGGCATTCTACCCAATGGCCAACAGGTAAAGGCCGTGGTCCAGGGTGATATCGCAGTCCAGGGCGATCAGTTGATCTGCGAGACCTGCCATCGTCGCAGCGGCATGGGTTCGACCGAGGGTCAGGAGGTGGTGCCGGCAATCGCGGGACATATCCTGTTCAAACCCCTGCAGCTGCCCACCAGTAAACCTCCCGCGCCGCCGATCTATCGCCCGGCCTATAACCGGGAAACCCTGTTGCGGGCCGTCACCCAGGGCATCGACGCCAATGGCGAACCCATGAGTCCGTTCATGCCCCGATACGCCATCGATGAACCGACCCTGGATCTATTGATGCGCTATCTGGATACCCTGTCACAATCTATCTCGCCAGGAGTGACGGACAAGGAGATCCATTTCGCGACCATCGTTCTGGATTCGAACACACCCGAGGACAACCAGGCGATGCTGGATGTGCTGGAGCGGTATGTCGAACAGAAGAACGTGGAAACCCGCTACGAGTCCAAGCGGGCGGAGCACGCACCCTGGCACAAGGAGTGGATGTTCAAACCCTATCGTAAATGGCGTCTGCACACCTGGCGACTCAGCGGAGCGGAATCGACCTGGAAGGATCAGCTGCAGGCCTACATGTTGGATCAGCCGGTTTTCGCCGTGATCAACGGTCTTGTTCCAGTGGGCTGGCCCAGCGTCCACCAGTTCTGTGAAAACAATGCGCTGCCCTGTCTGTTCCCCACCACCGACACACCGGAACTCTCGGAACAGAGTTTCTATAACCTGTATCTGGATCGGGGAGTGGCCCAGGACGCCGAGGCCCTGGCGGCCGATCTGGCCAGCACCCCCGAGGTGACTCAGTTTTATGATCCGGCTGATCCGCTCAGCACGCAGGCCGCCGAAGGGTTTCGGGCTCAGATGACGAAAGCGGGGCGTAAGGTACATGACATCGCCCTGCATGAACCGGGTGATACGGATACCCTGAGTGAGGCGCAACAGTTGGCGCGGACCCTGGTGGTATGGTCCGGCCGGGAGGGGGTCCAGGGGCTGTTGCACAGACTTGACCGAAAACCCGGGGAGGCACCGATTGTTTACCTCTCCACACGTTTCTACGGTACACAGACCGATGCCATTCCGGAAGCATGGCGTGAACGGATCCGCTTCGTGCATTGCCAGGAAATGCCCGACAAACTGGGCCATCATCTGCTGCGTTCCACCGGCTGGTTCAAATCAAAGCGGATCTACAATCCCCAGGCCAAAGCGATCCAGGCCAATGCCTATTTCGCCCTCAAGGCCACGGGCGATGCCCTGAAACAGATCCGTGGTTACTTCTACCGCGACTACTTCATAGAAAAAATCGAGCATATGGTCGATGATCTGCCTTATACTTCGGTCTATCCCCGGGTGAGCATGGCCCCGGGCCAGCGGTTCGCTTCGAGAGGTTATTACATTGCTAGAGTTGACGGGAAGGGTGGTAATCTGGTGCGCGTTTCGGAGTGGAAAGCTCCCTGAGGCGTCACCCGGGACCACCGGTTCACGGTGAACTCATGCTTGATACCCTTCCGCGTCCGGCTGATGCCACCCCCCCTGTCCAGCACTACCATCTGGCCCGGCGATACGCCATAACGAGCCTGATTGCGGTGGCCATCACCGCGCTGATGATCTTTTTCTTTTTCCGTTACGAAACCACCAATATCGTGGATGCGGCGAGCATTCGCAGTAATGAAACACTGACTATCGCCACGGAATACGCGCTCAACGATCACTTCGTGATGTTCCTCAACGTGATCAAGCAGAACCAGGATCGCAATATCTCGAATCTACCCTTTGAACCGGTATTGCACCGGGTCATCGAACGGATGTTGCGTGACACCGATGTGATGCGCATCAAGCTCTATGATCTCGATGGGCGTGTGGTCTATTCAACGGATCCCGACACCACCGAGGATAATGAGGATCACAACGAAGCTTTTGAATCCGCGGTGCATGGGAATCCGGCCTCCAGCCTGGTCTATGATGACGGCTTCAGCCTGTTCAGTTCGACGGGAAAAACGAATCTGGTACAGACCTATGTACCGATTCGCGCCTCCGGCGACGCACCGGTGATCGGGGTGATGGAGATCTATTCGGACATCGGCTACTACACCCTCGAGGCGAACCGTACCATTTTGATCCTGCTGGTGATCACCCTGATCTTGATGACCTTCCTGTATTTCTTCCTGTTGATCCATATCAAGCGTTCGGAACGCATCATCGAAGCCCAGAACCGGGAGACTCAGGAGAAGAAGCGTTTACTGGAATATCTGACCTCCAAGATGATCACCGCCCAGGAGGATGAGAAGAAGCGCATCGCCTTTGAATTGCACGAGGACGTGGTTCAGACCTTGTCCGGTGCCAAGATGCAGCTCGAACGCTACCTCATCGACTTGGAAAAGGTTGCCGTGGACGATGAGGTGGCGCAGCTTTCGAAGAATATCGTCCCGGTCCTTCAGGATGCGGCGCATAAGATCCGCGCCGTGGCCATCGATCTGAGGCCCCCGAGCCTGGATGATTTTGGACTCAAGGCCGCCCTCAACTCCCTGATCTCGGAATGCCACACGATCACTCAGGGCCTGGAGATAACGGCCAAGCTGGGCATCGATGAAGAGCGCATCTCCCAGGATCAAAAGTCGATTCTGTACCGCATTCTGAAGGATACCCTGAAGGGGATCTGTTTCAATGAGATGATGGAGGGCACGGCCAACATCTCATTGAACCAGCTGGACAATCAGTTGATTCTGCAGGTACAGATCATCAGCGATATGATGCGCGAAAAATACCTGCACACGCTGCCCCCCTTTCTGGTCTCGATGCAGGAAAGAACGATACTCTCCGGGGGGGATTTCAACGTCAAACATCAGAACACGGACCGGATGCAGGTGGAATCCATCTGGTATTCCTGAGAATCGAAAGGCTTGCCGTGAGAACATACTGTGTCAAGCCGGAGTGAGTATGTTGTTATCTCGTTCCCACGCTCTGCGTGGGAACGTATATCGATGTTTCGTGATATTGCCCTGGTTTGAGGTGACTGACGTACCCAAGGTCTGCATTCCCACGCGGAGCGCGGGAACGAGTGAAAAAGCTATGGGATAGGATTAAGCAATTCGTACAATGATCCTTCGTGGTGAAAGAGTACTAATAGGAATCCGAAAACGGTTCCGCGCTTTCACTCGGAAGAGAATCATCCTTCACGGACATTTCAGCCACCGGTGCGACATCCGTGGACTCGGCGACACAGGTCTGTTCGGATTCCGTACCGGTGGTCGATCCGGACGCTCCGCACCCGGAACCTGCACCGTTCGATTCAGGGGATTCGTCCTTTTGAATTTCGCCGGGACCGGTGTTCGTACCAGGCTGCGCGGCATCGTTCACCGATGTGGCGAGGGGAGAATAGCGGTCCAGATTCACATCGAATCGTTGTATCCCGGGTGTGGTTGACGATGCCCGGTTACCGGACCCCCCGATGCCCCCAGAACCCCGTCGTGGGGGTTGCGCCACGGCGCCTCCCGGATTGGACGGGGCCCCGGAAACCGCCGAATGCAGAGAGACAAAGGGCAGGGCATCATCATCCACAATGCGTATGATCGCCGCGGAAGGCGCGTAGATCCGCGCCCCCGGACTGGGATTAGAGAGAATAATTGAGAAGCTGCTTTCCTGTTCGTAACGGGTATCGTTGAGGATCTCCAGAACAATACGCTCGCGGGTGACCCCGGCCGGAAAACTCAGTGTTCCGGAACTCTGGCGATAGTCGCTGTCCTGCTTTGCGCTGCCATCCTGTGTGGCGAAGTCAACGCTGACCGGATTATCGGTCTGTCCGGTTCTCAGAACCTCCACAACGAGCTGCAGGCCGTTCTCATTGATCTCGTATTGCGCCGCTTCCAGATAAAATGCCGCAGAGAGGCCGTCCGGGTCATCATCAAGAATGGTCAGACTGGTCGAGGCGGGATCGCCGATCACCGCCCCCCCGGTGGGGTTACCGAGGATGACTTGAAACCGCTCGTTCCCTTCATAAATCCGGTCATCGATCAGGGTGATAGGGACCTGTTTCGTGGTTTCACCCTCGAGAAAGGTGATCTCATCCGATCGGGCCAGAAAATCCACGCCCGCCTCAGCGGTATCACCCACCAGATTGATCCCCACACTGACACGGCCTTGGGAACCTCCGGAGCGTATCAGGGTGAGCAGAGCCTCCCCCCGGGACTCGTTGACCGCCTGGGACAGGGTGTCGAAGGCAATGCTCCCGGCCCCATCGTCGTCCAGTATCGTCACCGCCACCTGATGGGTTTCCCCGAGCACAACGGTCCCCTCGATCTCTTCCAGACTGAGGTAAAAGGTCTCGTTGGGTTCATCCAGGTTATCGTTCAGGATGGGGATTTCGAAACTGCGCAGGGTTTCACCGTCGGCGAAGTGCAGTCGTCCGGAGACCGGCGCGTAATCCCGGCTGGCACGGGCATCTCCATCGTCACTCCGGTAGACAACGGAGACCTCGCCGGTGCTGTTGCCCTGTCGTCTTACGCTTACGATCAGGCGTTCCGTATCCTCATCCACCGAATAGCGCGCTTCACTGAAGCCTAACTGAGCAGCGGCGGAGTCCCCGTCGTCGTTACCCCCAAGGCGGCTCAGGAGCAGATCGTAGGCGGCGGCCACATTCACCACCCCGTAGCCGAACAGGTCATCGGTCCCCGGGTCCCCCAGATCATCGGCGGAGTCGTACAACGCGGTTTCGATCTGGGAAAAGGGTACTTCCGGAAAGGCGCTCTTCAGAAGCGTCATGGCGCCGGTGACATGAGGCGCGGAAAACGAGGTGCCGGACACCACGTTATAGGCAATCGGCAGGCGATCGGTGGTGTAGACCTGAGCGCCCGGAGCCACCAGTTTGGGGAACACCCCACCGTCACAGGCGCCGGGTCCCCGGCTGCTGAGCAGTTCGATCTCATCGCGCAGGTCGATGGAACCCACCGACACCGCACCGGCATTGTTGGCCGGGCTGATGCTGGTACCGGCGTAGGGGCCGTAGTTCCCCGCGGAGAAGACCACCCCGATATCAGCCTCCCGCAACAACCGGATATCCTCCTCGAACTCCTGGTAGCACTGGTCGATGGTGCTGGCAAACCCCCAGGAGTTGTTCACCAGGGCAGGCGCATCATCGGTCAGCGGGTCGCCGTCCGGATCGAGCAGCCACTGAAAGGCGGCATGGATGGCGCTGAGGCTGCTCTGGTTCGCATCATCGAAGATCTTGGCCGCGATCCACTGGGCACCGGGTGCCGCGCCGATCGCATAGCCGCTATGGTCACCGCCCAGGATCAACCCCAGGGCCTGGGTGCCGTGACCCGCCAGGTCGGTGGGAAACTCGTGTTCCCGGTAGGGATCGAACCAGCTGTTGTCACCGCCGCGCCACTGCTCGGCCAGGTCCGGGTGGTTGCCATCGACACCGGAATCCATGATCGCGACCACCACCCCCGCGCCATCGATACCCTGCTCCCACAGAGAGGTGAGATTGAGCCGTTCCAGATTCCACAACGGCAGCGGATTGATCTCGTCCGCCTGGGGCGCGCTCATGGTCAGGCGCATGTCCGCGCTGATGCGCCTGACCCCGGGCAGCCGGGCGATCTCCTCGATCAGCTCCGCCGGGGCGTCAAAGGCGACCGCATTGATGGTCCAGAAGGTCTGGAGCGGCGTCTTCACGCCGTTTTGCCGCAGTAACCCGGAAATCCGCCCCGTGGACGTCCGGGCCTGCTCCTTGAGCGCGCGGAAGACCTCCCGTCGGAACTGCTTTTTGCGAATGCCGGATGAAAGCGGCTCGTTTCGGTAGGTCTCGGTACCGTCCACCAGGGATCTCAGATCGCTGATCGGGTGGCTGTTTTCGAACCGGACGATGACGGGGATTCGTTGCAGATCCTGGGTCTGAGCGCGCAGACTGTTCACTTCCGCCGTCAGGCTGGCGGCCGACACGGCTACAGCTCCCCCCATAATCAAAACCAACAGCAGAATGAGTTGAAGACGGTTCAGCATGGGCATTGGGATGAAGTGGGTACTGTCTCGCTATATTGGGCGGGACTTCGGGAACTATTTGGGATCTTTAACTATTACTAATCAAGCTATCAGTATTTATACACTCAGGGCTACAAGCGTGGCTCAGATCAAGGCGCGCCTTGCAGGCAATGGTGATCCCTTGTCAAAAGGCGCAACACCGAGCTGAGTCACGCTTGTAGCCCCTAACCTTTTGCTATCCTAATGACAGGCCATCGTGTGTTTGCTCGCGATCTGCGTTATCAAAACTTGCTGTAGGTGTGCAATAGCAGCGCTTTGATGCCTTGCCGTGAGCAAACACACGTCGACTGAGTGTATAAATACTGATCGCCTGATTAGTATAAGCACAGAACATTCACCACGACAGGCGTAGTATTACTACCTATGGGTAGGGTGGGTTACTACCCTTTACAACAAACACCCGATTGAATGAAAGGATTGGATAGCATGCCACTTGCCCACTATCGTCTCACCTGGCTCGGCCTGGCCCTGGCGGCCCTGGCAATGGAGCTGACCGCACTTTTTTTTCAATACGTTCTGGACCTTGATCCCTGCGAGCTCTGTATCTATCAACGGGCGACGGTCCTGGGTTTGCTGCTGGCGGCGCTGATCGGTATGAGCGCCCCACGGATAGCCGTAATCCGCTGGATCGGGTACTTGGGCGGGGGAGCGGCCGCTGGCGGGTGCCTGATGTATGCCCTGGAGCTTTCGGGCATCCAGACTGGTTTGATCGAACCGTCACTCAGCTGTGACGTGAATGCACACTTTCCATCCTGGCTGAAGCTCGATCAATGGGCGCCGGCGCTGTTCCAGCCGACCGGATTCTGCGGCGATGTGCAATGGTCCTTTATGAGTCTGAGTATTCCCCAATGGTCGGCGATCGGAATGGTGTTGTTGCTGTTGGTTCTGCTGGCGATGATCATAGGCGATCTTCGTGCCTGGTGGTCCAGACAGTAGTGATGCCGGTGACGTTGTAGGGGATAAGTCATTTCATTCCCGTCCGGAAACACCTGTTTTCAAATAGCCGCGTCATCCTGGCGAATGCCGGGATCCAGGGAGTTCAGCGTCTTGATAAGGATCGTTGAGAGGTGGTCAGGTGGATATCGAAATGTTCAATGAGCTGCTAAAAAGCGCCAAAGAGATGGATGAGATCGCCAAGGGCAAACAAGCGCCATCACAGCGCTTCGAGTTCCCCGAACCGGAAGTTAAAGCTATCCGGGAAAAGACCGGTTTGGGTACTTTCTGTCCAGTGTAAAAGGGAGGTAGACTTCCCCCGCAGGCGAAGACATTCCAACAACCTCAAACCCGCGCCGTAGAGCAGGCTGGCCATCAACCATTTTTCATCGGAGAGCTTGCCGAGCAGACGGCTGACCTCAACGAAGGTGAGCACCACAGGCAACCGACTGGTTATTTTCGCCCTGGTTACACTGTCAAGCCAAGGCGATTCCCGCTCGAGAACAGACCGGCAAAGGAAAAGCACGGCACTAAGTGCTTGAATTTGTGTAGAAGGCGCCGCATTCCTTGTAACCGCGAGATGGGTGAGGAAAGCCTCGACTTCGGTTTTTTCTATCTCTTCAGGATGGTGCTTGCCATGAATAGAGGATATATCTTCGTATCCAATCGACGTATGCTTGTTCGGTTCGGATACTGTAACCACGGGTCCTAATGGCAGCCCGGACACGATCGAGCAGACGTGGCTCCTTGCCCATTGTGAAAGTCCTTTTTTGTGCTAATGTTAGGTCTACTAATATTTTAATGATACATTATGAGAACTATTAATCATGTGGTTATTGATATTTGTTGGGGTTTATGGGACGAGGTGACGTGTCATCACACGCCTTTTGGTCTTCTAACTTAGCGTTATGCGTAAAAACATGTGGCTAGGGAAATTTGAAAACTATTATTGGTTTGTATCTGCCAGTGCTGTTTGGACATTAGCGGATCTCATTAAAAAGCATCACGTGAACGAGATCCTTCATATTACCGCCTTTGACAGCGGACCAATTGCGCCAAACAAAGAAGAGATAGAATCCGGCTGGAGTAAGGATGGTAACATTATGATAAGCCCGCCACTAAGCAGTCGCATCGAAATACCACACGATCAATTTGATGAGTGGTATGTGTCAAGAAGCAAACTTTCATTTCCTGGCGAGTTAGAAATATTTGTCAACTATGGTGGGTTTACCTTGACCTCACCAGAAGAATTGACGAAGGATGATGATCCTACATGGGAGAAAGGTCGCTACGATTATCTTTATCCAATGCATGATCGCTTCTGGAAGCAGCTCTCTATTATAAACCCGAGTACTTATGTGTCGTCTGGAGATCTTGATATAGTGGTTTCTAAAAGCAAAGCACTGATCAACGAGATTGAAAATAATGCATAACAAGGCGCTCGTTCGGATGCAAACTACGCTGCGCTCCGTTTCTACCGCACAGCTTGGTCGTTATGCACCTACAAATCGAAACGAAAGAGCACTGTCGTGAAAATTGAACATATTGCACTTTGGACCGCAGACCTAGAACGTTCTCGTAGTTTTTACGTTGAATTTTTCGGTGCTAAGTCGAATGAAAAATACGAAAATAATGAGAAAGGTTTTTCCTCATACTTTCTGAGTTTCGATTCAGGGTGTAGATTAGAAATCATGAACATGGCGGATCAAAGAAAATGTGAAGATGGCCTTGAAGAAAAGTATTATGATATTTCACATTTTGCTATTTCGGTTGGTTCGAAACAGAAAGTTGATGAATTAACATTGTCTTTGGGGGAAAGAGGGTTCACTGTTGCGAGTCATCCTAGGAAAACGGGTGATGGTTACTATGAATCAGTAGTTCTTGATCCCGACGGTAATAGAATAGAGATTACAGATGCAAAAGATTGACAGATTCCCTTTGGGGATGTAAGGGTTAGTATGGATATCCGGTTTACTCATTACAGCGGACAAGTCGCTGAATGCGGCGTTAGGGCTACGAGATGGGATTAGACTCTGTAGAAATCGTAATGGGCTGGGAGGGATCTTTTGGCGTGCAGATTCCCGATGAACTCGTGAGCCAGGTTCGTACGCCTGCGGAGGCAATCGCACTTGTTTCTACTCTAGTCCCTATAACTGGAAAGCTTGGTCATTCATTAATCCAGCGCGCATTCGCACTGGTCAGGGCCGTTCTAATGGAGCATTACAGTGTTCCTAGAGAAGCAATACGGTCAAATACTCGATTTTCAGCACTTCTACCTAAGAAAGGCCAAGCAAAACACTGGCGTAACTTTCAAGAACTTCTTGGCGAACAGCGGTTTGCTAAGACAATCGGGTGGCCGATTTTCGGTCCTTCAGCCACTACAATCGAAGATGTATGCATTCAGATGGTGGCCCTAAATGGCAAATCCCTAGCAAATAGCAAGTCTGGATGGTACATGAACCAACTACGAGAGGTAATTCGCTGTGGGGTTGTTTTCCAAGTGGGTGTACGTGAATTCAAGGATGATGATGATTTCGTGGACAATATTGGTATCGATTGAATACAACTAATAAGTGGGTGACGAATTTATCGAGATATGGAAAAATCGGGATACATATTTAAGTACAGTTCCGGGGTTTAAAAGCTTTCACCTACTAAAAGGCTTTAGTTGTGACGAGTATACACTTTTAGATCAACAAGTGGTGGCAGTTCGCACACGATGTGTACCGGATTCGTTGCACTCGCCGCTGTACCAAGCGTTAACCAAGGAAACGACATGATTACTGAGCAAGAAGCAGAAGAATTCGCAGATGAGTGGATTGCATCGTGGAACGATCATGATCTTGATCGAGTGATAGCGCACTATGACGATGGTGTCGAATATTTCAGTATGTTCGTTGCAAAGCTCACGAATGATTCATCAGGAAGGATCGTGGGAAAAGAGAACGTTAGAGAATATCTGAAAAAAGGGCTGGCTGCTTATCCCGAGCTAAGTTTCAAATTCATTAATGTATTTGTTGGTGTATCCAGCATCACACTGCTATATGAAAGCGTGAATAACCAGATCGCTGCTGAAGTGTTTGAACTGAATAGCCTGGGGTTGGTAACGCGTGTTCAGTGTCATTACACGAAGAAATAATTTCATTCTCAATGAGCTGTAATCGAGATCGACAATTCCGTTCGGAATGCTCCGAAATCCATAAGATCCCTCCCCATGCATGAGTTACACCGTTGCAGCCGCCCGAGCGGCAAATCTGCGTCCTAACAGCCTTCCCTTGATATCCTGATCTACCGCATAGAGGCAAGGCATCAAAACCAGGGAAATAATGGTTCCGAAAAGGATACCCCAGGCCATAGCAAGAACCATTGGCGTGATGAAGGGATTGGAACCGGCCAGCCCGTAAGCGGTGGGGAGCAGTGCAGCGACAGTGGTCAGGGAGGTAATGACGATCGGCCGCAGGCGTCGTGCGGTTCCCTCCGCGATAGTTCGATCCGCCAACCAATCGCCGTGTTTGATACGTAGCTGATTCAGGGTGTGTACCAGGACCAGAGAATCGTTCACCAGAACCCCGATCAGGCCAAGGATGCCGATCAGGGCAATCATGCTCAGAGGTTCACCCTGCAGGCCGAAACCCACGATAACCCCAGCCAGACCAAATGGGATCGCTAGCAGAATCAGGAAGGGCTGGGTCAACGAGTTGAATAGAAGTACCAGAACGACGAAGACCGACAAGGCGCAGACCACGAATGCGATCCCTACGTTACCCAGGGATTCGCGCTGCTGCTCCAGTTCGCCGCCGTACCACAGACGCAGGCTCGGATAGCGTTGCAGCAGCTTGTGCTCCTCTACATAGACGGCAAGGGCATCGTTGACCTGCTGCACCGAGACCTGCTTACGGTCGATGTCTCCGTAGAGGGTGAGGGTACGCTGGCCGAGGTAGTGGCGGATGGCCGCTTCTCCCGGACGGATCCTAATCTCCGCCACACTACGCAAATAGACCGGTTGACCGGTATCGTTGATCAGCACCAGGTTCTCCAGGGTCTCCATGCGGCCCCGGTCTTCGGTCTGGAACTGTAGCCGGTATCGGATGCGTTCCTCAACTTGCTGAAGCTCGTCGACCAACAGGCCGTCGAAGGCGATCCGCACCATCCGCGTGAGCGCAGCTACGGTCAGTCCGCGGTCTGCGAGCGCCTGATGGTCCAGATCCAGTTCC
Organism: Candidatus Thiodiazotropha sp.; assembly: GCA_050291245.1. Taxonomy (GTDB): domain Bacteria; phylum Pseudomonadota; class Gammaproteobacteria; order Chromatiales; family Chromatiaceae; genus Thiodiazotropha. The sequence continues at coordinate 24,205 of JBNKJP010000012.1, read as the reverse complement.
ACCACGTCTTTACCTGGCTTGTAACTGGTCCAGACTTCGGTTACCCCTGGATAGCCGTTCAGAAACTGTTCGAGTTGCTTAGCCAATACAAACCGCCCTGGGTCGTTGCCGATGATTTCCAGTTCCACGGGCTTACCGGCGACTGGGGTATCCTTCAAAGGTTCGACGACTATGCGTTTGAATCCGGGAAGTTCAGACAGCTCCTGGCGAAAGGCAGCGATCAGTTCGTTGGAGTCGGTTTCGCGTTGTCCCTGAGGCCTCATATAGAGGGTGAGCAGGGACCAGGCAGGGTTAAGCCCCTCGGTCGCCCCATATAGATCGGTATCATGGTGGCCGATGCGGGTTGTGATGTTGAGCAGGTCAGCGGCGGCTACCCGCTTGCGAATCAACGCTTCGATTTTAGCTGACTGTTGAATCGTGTAGTCGAAAGACGAGCCCTCGGGCAGCTCTACCTTGAAATTGACGGTATCGATATCGACTTCCGGATAGAGGTTGAAGCGCATGACCAACGCACCGTAAGCGAGGATTGCAACGAAGGCGGCAACAAACAGGGCGATGGTCAGGTAGCGATGGCGGATCGCAACCAGTACGAAGCGGTCGAACATCGTCTGCAAGTGCTGAAACCAGCGCCGGGCCTTAAGGTAGTGATGTTGACCAGACCCAGGTCGACTTTGGGCATCATCTGGTAATTCATGAACCGGGTAGCCAGGAGCCCGCCGACAATCACAAACACCAGCAATAAGTTGACCAGCAGCGGCCTGACGACAAAGAAGGCGATCAGGCGTTTCATGGTTGCTGTCCCTCGCGCGTTTCGTCATCGATGACGGCCGGCGCAATCCGCTCTGCTTCGATCACCTCGACGGGGCTGCCGTCGACTAGCTGTTGCATTCCTTCAATTACAAGCCGGTCGCCGGGCTTAAGGCCTTCGATGACAGGGATTTGCTCGGCAACACTGGCCCTCAGCAGGGGCTCGACTTCAACAGCCTGCCCATCCCGGACCACATAGACAACCCGTCGCCGCTGGCGGTCGACCAAGGCGTGATCCGGGATCAACAAAGCCTCTGGGCGGATCAACCCCTGAAGGCGCACGCGAGTAGTCATTCCAGGGCGCAACAGGCCATCCTCATTGGCCAGAGTGAGCTTCACGGGGAAATTGCCAGTCTTCGGGTCGGCCTTTATTCCCACGGCCTCTACCTTAGCCTGGAAGAGGCTGCCGGGGACACTGGCGGAACGAACCTCAGCGCGCGTACCGACCCGCAGATCGTTAACCTCACGCTCACTCACATACACCTGCACTCGTACTCTGTCTACAGTCTGTATACTGCCGAGAAATTGACCGGGCATCACCGTCTCTCCCTGCTCTACAGCTTTACGGTCGACGATCCCGCTAACCGGGCAAAGTACCCGGCTCTCGGTAAGTTCGCGCTCGGCTAAGTGGTGCGCCGCCAATGCATCCTCATAGCGGGCGTTGGCCCTTCGCAGCGCGATTTCCGATCGATCGAGGACCTCACGCGAAACAGCGCCGCTATCGGCCAATTCCCGGCGCCTTTGTAGATCACGCCGAGCCTCTTCGAGACCGGCTCGCGTCTCCTCAACGGTAGTCGTCGCCTGTCTCAGACGCAGGTCACGCTTACGGCTGTCCAACTCGATAAGCAAGTGACCCTGCTCCACTCGTTGGCCTTCCTCGAAATGCACGGCCGTGACCTGCGCCGAGAAGTCGACGGTAATCGTGACGTCCTCGGCCGACTCAACGACGCCATAGGCCTCCAGGGTCTGCTGCCAGATATCCGGTTCCAGGATCAGGGTTTTAACTTTTGGTATGCGTGGCTTGAACGTTGCCGGTTGCTCCGGTGCTTGCTCGGAGCAGCTGCAAAGGAGGGGCGAGATTAACAGGGTGGCCCAAATGATGACAGAATAACTCATGCTGCCTTTCATGTACGTACTCCTTGCAACTTGCGAGATGGTGAGTATCGAAGCTCAGCCATCGAGTAAGTTGGGTTAGCTATTTTGGTAATCTCCCTAAATAGGTGCATAGGAGATGCCATTGTCGCCATTGGTAAGGCCTATTCCGACAATAATCTCTCAGCCAATGCTGTTTAACGCGATGAAATGGCGCAAGATAAGCGTGGGTGTCTTGATGATGGTTAAGAAGCTGGTGACAACATGGCGCAGGTTCCCGACTGCAAGTGATAGTGTCCTTTAGCGTTTGGCGCAATGCTCAGTCCAAAAGGATCTACCTCAAAACGAAGACCGTCAACAATAATTTTCCATTCACCTTCAGGTAGCTGAAAGTCGACACCGCTATGGCTGCCATTGAGCAATATCAGCAGGGAGTGTCTCGATCTGCGCCAAAGCTCATATTTCAGTGGTGGTCGAATAATATAGGCAATGGCATTGACATTATCATGGTGTGGATATCCTGTGGGATAGATCCAGTCAATATCCCAGCCGTCTCCCTTCTGGCCCTTTACTTTCAAATGACCTTTATACAGAAAGTGCTTCAGTTGTTTACGCAGTGCTACAAGCCGTCCGACTGCTTCAACAAGATCACTGTGAAGCGCTAAATTGTTCCAGTCCAATTGGTTCAAATCGGGACGATTATAGCTATTGTCGTGTCCTTGTTTTGTATAGAGCATTTCACTGCCTTCACCCAGCATGGGAATTCCTTGAGATGTCAAGACAATGAAGATAGCGAGAAAGACTCTATGCTTGTCGCCATTCACCAGATCGGCCAGTGTCCGCCCATCGTGGCAGGAGATATAGTTAATGCTTTGCTGGGGTCTCAGAGCCCATCCTCCATCCTTTACATGGCTTCCGACAATCGCTCTCATCAGGCGATCCCTGTTTTTATAGTCACCTCGGCCCTGTGTGAATATTCTTGCTGATTCACGAAAATCATCGTTCCAAATTGCCCAGCGGGTATGAGCGAAATCACTGCTCATATCCTGTTTTCCCCATTGATTGCCTCCTAAGGCCCAAGGTTCGGCGATGAGATAAATTCTCTTGGGTAGGCGCTTATCGATTTCAATCATGGTTCTTTTGTCATGCAAGGCACCAAGGTCGAACCGGAATCCATCGAATCTGTAGTGTTTAGTCAAGTCCAGTAGGGTTTCGATTATGGTTTTTCGTATATGGTTGTTCTCGGTTTTGACGGTAGGCCCGCACCCTGATCCATGACAGAAATTATCATTATCAAGCTTACGATAAACGACACTCTCACCCCATGCCTTCACCCAAAGATGTGCGCCATGATTGAATACAACATCAAGAATTACAGGTATCCCTCTGCCGTGAAACCGATCGATCATTTTCATCACTTCCTGATTGACGTTCGCTTTATCGAGCGCAAAATCGCTACGCATGGCACTATATGCAACAGAAGAATAACCCCAATCCGCTCCTAGTTTTTGATCACTGTAATGAAGCGGAAGAAACTCAACGGCAACCCTCAGATGTTGAAGATGGCCAAGGATTTTTTTCGATGCAGCCCCCAGATAGGTACCTCGGTATATTTCCTTATCCACCGCCGCGCTTGGATGCCGGCTGAGAGACGGCAGGTGGGACTCATATATCACAATCCCTTCTATTGGCGGCGTTTGAAAACGCTTGTTTTTATGTTGATAATCTATTTGTTGAAAGTATGATTGGTATACCCCGTCGACAAGCGCTATCCGCTGTGCCATCGGGTCAACAACCTTGTGGACGTTGCTTCCAACGTGAACCAGGTAATGATAAGAAACATCATTCAATTGATGGTCAGGAATAGCCGGATCCACCCTCCAGTAGCCATGCGCATCTTGCTTCATCGGCCAGCTATTCTGAAAGCCATCAATAACCAGAAAGACCTCTTCTGCATGGGGACTATATAATGAGAATTTCTTTTTGGTCCGAAACAACCACATCATTTGAATAACTCACCGCGGATTTTTCAATTATTCGAGTGACAAAAAGTTATGCCTGCCTATATAATGCGGGAGGATTTTTTGTCTGATTTTATTAATCCGGCAGCTAGGTATGTCGGGTTAATCCTATACATAACCATAAAACAAGGAACGCTACAATCCCTTCCTTTGCGTTGAATTATGCACCTTGTATGCATATTTATAATATACAACAATTAGCCATGCAAAGTTGACCAGGGACTGTTGTCCGGATGTCGGAAGTTTTAAAAAACTGCAGAAGTATAGACGGTTACTGTTACATCTTGACAGCAGATTTGCTAGCAAATTAGGGACGGCAATCGCACTCTTGTGACAATCAGAATAGGGAATTCAGTTACACTATGACTTCTGAACAACTGCAAAACATTAATAGCGGCCCGGGTATTTTGCCATCGCTCGACAGTGATCTGCTCCGTGTCCATGAAGCCAGACACCACGATCCTTTCAATGTGCTCGGCCGCCATACGAATGACGCAGAAGATGTCATTCGTGTATTCAACCCCCAGGCGAATGAAGTCAGTCTGGCTGACAGCGGTGCAATATTGCAACGTATACCCGATAGTGACTTTTTCGAATGGCGGGGCGACGCGGCTTCGATACCTGAGCACTATCGCTTGATATGGCGCGACCGTACCAACAGGGAACACATAAACCACGATCCCTATAATTTTGGGATACACCTCTCTGACTTTGATCTTCATCTCTTCAGTGAAGGCCGCCATCGTCATGCCTATAGATTTCTCGGTGCTCATGACCATCAAATCGATGGTATCTCGGGTATTCTGTTCGCGGTTTGGGCGCCAAATGCCGAGCGTGTCAGCGTAGTCGGAGACTTCAATGAATGGGACGGTCGCCGCCATCCGATGAGAGTTCGCAGCGGAGGGATTTGGGAGCTATTCATACCTGACCTCGAATCGCATCATGTCTACAAATTCGAAATTCGCAACCGCCACACGGGGGAGATACTGCTTAAATCCGATCCCTACGGGAAACAGCATGAATTGCGCCCCAATACCGCATCGATTATTCCCGAACCCGAGACTTACGAGTGGAAGGATCAGGCCTGGCTAAATCAGCGTTCTGAATCCGCATGGCAGAGCAGTCCGATATGCATCTACGAGGTACACTTAAACTCCTGGCGGCGAGACATGGAGGGAGAGTTTCTTAACTACCGGGAAATCGCTCACCTGCTGGTCGATTACGTTTTGGATATGGGGTTTACTCATATCGAATTACTGCCCATCACAGAACACCCGTTCGATCTGTCTTGGGGATATCAGGCGACAGGATATTTCGCTCCTACCAGCCGCTTTGGCAGTCCCGATGATTTTCGTTATTTCGTCGACCATTGCCACCGGAACGGCATAGGTGTATTGCTGGATTGGGTTCCGGCCCATTTCCCGAAAGATGCCCATGGACTGGCGCGTTTTGACGGTACCCCGCTGTACGAGCATGAAGACCCTCGCTTAGGCGAGCACCTGGACTGGGCGACACTAATCTATAATTTCGGTCGTAACGAAGTGAAATCTTTCCTGATTTCCAGCGCAATATACTGGCTGCAGGAGATGCACATCGACGGTCTTCGGGTCGATGCGGTAGCCTCGATGCTCTACCTTGACTATTCTCGTGATGAACACGCATGGGTACCGAACAAATATGGCGGTCGCGAGAATCTCGAAGCGATAGATTTTATACGCGAACTTAATATCGCAGTGCATGAAGAGTGCCCGGGGATCCTGATGATCGCGGAAGAATCCACATCCTGGCCCCAGGTAAGCCGGCCCACCTATCTGGGTGGTTTGGGATTCGATTTGAAATGGAATATGGGATGGATGAATGACACCCTGAGGTATTTCGAGCATGATCCCGTTCATCGTAAATACCATCACGACATGCTCACCTTCAGCATGCTGTATGCTTTTTCGGAAAACTTCCTGCTCCCCTTTTCACACGACGAGGTTGTGCATGGCAAACAGTCCATGTTGAACAAAATGCCGGGGGACGAAAACCAGCGGCACGCAAACCTGCGCGCTCTTTATACCTATCAGTTCACTCATCCCGGAAAAAAATTGATGTTCATGGGTACGGAGTTTGGCCATGGAACCGAATGGAACAGCGCAGGCCTGCTTGATTGGTACATCCTGGATTACCCCCTGCATCAGGGAGTGCAGCTGCTGGTCAAGGATTTGTGCAGACTCTATCGTTCGACACCTGCACTTCATCGCTACGACTTCGACTGGCAGGGCTTCGAGTGGATCGATTGCCATGACTCTGAGCAATCAGTCCTCAGTTTCCTGAGAAAGGGGGACGAAAATGAATTGATCGTGGTATTAGTCAACATGACCCCCGTACCCAGGAAAGAATACAGAATCGGACTGCCACTAGAAGGAAGATATCGAGAGATCATCAATTCCGATTCCGCCTATTACGGAGGCACTAACATGGGCAATGGGGAAGCACCACTGAGCACCGAACCAACGCCTTGGATGGATCGTCCCCAATCGTTGAGCCTGATCCTGCCGCCACTATCGGCCATCGTCTTACTATATGAGGGCAAGGACGATTAGGGTATATCTTCCTGAGGATATTCGATTCCGGTTCCTATTGTTTCTCCAGATAATCAGGTAGTTTCGTCCTGCTGTGAAAGTCGTGTAGTCTTGCAATCTCTTTGCCGTTTCGCACCAGTACAAGCTGTGGCAGCGCTCTGACTCCATAACGATGAAACAGGCGATTGCTCTTATCGATCTCGATGGGATGGGCTATGGCGTACTTTTTTTTGTATTCGGCCAAATCCTCCTTTTCGGTCCACAACCTTGAAATAATACCGTGCCATTCGATCTCAGGGTGTTCTTCGGATAGCTGATTGACACGCTTTTGCGCCAATACGCAGCGCTGGGAAACTGCTGGGCGGCTTTCCATGAGGTACCAATCGCACCAGGTCGATGTGAAAAACAGTGCATGGGTTTTTCCGTCGTTGAGTGTCAGCTCAATATCGGGTTCGGTTTCAGAGAAGAGGCTTGAGTCCAGCAGCTCCACTGTCCTGTCGCTCACGAGCAGATCAATTTTGCGATCCAGGGATTCGCTTGCTTCGTGGCCTTGATGTACAAGATTCATCTGTCTGTCGAATAGTAGATGATATGGAGTGCCTACCAGGCGGAATACCTGGGCCAAATCGCCGCTTTTATCGACCGCTAAGGGCATTGTTAAGCCGTATTCTTCTCTAACCCGTTTAAGGTCACTCGATGTTTCGTTGATCCCCAGGTTGATGCCGATAACAACGATCGATTCACCATAAATCTCATAGGTATTCTCGAAGTGTGGCATCTCCTTGAGACAGGGTTGACACCAACTTGCCCAGAACTTGAGGTATACCGGCTTCTTTCCCTTGTAATCGGAGAGCGAGACGCTTTTGCCGGTGATTAGCGGTATCGGGGCTTCCTGTGGTTCAGGTAGTAGGTTACCTGCTTGTGGCTCTAATGAGCAGGTCTGCAGGGCGGCGGCGCACAACCCTTTGGCAAGTATGCTGAGTTTCATCGTTTCGTTTCTCCGTCAATGTGTCGATGCCTGGGATCCGTAATCCTTCCAATCCATGGTCATGCCTGAGTGGTATGATTTCCAGAGCCAATTATGTGAAAATGATTGGACCAATTTGAGAGGGATTCCGTGATGCGTCAGGCCGAGGAGAATGTGCTTGCCATTTTGCCCAGACCTGCAGGTGCTTCGCGGCAGGCGTGGCTGTTTTCAGAGATTCGCTCCGCGATTCTCGATGGCCGGCTTCGCGGGGGAACGCGGCTTCCGGCCAGTCGCGATTTGGCACGACAGCAGAAACTATCCAGAGGAACAGTGGTGGAGGTCTACGCCCAGTTGGCCGCTGAGGGATATTTGGTGAGCCGGGTAGGTCAGGGAACCTTTGTCGCCTGTTCATTGCCGACATCCGAGCCGGGTCCCAAGGCCAAAGACAAGATTCCGGCCACGCCTCGCAGCGGGCTTTCGCGACGTGGTGAGGTATTGGCTCGCACCCCATTCACCAGCGGTGGAGGGGCGTTTCCGGCGCAGGTGTTTCAGCCTCACCAACCAGATCTGGCGCTCTTTCCCTTTGCTCAGTGGAATCGGATCGCTGCCCGGCGCGCGCGGCTCGCACAGCGGACACTGCTCTGCGCCGGGGAGGAGAAGGGTTATCTTCCTCTGCGTCGTGTGATCGCCGATCGTCTTCGTTACTCGATGCACGTCGATGCGTATCCGGAGCAGATCGCGATTGTGGGCAGTGTGCAGCAGGCGCTCGACCTCTGTACACGACTGTTGCTGGACCCGGGTGATCAGGTATGGATGGAGGATCCGGGGTATCCTGGCGCGCATCGAGTGTTTGAGAGTAACGGGGCGAAGGTGGTGGCGATTCCTGTCGATTCTCATGGGTTGAAGGTGGCTGTTGGTGCGCGGAGCGCGCCTGCTGCCAGATTGGCCTATGTTACCGCGAATCGTCACACTCCGTTGGGCATGCCGCTTGCGCTGAGTCGGCGTTTGGCGTTGCTGCGTTGGGCGGAGCAGGCGGGTGCGGTGGTGATCGAAGACGATTACGACAGTGAATACCGTTATTCCGGCCGACCGCTTGCGGCCCTGAAGAGCCTCGATGAATCCGGTCACGTGATCTATGTCGGTACTTTCAGCAAACTGCTTTTTCCCTCATTGCGGCTAGCTTACGCTGTCCTCCCCGAGTGGCTGGTCGACCCCTTTGGGGCGGCCCTTTCGGTTACCTGTCGACATCTTTCCCTGTTGCCGCAAGTTGTGTTGCATGAGTTCATGGCCGAAGGGCATTTTGGTCGCCACATACGGCGTATGCGGGGGGTCTACAGTGAACGGGCCGAGTTTTTCCGTGAGGCGGTATCCTCCCAGTTGGCCGGATGTCTGAGGGTGCCTGCAATCACCGCAGGTCTCGACGCAGTCGCCTATTTGCCCGATGGTGCGGACGATCAATCTGTTGCCGATGCGCTCTTCAAGGAGGGGGTCGCAGTCTGTCCGGTATCCCGCTACGGAATAGCCGCCAAACCAACCGCTGGTTTAGTGTGTGGATTCGCGCCATTTGGATCGGAGGAGATCGATGCCGGAGTACAGCGTATCGCAGCGATTCTTGGTTAAACAGATGCTAGTGTAGTGTCCTATACTGCTTTAGGAAATCTGCGTACCGAGAAGCCGTCCTATGCAAGGCGTCCTACGCAGAGAATGGCGCGCCCTTTTCAAGCAGGACAACGCAGCAGAGGGCGGCTTCTCGAATGATGCGTCCGGTCCAGTCGAGCGGTTCCAAACAACCCGGTGAATTGCGGCCCTATGTCGTGAATCTCTTGCTGAAGAAATAGCGTGTGGACACAGGCAACTGACTGCCTTTTCTACTTGGTCATGGTATGCACTTATGAGTCGAATTCGCGTCTTATATAGGGTTTTATCCTGAGTATTATTTACTGGGCCTACAAATTATTCGGCAGTAACTTGAGTTGGTGGTCTTGGTCGTGCCGTTTCGTTGGTATCAATCAATGAAAAGTATTTGGGTCCTATCCTTTTGTCGTCAACAATCACATCGTCGATATAATAGGCTGACTTCATGGTCTCTCCCCAAGAATAGGTCTCACTGTTGTTTCCACCAAAAAAGATCTGGTTCCAGCGTCTTCCCTGCGAAGCCTCGAGTGTTGCCAAGGGCTGGTCATCCATAACTTTCGTCATATTTCCCTCTTTGTCATAAAACCAGATATCCCAGTAGGTTATGCCATCACGTCTGCTGACATGATATTCAAGTCCAAACCAGTCTCCTAAATAAGGATCAAGCTTCATATCGCCATCGGAGGCCCACTCATTCTCACTATTGTTAAATCCGCGCGGGCTTGCTTGCAAAGTGATCCCGGGTGCATTCCCGTAATTGTATTGTTTGATATGTGACAAGATTGCCCAATAATCGCTATAGGTGTTTCTATCTGGACACATGGCAGATGGGCAGTCCATGTTAAAGGTGGTAAATTTCCAGGATGAGTACCATGCATAGGTTTTATTTGGAGTGTATACCCCTATGGCTGAAGCCTGACACGATGAGGGGGCGCCTTCTGCTGTGATGCAAGATGTCGGAAATTCATTTTTGGGAATATTTACCATAAAGAATAAGTAGAATTCATCATAGCCTTCGCCCATATATAGACCAAATCGACTGGGCCCATAAGCACTATCGCCGATATCAATTGCGACGGATTTCGTGCCACGCCAGACTAAATTATGTTCATAGTCATGCGAGCCGATCCAGTTGTCGGGAGGTATCCGGTCATCTCCCCACATTGAATAGTATCCCCACGCCGAATCCGAACCATTAAGAAGCTTGGGCATTTTTGAAACGTCTTCGGTATTGCCGATAGAACCTTCAGTACGCACCCAATCCTGTAAACCGTCGAACGTTTCGACAAAGTCAAAATCCCAATCAACATTCAGATTTGAAGATTGATTGCCAAATGTTGGTGCGGCGTGGACTATTGATGGGGTGGTGAAAGAAAATAATATAATTGCTATCACATCGAGACATAAATTTATCTGAAGACGAAAAATACTAAACATCAAAATTGTTCCTATCTGCCTCGGCGGAAGATTCCCTGTCAATCCATCTATTTGACCTTAACTACTATCTGATGGCAAGGGCAAATGACTGCGCGGAATTCGGCGGTTACTGAGCCGAATCGGAACCAGGTTCTGGACAGTAGAGATCAGGGTAGGGTTTTTATGCATCCAAGGTAAGGGGTTACCCTACGTGCAAATACACCCTCCGAGGGGTCACGCTCGACCAGGAAATCTGCTGAGATAGTATCAGGTAGCTGCCTGATACTTGCCGGTCCGGCAGCACAGTGGCATTTTCTTGGGAATGATCGATGCGGAACAGATTGATTCACAGGTTGGGTAACGCGTTAGCCGCAATGGGTCTGGCGTTGCTGAGCGCCTGCGCGCAACAGCCAACGAATGATCCTGTGACCCAACCGGTTGTCCAACAGGTTGTTCCCCCCTCGTATTCTCCGGTTGCCGATCGCAGTCAGGACGAAGATCAGGAGCTGGTCCTGTCCCAGGAAACCCACCAGGAGCCTGAGTATTATGTCCGCCAGGGCAGCGGGCAGTTCCTCGATACGGCAGGTGCCGCCCAATCGGGTAAGCAGCCGGCCAAGGGTGACATCACCCTGAACTTCGAGGCCGTGGATCTGCGCGAGGTGGTCAAGGTCGTGTTCGAGGAGATCCTCGGCGAAAACTATCTGATCGATGACAAGGTGCAGGGCAAGGTCACCATCCACACCACCTACCCGGTCAGTATCGATGCGGTGTTACCTATCCTAGAGAACATCCTGCAGATGAACGGCGCCGCCCTGGTACGCAATGGTGCGCTGTACAAGATCCTGCCCGCCGGGGAAGTCAAGGGTATTACCCTCAAGCCATCCGTCGGGCAGGGCAGTGTGCCCATGCGCGCGGGGCAGGGGGTGCAGGTGGTGCCTCTGAAGTATATCTCCGCGGTGGAGATGAAGAAGATTCTCGAATCCTTCACTGCGGGCGGAGACCAGATCCGGGTCGATTCGGGCCGCAATCTGCTCATCCTTTCCGGTTCCTACCAGAAGATCAACAATCTGCTTCAGACCGTCAAGATGTTCGATGTGGACTGGCTCAGCGGCATGTCTTTTGGCTTGATCCCGTTGAAATACACCGATGCCAAGACCCTGACAGAAGAGCTGCGCCAACTGCTCGGGGAGGGCGAGTCATCCCCCATGGGTTCGATGATCAAGCTGATTCCCGTGGAGCGCCTTAGCGCGGTGATGGTCATCAGTCCGCAACCCCGGTATATCGAAGAGGCCCGTCGCCTGATCGGGCAGTTCGATCAGGGCAGCGATCAATCCCCGGATCGGCGTCTCTACGTCTATCACCTGAAAAACGGCAAGGCGGAGAACATCGCCTCGATCCTGCAGAGTATCTTCGGCAACGAGGTGGCGGCGCCGAGCGCCGGTTCCGGGCTCAGCAGTTCCGACCCCCTGTTGCGATCGAATGTCCGTTCACCGACCTCCACCGGGCTCGATCTGAACACCAGCAACGCGGACCGGGCCAGTACCCTGACCCAGGATCAACCCGCGATCGGTGGCGGCATGACAGGCGGAGGTACTCAGGGAGTCAAAGCAGCCGCTTCATCCTCCAGCGGCTCGACCGCCACTATCATCGCCGATGCGGACAACAATGCGATCCTGGTGATGGCCAGCCCTCGGGATTATCAGAAGATCAAGGCGACCATCAGTCGTCTCGATGTGGCGCCCAAACAGGTGATGATCGAGGCCACCATCGCGGAGGTCACCCTGAGTAACAACCTGAGTTACGGTGTGCGCTGGTTCTTCAATGGCAGCACCGGTGGCGGGCGTCCCTATCAGGGAGGGCTCGATACCCCGTTGCCGACGGGGATCAGCGGCGACGGTTTTGCCCTGGGGCTGTTCAATAGCCTGGACGAGCTGCGGGCGTTTTTCGACATCCTGGAAAACGAATCCTCGGTGAAATTCCTCTCCGCGCCGCAGATCATGGTGATCGACAATCAAACCGCCAGTTTCCGGGTGGGTGATCAGATTCCCATTGTGACCCGCTCGTCCCAGAGCACCACCGATCCGAATGCACCCATCGTTTCAGAGGTTCAGTTCCGGGATACCGGTACCCTGTTGCAGGTGACCCCCCGAATCAATGAAGGGGGTATGGTGACCCTCGAAGTCAGCCAGGAGGTGAGCACTCCGGGGTCCGCACCGGCCGTGGGGGGCGGGGGTAACGTATCGATCTCCCAGCGCACCATCGAAAGCACGGTTATCGTCCATGATGGCCAGACGGTGGTGCTGGGGGGGCTGATCCGGGAAAACACCTCGAACGGCAAGGCGGGTATCCCGGGATTGATGGATATCCCCCTGCTGGGTACGCTTTTCAGCAGCACCACCAAGGACGTCAGCCGCACCGAACTGTTGGTGACCCTGACCCCCAAAGTGGTACGCAATCCACACGATGCCCTGGAGATCTCTCAGGAACTTCGTGAACGCATACGGGATGCTACTCTGCTGCAAAAGCAGTTCAACGAATCCAGGGAAACGGGGCGGTTGTAAGCGACCCCTGACGGGAGATGCATGAAGTCTCAACCACGGCCCCCACAAGATGCTGCGACGGCGCAACCGACCGGTGAGGTGAGCGAACCGGTCTATGCCCGGGACCCCCTGAGCCTGGCCCTGGTGGGTTCCGGCCGCCTGGGCAGCGCCGAGGCCGAGCGCGCCGTGCGTCTCATGGAGAGCCAGCAGAGTGATGACCGGCTCTCAACCATCCTCTTGCAGCTCGGACTCATTTCGGACCGGGATCTGGCCAGCGCCCTGGCGCAGCTGTGCCAGGTGCCCCTCGTGGAACGCAAGGCCTATCCCGACGTCGCCCATCTCAACGATGGGATATCCCTGAAATTCCTCAAGCAGCATCGTCTGGTGGTGTTCGACGAGCATGATGACTACAGCCTGGCGATCATGGTGGATCCCACCGATCACTATGTGATCGACGCCCTGGAGCTGATCGGCGGAAAACCGGTGAGAATTCTTACCGGGATCGCCTCGGAGATCGACGAAACCCTGCAGGAACATTTCAGCGATCTGCAGAAACAGGATGCGGAGATCGATCCGGAGGGGGTCGATCACCAACTGCTGCTCAACGATGTGGAACAGCTCAAGGAGCTGGCCAGCGAAGCACCGGTGATCAAGATGGTCAATCAGATCATCCAGCGCGCGGTCGCCTCCAAGGCCTCGGATATCCATATCGAACCCTTCGAGCAGGTGCTCAAGATCCGCTACCGCATCGATGGCCTGCTGCGTGAAACCGAACACCCCAGTGTGAGCCTGGCGCCGGCGCTGATCTCCCGCATCAAAATTCTGGCTAATCTGAATATCGCGGAACGCCGTCTGCCCCAGGACGGGCGTTTTAAGGTTCGAGTGCACGGCTCCTCGCTGGATATGCGCGTCTCCACAGTGCCGACCCTGCACGGCGAGAGCATGGTGCTGCGGCTGCTACAACGGGACGAACTGGAACTGAATTTCAGCGGCCTGGGTTTTGACAAGGATCTGGAAGAGAAAATCCTCGCGGCGCTGGACAATCCTCACGGCATCGTGGTGGTGACCGGACCCACCGGTAGCGGCAAGACCACCACCCTGTATGCCGCCCTGAACTACCTGAACCGCCCGGAACGTAAAATCCTCACCGTGGAGGATCCGGTTGAGTACAACATCGAGGGGGTGAATCAAATCCAGGTGAAACCCGGGATCGGACTGGGTTTCGGCGAAGCCTTGCGCTCCATCGTGCGCCAGGATCCGGATGTGATCATGATTGGTGAGATCCGCGACCGGGAAACCGCAAAGATCGCGGTACAGTCCGCCCTCACGGGACATCTGGTGCTCTCCACCCTGCACACCAACGATGCCGCCGGCAGTATTACCCGCTTCATCGACATGGGTGTCGAACCCTTTCTGCTCACCTCCACGGTCAACGCAGTGGTTGCCCAGCGGCTGGTACGTAATCTCTGCACGCACTGCAAACAACCCTACCGACCACCGGCGGCGATTGCCCAACGGCTGGCAGGCATTACCGCATCACCGCAACTCTACCGGGCGGTGGGTTGCGAGCATTGCAGCGGCAGCGGATACCGTGGCCGCAGCGCTATTGTGGAGATGATCGAGATGAGCGATGAGCTTCAGGAATTGATTCTCAAGGGCAGTGACAAGCATGCGATCGCCGCCTGCGCCAAACGCCAGGGCGCCCGCTCGATGTACGAAAACGGTCTGTACAAGGTGGTACAGGGCGTCACCACCCTGGAAGAAGTCCTGCGTGTGACTCAGGAACGCTAGTGTACGAAATCAGCGACGGGGTGCACTGAGATGGCGGCGTTTCAATACAAGGCCGTTGGCGCGGATGGTGAGATTGTCGAAGGTGTCCTGGAGGCGCTCAATCAGGAGCAGGTGGTGGATCAGATCCACCTCAACGGTCAGGTGCCGATCCGCATCGAGGCTCTGCGTACCGCACCGCGCAGCCGGTCCCGAATGCGCTTTCGCCGCCGTGGGGTGTCGGCCACCCAGATTGCCTCTTTCACCCGGGAGCTGGCCACCCTGTTGAAGGCCGGACAACCCCTCGATTCGGCGTTATCGATTCTGATGGCCATCTCCGGACCGGAGGCACCCTTCAGTCGACACCTCGGTGGTATCCGCGAGCGCCTAAAAGGGGGCCAGACCTTTGCTGATTCTCTGGCCGGGGAGGACTCCCTGTTCAGCCCGTTTTACATTCAGATGGTGCGCGCCGGTGAAGCGGGGGGCGCTTTGGAACAGGTCCTGGCGCGTCTGGCTCAGCACCTCGAAACCTCCCGTGAGGTCCGCAGCGCCCTGGTCTCATCCCTGATCTATCCCGGGATTCTGCTGTTTGTCGCGATCACCTCGATCCTGATTCTGCTGACCTACGTGATCCCTCAGTTTCAGGATCTGTTCGTGGATATGGGGGAGACCCTGCCGCTTTCGACCCGCATTACCATGGGGGCCGCTCACTGGTTGCAGAACGATGGCTGGATGCTGGCCGTGGTGGTGGTTCTGTTGATGGCCTATTTCAAATGGCAGCTCAGGGATCCCATTCGCGCCAAGCGTTGGCATGGACGGCTGCTGGGAATCGCCCTGGTTGGGCCGATCATCAAACAGGTGGAGGCGGCCCGGTTCTGCCGCACCCTGGGCACCCTGCTGGAAAACGGGGTGCCCATGCTCAAGGCGGTTGCTATCGTCAAAGAGACCATCAGCAATCGGGTGATCGCCGACAGTATGGATCAGGTGATCGCAAATCTGAAATCGGGACACCGGTTGGCCGATCCCCTCATCGAGCATGCGCAATTTCCCGAATACGCCCTGCAGATGATCCGGGTTGGGGAGGAGTCCGGTCAGCTTGAGGGCATGCTGATGCAGACCGCGGACATTCTCGATCAGGAGACGCAAACCCTGATCAAACGGGGACTCAGTCTGGTCGAGCCGGTGATGATTTTAGTGCTGGGTCTTATTATCGCCGGTGTGGTGATGTCGATTCTGGTGGCGATTCTCGGAGTCAATGCGTTGGTGGCCCTATGATCCGGTTTTTTCATGATCACGGCATGCCGAGGAATGAGGGTTTCACCCTGATCGAGATGATGCTGGTGCTGGTGATTCTCGGAATGGTCTATGCACTGGCGCCGCCCCTGTTTCACAAGGCCTTCCCCGCTTTGAAACTCAAGGCCGTCACCCGGGATCTGGTGCAGGAGATCCGCTATGTACAGCAGAGCGCGATCACCACCGGTCAGTCCACCGCGATGCGTTTCGAGCTGTCAGACGACCGATACCAGAGTGCGCAAATCAACACCGGTGCGCTACGTCAGTTACCGGAAGGAATCCATTTTTTTCGCCCACCCGGGGCCCCCTCCCAACAGACCCTGGAGTTGCATTTCTACCCGGATGGCAGTGCCAGCGGTGGTGAGATCCGGATTGAAGCAGGCGCCCGCGGATATACGGTTCAGGTGGATTGGCTGACCAGTCAGGTCGAAATTCTTTCCCAGAAAACGCAGGCTGAGCATGCATCCTCATTCGGAATCTAAGGGCATGACCCTGATCGAGGTCCTGGTGGCGTTCGTGATTCTGGCCATGACCATGAGCGTGGTGTTGCGCATCAATTCAGGGGCGATACGCAATCATCAGGTCGCCTCGGGATACCTGGAAGCGATCTCCATCGCCGAAGCCCGGATGGGGCAGATGAGTGTTGAGATCACGGCTGCCGAAGCGCGCCGGGAAGGGACGGAAGCGGGGGGCTACCGTTGGCGCTATGAACGTTACCCCAACACGAACGGCTGGGAGGAGAAACGGCTTGCGATCCCGGCCGTCCCGTATGAAGAGCGACTCGAGATCCACTGGGATTCCGCCTCAGGGGAGCGAAGCCTCCTATTCACCCGGCAGGGGATGGTCTATGGCCGGAGTTGAACAGGGAAGGTGGTGTCATCCGTCCCAAGCCGGCTTCACGTTGCTGGAGATCCTCATTGCCTTGTTGATTCTGGCGACAATGGTTACCTCCGCCGTTTCGATGCTGTTCATCAATCTCAAGGGATGGGATCAGCTGGTTGAACACAGTGACCATCAGGTTGCGCAACAACGGATCATGACCCGGATTGAGAAGACCCTTGCGCAAATCCTCCCGATCAGCTGGCAGACCCCAAAGGGTCGGCAACTGGCCTTCGTCGGTGAACCGAATCTGCTGCAGTTCCTCGCGCCGGCACCGCAACCCTACCGGGCGGGCGGGCTGTTCGAATATCGCATATCGGTGGAGCAGGATAGCGTCGAGGGTACCCGTCTGGTGTTGATGTATCGTCCCTATCAGCCTCAGGACCGGCATTTCACGCTTCCGGATCAAGGAGGACGGCGCGTACTGATGAGCGGACTCGAGGAGGTACGGTTTCAGTACTATGGACAACTTCAAGGTTCGAAAGACCCCGTCTGGAGTGAACTCTGGGTGGAGGGTATGCGGGACTATCCGCAACTGATCGGGATTCAAGCGGGGGGCCCCGGTGGTTTCTCCCAGCAACGTTACATTGCCCTGCGGCATTGGCATAGCGGGATCTGACATGGCAGGCGGTGCTTCACAAGTACGGCAATCCGGTATTGCGCTGGTCATGGTGCTTTGGCTGATCGCGCTGATGATGGTTGTCGCCGCCAGTTTTGCAACCCAATCCAAGGTCGAAAGCCGACTCGCGCACAATGCGGTGCAGGCACTCAAGGCAAAGCACCTGGCCGAGTCCGGGTTCGTCCGGGCAATCCGGGAACTGATGGTCACGGATCCGGCTCAGCGCTGGGAATTCGATGGCCGGGTCTACCCGTTGGAGAGTGATTTCGCGGTGACCCGCATCACCATCCGTCAGGCTTCCGGACTGGTCAACCTCAATCAGGCGCCTCGGGATGTATTGATCAAACTATTCGCCCTGATCAGTGATGAGCCGCAGGAACGGGAAGCGCTGGCGGACCGCCTCGCGGACTGGCGCGACGGGGATGATCTGCGTCGCGTGGCCGGGGCGGAGGACGCGGACTACCGGGCCGCCGGCTACGCCAATGCCACCGCCGGACGTGACTTGAACAGCGTGGATGAGCTCGCCCACGTCATGGGGTTCGATGCCTCCCGGGTGGCGCGCCTGCGTCCCTATGTCACCCTCTATTCCAGCAGCGGACAGGTCGATCCGCGCTATGCTCCGGGTGAATTGCGGGACCTCCTGCAACCCGTTTCGAAGGGGGACGCTTCACTCAGTAACGCCTTTGATTTCATCGAACCGGACTGGGGGGAATGGAAAGACGGGCAAGGGGGGGGCGTTGGTGCCGAAAAGAATTATCGCATCAAGGTGGCGGTGCAGACCGTTCAGGGTGCACGCGCTTTCATTCAAGCGGATATCACGTTGCAAAGCCAACCGGATCAGCCCTACCGGGTGAGGGACTGGCGAGAGTAATCGGACAAAATCAGCCACTTCGGGATAGAATCAGGGCATGTCGGTACAAACACTGAAATTTCGTTTACAGGAGTTCTGGCAATGGTGGTGGGGTGAAATCGCCACCCTGCTGCCTGAGTCGATGCAGAGCCTGTTCAGTGGTGGTCACCCGATCCGGCTTCACTTTCTCGATGAAACCTTGCGCTTCGTCAATCACGGCAACAACGGGGAAGAGGTGGCGCAGAATTATCTGCGGGTGCTCGATTGGCAGGATTCGGAGCATTGCAGACTGTTAAATGCCGCCAGTGAAATCTCCCTGTGCCTGGAACGCAAGCACTACCTGATCAAGAAAATCACCCTGCCGATCGAAGCGGAAGAGAATCTGCGTGAAGTACTGGCATTCGAGATGGATCGTCATACGCCGTTTAATGCCCAGCAGGTGTTTTACGATTACCGGGTCAATCAACGGGATCGCCAGAACCGGATACTGGACATCACCCTGGTGCTCGCACCCATCGAAAAACTCAAGGATGCCCTGCATCAGCTTGGGGAGCATCATGTGCGCATTAACGCCATCGCCCCTTGCGATGAAGCCGAACCCGGGATCTATGGGATCAATCTGCTGCCCGCGTCCCAACGCTCCAAACCGATCAAACGCTATCGTCTGCTCAACGGCGTGCTCATGCTGTTGCTGCTGATCCTGTTATGCGTTCAGCTGGCCCTGCCACTCTATCAGAAGAGCCGGCTGTCCGAATCCCTCGAAGCCACACGCAGTCAATATCAGAAACAGGCCAACGAGGTCGCGGCTCTGCGCGACGAGGTTTCCGCGGCAGAGCGAGAAAACAGCTTTCTGGAAGACCGCAAGCTTCAGACTCACTCCGTGCTGGATGTGCTTCAGGAGCTGACCCTGATCCTGCCGGATGACACCTGGCTCAGCCAATTCGAAATCCGTGATAGCAAGGTGCATCTGTATGGTCAGTCTGTCGCGTCGGCCGTGCTGATACCCCTGATCGAGTCATCCAAAATGTTCCGTAATGTCAGTTTTCGTTCGCCGGTGACGCAGAACAGTAAAAACAATACCGAGCGCTTCCATATCTCCGCGGACATCGTTAACTCACAGGATGAAGGCTAGTGCTTTCCATCGCAGAACGACTCAATTCAAAACAGAGCCGGGTGCTTGCCGTCAGCCTGCTGGTGATTGTGTTGCTGGGGTTGATACTCCTGGTGGGGTTTCCGGTATGGAGCATGAACCGCACACTGGATGAGCGGATCGCCGAACAGCGGCACCAGATCGGCCTCTACCAGCGGATGGCATCCCAGACAGACTATTATCAAAGCGCGTACGATCGGCTTAGCCGGACACGCCAGGCCGACCGTCGTTATTTACAAAGCGAAACCGAATCCCTGTCCGAAGCGGAACTTCAGCGTCGGGTCAAACAGATTGTCTCGGCAGCCCAGGGGGAGATTGTCAGCGCCCAGGTCATCAATATCAGTAAGGAGGAGGGGTTCCGTCGGGTTGCCGTGCGGATACGCATGAAAAGCAATCTGGCGCAGAGCGTGCAAATCTTTCATCGTCTGGAAAGTGAAAAGCCCTATCTGTTCATCGATGAGATCACCCTGCGCAGCCGTCCCGTAGTGCGTCGTCGCATACCCGCGACCGAACAGATCCGCGAGGCGGAGTCGATACTGGATATCGATTTTCAGCTGGTTGGTTATATGAAGGGACCCGCGTCATGAGCGCTTGGAAGGGTACCTTCAACCTCCTGAGCCTGTTGTTGCTCAGTGTCCTGTTGGCCATTTCCGGTCTTCTGGCCTGGCAGTGGCAACACCCACCCATGGCGGAGGATTTTACCCGGGTCCCTGCCAAACAGCCGGATCATCCCGAAAATACCACGAGGATCGCCTTTGCCCCGGTTCCCCTGAACGCCTACCGGGAGATCACCGAGCGGCCCCTGTTCGTCGAAGGTCGCATGCCACCGAAGCCCGCAGAGAAGGTGGCTGTGAAAACCGCACCCCGGGTACTACCGCTCAAGCTGAAACTGGAGGGGGTTGTGATCACGCCACAGAACCGGGTCGCGGTCATCCGTGACCTGACCAGCAACCGCCTGTTGCGGGTCACTGAAGGGATGAATCAGGATGATTGGAAACTCACCCGGGTAGACACCGCCAGTGCCACCGTGGAAAGGCGCGGGCAACGCCTCACCCTTGAACTGGAGGTCGTAGGCGCCGGCAATCGGGGCAAGGTTCCCGCCAGACTGCCTTTCCTTCCCAGGTAATGAAACGGCCCTTGAACTTGGATGCGCATCGTATTAGGTTGCGCAGTTCGTCGTATCGATCATTTTTTGCTGGATATCAATGAATCACATTAAGGTACTGTTTGTCTGCATGGGCAATATCTGTCGATCCCCTACTGCCCAGGGGGTGTTCCGAGCCATGGTGGATCAGGAGGGTCTGAGTAAACGGATTCTGACCGATTCCGCGGGCACCATCGACTACCATATCGGCGGTTTGCCTGACCGACGGGCCCGGGAAACCGCGTTGAAACGGGGTGTCGATCTTAGTGATCTGAGAGCCCGAATCGTGACCGTGTCGGATTTCGAGGCGTTTGACTACGTCATTGCCATGGATCGTTCCAACTTTCAGGACCTCTCAGCCCTGTGTCCTCCGGGCCTGGAGGATCGGTTGCATATGTTCCTGGATTTTGCCCCGGATCAGCCGGTGCGCGAGGTGCCGGATCCCTACTATGGCGGGACCGCCGGTTTTGAACGGGTCTTCGATCTGGTGGAGGAGGCCTCCCGAGGGCTACTGACTCGGATTAAAGTCGATCGGGCGCTGAGTTGATTTGTTCGTATCAGCCGTCCTCGAGTGTACCTCGCTAAAGAGCCTGGATGGAGCGAGGCGGAATCCGGGATCGGGCAGAAAGCGAAGCCGAGCGGATAGCACCGCTAAAACAGACGGTCATCCCGGCGTAGGCCGGGAGCCAGGAATATCGCAGCGTGGATCCCGGTATGCGCCAGGATGACGGTGGTTTATCTCGTTCCCATGCTCCGTGCGGGAACACAGACCAGGGTTCGGACACTCAGCAAGGCTGATCGTCACAACAGACTTAGTATGCGTTCCCACGCAGAGCGTGGGAACGAGTTCAAGACCTTGGGCCTCGGCTTCTTTTTATTCTCCGGTGCCAGCGTCCACCACACCGGGCTTGTCGTTGGCCGTCGATGGTTGTTTCGTCTCCACCTGTTTCAAGGGAGGGCTGTCCTTCGCCTCAGCCGGTTTGGGCGGAGTAGCCTCCTGGGCCTTTTCGACGCTGGTTTTGTGTTCAACCGGTTTTTTCGGCGCTTGTTCCACCGCTACTGGAGCTGCGGGTGTGGGTGCCGATGCCGGAGGCTTGGTCTCGACCTGCTTCAGTTTGGGTTTCTCTTCAGCCGCGGGGGCGGGGGTCTCCTTGGCTGGCTTGGGGGCCGGTTTGCTCTCAACTTCCGCGTGTACTTCAGACTTTTCTACCCGCTGAGAGACTTCCTTCTTAGTTTCGGTCTTATCCGCGCTGTCGGTTTTGCGTGTTTCCACTTGGGTTCGCGGCTGCTCCGTACGGGATTGTCGGGGTGCTGACGGTTTGCTCTCCGTTTCCTCGCGTAGCGCGGGCTTTTCTTCCTGTTGAGGGGCTGCGTTCTTGGTCTCGGCCTTATCCACGCCATCCGTTTTGCGCGTTTCTACTTGGGTTTGCGGCTTCTCAGTACGGGATTCCCGGGGTGCTGCCGGTTTGGTCTCTCCTTCCGCAGGGGATGCCTTGCGTTCGTTTGCACGATCACCCTCAGGGCCTTGATCCGCTTTGGCAGACTGCCGGGCCGGTCGCTTGGAGCCACTGGAGCGGCTCTGGCTCTTTTTCTGCGTCTGCTGCTGCGTGGTATCGGTATCCAAAGCATCCTGCTGGGATTCCCCGGCCTCCGGGGTACTCGTCTGCGAACCCTGCTCATTCGCCTTGTCGGCGCTGCTGCGACGCCGGCGACCTCCGCGACGTCCCCGTCGGGATTTGGGGCGGCTGATCTCGCCGCTGTCACCACCGGTCGGAGTTTCGGCCTGAGGGGATTGCGGTTTGGGTTCGTTGCCGGACTTCGCCTCGCTGGATGGTTTTGCATCGGCGGTCTGTTTCGCGCCAGGGGAGGACTTTTTCGCGGCCGGACGGCGTTTGCCGGAGGTCTGTTTGTCCTGTGTCTGGCGAGCGTCACTCTTTTGTTCGGTGGCGGATTTACGGTTTCGATTCGCATTGCCACTTGATGACTGAGTGCGGCGACCGCGCCGTTGGCCGGTCTCTTCCTGAGGGGCGGCCTTATCCGCGGAACCTGCCTGGGTTCCCGCTTTCTTCACTTCGGTATCGTCTCGGCGCTCAGCATCTCCAGGCTGTTTGGAGGAAAAGATGCTGAAGATACGTCGTAGAAACCCCGATTCCTGACCCTCCACGGGTGCACCGGTTGGGGCTTGTCTCTGGGGGGCGGGACTGGCCGGAGTGATGGATTTCACCGCCGGTTGTTCGGATTTGATCGGTTTACTCGCGGTGTGGCCGCTGCTGATCTCGGTGGATTCCTCGGATACCCGCTTGTAACTGGATACGTCCTCGTCCTCGTCCGGCATCTCACTGAGACGGATGCGCTCGATCTTGTAGTTCGGTGTCTCGAGGTGAACGTTGGGGATGAGCAGGACCTCGATGGACTGGCGCTTCTCGATATCGTGGATCATCGGGCGCTTTTCGTTCAGCAGGAAGGTCGCCATATCCACCGGCAACTGGGCCATGATGCGCCCGGTGTTCTCCTTCATCGCTTCCTCTTCGATGATGCGCAGCACGGACAGAGAGAGGGACTCGACACCACGGACCGTTCCGTGGCCCTTGCAGCGGGGACAGACCTGCTCGCTGGCTTCGCCCAGGGAGGGGCGCAGACGCTGCCGGGACATCTCCAGCAGGCCGAATCGGGAGATCCGTCCGATCTGGACCCGGGCGCGATCCTGTTTCAGGGCCTCTTTCAGGCGGTTCTCGACCTCCCGCTGATTTCGTGAAGGAGTCATGTCGATGAAATCGATGACGAACAGTCCTCCGAGGTCCCGCAGGCGCAGCTGGCGCGCGACCTCATCGGCGGCTTCCAGGTTGGTGTTCAGGGCGGTCTCTTCGATGTCCGCGCCCTTGGTGGCGCGTGCCGAGTTGATGTCGATGGAGGTGAGGGCTTCTGTGTGGTCGATGACGATGGCGCCGCCCGACGGGAGCCGGACCTCGCGCTGAAAGGCCGATTCGATCTGGCTTTCAATCTGGTAGCGGCTGAACAGGGGGACTTCGTCTTCGTAACGCCGCAGTTTCTTGCCATATTGCGGCATCACCTGGTTGATGAAGCGTTCGGCCTGGGAGTAGACATCGCCATCGTCGATAACAATTTCGCCGATGTCGGCCCGCAGGTAATCGCGGATCGAGCGGATGATGACGTTGCTCTCCTGGTAGATCAGGAAGGGGGCCGATTTCTCCGCCGAATGCTCAATCGCCTGCCAGAGCTGGAGCAGGTAGTCCAGGTCCCACTGCAGCTCTTCCGAATTCTTGCCGATACCGGCGGTACGCACGATCAGCCCCATGTCCTCGGGCAGTTGCAGTTCGCTCATGGCCTCTCGCAGCTCGGTGCGATCCTGGCCCTCGATACGGCGCGAGACCCCTCCGGCACGGGGATTGTTGGGCATCAGCACCAGATAGCGGCCGGCCAGTGAGATGAAGGTGGTC
>JBNKJP010000011.1:0-20927 GCA_050291245.1 Candidatus Thiodiazotropha sp. | reverse complement strand
GTGCCCTTGGGGTGCAGGGAATGGCTGTTCCCTTTCCAAGGGGTGCAACGCAGCAATCGTGGCTTGAGTGGCTTCCCGCAGGGCGAGGCAAGGGATTTAAGCGCCAACTGATGATAGGCCTCGTCTAAATGTATGATTTATATAGGACACTACACTAGCGCCGGTTCTGACGCAGATAGCTGGTCTGGAGTCGTCCCGGAGTCCCCTCCGGATAGAGCAACGGCGCCAACTCTTCCAGGGCCTTGGCATAGACATTACGCTTGAAGTAGATCACCTCTTTGACCGGGTACCAGTATTTGACCCAACGCCACTCCTCGAACTCCGGAGTATCCGTGTGATCCAGGCAGAACGCATCATCGCTGCAATTGAGCCTGAGCAGAAACCAGATCTGTTTCTGGCCGACGCAGATGGGTTCCCGGTGCCGTCGGATGTAGCGCTCCGGCAAGCGGTAGCGCAGCCAGCTGCGAGTGGCGCCAATCACTGAAACCTGCTCGGCTCGCAGCCCCACCTCTTCGCGCAGCTCCCGAAACATAGCCTGTTGCGGGGATTCGTCAACCTTGATCCCGCCCTGGGGAAACTGCCAGGCATCCTGACCGATACGACGCCCCCAGAACAACTGGCGATCGTCGTTACACAGGATAATCCCGACATTTGGTCTGAATCCGTCCGAATCAATCAAGTCTGCCGCCATACGGTATATCAACGAGTTGACTGAGATTCTTCCACATAAGCCGGAGAGCGGCAAGGCGGCAAATCTCCCGCAAGTTTTGTCACAAGAACGAAAATCGACCCCAACGCCAGAGGCCACGAGGGCCTTCCGGGCAATCCGGTTTATGAAAGATTGTCACTACTTTGTCACATTACCCTGTAAAATACCGAGGCAACGGTCAGACTGTCTGACGCCGGGAAATCACTTCCCCCGGCCGAGGGACAGCAACGCCTGACCGATTCGCACGAATCAGTGAAACCTGTAGGACAGTAACCATGGCACTCGCGATATTTGACCTGGACAACACCCTTCTGGCGGGGGATTCGGATTACCTGTGGGGACGGTTCCTGGTCGAGCAGGGCATCGTCGACGCCGATGAGTACGAACGAGAGAATGAACGATTCTATGCCGACTATCGGGCCGGTAACCTCGATATCTATGAATTTCTGCGCTTTTCCCTGCGCCCACTGAGCCTGCATTCCCCCCAACAATTGGCGCAATGGCGCAACCTGTTTCTGGAATCGAAGATCGTCCCGATCATCACCGAACAGGCTCGGGAACTGGTGGAAAAACATCGTCTGGCCGGAGATATCCCCCTGATCATCACCGCCACCAACTCTTTCGTCACCGCACCGATCGCGCAACGCTTTGGTATCCGGCATCTGATCGCCACCGAGCCGGAAACTCTCGATGGCCACTATACCGGGGAGATAGCCGGCGAACCGAGCTTTCGGGAGGGCAAGGTCAACCGGCTCAACGACTGGCTTGAGACCTTTGAGCAGTCCATGGAGGGCAGCTGGTTCTACAGCGACTCACACAACGACCTGCCCCTGCTGGAGCAGGTCGCCCACCCCGTGGCCGTGGATCCGGATCAGACCCTGGCGGAAGTCGCCCGGGAACGGGACTGGCCGATCCTGCGTCTGCATGGTGAAAGAACCGCCTGACAAACCAACATCAAGGATAATCCACATGTCGAAACAGGGCTTTTTTCTGATATTGATCGCAATCATCGGCGGGGTCATCTATGTGATGAATCGTAGTGACAATCCGCCTGAAACCCGCTACACCCAGACACCGAATGAGTACATCGAACTGGTGGAGAAGAAGAAGGCGGCGCGCATGGCCGTAGAAAAGGCGATTCAGCAAGGCGAGGCGCGAAACCGCCAGGCGCTTGACCCGGATCTCAACGCTGACACAGAGGCCGGTCGTTAGGATTCTCCACCGCGTCCACCACGGCGTTCACCAGTTCGCCGAGTTCTTCGATCGACACCACATCGAGAATCCGGGTCACCAGCTTCGGGTCCACCGCCGCCTGTACCACCCGGCCATCACCCAGGGTGACATTGATCCCGGCCCGGTGCACATGATCCGCGCCTTCCTCTTCCGCCACCAGGCTTTCGTTCATCTCAAGGCACCGGTCGTAGAGGGCCTCGACCTGCTCATCCAGCTCCTCGTCAAGGTCTTCCGGCAACATCACCAGCCATTCACCCTCCTCCACGGAGGTCTCAGGCGATAAACCCAGTTGCTCCACAGACTCGATAAACTGCCGCCAGGGTGTTTCATGAAAAAATACGTATTCGAGCATCGGACCCCCATCTTCAGCGCGGACTCGTGGAATGAGTCACCGCTGTTGTTATTTTTCATCTGAATCCAGCACATCTTGGGAGTCCAGAACATGAATCATCACAACCCCGTCACCCGTCTGCTCCGGGGCCTGACCCGATTGCTACCCCATGCGAGGGTCTCTCGCGGCCAGCTGCCTCCCATCCGTCGCCGGGTGATTCTACAGGAATCGCCCTTGGCCGGTTACCAATATCACCGCGCACCGGCCATCTGGCCCTTTCTGCAGGTCGGAGAAAGCCTGCATCTGCGGCGTGAACCGACCAATCGCCACGACCGCTATGCGATCGCTGTCTGGTTCCGTAACGAGCACCTCGGGTACATTCCACAACGGGATAACCGTACCCTGGCCCGTCTATTGGATCAGGGTGAACGCCTCGAAACAACCATCGTGCGGCTGCTCGACGAGGAGCGCAACCCCTGGCGCAAGATCCGCCTGCAGGTCGCCTGGATCGCGGACCGTTCCCTAGTGTAGGGTCCTATACTACTTGGTCGGACTCCGTGATGCCTTTTCGGACTTTTCCCGGACACCCTCCACCCCCAGAAAGAGTTCCATCTCCTTGGCCGCGTCGCCCAGATATCGGGTGATCCCGAAATCGGCCAGCACCAGCTTAGTGTGTCCGCTGAATCCCATGCGATAGCCACCCCAGGGATCGGGACCGGAACCGACAGGCTCCACCTCGATGGTCATGGAACGGGTCACGCCTCTGAGGGTGAGATCGCCCACCAGATCCGCGCTCCCGTCCGGCTTCCGGGTATAGGAGCGACTCACGAATCGGGCCTCAGGAAACTGTGCAACGTTCAGAAAATCTTCATCCCTGAGATGCTTGTCCCGCTCCGCGTGATTCGAATCGATGCTGGCCGTTTCGATTACCACGCTGACCGCGGCATTCTCGGGATGCTCATCGTCATAACTGAAGTTACCCGAGAAGTTATTGAAACGCCCCACCAGCCAACTGTAACCCAGATGACTGATGCGAAACTGAATGAAGGCGTGCCCTCCCTCGGTGTCGATCACATAATCAGAAGCCGATACACCGCACGGCGCCAGGAGTGCCAAACCGATCAACAACAGAGACAAAAATCGTTTCGTTTTCATATCTCACCTCCGTATTTTTTGATTTCTATTGACCCGATCTTTACCCACAAGGGATTACATATCCCATCATGGAATGCTCCATCCCGAACCGGTCGGCAATTAACCTCAGTTCGTAGGTTCACCGTACGCGCAGAGTGTAAGATATTGGTTTCCCGGTAGAATCAAAAAACTGAGCATTACCCATCGGTAAACCAGGTTTTTACTAATCCGCTGAGAAAGCAATGGCTTGCGCCATGTGTCGTCATGAACCCACTGATTCCGGTTTAAGTAAAGGATAATCGTTCCTTTTCATGAACCAAGATTTTTTTTTCAGTTCTTCGAAAAACCGCAGTTAAACACCTTTTAAATTCCCTGGATTCCCCAACTTTTCATCATCTTATTCGAAATCCATCCCTATCCAGATTCAAACGAATTTTCTTCACCCTTTTTCCCTCCCGACAGCCGTTCCAGGTGTTACGAAAACTTGAGTACTTAAATCACCTGCGCTTACAAAATGTGACGCTAATCATAGTGCTTTTGTAGCTGAGTCACACTGCAGAAAATGCCAGCAAATAGTGTGACTTCCGTCCCTCGAAAGTGTGATCTCGTGTATGCAGAAAATCCCGTCGCAACCGTCATAGTGTGCAACATCGTCAGGGAGACGAAAACTTTTTCGAGGTCAAAGGTCATGAAAGCAACACGCAAACTTATCACTATCGCCATCGTTTCGGCTCTGTTCTCTACACAGTCGAACTTCGCTCAGGCGGCTGCCTTCTCGTTTGACGAGGCATACTGGAAAGACTCCAGAAGTCTTCTGGTTTTGCGAGGACGTGGCGAACCCGGCAGCGTTGTTGAAACCTTTCTCGCGAACACCTCCGAGTCTCTCGGCGCCACGGTTGTGGATCGGCGTGGCAATTGGCGTTTCTATAGCAGACGTCCGAGTGTGATTCCCTGCGATATCCACGCGGAAAGCGGTTCCAGCTCAAGTGATAGATCGGTCGACAATGCACCGGCCACTTGTGTCAGCGCTGGCGGAAATGACACGCCTCCGACGAACACCGCGCCGGTGATCAGCGGTACCCCGAGTACTCAGGTCGCCGAAGGTCAGGCCTACTCCTTCCGTCCCAGCGCCAGCGATGTGGACGGCGACACCCTGACCTTCTCCATCACCAACCGTCCGGCATGGGCCAGCTTCAACAGCGCCACCGGTCTGCTGAGCGGAACCCCGGGTATGGACGATGCCGCTACCTACTCCAATATCGTGATCAGCGTCTCTGACGGCAGCGCGCAAACCAGTCTGTCGCCTTTCGCTATCACGGTCGCGGATGTGGTTGAAGAAGGCGGCACCTTCCAGTTCGCACGTAATGCCTACGATGTGGAGGAAGGCAGCACGGCCACTTTGACGGTTACCCGCAGCAACAGTCATGGCGCCGCAACAGTGAACTACGGCACCTACGGCGTGGAAGCCCGCAATACGGTGGACTACAACGGATATGCCTGGACGCCCTTGAGCTTCCTGGACGGCGAATCCAGCAAGACCATCCGTCTGACCACTCTGGCTGACAACATCGTCGAAGCGGATGAAACCCTTGCAGTCCATCTCGACTCACCGAGTTCCGGTTACACTCTGAACAACCCGAGCATCAGCATCGTCACCATTCATGATGCGGCAATTCCTAACACCGCACCGATGATCAGCGGCTCCCCGGCCACCAGCGTAGCCGAAGGCGCAACCTACAGATTCGCACCGACCGCTAGTGATGCGGACGGCGATGCCCTGACCTTCTCCATCGTCAATCGCCCGTCCTGGGCCAGCTTCAACGCCAGCACCGGTGTACTCAGTGGGACTCCTGACATGTCCCAGGCTGGCACGACCAGCGACATCCGTATCAGCGTAAGCGACGGCAGCGCCACGGCATCCCTGAGCCCGTTTAGCATCACCGTCACCAATACCAACCAGCCACCGACCATCAGCGGTTCCCCGACCACCAGTCTGGATGAAGGCGTAGCCTACCGCTTCACCCCTTCCGCCAGTGATCCGGACGGCGACGCCCTGACCTTCTCAGTCAGTAACCTGCCAAGCTGGGCGAACTTCAATACCAGCACCGGCGCCATCACCGGCACCCCGGACTCCAATTCCGCCGGTACCTACTCCAATATCGTGATCCGCGTCTCCGACGGCAGTGCGCAAGCCAGCCTGTCTGCCTTCGCCATCACGGTCGCGGATGTGGCCGAAACCGGCGGTACCTTCCAGTTCGCCAACAATGCCTACTCGGTTGAAGAAGGCGGCACGGCCACCCTGACCGTTACCCGCAGCAACAGCCACGGCGCGGCCACAGTGAACTATGGCACTTACGGTGTGGAAGCCCGTAACAGTGTGGATTACAACGGATATGCCTGGACCCCGCTGAACTTCCTGGACGGCGAAGCCAGCAAGACCATCCGCCTGGTCACCCTGACCGACACACTTGCCGAAGGAGATGAAACCCTGGAAGTCCATCTCGACGCACCGAGCACCGGTTACACCCTGAATTCACCGAGCGTGAGCATCGTGACCATCCAGGATGCGGAAGTTCCGAACACCGCACCGGTCATCAGCGGCACCCCGAATCAGAATGTGGTTGCAGGTACCTCCTACAGTTTCACCCCGAACGCTTCTGACGCCGACAACGACACCTTGACCTTCAGCATCGAGAATCTGCCGAGCTGGGCCAGCTTCAACACCAATACCGGCACCCTGAGCGGCGTACCCAACGATAGCGACACCGGCACCTACGGCAACATCGTGATCTCTGTCTCCGATGGTACCGACACCGCCTCTCTGAGTCCTCTGAGCCTGACCGTGGAAGCCGTACAACAAGGTACCACCGGTAGTGTCAGCCTCGCCTGGGTCGCCCCGAGCACCAGAGCCGATGGCAGCAGCCTGGACCTGAGTGAAATCCACGGCTACCGCATCTACATGGGCACCACCTCGAGCAACCTGGAACCGGTCATGGATCTGGACGATGGCAACGCGGAAACCACGGTCATGGACAACCTGGAAACCGGCACCTACTACTTCGCCATCACGGCTTACGACAATGACGGTAGCGAAAGTGACCTGTCCAACATCGCGATGAAAGAGGCCATGTAAGCACTCACAACGGCAAACGGATCTGCCATAGACAACCGATTGGTTGGCAGCTACATCAGACTACCGAAGATTTCTTCAGTAGTCTGATGTTTTATTTGGGGCCCGGATAAACCGACTTTCAGTTTCTCACTTCCACCCGGAGAATCGGATACGGACTCTCGCCGAAACTCATAGTCAGGGTATTCTGCTCACCACCACGGAAGGTATAGCCGGTGTTGATTGGATTTCTGCGCGTCCCATCTGCAAACAGCGCCACGAGGTGTTCCTCATCGAGCAAGCGCTGAGAGGACGACAGGTTGTGCAGGGTAACAACTGCCCAGCGCGCTCCGGAAGGATTGCTCATCAGCAGGCAGGACTCAATCCTGAAGTCCCCCCGTTTCGGCAAAAGCTCATCACCATCGGAGAACCTCAGATCGAGTGTGTCAGGTATCGGTTGATCAAAGGTCAGCACTTCCTGTTCCGGGATACCTCCCGCCTGCAGGCGGGACATCCCGAATAGTAGAAATAGTGACCAAATTCCGTTTTTCATGCAGTACTTCTCCCTGTCAATATTGCTCCGGTATCGAGCGGATCCCCATCAGCGTTGGTATTTGGCCTCCAGATCCGCCTCACCAAGGCTGTGGGCATGAATTAAATAGCCGACCAGCGCCGCGGAACTCTGAGGATCGATGTCCAGACTCTCCACATCCAGGGCGAAGACCTTGAACTGGTAGCGATGGGCCTTATCTCCGAGCGGGGGACAGGCACCACCGAAGCCGGTCGCACCGTAATCGTTGCGATGTTGCACCATCCCCTTGGGTGCGATATCGGTATCCGTGTCCCCGGCGTTACGGGGCAGTTCCCGGACCTTCGCCGGGATGTCGTAGGTAAGCCAGTGCCACCAGCCACTGCCGGTAGGGGCATCCGGATCGTAGGCCGTCACGGCGAAACTCTTGGTACCGGGAGGGACGTCACGCCAGGCAAGCTGAGGTGAAAGGTTGCCCCCCTCACAGCCAAACCCGATGTACTCCTGGGCCTTGGGCATGAGTTTTCCCGGTTGAATATCCTGGCTGGTTAATTCAAAAGCTTGAGCTGATGAGACAAGAGTAAATACCGCGAGGGTGGTGAGCGATTTTGCGAACGTCATACTTGGGCTCCCTTTGATGTGATAGGCCGGAATTGTGATTCACATCATGTAATGATGGCAAGCAATCAGAACCAATAGAGGCGGGAACAGCGTATTTTGTTCCCATACAACTTGAAAACAACTGTACCAGGATAAAGATTCAGGCGCTGACCAAAGAGGGGAGCGTCCGATAACCCCTCGTTCCCACGCTCTGCGTGGGAATGCAGACCGGAGTATGGATGACTCAGCAAGGATAATCGTTATATCGAACTCAGTATGCATTCCCACGCGGAGCGTGGGAACAAGATGAAACAACTTACCCGGGATGACGAATCAGGTGCGTACCGCCAATACGATCTGATTGCGCAGGGACTTCAACAGATTGAGCCGTTTCTTATCTATCGCCAGGCCGTGTGGCCGGGCGTGATCCGCATAGATCAGTCCCAGGGTGCGTTTGTTGACCACCAGGGGAAAGATCAGAAACGAACCGGCCTTGGATATCTTTTTGTACCAGTCCGGAATATCCGCCTGGATCTTTTGTTCTGTGGCATCGGCGATATAGACATCCACGGCGTTTTTCAATGCCCCGTGGAACACATCTACGTGGTAAGCGGTGGGAAAACGGAAGGCCTTGACGAAGGCATCCGCATCCTCACCGAATCCAAGCCGTCCGGCCATCTCCCCCTTTTGCCGATTCAGCAAAGCGAGCACCACCCGCTGGAAACCCACGGCCCGGTACATGGTTTCAAGGACCACGTTGAAGATCTGCGAAACACTGTGGTCACCAACCAGCATTCCGGTCACTTCCTGCAGTCCGTCCATCAGCAGTGCCTCGGTTTCCTCGGTGCTGGGCTGGGCTGACATTTCCGGCATCTCATCCTGGGTTTCCTCATGCCGCTCATCCAGGATCTGGGTCTCGCCCAGACCATCCCGATTGAGTGACTGGGACGCCGCACGCTCCGCCTCCGCCTTAACCGTGCTCGTCTGCGCCCCACCCTTGAGTTTTTCTATGAAACTGGCCGAGACATCCGAGGCGATGGCCTGGGCCACCTCCTGAAATTCGTCCAGGGACCGCTGGGCGAGTTTTGTCACCATCTTGGTATTGAGATCGAGATTTTTCGCGAATTTCTTGGTCAGCGCCTCCAGAGCGCTCTTGTTGTCGAGTCCGTCTTCGACCAATACCTTCATCGCTTCACTCGCGAACCCGGTGACCAGGCGTCGCTTTTCGATGCGGTTGACCGGTTTGTGATCCCCCTGCCAGGCCTTGAGGCTGTCGATGAGGGACTTCGGAAAATTCCACTGCTTGGCGATCTCCATGCCGATGCGTTCAAAACTCACACCCAGTACAGCGTGTTGCACCGCGATCGGCTCCCTATCCTCGGCCTCGATCTGCCGCTCGATCTCCCGGGACTCCTCCGGCAGGTAGAAGGCCACCAGCAGCTTACCCAGATCGTTCAGCAGTCCGGTAAGAAAGTACTCCTCCTGGTCGCTGGGATCGATCTCTTCGGCCAGATTATGCGCCAGGGTGGCACGGAACATGGCTGCGGAGACCAGTTCCCGAAGCCGTTCGGCCTGTTCCTTGTTTTCGATATGTTCGAAAAAGATCAGTGAGGCCGCCAGGGAGCGGATCGCCTGGGTGCCCAATACCACTACGGCTCGCGAGACGGTGCCGATGCGCCCGGAAAAACGCCCATAGTAGGCCGAGTTGACGACCTTGAGGATCTTGTTGGTGAGGGCAAAATCCTTGACGATCACCCCGGCCATCTGGTTGACGTCCTTGTCGCTGACATTGGTCATGGCATTGATGCTGCGCACCGATTGGGAGAGGGCCGGAAAATCGCTCTTGCGTTTCATGCGGCGCAGCAGAAAATCCACCGTACCGCTGGCCTCGTCGTGTTCGGCGGAAACCTCGCCTTTCGGCGCGCGCATCTCGTTAAAGGCCTTGAGCATCTCTTGGGCGTCGCGGTAGCGCAGCGCCGGATCCTTCTCCAGGGATTTGAGAATGAACCGGTCGAGTTTCTCATCGATCACGGAATTGAACTGGGAGGGTGGCTTGGGATTCACCTTGAGGATCGCCTCGACCACCATCTGCTGGTCGTGACCACTGAACACCGGCATACCGGTAAGCATCTCGTCGAGAATCAATCCCAGGGCAAACACATCGGCCTCGGGCCCGACCCGGCCGGACTGGATATATTCCGGGGCCAGATAGCGGGGTGTTCCAATGAGCTGCTTATCCGGCCCCTTGGACTCCTTGACCAGCCGGGCAATACCGAAATCCATGATCTTCGGCACCTGATCGTGACTGATGATGATATTGGAAGGCTTCAGGTCACGGTGCACGATACCGGCCTTGTGGGCCTCGCTCATCCCCTCCAGGAGGCCCTTGAAAATCTGCAGCGCCAGGGGCAGCTCCAAGGCTTCCCCCTGAATCAGATCGGAGAGCAGATCACCTTGGGCGAATTCGAACACCAGATACGGGGTACCCTGGTGATCCCCCGCCTCGTAGATCGAGACGATATTCGGGTGCTGCAGACGGCTCATGGTCCGCGCTTCATCCCGGAACGAAGAGGCCTGCAACGAGCGGTCGAGCAGTTTGATCGCCACTTGACGTTCCAGCCGGCTGTCCTGGCAGAGGTACACAGTACCCTGATTACCCGCTCCCAGCTTTTGACCTACCAGAAAACGCCCGATCTGTCTTGGCCCCATAAACCTGCCCTGATGCACGTCAAGGTGATCACTCGGCCTGAGTTGACTGTAATAAACCTATGAACTGTGCAAACGTTGATGTGACTGACAGCTTCCGTGCCGCCCTTGGGTAGCTTAGCGGCAAAAGTTACAGAATACTTATATTACAATCGAAATACCCGGTGGGAGTGTAGTGTTCGAGCCAAGAGGAAAGCAAACCAGGTCATGGAAGAACATCTCAAAGAAAATTAACCGCGAATGGAAGCGCAATCTGCTGGGCTTTACTGAATCCATTTGCGGTTCAACGCGGAACCTCGTTCCCACGCTCTGCGTGGGAATGCATACCTAACCCCATTGGTATTGATAAGATTAGAGTTGTCCATTGGGCCTATGTCTGTGTTCCCACGCAGAGCGTGGGAACAAGTACAAATATTGCACCGTCAGGCTTTCTGGATCCCGGCATGCGCCGGGATGACGATGATTTTGGCTTAAGCTCGTGCCATTCAGCTCAGAGAGGAATATCCAACCGCAAGAGTTCGGACTCCAGGGCCGCCGTATTCAACCCCGGGGCCACTCTGAGATCCTCCCCCGCGCCAATCCCGAGCAGATCGATGCGTTGCGGTAAACTACCAAGCCGTTGCGCCAACGCCAGGGCATCCGCCACCCCAAAGCCATGACAGGACGTCAGTCCGCAGGGATCCGCCAGGGTCTCCCGGGAGATCACCGCCACTTCACCCGCCGCAATGCCTTGTACCACGGCATCGATGATCACCACCTGTTGTACCCCCTCCAGGTAACGCAGCAAACCGGATCCCGGACGATCGAGCTTGATCAGTTCACAGCCGTCCGGGGCGCGGGACAGCAGATGGTCGATGGCCTCCCAGCCCAGACGATCGGCGCCGAAGGGGGATCCGACACCGATGATGCGAATCATCCTCGGTGGATATTCAGCTTGAGGAAATGGGTCGCACAGGAGATGCACGGATCGTAGTTGCGGATCACCTGTTCGGCCCGCAGCCGCAACACCTCGTCACTATGATCGAATCCCAGTTTCTGCAGGGATTGGCTCAAGTCCTCCTCGATCCGGGCCTGGTTCTGACTGGTGGGGGGAACGATCCGGGCGTAATGTACGATACCCTGATCATCCACATCGTAACGATGCCATAGAATCCCCCGGGGAGCCTCGGTGCAACCGAAGGCATTGCCCTCCACCGGTTTCACCTCCTCGTAGGCCTGATCAGGCACCTGATAGTTGTCCAGCAAGCGGATCGCCTCGGTGATGGCGAAATGGGTCTCTATCGCCCGGGCCACGATGCTATGGAACATGTTGTGACTGGGGAATTTGATCCCGCAACCCTCCATCACCTGCCGGGCCGAGGCGGGCAGTTGGTGGAAGTTCAAATTCATCCGGGCCAGCGGTCCGGTCAGATAGGGTCGGCCGTCCAGTTCACAATGCAGTGCGTGGGAATGGGGTGCCTGCACCTCCCGAAAATGGCTTTCGAAAAAACAGATGTCGGTATCCAGCCCCTGTCCGCTGATCAGCTGCCCCTCGTTAATGGCATAGGTTTCGGGATCACTCAGGGCGACACTGATGAAGGATTGTTCATCATCGGGCAAGGCCAGGGATGCGGTCCATGCCACCAGATCCACCGCCTTGGGCAGGGCCTGGTGCAGGCGTTCCAGGATAGCCGTCACATCGGAGAGATCCGGTGCCCGGTAGAACCCCCCTACCCGGACACCCACCGGATGCACCGAGCGCGCGCCGAAAAGCGCAATCAGGTCGTTACCCAGATTCTGCAGTTCCAGACCGCGCCGCACCGCTTCGGGATGGGCCTCCGCCATGGCGATGGCCGAATCGAAGCCGAGAAAATCCGGCGCCGCCAGCAGGTGCACATGCAGGGCATGACTCTGCAGCCATTCGCCGCAATACATGGCCCGCCGCATGTTGCGCACCCAGGGATCCGGGGTAAACCCGGAGAGCCGTTCGAAGGCCTGTACCGCGCTCATCTGATAGGCAACAGGACAGATGCCACAGATCCGGGCCACCATGTCGATCACCTGGTTGCGTTCGTAGCCTTCGATAAACTTCTCGAAAAGCCGGGGTGGCTCGAAGATTCTGAGATTCAGGCGCTCAATCGTTCCGTTCACCAGATCCAATTCCAATGCGCCTTCGCCCTCGACCCGGGTCAGTACCGGTACGTGAATATGTACATCACGGTGTTCAGCCATCGGTGTCACCCTGTAGTCGCTCACCGGCTTTCCGGAACTCCGGTGCGCTGTTCGTTATAAAGCGAAACCGTCTCAGGACAGCGTCACGATCCAGACCGAGTGAAATGAAGCGCGCCGCCAATGCCGGATCATTGACCCGCTCCGCCGGACCGTAACACCCGTAACACCCCCGCCCTGTCGCCGGGCAAAGCGCCCCGCAGCCCCCCAGGGTGACCGGTCCCATACAGGGCATCCCCTGGCTCACCAGGGTGCACACCAACCCCTTGCGTTTGCACTCCATGCACACTGGCTGGACTTCCGGGGCAGGTGTAATACCCGAGAGCAGATCCCGTAGCGCGGTGATCAACTGTTTCGAATTGACCGGGCAACCCTGCAGCTCAAAATCGACTTTGACGTAATGGGCGATGGGTTCAGAGCGGCTCAGTACATCGATCCATTCAGGATGCGGATAAACCGCGTTCATCCAACTGTTTCGGTCGGCGAAATTGGCCAGCGCCTGAAGCCCGCCGGCCGTGGCGCAAGCGCCGATGGTCAGCAACAGTTTACTCTGCGCCCGCACCTGGCGTATCCGTTCCACATCCTCGGGAGTGGACACACTGCCTTCCACCAGGGCGATATCCACCGGCGCCTCGGGGGCATTGGGACCGGCCTCGGCGAAATGCACGATCTCCACCAGTTCCGGCAACTGCAGCAAGGGCTCGCCGAGATTCAACAAAGCCAGCTGACAGCCATCGCAGGAGCTGAATTTGTGAACGGCAAGCTTGGGCTTTTCACTTTGCATGATCATGCCTTTTCAGTTGTTTCGCAAAACACACCCTGTCTGGAGAAGTTTTGAGTTTTTAGTTGTGAGTTTTTAGTTGAAGGAGTTCGCTTCGCTCACACGCTTAATAACTAAAAACTCACAACTAAAAACTCAAAACTCTTAA
Organism: Candidatus Thiodiazotropha sp.; assembly: GCA_050291245.1. Lineage (GTDB taxonomy): Bacteria > Pseudomonadota > Gammaproteobacteria > Chromatiales > Chromatiaceae > Thiodiazotropha. The sequence continues at coordinate 7,439 of JBNKJP010000011.1, read as the reverse complement.
GTCAAAACCCCTTCGCCCCCACAAAATCCGCCAATTCCGAATAGCAAAAGACCGGTCCGTCCCGACACACGAACTTGGGACCGATCTGGCAATGCCCGCACTGTCCGATACCGCATTGCATGTTGCGCTCCATGCTGAACCAGATCTGGTGATCGTTGATTCCCAGGGATCGGAGGTTGGCGATCGCGGCCATCATCATCAGTTCCGGACCGCATAACATGACAAGGGTTCGGCCGACACGCAGATGCAGTTGGCCGATCAGCTCGGTCACCATGCCCTGCTGGCCATTCCATTCACGGGTAGCCACGTCCGCAGCCAGTAATACATGCACATCGGGTTCCCGGGTCCAGGCGTCGTACTGCTCCCGCCAGATCAGGTCATTGGCATGCTTGACCCCCTGCAGAATATTGATGTGCCCGAACCTATCGCGACGCTTCATCAGGTAGCGAATGACCGAGACCAGCGGGGCGCAACCCAGGCCTCCGGTAATCAACAATATGTCGCGACCCTCCGCATCCGCCAGGGGCCAGCCGCGGCCAAAGGGACCGCGAACTCCCACCCGGTCACCGGGCTGCAACCGGGACAACCCCTCCGAGACACGCCCCACGACACGGATGGTGTGGTCGAAAAAGTGGCTGTCCAGGGGATCATTGACGATCGAGATCGGAATCTCGCCGGTGCCAAACAGAGTCACCATATTGAACTGTCCCGGCGCGAACTCGAACGCCTCCTGGGCGTCCCCATCCTCGAACTGCATTCTCAGGGTGAAGATGGTCGGCGCCTCCTGGGTCCTCTGGTCGATCACCGCGGTACGAGGCAGATGATGATCAGGCATCGATACTGCCCTCCCATAAAATGGTGCTGACCTCCTGAACCAGATCGATTTCGACCGGGCACCAGGTGATACAGCGACCGCAACCGGTACAGCCAATGCGACCCTGCTGGGTCTGCCAGCCGGCCAGCTTGTGCGTCGCCCACTGGCGATAGCGCTGGGTGGTCTCATTGCGTACCTTAAAATGACCCATGCTGCTGTGGCTTGCGCTGAAACAGGAGTCCCATTGGCGCAGCCGCTGCGCGCTTTGCCCGTCCAACGATCGTTCGTGCACCGTGTTGTAGCAGAAACAGGTGGGACAAACCGCCGTGCAGTTGCCGCAGGACAGACAACGATCCCCGACCGTCTGCCAATGCAGGTGTTCCAGCCGCTGATAGAGACGCATCAGTTCATCAGCGGCCGGCAGGTGACGTTGCTGCTCCTGGACGGCCCGCTCGGTCTGCTGCTGTCTCTGCTCGAGCTGAGCCTCCTCCGCGGGCTGGAAAGCGAGATCCCGCAACAGCGCTGCCCCCCGCTCCGTACCCGCCCAAAGCAGGTACCCGTCATCGAGTTCTGACATGCCGATATCCAGCCCCTCACCCACCGAGGGACCATCTCCGGTGGAGGCGCAGAAGCAGGTCTCAGCAGAGTGGGCGCAGTCCATACCGATCAACAGCAAGGCTTCACGCCGTGCACGATACTGAGGATCCGGCCCGTCGGAATGCAGGAAATGCCGGTCCTGAATGGCCAGGGCGGACAGATCGCAGGCCCGGACACCGATCACCGCAGTGGGTGAAACCTCAGGTGTGCAGGCCTCGAAGCTCAACCCCTCTGCCTGTTCGGTCCACAGCGGTTCACTGGGCGAGAAGCAGAGGGGTTTCAACCCTTGGGGTCCGTGATTCCAGTCGAACAGGCGCTCCCCATCCCCCGGGAGCAATCGATAGTGGCCCGGACGCTGCTCATTGAGCAAACCGGGGCGAAACTGATCGACCGAGACGACCTCCCGGTACTGCAGCCCCCCATCCCGGGGTAAGGGTCCCAGAACCCGGTAACCCGCCCGGTGCAGAACATCGAGCAATGTCTGAAGTCCTTCCCGGGGCAGAAATCCCGGTTGACTTCGACTGGTGGTGCGATCTTGCGTATTCACGACATCTCCGTGACAGGAAGGCAAACGATCCAGTCAGCTGATGGATTGACAAGCCAAAGCACAAGACCCGGTTCACTCCACGCCGGTCTTTCTCTGAATGCTGTCGTAATCCGTGTGACTTACCCGGAACCCGGGAAGGTAACGCTCCGCGACGGGAAACTGAGTTACATCAAATCATCGTCTCGATCCCCTCGATACTCATAAAAGCTAGCATAAAAAGCCAAGCCGGCTAGGTAGAGAATACGAATTTTTCACCTACAGTTGATCTGGATCCAAATTCAACGCTGATCCCTATGCGGATCCACGCAAGCCGCGTGGCAGAGGATGGGAAACCATTCACCGAAAAGGGATTCGGAATGAGACAGGAACTGCTATATATTGAAAGACGATTGCCCCAGGCACGCCCACGCCAACACTCATAAAAACGAATCAGGAAGTAAACCCATGCCCGACAAAATGGTCACCATCGATGGCAATGAAGCCGCCGCTCACATCGCCCACATGACCAACGAGGTTATTGCGATCTACCCCATCACCCCAGCCTCTCCCATGGGTGAATGGTCGGACGAGTGGTCGGCCAAGGGGATCAAGAACCTCTGGGGCACCGTCCCCGACGTGATCGAGATGCAAAGCGAAGCGGGCGCGGCGGGCGCCGTGCACGGGGCCCTGCAGGCGGGCTCGCTTTCCACCTCGTTCACCGCCTCCCAAGGCCTGCTGCTGATGATCCCCAACATGTACAAGATCGCCGGTGAACTGACCCCGACGGTGCTACATGTCTCGGCCCGCTCCCTGGCCGCCCAGGCGCTGTCGATCTTTGGTGACCACGGTGATGTAATGGCCTGCCGGGCCACCGGATACGCCCTGCTCTGTTCGGCGAGCGTTCAGGAGGTGGCCGACTTCGCCCTGATCGCCCAGGCCGCGACCCTGGAGACCCGCATCCCCTTCCTGCACTTCTTCGACGGCTTCCGCACCTCTCATGAGGTCAACAAGATCGCCCTGCCCAGCAATGCCACCGTGCGGGCAATGATCGACGACGAGCTGGTAACCAAACACCGGGAACGCGCCCTCTCCCCCGATCACCCGGTGATACGCGGCACCTCGCAAAACCCGGATGTCTATTTCCAGGGCCGCGAATCGGTCAACCCCTTCTATGACCGGGTGGCGGATACACTCGAAGCCGTCATGAACCGCTTCGCCGACCTCACCGGACGCCAATACGGCCTGTTCGAATACCTGGGCGATCCCCAGGCCGATCGGGTCATCCTGCTCATGGGTTCAGGCATCGGCGCGGCCCAGGAGGCGGTGGAACACCTGGCCGCCGAGGGCGAGTCGGTGGGCATGGTCAAGGTACGGTTGTTTCGCCCCTTCGACCCCAAGCGTCTGCTCGACGCGATCCCCGCCAGCACCCGCAAGATCGCCGTACTCGACCGCACCAAAGAGCCCGGCTCGGACGGCGAACCCCTCTATAAGGATGTGCTCGGGGCCTATGCCCAGGCGTTCAGTGAAGGACGCATCGCACAGATGCCCCGCATCACCGGAGGCCGCTTCGGCCTCTCCTCCAAGGAGTTCACCCCGGCCATGGTCAAAGGCCTGTTCGACGAGCTGCGCAACGAACACCCCAAGCACCCCTTCACCGTGGGCATCATCGACGATGTGAGCCACACCAGCATCGACTGGGACCCGGCCTTCCGCCCCGTCGCCACCCAGGGGGTCACCGCCTGCGTGTTCTACGGCCTGGGGGCCGACGGCACGGTCTCGGCGAACAAGAACTCGATCAAGATCATCGGCGAACAAACCGACAATTTCGCCCAGGGCTATTTCCAGTATGACTCCAAAAAATCCGGCGCGGTCACCGTCTCACACCTGCGTTTCGGCCCGAAACCCATCGACTCTACCTACCTGATCGGCGACAACCAGGCGAGCTTCGTCGCCTGCCACCAACCCATCTTCCTCGACCGCTACGACATGCTCGACAAAGCCGCAACCGGAGGCGTATTCCTGCTCAACTCCGCCGTCCCACCGGAACAGGTCTGGGACAGCCTGCCCGGACACATGCAGCAGCAGATGATCGACAAGGGACTCGGCTTCTACACCATTGACGCCTACAAGATCGCCGATGAGACCGGCATGGGCCGGCGCATCAACACCATCATGCAGACCTGCTTCTTCGCCATCTCCGGACTGCTGGAACAGGACAAGGCCATCGCCCTGATCAAAGAGGCGGTGAAGAAGACCTACGGCAAAAAGGGCGTGCGCCTGCTGGAGCGCAACTACGCCGCCATCGACGCCGCCCTGGCAGGTCTGCACAAGGTCGAGGTACCCCAGTCGGTCACCCGGGACCTGACCCGCAAACCCGTGGTGCCGCAGAACGCCCCCGACTTCGTCCAGCAAATCACCGCGCGGATCATCGCCGGCAAGGGCGACAGCCTGCCGGTGAGTCTGATGCCCGCCGACGGCACCTGGCCCTTGGGCACCACCGCCTACGAAAAGCGCAACATCGCCCTGCAACTGCCCAAATGGGAGATGGATCTCTGCACCCACTGCGGCAAGTGCCCCCTGGTCTGCCCCCATGCGGCGATCCGTTCCAAAGTATTCCCCGAAGCCCTCGCCGCGGATGCCCCGGAAGGCTTCCTGCACACCCAGGTCAAGGGTGGCAAGGACTTCGAACCCGGCACCCACATCACCTACCAAGTCGCCCCGGACGACTGCACCGGCTGTGGGTTATGCGTTGAAATCTGCCCGATCCGCGACAAGCAGGATCCCAAGCGCAAGGCGCTGAACATGACCGCCAACCCGGACTATCACGAGCAAGAGCGAGCCCACTGGGACTTCTTCGCCGCCCTGCCCGAATACGATCGCACCAGGCTCAAGGAGACCACCCTCAAAGGAGCCATGATCATGCAGCCCCTGTTCGAATTCTCCGGCGCCTGCGTCGGCTGCGGCGAAACCCCCTATGTCAAACTCGCCACCCAGCTGTTCGGCGACCGCATGGTCATCGCCAACGCCACCGGCTGCTCCTCGATCTACGGCGGCAACCTGCCCACCACCCCCTACACCACCAACCCCGAGGGCCGGGGCCCGGCCTGGTCCAACTCCCTGTTCGAAGACAATGCGGAGTTCGGCCTCGGCATGCGGGTAGCCATCGACAAGCAGACCGACCATGCCCGGGAGTTGGTGCGCGCCCTGCGCGAACCCATCGGCGCGGAACTGGCCGACGCCCTGCTCGATGCGGATCAGCACAGCGAAGCGGCGATCTTCGAACAGCGCGAACGCATCGAAACCCTCAAGGAGAAACTGCGCACCCTGGGCACCCCCGAAGCGCGCAGCCTGCTGGCCACCGCGGACAGTCTGGCTAAAAAGAGCGTCTGGCTGGTGGGCGGCGACGGCTGGGCCTACGACATCGGCTACGGCGGCGTCGACCATGTGCTCTCCACCGGACGCAACGTCAACATCCTGCTGCTCGACACCGAAGTCTACTCCAACACCGGCGGCCAGACCTCCAAGGCCACCCCCCTGGGCGCGGTGGCCAAGTTCTCCGCCGGGGGCAAGGCCAGCAACAAAAAAGACCTGGCCCTGATGGCCATGGCCTACGGCAATGTCTACGTGGCCCAGGTCGCCTTCGGTGCCAAAGACGTACAGACCCTGCGCACCTTCCTCGAAGCCGAAGCCTACGACGGTCCCTCCCTGATCATCTGCTACTCACCGTGCATCGCCCACGGTGTCGATCTGGCCAACAACATCCGCCAGCAGGAGATGGCCGTCGACTCCGGCCACTGGCCCCTGTTCCGCTACGACCCGCGGCGTACCCAGGCCGGCGAAAACCCGTTGAAGATGGACTCCAAGGAACCGTCGATTCCCTACCGGGATTTCGCCGCCACCGAGACCCGCTTCAGTGTTCTGCAACGCACTAATCCGGAAGCCTCGGAGCGGTTCCTCAGACAGGCGCAGCAGCAGATCAAGACCAAGTATCAGTTGTATGAGCAGTTGGCGCATCTGGCGGTGGCGCACAAGGAATCCGAGGCGAGCAAATCTTGAGTAGTGACGGGCGTTGTGCCCATGTTTTGCGGGGCAAGGGGATAAAATCCAGGCTGACTGCTGCGGGAATGGCGTTGCTGTGCCTGACAGGAGCATCCGCACCGGCCGAAGAATCCCGCTTACGGGTCGAATTCCCTGAGAGGATGCAGCAACACATGATGGCCAACATGCGCGAACACCTGGAGACGCTCAACCGGATCCTCGAACTCATGGCCGAAGGAAAACTCGATGCCGCCGGTGAACTCGCGGAGCAGCGGCTTGGAATGAGTTCACTGGATGCCCACGGCTCCGAACACATGGCTAAGTTCATGCCGGAGGGGATGCGTAAGGCGGGGACTGAGATGCATCGGGCTGCCAGCCGATTTGCGTTGGTGGCTCAGGAGGGGGATCTGGCACTTGGTTATAAGACTTTGCCTGAGATTACGGCGGCTTGTACCGGGTGTCATGCGGGTTACAGGATCCGATGACACATTGATGATTTACAGGTTTTTTTTATGGAATTCTCATTCAGATATCTTTCTGAAGCCAAGAACCTTTTGCGACAGCAAGCTTCCGGATAAACGTTTTCTCGCCACCCTCAACGTCCGCCAGTATGCCACGATATTCCCAGCCTCTTTCGTATCTGTTGAGCATTTCGTCCGGGGTGAGCTTGTGCACATCACCTAAATCCCAGCACACTGCTTCTAAAAACGGCAAATGATTTGGAACTTCAAACCTGGCCTGTTGTTTCATGGCCTTTAGCCTTTTGGTAACAAGATAATATTCTGCCTCACAACACAGAAGCGATTCTTGAGTATACTGATAAGCTCGACGCACCTGTCACACCTTTGATAGAACATCCCCCAAAGGACTGCGAACAGCCGAGCCACCTCTCTGAATGACATGGGTATAGATCTGGGTTGTCCGCACGTCTTTATGGCCCAACTGCTCTTGAACAGTACGGATATCCTGTCCTCGTTCGAGAAGATGTGTGGCGAAGGAGTGACGCAAGCTATGACAGCTTGCCTTCTTATCAATCCCCGAAGCCCTGACCGCACCAGTAACCGCTTTTCTGACACAACTCTCATCCAAATGGTGACGACGTTTCGCGCCAGAACGAGGATCAATACCGCGCTGGCCTGCGGGAAACAGATATTGCCACTTCCATTCACGTTCTGCATTCGGATACTTTTTCGCCAGTGCATGAGGTAGATAGACTGCGCCGAGCCCTTCGGCCAGGTCCCTTTCATGCTGTGTACGCACCACCTCCAGATGCCTCTTCAGCGGTGTAATCAATTCATCGGCCAAAGTCACGACCCGATCCTTCCCGCCCTTGCCATTTCGCACATAGATGGCTCGATGCTCAAAATCGAGATCCATGACACGCAGCCGTACACTTTCGATCAACCGCAATCCTGATCCATACTGAAGGCATGCGATGAGCCAATACTGTCCTTGTAACCGTGC
>JBNKJP010000010.1:0-54138 GCA_050291245.1 Candidatus Thiodiazotropha sp. | reverse complement strand
GTGCCCTTGGGGTGCAGGGAATGGCTGTTCCCTTTCCAAGGGGTGCAACGCAGCAATCGTGGCTTGAGTGGCTTCCCGCAGGGCGAGGCAAGGGATTTAAGCGCCAACTGATGATAGGCCTCGTCTAAATGTATGATTTATGTAGGACACTACACTAGCCCCACAGGGTGTCCATGATCAGGTAGAGCAGGGAGGCCAGCGAACCGGTCACCGGCAGGGTGATGAACCAGGCCAGGATGATGCGCCGGAAGGTGGATCGGGTTACCAGTTCCCGCCGGTAGAGTTTCTCCAGACCTTTTCGGTCTTTCTTGCTGATGGGCATGCTTTCAGATTGGCTGATCTGTTTTAACAGCTGCCCCTTTTCCCGGAATGACGAGGCGTCGAAACGGGCGATGAAGGACTCGATCTCCTCTTCGTCCTGCCCTTTCTTGTGACGTCGAATCATCTCGAGATTGACCGCATAGCGGGTTTTCAGAATTTCACGCAGAAAACCGATACCGAATATCGCGCCGACAGCGGTGTGGGTGCTGCTGACCGGTATGCCCAGTTGACTGGCCAGCAACACGGTGATGGTGACGGAGGTGACGATGCAGAAGGCCCGTACCTGGTCGAGTTCGGTGATCTCGCTGGCCAGGGTGGTGATCAGGCGTTTGCCAAACAGTACCAGCCCCAGGGGGATTCCGATGGCCCCGATCAGTAGTAGCCAGGTAGTCAGCCCCGGTGCGGTGCCATCGGATGTTTGTCCGAGGGCTTCCTTTACCGCGATCAGCGGGCCTATGGCATTGGCCACGTCATTGGAGCCATGGGCGAAACTCAACAGACTGGCCGCCAGCAGCAGGGGCAGGTTGAAATGCCGGTTCACCGCGGATTTGGTGTTCGGCAGCAGGGCGGTTCGCTGCTTGATCGTGGGTTTGCTGATCAGGTATACCCCGGTGCCGACGCTCAGGCCACACAGCAGGGCGGTACTCAGGTCGACACGCCAACTGGCCTTCAACCCTTTGATCAATAGATAGCTGGTAAAACTCCAGGCCATGAGGCCCACCAACAGGGGGACAACCGTTTCCGTCGCCTTGGACATGTCCGTCTGGTAGGTGATGGTGCGCTTGATCAGATAGAGCAGCAGGGCCGCGATGAGACTCCCCAACAGCGGCGAAACCAGCCAACTGACGGTGATCGCGCCGAGCAGTTTCCAGTTGATCACCAGTGTTCCACCTACTGCGATGCCAGCGCCCAATACCCCTCCGACAATTGTGTGGGTGGTGGAGACCGGTGTGCGGCTCAGGGAGGCGGCGTGTAGCCAGAGGGCGCTGGCCAGCATGGCGCTGAGCATGACTTTGATGATCGCCTGATGGTCACCGAGCTGCTGTCGGTCCACGATACCCTGCTTGATAGTGCTGATTACTCCGTCTCCGGCCAGTAGGGCTCCGGCCATCTCGAACACCGCCGCCAACAGCATGGCGGCGCCCAGGCGAATCACCGCTGAACCAACCAGAGGGCCGATGTTGTTTCCGGCGTCATTGGCGCCGATATTAAGGGCGACGTAACCCGCCAGCAGGGCGGCGAGCATGAGAATCCCGGATTCATCGATACCGCCCGCGGGGGTTTGCGAAGAGAGGGCGATACCGAGTATGAACAGCAGCACCAGGAGTCCTGAAATTCTCAGCGGCATCTTGCTCTGGAGGGCCTCAGTGACGACTCAGCCACAGAAAGAGAAAGGTAAGGGAAAGACACTGGAGAGGGGACATGTGCACGAATTCTCTTATAATCTGTGGAACTAGCCTGCCAGTGTCTCATGCTGATACGTGATTATAGCGACCCATACGGGTCCCAAGGCAAGGAGTAACCCGCAAGGCGCGCCCAATGGCATGGCATCACGCTATAATCGCTAGGCTTGATTCTATACCATTCAAGGATGGATCTATACGCCTTACGGACTCGGGGGCAGTGAGAGCCTGGGAGTCGGGAACGGCTCAGTTGGGCGCAATGACATCATTTTTTGGGTAATCCGGTCAGGCCGGTGATGATTTATGTTGTATCGACAAAACCTGTTGCTGGGCGCATTGTTCATCCTCGCCTCAGAACTCCTGTTCACCTCGATGGGCGCCATCGTCAAGCATGTGACTCAGAGTCTGCCCAGCGAAATGGCCGTTTTCATGCGCAATATATTCAGTTTGGCGCTGTTGATGCCTCTGGTATGGAGCAGCGGGGTAACCAACCTGCGAACCCGGGTGTTTCACCTGCATCTCCTAAGATCCGCTGCGGGTGTTTCCGCAATGTACTGCTTTTTCTATGCCTTGACCCATCTGCGTCTGGCCGACGGCATGCTGTTGAAAATGACCTCGCCGCTGTTCATGCCACTGATCGCATGGTATTGGCTGCGGGAACCCCTGCATCGCATGATTTTACTGGCGATTGCTGTCGGTTTCAGTGGGGTTATCCTGGTACTCAATCCGGAGGGGGAGTTCAACCATGTGGCGCTGGTGGGGTTGTTGGGCGGGGCTCTGGCCTCCCTTGCCAAAGTAACTCTGCGACGTCTGGGGCGTAGTGAACCCTCGGTCCGGGTGGTGTTCTATTTCGCCCTGCTGAGTTCCCTGATCTCGGTGGTACCCATGTTCTGGTCCTGGCAGCAGCCCACGCCGGTACAGTGGGGGTTGCTCGCGGCGATGGGTCTGGTAGGCACCCTGGGGCAGCTCATGTTGACCCGCGCATACGCGATCGCCGCTGCGGCGCAAATCGGCCCGTTCACCTATGCCTCGGTACTCTTCGGCGCGGCCTATGGCTACCTCTTCTGGGGTGAACTATTGAGTCTGCAGTTTGTATTCGGCGCGATACTGATCGGAGTGGCGGGCGTGCTTGCCTTGCAAGGGGGAGAGCGAATCGACGACACGCTGGTCAGTGATACGGCCAGAAGTTGATATTAACCCGGCACCTTAATAGGCTATGCCCAGCCATTCTGATGGATTCACGTCAATCAACCCGGAAGCACCCTAACGAGACCCCGACATGTCAATGAATTGGCCGCAACTTCTTTCGCGCAAACGCCTGGGCGCTGCCGATCTGTCCGGCGCAGGCGCCATGCGAACCGATTTCCAGCGGGATCTCGACCGGATCGTATTTTCCTCCGCTTTCCGGCGTATGCAGGACAAGACCCAGATCTTTCCCTTATCGAAGATCGACTATGTACGCACCCGTTTGACCCACAGTCTGGAGTCGTCCAGTGTCGGGCGTTCTCTGGGTACCCTGGTCGGTGAGCAGATCATTGCGCGGCATGGTCTGAGCGGTCACGAGGCTTCGGATTTTGGCGATATCTGCGCGGCGGCCTGTCTGGCACACGATATCGGTAACCCGCCGTTTGGACATTCCGGCGAGGATGCCATCCGCCACTGGGCCGAAACCGCCGCCTATGGTCGTCAGCGGGTGGCGGTACTCAGTGGCAGCCAGCGGGAGGATTTTCTCAATTTCGAGGGTAATGCCCAGGGGTTTCGGGTAATCACCCGACTGCAGAACCGGGACAATCCCGGAGGCTTGCAGTTGACCTGCGCGACCCTGGCGGCATTCGCAAAATATCCCCGGGAATCCTGTATCGGTAATGGCCGGTTCGAAGGCGTCAGTGCCCGCAAACCCGGGTTCAGTGCCGAGGACCAGGAGAATTTCACAACGGTTGCGGAAACCGTCGGGTTGATACGCCGGGATCCGGTGTTGGCGATCTGGCACCGCCATCCGCTTTCATTTCTGGTGGAGGCGGCAGATGACATCTGTTATCGGGTAATCGATATCGAAGACGGTTATCGTCTGGGGCATCTCAGTTTTCAGGAGGCAGAGGATCTCTTTCTTGCGGTACTGGATAGCCAGACCGTGCCGATGGTTCGATTGAACGGCATCAGTGGCGACAAGGAGAAGATCGAGTTTTTACGCGCCAAAGTCATCAGCCGGGCCATCAGCGAGATCCTGACCTGTTTTCTCGAGCATGAGCAGGCCATCCTCAACGGCGCCTTTGACGAGCCGCTGATGAGCCATATACCGCATCGTGACGCCATGGACCAGTTGATCGAGGTGGCCCGGGAAAAGATCTACATCGCGCCCGAAGTCATCGAAATCGAAACCGCCGGATTCCAAGTGATCAGCGAGCTGCTGGAACGTTTTATCCCGATCATCGATGACGTGGCGGAACATGCCAAAGACGCGAGTCCCCGCAGTCAGATGATGATTCGTCTGATACCCGAGCAGTTTATCGGTCCCGGCGGTGTTCCCGCGGATGACGATTACACCCGTTTATTGCGCTTGACCGATTTTGTGTCGGGTATGACCGATTCCTACGCGGTCTCCCTGTACAAGAAAGTAACGGGGATCTCCCTGCCGGGTGGATGAGTCGGATCAACAGCGTATTGGGCGGGTGTGGACGACTTGGAGATGGAGCCGCATTCCCAAGACTTGCTTTAGAAGTGCCCCAGCGGTGTTTTGATGCCTTGCCGCGAGTAAACACATGTCGGCTGAGGGTATTAATGCAGATAGCCTGGTTAGTGTAATATAGTAATGTCCCTGTGTCGTCGCCAAGCCACAACCCATCTTTGAGAATGTGCTCGACAGCAACGCAGTCTGTCAGGGATTGAATCGAACCTTCGGATGACAGGGTTCGAGGCCGTTCCACTGGATCCGGAATGACCTGAGTCTTTATCGCAAGATAGAGTGTATCCAGCGCTGACGATCCCTGCTATGAGTCTGAACCGGAAAATATTACTGGCCACCATCAGTTTACTGGCGATATCCCTGCTGATCAGTTCCGGGATCACAATCGTCAGCTTCAAGGATCAGTATACCGAAGCCATGTTGACGGGAACCTTTGGTGTCGGGCATAGCATCGAAACCCAGATTAACGAGATGTTGTTCCAGGGGCAGTCCCTGGAAAGCCTCAAGGATATGGATCGCAAACTCGGTGAAGTGGTGAGAAAGAACCCACAGATCGCCTATGCCGCGATTTTCGACATTCAGGGTCGGGCGCTCTATCACAGTCAGAAGAAACTCAAGGGGCGTCTGTTCGAAGATCCGGTCAGTCAACGCATCCTGGTGGAGCGTCAACCGATTTGGCAGATCTACCAACGGCGCGATGGTCAGCAATATTATGATGTAGCCATTCCCCTGGTCGAAGACGATTCCCGCAATATCGGCTTTGTGCGTCTGGGGTTTCTCGCCTCGGTGGTCAGCGATAAGGTCAGGCAGGTGATCATCCGGGTACTGATCAATGTCACAATGACCTTTGTTATTGGGGCCGTGCTGATCAATCTGATTCTGCACCGCTCGATTATCGAACCCCTGAAACGCCTTTCAAACTACGCTGGGGCCATTGCCAAAGGACGCTTCGAACGACTCGAACCCATAGGCAACCGCGACGAGATCGGCCAGTTGGCCGGATCCCTGCAACAGATGGGGGCAATCCTGCAGACCCAGATTGAGGATCTGAAAAACGCCGGGCAGGAACTGGAAGATCAGATCGGGATCCGCACTCGGGAACTCGCGGACACCAACCGGGTGCTCGAAACCAGCAACAAGGATCTTAAGGATGCCTTGAAGCGTGAACGGTCGTTGACCGAGGCCTTGCGCCTGAGTGAAGAGCGGTTTCGCATGCTGTTCGAGAAGAACAGGGCGGTCATGCTCATCATTGACCCCAAAAGCGGACAGATCATCGAAGCGAATCATTCGGCCGTTAAATACTACGGTTATCCCCGATACCGACTGATGAATATGCTCATTAGCGATATCAACACCCTGAAACCCTCCGATCTGGCCCGGGAAATGCGAATGGCGGAATTCGAGGAGCGTAACCATTTTCAGTTTCAACACACCCTGGCGAACGGGGAGATAAGAGATGTGGAGGTACACTCCGGTCCTTTGGAGTGGGGTGGGCGGCAGGTGCTCTACTCGATCATTCACGACATCACCGATCGCAAGCGCGCCGAGGCCGAACTCGAACGCATCGCACACTATGACTCCCTGACCGGGCTGCCCAATCGGCTGTTGAAGTCAGACCGGCTGCGCCAGGCAATCATTCAGGCCCGACGCAGCCGTCTGCTGGTGGCGGTCTGCTATCTCGATCTGGACGGGTTCAAGCCGATTAACGATCTCCACGGTCATGAAATTGGCGATCTGGTGCTGGTGGAAACCGCCCAGCGTCTGTTGGCGACGGTGCGGGCGGGTGATACCGTCTCGCGCATCGGTGGTGACGAGTTCGTGTTGATCCTCACAGAGCTGGAAAGTATGACCGCAATCGAGGTGATCCTTAAAAGAATCCTCGACAACACGGCGGTGCCGATCCAGGTCCACAGTCACGAGGTCGGTGTTTCAGCCAGTATCGGCTATACCGTATTTCCCGCGGACGACGCGGATGCCGATCTGTTGCTGCGCCATGCGGATCAGGCGATGTATGTGGCCAAGGAGTGGGGCAAGAACTGTTACCATCTGTTTGATCCGGAACAGGATCGCCAGGTCAAGGCGCACCGTGAAAGCTATCTGCGATTGGCTCAGGCCCTGGCGGATGATGAGTTCGTGTTTTATTACCAGCCAAAGGTCAATATGTACACCGGCCGGGTGTTTGGCGCCGAAGCGCTGATCCGCTGGCAACATCCGGATGAGGGTGTGCTGCTGCCAGGGGAGTTTCTGCACAACCTCAGCGAAACCGAACTGGAAATCGACCTGGGTCAGTGGGTCATCCGTCAGGCGATGGCGCAGTTGGAGGCGTGGCGAGCGGGGGGCTACACACTTTCCTTGAGCATCAACATCAGTCCGCACCATCTGCAGCATCCGGGTTTTCTTGAGCAGATCAAACGGACCCTTAAGGCGTTCCCGGATGTCAATCCGCAGAAACTCGAGCTGGAGATACTGGAGACTTCCTCGATCGAGGATCTCAGCCGTACCGTCAAAACCCTGGTGGAGTGTCAAAGTCTGGGTATCCAGGTGGTGCTGGATGACTTCGGCACCGGTTACTCCTCCTTGACTTACTTCCACCGGTTGCCGGTGGATATTTTGAAGATCGATCAGAGTTTCGTCAGCGATATGCTGGAAGATCCCCAGGATCTCGCTATTGTGGACAGTGTGTTGCGACTTGCCCAGGCGTTTCACCATCCGGTCATCGCGGAAGGTGTGGAGAGTCTCGAACACGGAGCTGCCTTGTTGCGCCTGGGCTGCCAGTTGGGGCAGGGTTTTGGCATTGGTCATCCCATGCCCATCGAACAGATCCCCAACTGGTTGGAATCCTGGAAGACTAATGAGGAGTGGCAGGGTCTGAAGCAGCGGATGGAAAGTTCGAACCGGTCCGATATCCAGGCGGCTATCAGAAGTCACCAGCAGTGGGTGGTTCGAGCCGTGGACAATGTGCGCAATCCTGAAAAGTCCTCACAGATCGTGCTCGTTGACAGCCATAACTGCTCCTTTGGGCGATGGTTTTACGGTGCGGGATATTTCCAGTACGGGCATATGCCGGAGTATGGCGCCATTCGTGAAAGTCATGAGAGAATCCACCTGCTCGGTCAGGAGCTGCACAATCTGGTGATCGACGGTCGGCACGAAAATGCCCTGCTGCGGTTGGATGAGTTGCAGTCCATGCACGAGGAATTCGTCAGTAATCTTGAGAACCTGGTCGCCAGCGTTTATTGATCGATGGAAGTTATGGACTATCCAAGACGTTTCGGGGGCGTGGGACGACTCTATGGTCAACAGGGGCTGGAGCGTTTCACCCAGGCCCATGTGGCCGTGATCGGGGTCGGCGGTGTCGGTTCCTGGGCGGTCGAAGCGCTGGCCCGCAGCGGTATCGGCAAGCTGTCTCTTTTCGACCTGGATCATGTCGCGGAATCAAACCTGAACCGGCAGTTGACCGCGTTGGATGAGACCCTCGGCATGGCTAAGGTTCAGGTCATGGAGCACCGGATCCGCTCCATAAACCCCGATTGCATCGTGACACCCCATGAGTTGTTCATCGAGCAGGACAGGGTCGATCTGCTCAGTCAGGGAGGATACGACTATATCGTGGACTGCATCGACAATTTCCGGGTCAAGGCAGCCATGATCGCGGCCTGTCGGCGCGCTAAGGTGCCATTGGTCACGGTGGGCGGAGCTGGTGGACAGAGCGATCCCACGCAGATACGCCTGGCGGATCTGAGCCGCAGCGAACACGATCCGTTGTTGTCCAGAACCCGCAAGCTGCTCCGCCAGCAGTACGGTTTTTCCACGAATCTGAAACGCCGCTTCAACGTACCATGCGTCTATTCCCTGGAGCAGCAACGGCTGCCGGTTTCAGCGGCGGAAAGCTGTGCTTCGGGATCACCCGCGGGCGTGGAAGGGTCGCTCAACTGTGGCGGATACGGTTCGGTGATGACCGTGACCGCCAGCTTTGGCCTGGTGGCCGTCTCTCATGTGTTGGATAAGCTCGCCGGGTGTGAGAAAAGTTTTGAGTTTTGAGTGGATGAGTTCGCTGCACTCACGGGTTATGGGCTCCCCCTCACCCTTCGGTGGGTGTTGTAAAAGCATGCCGAGACTCATCTCAAACTGATTTTGGATGCAGATATAGTCGATTTTGTGCTTTTTATCGAACGTTTTACCGAAGCAATTCATTCTTTCCACCTTTTGCGACACCCTCCTTCGCGGGAGAGGGCCAGGGAGAGGGGGGTATAAAAAATCTGTGAGCGCAGCGAACTCATCCACTCAAAACTAAAAACTCAACACTCAAAACTGCTGTTGGCGACTGATCCACTGGCTGAGTAGAGTGGGTAATCAGGAAATAAATCACCCATGTCTCAAGCGCGTTTTTCGGCGAGCGCCACGGTATAGGTTTTTCCCTGCTTCAACTTGTCGTAGTTGCCGAACACTTCATTGAGATTGCGTTTCATGTACTGGCGCAAACCGTTGATGGTCACCACGTAAAGTCTGCCGCCGGGATTCAGTCGCTGGTAGGCGTCATGCAGGATCAGGGAGAGCATCTCCTTGCCGACCTTGGCGGGAATGTTCGATGCGATCACGTCGAATCTCAGTGCGGGGTCGATCTGGTCAAAGCCGTTGCTGAGCATCGCCCGGGCATTCGCAATGGCGTTGCGCTCGGCATTGCGGTTACTGTACTCAATGGCCATGAAATCCTTGTCGACCATCAGGGTCTGGCCCTGGGGGGCCCGGCGGGCCATAAACAGGCCAATGGGTCCGTAGCCACATCCCAGGTCAAGGCAGTTGTCCGTGGGTGTGATCGCCAGGTGATTCACCAGCAACAGGGTGCCTTCATCGATTTCCCTGGGCGAGAAGATACCCCAGGTCGAGTGAAATCTCAGGGTTTCTCCCGCCAGATCGGCATCGAACACGATGTCCTGGCGCAACTTGTTGAGGGTGTCCTGTTTCAGCATCGGAAAGTGGCCAATCATGTGGGGTAAGATATGGCGCATCTTAGGTAGACGCCAGGATATGTCAATTCCCGAAGGCCCTAACAGATTGATATTATAAAGACAGGCCGCAGTGTGCCTGCCTGCAGACTGCGGCTGGACCTGATTTATTGGGCTGCCGGATTAATTTAATTGATCAAAAGGATCTGCTGATATGCCAATGGGAATGGCCTTCATGAGAGGCGTCGCCTGGTTCGCTTTGGGTGTCTGGCTGATGGGGACAGGACCAACCCCGTGCCTGGCCGGGACAGGGGATTGGCTTGCGTTCGAAAGTGGCGGCTTCAGGATTTTCAAACGTTATGGGTTGATGAATGGTGAACGGTTGACCATGACCCTGTTTCCCCCGGTGACCTACCGGCCCGGTTACCGGCTGCGCCGATTTTATGAACTGATCGACGAGGACCTGCCGAGGATCGGTGTCGTGGCCAATCACTTTCAGACCGAGTTGACGGAGATACCGGGCCTGGCGGTGTTCACCACCCTCAGGCGCTGCCGGGATCATACGGGGGCGATGATTCTGGTTTACTACCAGGGTTTCTTTCGTCCGGGGATGAACCGGATGTGGTTTGTTCGAACCGATTTGAACGATAATCTCGATCTGCTCGTCGCACACTATGGCGAAGAACTTGATATGATCCTGGAGGGGATCGGCTATGCGCCGATACCCAGCCGTTTCTGAAGGGGAGCTAGCACTTGTTGAAACCGGCCCTGTTGGGAAAAGTCGCCTTCTGGTTGGTAGTCATCGGCGGATTCGCGCTGGTGACGCCGAATCCCGCCTGGCCGGAATGGTTCGCGCGGATGGTGCTATCCAGCGGAATCGCCCTGGGACTTACCACCCTCGGGGTGTCCCTGTGGAAACGCCATGACAAGTAGTTTCGGGTAGTTCTTTTTTTTCAAGGCCCTTACGTTCTGGGAAAGACACTGTCGCTGAGAATCCTCGGCCAGCGTTCGTACAGGGCGTCGTCCATCTCCGGTGTGATGGTGACCACATAGACACGGCGTTCCTGTTGCCAGTGCGCGATCAGGCCCTGTACCCACTTGCCGGGGGTGACATCGAACCAGCAATGCCGTTCTTCGATATCACGCTCCATGAACTGGCGGATTTCGAGCTTGACCGGCAGGGGACGCCAGCGATCCCAATGGCCGCCGTAGATGGCGTCGAGCCGGGCCCAGCCCCCCAGGGGCAGGTTTCCCGCCTGTTGACGGCGTCGCCCCCAGGGGAGCAGGGCGAGTGCGCCCCCCTTGGTCCTGACCGGCAGGCAGGCGCGTGGGTTGGAGAATTCGCTGCGAACCTCCTGGTTGTTGATTCGGTAGTAGATGCCTTGGCACATGGTTTAAAAGTTTTGAGTTTTAAGTTTTGAGTTTTGAGTTTCGGTGTTCGCTGTGCTCACGCCGGTGTGAAAGGTTTCTGATAACTCAAAACTCAGAACTAATAACTTAAAACGGTTCATCGGTTCGTGGCGGGTTTTGCAGGATGGTTTCCCGGTGACCGAAGGGTTTCCAGGCCGGGGCGATGACGTTGGGCATGCGCGAACGCTCCAGCAGGCGCATGGGGGCGACGGCGAATTCGCCGTAGCGGTGATTGACCCGGTCCATGGCCTGATTGAGCCGATCCCGGCGCTGTTGGTCGGGTTGCAGAAAATCCCCCTGGTAGTCCGTGTGGTGGGGATCCAGGGCGCTGACCTGAACCTGATGACAACCCTGTCCGGCCCAGTGGTGATCGAGCAGGTCGAGACACAGGGCGAAGATGTCCGGGGCATGATCGGTGGGCGGGTCGCAACGGTATTTGCGGTGCAGAAATCCCTCGGTGATGCGCAGGCCGATGTAAAACCGGCAGGCGCGAAAATGGTGCTGACGCAGACGCGTCGCGACCTTGACCGCCATATGCAGCAGGAACACCTCAATCACCTCCCGGCTCTTGGTGTCCGGGGGCATCACCTTGCCGTGGCCGATGGATTTGGGGGGCGCGAGTTCGGTATGCACCGGGTCCGGATCCCGGCCCTGGGTCATCAGCCAGATACGTCGTCCGGGATTGCCGAAGCGCCGGCCGATCTCGCCAATGGGCAGACGGCGCATGTCGGCGCAGCGGGCGACCCCCCGTTCCGCCAGATAGCGTCCGATGCCGTTGGCGATGCCGCACAGTTCGGTGACCGGTAGCGGAGCCAGGGTTTCCCGGGCCCGGGCCGGCGGAATCAGGGTCAGGCCGTTGGGTTTACGCAGTTTCGCGGCGTACTTGGCGGTGGTTTTGTCGCCGCTCGCGCCGACGGAGCAGAGCACCCCGCCGGAGGCCTCCAGTACCGTTTGCTTGACCCGGTGGGCGATCTGCTTCGGAGTGCCGAGCAGCCGCTGGCAGCGGGTCACGTCGAGAAACGCCTCGTCCACCGAAAAGATCTCCATGTCCGGGGTGATCCGCGCCAGCGCCTCCATGATGCGTGTGGAGACCTGGGCATAGCGCTCCGGGTGGGCGGGAACCTGGAGAAATCCGGGGCAGCGGCGCTGCGCCTCTTTCAGGCGCATGCCGGTGCGCACCCCGTAGGCGCGGGCCTCATAGGAGCAGGTAATGATGCAGGTTCCCTGCATGCCGTTGGTGATGCCGATCGGCCGCCCCTGGAGTTCCGGGTGGTCGATCTGCTCCACGCTGCAGAAGAAGGCGTTCATGTCCACCAGGATGATCGCCCGGGACCAGTTGGCGTTGGGGTGGGTGTCGTCTATGGGCATGGAGGGACTAATTTTGAATTTTGAATTGTTAATTTTGAATTGTGGTGTTCACTGCGTTCACGCTTTTTGAAAAGTTGTGCGCAAAGCGCACACATCCATTAAAATCCATCATTTACAATTCAAAATTACTCCTCAGTAGCGCCGCAACTGACACACCAGCACGCCCTGAATTTGTACTCGCTTCGCCGCATAGGTGAAGGGGGGGATGTCCGGGTTCTCGGCGATCAATTTGATGCGTCCGCTCTTGAGGCGTTTGAGGCGCTTCAGAGTGGCTTCCTCGTCGTCGATCAAAGCCACCACGATGGCACCGTCGTCGGCGGTGTCGCAGGATTCGATGATCACCAGATCCCCATCGAGGATGCCGGCGCCGATCATGGAGTTGCCTTGCACCTGTAGGGCATAGCGGTTGGCTCCGAGCAGGTCGCTCAGGTCCAGGCGCTCCTGACCGGCGATGGCCTCGATCGGTTGTCCCGCCGCGATGCGCCCCAGCAGGGGCAGACTCGATTTTTCATCCGCTTGCGTATCCACCAGCTCGATACCGCGCTTGCGCCCGGAGATCAGGCGGATGACTCCCGCATCGGCCAGGGCCTGTACGTGGCGATGGGCGGTGCCTTTGGAGGTGATGCCGATGCCTTCGGCGATCTCGATCAGCGAAGGGGCATAGCCCCGCCGTTTCAGATAGCGGCGGATAAAAACTAGGACCCGATCCTGGGTAGGGGTTAGCATGGTTGTTCTCCTAATGTTCCGTATCGTGGGTATAGAGTATAGAACATTTCACGAACTGTAAACGGGGGTTTTAATTTTGAATTGTGAATTTTGAATTTTGAATTGGGCTGTTCACTGCGTTCACGCTTTTTGAAAAGCCGTGCGCAAAGCGCACACATCCATTCAAAATTCACAATTTAAAATTCAAAATTATCCCCTCCGGGCTTTGTGTTTGGTTTGGAAATTTTCTATATTTATATGATTATTAAGAATAATTAAGGGGGGTCTATGCCTAATCGGGTATTGCAGCGTCTGGCCTTGGTGCTTGCCATCGTCATGATGAGTCTGTGGGGTGTGATTCTGATCATAAATCCCTATCTGATCGTCGGGTATTTTAGTGTCGAACCGGTGAATCAGGCCTTTGCCGGTATGATGGGCGCGGCCTTGCTGGGTTTGGCGTTCATTTCCCTGGCGGGTGTCACCCGCTGGATGACCACCTCCCGGGCGCTGGGGGTGGCAATGGCAATTCTGGTGGTCGAGACCGCCTATCTGATGCTGGGTTCCGGTGTCATGCTGGTTACTATGCCCACCACCCTCAGCCTGGTGACCGCCGCGGCCGTGGCCTTTTTCCTGCTGATTTGATATTCCCCGGGAACGATATTCGTGAAATGTGACCCCTGCCCGCTGGAATTGGGTGTTTCTGCCTGTATTTGGTATATAATTCCCAAAAAATACACACTGTGACTTGGTCGCCATCCGGGCGATGGTCTATACCCATACAGACGGTACGCCTGCGCGTTCGGATCTGATACGGGCGAGACAGGCGTGCCATGAACGCTATCCGGGTCACGAAGGAGGTGCGATACCGGGCAAATTGTACTGGGTAGACCGCGCCTTCCCGAGGGGGGTGTGACAACAGGTTGCGTGAGGGCATATGTCAGAGTGCATGAATCTGCTGTTGGTCGAAGACGACGAAATGTTGGGGGAGGGCATCCAAACCATATTGACCCGCCGGGGGCTGAATGTCGATCTGGTCCGCGATGGGCTGTCCGCCATGCGATCACTGAAAAACGATGTCTACGATGTTCTGCTGCTTGATCTGAACATCCCCTGGTTGTCCGGACTGGAGGTGCTGGCGCGATTGAGGGCCGAGGGCAACCCGATACCGACTCTGGTGCTGACCGCGCGCACCGAGGTGGTCGACCGGGTGCAGGCGCTGGATAGCGGCGCGGATGACTATGTGATCAAGCCCTTCGACATCGATGAACTCAGTGCCCGCATTCGTGCGCTTCATCGCCGCTACAGAGGCATGGCGACCGATATGTTACGCCATGGGGATCTGATCCTGGATCCCACGGCCCATACGGTGACGATCCATAACAGTGAGATCGCCCTTTCGGCCAAGGAGTTCGATATCCTGCAGAGCCTGTTGGAGAACGTGGGCCGGGTGATGTCCCGTCAGCAACTCAGTGAAAGGGTCTATTGCCTTGATGACGATGTGGAAAGCAATGCCATTGAAGTGCACATCCACCATCTGCGGAAAAAACTCGGAGACCACCCGATTCGCACCGTTCGGGGTGTGGGTTACGTAATCGAAAAGCCCATCAGCCAGCCGCGCAAGCAGGGATAGATCCGCGTCATGGCGTTCGATGCGCCGGACACCTCGTTAAAAAACCTCTCGCTGGCAATGGTGACACCTGTGTCGTGAGTCACACGCCGCCGCTGTGGACCGTTACGTAATAGACGTGCTCAAGCTGGTTTTTATGTTGGGTTTCCTCGTTGGCGAGGTATAGGAACAGATCCCGAACGGGTCCCTCCTGGGTGTGCTCAGCCAGAGATCGGTACTGCTCCATGGCCGCATGTTCACGCCCCAGTGCGTATTGCAATACCGTCTGGTCGTCCGGGTTATCGCCCAGATCGGGCAACAGGATGGCGTCTGAAAACCGCTTGTCGCTGGCGGGTACGTCGACCAGCGAGCCGATCACTTCATCCAGGTCGGGACGCGATCGCAGTTCGTTGAACAGCTCGAAATGGCGCTGCTCTTCCTCGGCGAGTTCCTCGACCAGGTAGCGGATGCGTTTGCTGACCTTGGGGATCAGGGCGGTATAAAAATCCCGGGCGGTGCGTTCGAATTCAGTGGCAACGGCCAGGATTTCACCCAGTGTTTTTTGCGCTTGCAGCTTTTCGTAACCGCTGTTGTGACCCTCTTTCATATCCAAACCCCGGTTTGTTGTTGAGTTTTGAGTTTTAAGTTTTTAGTTTTGAGTGAAGGTGTTCGCTGTGCCCACAATCGATTTAAATGTTTGTGCGCATAGTGCACTCATCAACTCAAAACTAAAAACTCACAACTCAAAACTAGGATTTACTGCTCAGCCAGGCCTCAATACTCGCCGCCACCCGATGCCCGTCCGCCACCGCATGCACCACATCCGGACCGTTGACGCAGTCGCCGGCCGCCCATAGCCAGTCCGCCGAGGTGTGACCGTTTTCGTCTACCTTGATTCGTCCACGGTTCCATTCCAGGGACTCGGTCAGGGCTTCGCCCAGGAGGCTGACATCGGACATCTGACCGATCGCCTCGATCACCATGCTGCCCGGATGGATGATCTCGTCCTCCTCGTCATAGGCGGGGGCGAAACGACCCTGCTCGTCGAAGATGGAGCGCACTTTCCAGGTACGCAGTCCCTTGAGCTGGCCATCCTCGACCAGGCACTCCTGGGGACCCCGGGCGTCGATGATCTCGATTCCCTCTTCGCCACACTCCTTGACCTCCACCGGATCGGCGAGAAAGTGGGCCTTGTCTTCCAGGGCGGTGACGGTGATCCGGACCTCTCCGAACTGCTGTTTCTGCAGCCGCGCCAGGCTGCGGGCGATATCCATGGCCACATTGCCGCCACCGATCACTACGGCCTGTTCCGGCACATCGAAAGACTCCGTGTCGGTAATCATGCGTAACAGGTCCACCGCTTTGGTGACCTGTTCATGGTCGCTGCCCGGAATTCGGGTGGAGCGTCCCAGGTGAAGTCCGATCGCCAACACCACGGCGTCGTACTCCGCATGGAGTTGATCCATGCTGATGTCGACACCGATCCGGGTGTTGGTCTGCAGTTTCACTCCGAGGGCGGTGATGACCTCGATGTCCCGGTCCATCATGTCATAGGGCAGGCGATACTCGGGGATGCCGTATCTCGGCATGCCGCCGGCCTTGTTGCGGGCCTCGAATACGCTGACTTCGTGCCCCTGGCGTACCAGGTCGTAGGCCGCGGTGAGTCCGGCAGGACCGGCGCCAACGACGGCCACCCGGTGTCCGCTCAGATAGTCCGCCTTACCCTCTGAGGCGATGACCTTGACCCGTTCAGGATCCACCGAGTCCATGGCGTAACGTTTCAACCAGCGTATGGCGACCGGTTCCCCCCGCCGGCCGATGGAGCAGGCGTCCTCGCATTTGTGGGTGCAGACCCGGCCGCACACGTGCGCAAAGGGGTTGGTGCGGTAGATCTGACGTACCGCCTCCTCCAGGTCGCCCATCCAGATGGCGCGGATGTATTCCGGGGCATCCATGTGGGTGGGGCAGGCGTCGTGGCACATCCCGCACTGCACACAGCGGGAGGCCTCCAGCACCGCCTGGTGGTCGCTGAAGCCGGCCACGATCTCGTCAAAGTTACCGACCCGGGTATCAGGTTCCGCCTCGGCCATTGGTTGACGCTCGAGATCGAGCAGGTCCGAGTCGGTGGTCTTGGTCCAGCCCAGGCCGAAGTCGACCCCATGGATACCGGTCTCCCTGGGGAGGATGAAATAACTGTCGATCTCCGCCTGGGTGCAGGTGTGCACGTACTCGCGGGACAGACTGATCGCCCCGGTCGGGCAGATGTCCACGCACAGCGCGCACCAGCAGCAGCGCCCGTAATCGATGGCGGGGCGCAGATTGCGGATCCCCTTGACCGGATCCTCGGGCAGGTGGGGGACTTTGACCATGCTGATGGCGGCGTTGTCGCACACCTTCTGGCAGGAGCTGCAACCGATGCATTTCTCATGGTCGTTGAGATGAAAGCCCCGGTAATTGGCGGCCGCGGGGCGGGGTTCCAAGGGCACGGTTACCGGCTTGCGGCCGAAGAATTGAAGCGCCTTGAGCGGTTGCAGGATAGAGCCGCGATCGTCATGCGCGATGCTTGCCGAGTTTTGAGTTTTAAGTTTTGAGTTTTGAGTTGGGTCACTCATTTTAGAGCCTCAGCGTTTGTCGCGTTTGGGCGCAAATAGAATCAGTTGAGTTGTGTGCTTCATGCATTCCTCGTCGAAGCTGTGGTTTTGACGATGGACGTTAGAAGCGCTACCAGTTCTTCACAGTCTTGAATCAATGAATCAGCCATTCTGGTTTCCAGGTAATCTGTCGCTTTCAATAATCTTAGCCAATACAAGGTTTCACGGGCTTCTTTGGAGGCAATGGACATCTTTGACTTGAAATCTTTTCTTGATTCACCGGCGCCTGCCTCTTCAATGTTGGCTCCAATGCTGGTGCCAGCACGCAGCACCTGCTTAGAAAGTACAAATTCTCTTTTCTCGTATTGCAGATATCTGGCCAGATGAACCACCCTTACAGCAAACCTGAAACTCTTTGACTTTGAAACATGTTTGGTCTGATTCACCAGGCTGCCTCCTTGCACCCATATCAACTAAAAACTAAAAACTCATAACTCAAAACTCTTCAGTCATCGGTCGACTTCCGGCGGACAGGCATCCAGGGAGAACATGGTCTGGGCGATATCCTCGATGCGCGAACCCACGGCGAGTTTCTCCAGCACCTGCACCGCGTGCATGGAGGAAGGACCCCGTACATGCACCCGGTAGGGTTTCGGGCCGCCGTTGGAAACCACGTAGTAGCAGAGTTCCCCCTTGGAAGACTCCACCCGTGCATAGGTTTCCCCGGCGGGTACGTTCCAGGCCAGGGGGTTGGGAATCGGCGCGCGAATCGGTCCGCCGATATCCGGCAGCGCCTTGGCCACCTGGCGCAGGATGCGGATGCTCTCCATCAGTTCCAGGCGGCGCACCAGGGTGCGGGCCCAGGCATCGCCGCCCTGTTCCGTGGGTATATCGAAATCGAGCTGTTCATAGACCAGGTAGGGATCGTTGCGGCGCACGTCGAAGGGCAGCCCGGTGGCGCGCAGGTTCGGTCCGGTCACACCCCAGGCCAGGGCCTGTTCCTGGGACATTTCACCGACGCCCTTGGCGCGTTTGACGAATACCTGGTTTTTGAAAAACAGGCTGTCGTAGTCGGGCAGTCGGGATTCGATGTAGTCGAGGGTCTCGCCGAGCCGCTGCAGGAAACCCGGGGGCAGCTCCCGGCGTACCCCGCCGGGTATGTTATAGATGCTGTAGACCCGGCCTCCGGTGAACTCCTCGAACAGGTCGAGGATCAGATCCCGGTCGGCAACCCCCCAATACATGGTGCTGTACATGCCGGTGGTGGCGGCATGTCCGCCGAAGGTGAACAGGTGCGCGGCGATGCGTGAGAGTTCCAGTTGCATCACCCGGATCCACTGGGCTCGAATCGGTACCTCGAGTCCGCACAGGTCCTCCACCGCCATGGAGTAGACCACCTCCATGGGGGAGGGGTCGGGTACGCAGATCCGCGGCACCAGGGCGATGTTCTGGATCCACAGACGTTGTTCCATGAGCTTTTCGAAGCCGCGATGCAGGTAGCCGCCGTCCGCCTTGGCCTCGAGCACCTGGTCGCCGTGAAACTTGAGTTTGAGGGCGTAGTTGCCCTCGATACCCGGATGGTTGGGACCGAAGTTGAGCTCGAACTCGTTGCTCGGCGGATGTCTTTGGGCTTCGTAGTTTTCCGGTCTCATTTTTACTCGCTTCGCTCGTAAGTTTTGAGTTTTTAGTTATGAGTTTTGAGTTGTCGGTGTTCGCTTTGCTCACGCTTATTCAAACAGTTGTGCGCGTAGCGCACTCATCAACTCAAAACTAAAAACTCATAACTTAAAACTTGTTTTTCTTCTGACTAAACCGCTGTTCCTCCGGCGGAATGATTACCCCGCCGCCCTCGGCCACCAGCTCCTGCAGCCATTCCGGGTTGTACTCCTGCCAGTTCAGGTGTTCGTTGACATAGGCCTCGCTGTCGAACTCCTTGCGCATCGGCGGTGGTCCGTCCCATTCGGTGAGGATGAACTTCTCCATGTTGGGGCTGCCCTCGAAGTGAAGGCCGTACATCTCGTGGATATCCCGTTCAAAGAAGGCGGCCGGCTGGTACAGGTCGTAGACCGACAGGTAGACCCCGGGATTCCGGGCGATACGGATATGCGCCGAGACCAGGGAGTGGCTGTCGTAGGACCAGACGTGGTAAACCAGTTCGAACTGATCATCGTCGATCCAGTCGACACAGCTGATCGCGGACAGGTGGATGTAGCCGGCACGACCCTGCAACAGTTCCAACAGGGCGGGCAGGGCGTCGGCGGGCACATCGACCCGCACCCGACGGTGACTCTTGCGGCGTACCTCGATGCCTTCGATCTCTTTCAGGAGATTGTCCAGCCAATGGGCGATTTCCTGGCTCATTGCGTCGGCTCCTTCAGGTTGTGGCCCAAACGCATCTCCAGGGCTTCGAGGGGTTTCTGATGCTGTTCGAGCAACCGGGTGTGGTCCCCCAGGGTGCCTTCGGACAGCAGATCGTAGTGCTTCGCCTCGGTGATGATGTCGGTGGGTGTCTGCCAGGTTTCGCCGAACAGCTGCTGTTGATTGCCCAGGTAGTAGTCGTAATTCCGGTAGTAGTCCTGCCAGCCGTTGGCCTCGCCGGAATGGATGCGATCCATGAGTCGGCGCAGACCGGTGATGACCGCTTCGGGACGCGGCATGCAACCGGCGATGTAGAGATCCACCGGCATGTATTCGTCGAGTTTTTTCGCCGTGGCGTAACTCTGCCAGTACATGCCGCCGTTGACCGTGCAGGAGCAGATGCCGATCACGTATTTGGGAGAACCCATCTGTTCATAGGTCAGGATCACCCGCTTGAGGGTCTTGATCGAGACATAACCGGTGATCAGCAGGATGTCCGCCTGACGGGGCGATACCATGGGCTGGATGCCGAGGCGCTCCATGTCGAAACGGGAGGTCATCGCGGGGGGCAGTTCGATCGCGCCACAGCCGGTGCAGTAGTGGAGGATGAACAGGGAACGGGAGCGGCAGAAGCGGACCAGCTCGTCAAAAACCCTTGCGAGTGGGTTGCCTTTCTTTGCTTCGATTACCGGTATCTTGTCTATCGATTTCATCGTAATCACCCAAGCGGGGTTTTTTAGTTTTTAGTTATGAGTTTTTAGTTTTTAGTTGATGAGTGTGCTTTGCACACGTTTATTTAATAAGCTTGAGCGAAGCGAACGCCATAACTTAAAACTAAAAACTTATAACTCAAAACTACATAACAAACGCTAGGCCAATCAGCCCCAGCATCACCGGCCATTTCCACATCAGACGCAACAAGTCTTCGGTACGGTATCGGGGAAACAGGTAGGCGATACTGACCGGTATGGCCAGCACCAGGAAACTCTTCAACAACAAGTCGAACCAGGTGGTGCCGCCGCCGAGGAACAGGCTGACATAAAGCACGGATGTGGTGTAGAGCTGAAAGCACTGCATCACGAACAGGCCGCCCAGGTACTTGCCCCCCATCTCCACCATCGGGCCGGTGGCGATCTCCGCCGGGGCGATGTAGATCTCGAAGGGTTGCTTGCCCAGAGAGGCGTGCATGGCGATCAGCCCCGCCAGGGCCAGGATCGGGTTCTGCACCGCGCCCCAGGATGCAAATCCACCGGCCTGTTGGGCGGCGATGATGTTGACCAGATTGGTGGTGCCTGCGGCATAGGAGACACCGAAGATCACGATCACCAGGGGGATGTCGTAAGCCAGCATGGCGGTCAGGGCCCGGGCGATGCCGATGGAGCCGTTGGGGTTGGCGCACTGGCCGACACCCAGGGCCAGTCCCAGTGAGGGAATCATCATCAGGTAGAGCAGGGTGATGATGCCGCCCTTGTCGGCGATGCCGTCCATGCCGGGGACCGGTAGCAGGGTTTCCGCCGCGATATATCCCCCCATCGCCATGACGATTCCGATGTCATGGATCAGTCCGTGGGAAACCTGAGTGTGTTTGCTGTGCAGCTTGACGATGTCATACAGGGGCTGAAAGAAGGGCGGTCCGATTCGGCGCTGGATGCGTGCCGCGATACGCCGCATCATCAGCACCATCATCATGCCGACGATGAACGCCACCAGGGGCATCAGGGTAAGTTCGAGCAGAAGTTCGATCGGAAGCATCAGATCACCACCCAGGCGAGAAGGAAAAGGACCGCACTCATCAGGTAAAACTCGGGATTGGCGCGCCGGTAGACGCCCTTCATGACCAGTGAGAGAAATTCGACCAGGGAGGTGATGCCCTTCTCAAGCCAGAGAAAGCTGCCCCGGTACCAGCCGCCGATCAGATGCATCAGGCCGGCATAGAAGTTATCGCTGTACTGGTAGCGTACATCGGCGGTCAGAAAATGCCCGCCGGCATAGTTATCGAGCTGATGCACCCGCTGGCTGCGGCCGGCGGAGTAGAAGATCACCGCGCCGACACCAAATCCGGCGAACAGCACACCGACCACCCAGATCATGTCCAGAGAACCGCTCTTGGCGGTGATGCCCCCAAGGGTGAAGTCGATGGGGGTCAGACCCAGGGATTGCTGCACGGCGGCAACCCAGGCCAGCGGTATGCCCGGCAGCAGGCCGGTGAGGAAAATCAGCATTGCCAGGATGAGCATCGGGATCATCATGCTCCAGGGGGCTTCCTCGATGTGCTCGTGTTCCACCCGGAGTTGTCCGAGGAACATGTTGTGGATCAGCTTGTAGACCGAGAGAATGGTGCCCAGGGTGCCGATGATCGCGCCCACGAACAGCAAGGGCATACCCTGATCCAGCAGCGAACGGTATACCAGCCATTTTGAGACGAATCCGTTCATCGGCGGTAGCCCCGCGAGTCCGATGATGCCGCACAGCAGTACCAGGAAGGACAGGGGCATGCGGGTTACCAGCCCCCCCATTTTGTTCAGGTCTGAAGTGCCGGTACGGTGTTGAACCGCGAATACGCTGAGCAGCAGGGCCGCCTGGCACAGGGCATAGTTGAGGATGTGCAGCAGTCCCCCGGCGCTGCCCAGGGTGTTGGCGACCACCAGACCCAGCAGCATGTAGCCGCCCTGCCCAATGCCATGCCAGGCCAGCAGATAGCGGGCATCGTTCTGCTTCATGGCGGTGTAGGTTGGCAGAATGATGGTGAAGATCGCGATCCAGGCCAGCAGGTCGCGAGCATCGATCAGGGTAAATGGGATCTTCAGGTTCTCGATGTTGACGATGCCAAACAGTTTCACCAGTACCAACAGAATGGCGAACAGCCCCATGCGTGAAGAGATCGCGCCCAGGAAGGCGCTGCCGGGGCCGGGTGTTTCCGCATAGGCGGGCGCCTGCCACAGATGAAAAGGCAGCAGGCCCAGCTTGATGCCGAAGCCGCCGGCGAACAGCAGCACCAGTACCCACAGATAGCCCACCTCCATGCGGGACGCCGCGGTGAGTATGGCCTCATAGCGCAGAGATCCGGCCGAGGCGTAGACCAGGGCGATGCCGCCGAAAACCGCCATCCCGCCGATCACCGCATAGGTGATGTAGCGCATCGCGGCCCGGGTGGCGACCCCGCCCGCCATGGCCATCAACAGAAATCCTGCCCAGGTTACCAGTTCCCAGCCGATGAACAGAGACAGCAGGTCACCGCTGGCAAGCAGGATCAGCATGGTGAAGACATTCAGGGCCATGGCGACATGAAACAGCCAGACATTCCCGCCCTGGCGGCGAAAACTGCGTTCCCACTCGCCACTCGCGTACCAACTGGTCAATACCGCCGCTACCAGGGTGATGAGGGCGAAAAACCAGCTCATGGCATCAAACTGCCAGGAGAGGGTTTGACCCATGACCTCGAAATTCAGACTCGATGCGATCGGTTCGGCGCCGTAGCCCAGGGGCGCCATCTTGAACAACACCAGCAACTGGCCGGCGTAGAGCAGGGTAACCATCCAGCCCACGGCCAGCCCCCGGCCCAGGATCAAGGCCACCAGTAGGGTGGTCGCGGAAAATATGAGCAATTCATCCAACAGACTGATTATCACTGCTCGCCTCCGACGGGTGTGCCGATGACACAGAGATTGCGGGCGAGGCGATTGCTGGACAGCTCCATCTCCGTCGCCCGGGATTGTGTCTGGTTAGTAAGTTCCGGTTTGACCGTTTGGATGTACAGATTCACCTGACGGGTTTGCATCGCCATGGCTTGCAGACGCTCACCCACGGGAGCGATCCACAGGGTTGCGCAGACCAGGGTCAGGCCAAACAGGCCGGCCGTCGAGAGGGACAGTCCACCCAATCGGGGTGGCGGGTCGGTTTCCCGGGGCTCATCGCTGCGTTGGTAGAGCCATCCGGCAATGCGGAACAGATAACTGGTTTCAACCACGGTGGCCAGGAGAAATACCGCCAGGCCGATCAGATAGAGCGTGGCATTTTGGCTGGCCAGTTCGGAGATCAGGGTGAACTTCGCCCAAAACCCGGGAAGCGGTGGCATGCCGACCAGGGACAGGGCGAAGAGTACGAACAGGGCTGAACCCAAGGGCGCGGTTCTGCCCAGGCCTTTGAGTTTGTCCAGGGAGCCGCCCCAGCCGTCGGTCAGCATGAACAGACCGGATTTCACCACCATGTGGTGCAGTGAAAGGGCCAGCACCGCCAGTAGACCCCGGTCATCGGGAAGGGACAGGGCAATAAAGATCATGCCGAGCTGACCGATGGATGAAAAGGCGAGCATGCGCCGCATGTCACGGGCCCGCCAGGCGGCCAGTTCGCCGCTAATTACCCCCAGGATGCCCAGCAACAGTACGACCTGCAGGGCCTCGGGCTGGTCGAACACCAGGATCAGCAAACGCATGATCACCAGCATCGCCAGCTTGGAAACGAGCCCTGCGAGAAACGCGGACAACCGGTGCGAGGCGGTGGCGTAGACTTCGGGTACCCAGGTGTTCACCGGGAACAGCTCCGCCTTGACCCCGACACCAATCAGCATCAGCAGAAACGCGCTCAGGCCCATCTTGTCATTTAGGGTCTTTGGTGCCAGCTCCGCGAGGTGTGCCAGATTGAGGGTTCCGGTCTTGCTGTACAACAGTGCGATGCCCAGCAGGGTGAAGACCGAACCGATACCGCTCAGCACCAGGTAGCGAAAAGTGGCGGCATGGGCCGCGGGGGTGCCCGAGGCGGTGATCAGGCCGAAACTGGCTACGGCCACCAGTTCGTAGAACACGTAAAGATTGAACAGATCCCCCGACAACGCCAGTCCCGTGGAGGCGGCAACCAGTAACAGCATCAGAGACTGGCGTCGCGGACTGTCAGGGTCCAGGCTGAAAGGCCAGAAAAGCAGTCCCAGCAGCTGGGTTGCAAAGGCAAACAGCAGCGCCGTATCGTCGATATAGAGATTGATTCCCAGAGGGGGGGCGAAACCGCCGATACTCAATGATATGGGCAGGGTGGTATCGCCCAGTGCCAGTTGGGCCAGGATCCAACAGCCGTACAGAAGAATCGCCGGACCTACCCAGAGTCCCAGTCCCAGGGTGACGCGCATCAGCACCGGGAGCAGGAAAGCGCCCAGAAGCGGCAACACGATCGATAGTATTGGAGCGCTGATCATGCCTCACCTCCCTGTGCATCTCGGGCCTGTGCCGGTAGGGGGGGGAGGGGACGTTCACCCAGGGGGGCATCCTGGCTGACATCACGCCGGATTCCGGCGGTTGCGGCGATCTCCGCGTCCATGCGTTCCGCAACCCGGTCACGGTTCAGACTGGCGTAGCGTTGGCGCACACGGATCAGGATGCTCACGGCCAGGGCCTGAACGCCCACACCGATGACGATGGCGGTCAGCACCATCGCCTGGGGAACCGGATCCACCATCTTGGGTTGTTCCGCCACATGGGTGATGATCGGCGCCACCGCGTCCCAGCGATAGCCAGCCAGCACCAGCATCAGATTGGCTCCGGCCTCCGCGATTACCAGTGCCAACACCATGCGGAACAGATGGCGTGACAGGACCAGGCCCGCCAGACCAATCAGGATCAGTCCCAGGGCGGTGGCGTGCAGCACGAGTTCCAGGCTGATGCTTGAGATCATTGTTCCGCCTCCGTCTGGGCGAGATGGGACAGCAGGCTCGCCAGTTCCGCGCCGACTTTCAGGCCAACAGCCAGGTAGAGCAGCGGCAGGGTACCGGCGGAGCGTAATTCACCCAGGGTTCCCTGGAGCATCATGGGTTGCAGGAACTCACCCCCGTTGTATAGCGCGAGCAAGCCGATCAGAATGAAACTCGCCCCGGCAAAACCCTCGATCAGACTGAGCATGCCGTGGTGAAGACGGGCGCCGGGGCGCGCCAACAGGGGCAGAAAAAAGGCGGCTGCGAGCATCACGCCACCCTGAAAACCGCCGCCTGGGGTCAAGTGACCGTGGAAAATGATGTAGAAACCGATGGTCATCAGCAGAGGAAAGAGCATAGCGCCACCATGACGCAGCACGAACCCCCCTTCGGTGAGGGTGCCGGCGGTGGTATGGCGGCGGCCCAGGATCAGTCCCGCGGCGGATGCGGCGGCGAACAGGATGGAGAGTTCGCCCAGGGTGTCGATGCCGCGATAACCCAGGACCACGGAGGTGACAATGTTGGCGGCACCGGTCTCCTGGGGGGCCGCGGCTTGAATCACCCCGCCCACCAGCATGGCGGGATTGCCAAAATCCAGTCCGCTGACGATGGCCAACAGCATGAATCCGAGTCCCCCGGCGAATAAAAGCCCCGTGAGATTGCGCATCAGCTCAGTCCCCCCGCCGGGTGATTGGCCCGGGCCTGTTTTCTCCGCTGCCGTCGAGACGCCAGAGTCCCAAACGGCGCAGGGCCAGGGCCAGAATCAGGCTGCTTAGACCGGCACCCACGGCGGCCTCGGTCATGGCCACATCCGGTGCCCGCATCAGGGCGAACAGCAGTGCGAGTCCCAATGAGACCACCGATGCGGCGGCAACCGCGGCCAGGTGGTTTTTCACCAGAAGCACCATCAGTGCCGCGCTCAACATCATCAGCGCCAGCAGTAAAGCGATCCAGAGTTCCAGGTCAGTCATGAGTCAGTGTTTTCCTGCGGGGCTTTTTTCCAGGGTTCCACTCCGGCCATCAACAGAGCCCGGGCAATGGTGGAGGATCCCAGGGGATTGGTGATCAGAATCAACAGCCCGATCACCAGAATTTTCGACCACCAGTGGGGAAACAGCAGGGCCACCCCGATCAGCAGGCAGAGCGCGCCCAGGGTCACCGCCTTGGTTCCCGCCTGTATCCGGTTGTAAACATCCGGCATGCGTACCAGTCCGATGGCGCCGAACAGGGTGAAGGCTGCGCCAATGAGCAGAAAGATGTCCGCGGCGAGTCTCATGAGCCGTTCCCCTCGATGGCCCGGGCAATGGCAACCACCCCGACAAAGGCCAGGGTGCCGTAGACCAAGGCCACGTCCAGGTAGAGCGCGCTGCCGAGCAGGGCCGCGAGGACCACCAGTCCGGAGGTGGTCATCACCGCCAGGGTGTCCGCGGCGATCACCCGGTCCGGAGTGGTGGGTCCGAGGATCAGTCGCACCAGGCCCAGTAACACCGCACCGCCCAGCATGACCAGGGCGATGACCTCCAGTTGCGTTAATGTCATTTCACAAAACCTTTTAGGTGTTTCTCGAATTGCTGGGTGATCGCCTGAGTGGCGGCTTCGATATCGGTGCCGGGCGGACAATCAACCCAGTGAATCGTCAGGGTGTCATTCACCACATCCACCGTGAGGGTGCCGGGTGTCAGGGTTATGCTGTTGGCCAGGATCAGGCGGCCGATTGGGGATTGAAGTTGCGTGCGTACCTGCACCAGGGCCGGTCGCAAGGGCAAAGCGGGCGAGAGGACACGGCGCGCCATGTCCAGATTTGCGCGTATCAGGGCGATCATGAAAACGCCCAGGTAAGTGATGAAGGCGGGTAGCGCCGAGGGGGTCAGGCGCAGGCCGTTGAAGATACTCAGGTGCGGACGGCTGATCAGTGTGACGACCAAGGATACCATCAGACCGGCAACCCATTCGGCGGGATCGGAACTGCCGGTCAGCAGCAGCCAGAGTACAAACAGTAGGACAAATAAAAATACCCCACTGGCGAGATCGCTGGAGGTCGAATCACTGACATGGCTACTCATCTTCCATCCATTTTCTGTTGTTATACGGTCTTTGCCGGGCTGCAACGGTTCTCATTATGGATCGGGCTGAGCAAAGCTTCAAGAATGCGCTTGCTCTGAGTTATGACTCTTGTCAATGGAAATGATCATTGCCTGCACCCCAAGGGTACTTCCTGCGGGGCGCGAGCCATGTCTTGATGTCGGGTATTCTTGACGCCCTGAACCGGGTTTATTTTCGGTGTCGGGTTATTTGTTACCGTAACATGACACCTCGGACCCATGGGTTGACGAATCCGAGGCGCATCAATCGGAAATCCACTCAAATATAGTGGATTATTGACGTTCTGATAGTGTGATCAAGCCGATTCGCTGTGAGGTTTATAAACAGGGTTCAGGCGACCTGCATATATAGGAAACCGCACTTCCCCTCGTTCCCACGCTCCGCGTGGGAATGCATACCTAAGCCAGGCAGTACTGACCAGGTTTGAGGCGTTTGTCGGACCTCCGGTCTGCGATCCCACGCAGAGCGTGGGAGCGAGGGTTTGATAGATCTTTGCTTTGTATTTGGTTTCGTGACAAGCGCGGTCACGAAAAGTCACCTTTTGCTTGGTGAGCAGGTCGATCAGAAGCGATAGATCATGCCGGCATAGTACTCACGACCCGGATCGACGGTGATCGTGGCATCCTCTTCGTCGAACACATCATCCTTATTGCTGTCATTGGTCATGAACACGGTTTTATAATACTGGTTGTCGAAGACGTTGTTGACCTTGGCATAGAGTTCCAGAGTGGATTGTGCCAGGTTCATCTCATAGCGGGTCTGCAGATTCAGGATGCCATAACCGCTCATCTCGATGGTGTTGGTTTCATCCGCGTAGTACTTCGAGCGGGCGTAGGTCTCGCCGATAACCGACCATGCCGGTGTGATATTGTAGGTGGCATAGAGGTCGATGGTATGGCGGGGTGTTCTGGGTAGTTCGTTGCCCATGATGTCGTAGGTTCCATCAGGCAGGGTCGTGTATGAGATTTTGACCGGATTGTGTTTCGTGACTTCCGATTTCAGATAGGTATAGGCCAGTGTGAATGTCAGGTTTTCCATCGTCTGGTTCTTGAGCCAGATCTCGAACCCCTGGTTACGCGCGTCCCCCACGTTGTCGAAGACCATCTCATCACCTGAGTAATAGGTGCCGTCCCGGCGGCCGATAATGTCCTTGTTGTTGGTTCTAAACACGGAGACCTCATACTGAAGCGGGGTGCTGAAAAGCGCTTCGCGGCCTTTGAATCCGATTTCGTAGTTGATACTGCGTTGTACGTCGATATCTTCATTGTTCAGATAGTTTCCGCCCTTTACATCACCGGCATAGAGCTGGTCGACCGTGGGGGTGCGAAACCCGGTCGATACGTTTGAAAAGAGCGACGACTGTTCCGCAATCCGGTAACTCGCGCCGATTCGGTAGGAGTTCTCCTTGAAACGTTTCTCCCGTTCGGTATCGGTTGTGCTCCAGTTCGTGCCGTCATAGTCCTTGGAGTGGATGTCATACTCATCATTCTGATTGTCATAGCGCATGTTGACGGTGGTGGTCAGACGCGATGTCAAACCGACTTTGAGTTCGCCATACACCGCGTTTTTGGTCTGATTATCCTGGGTCTTCGAGCCCTCGCCCTTGTAGTAATCGGTGGTCACGCCGCGGCTTGTTGACGAGTAGTCGGCGGTGCGTTTACTGATATCTTCATAGTCTCTGCGCGCGTGTTCAAAACCCAGCAGGTAACCCACGCGATCCAGATCTGCCCGGTATTCCAGCTTCAATCCGTTTTGCTCGATATTTTCCAGCGAGTGGTTGGTGTAGGTGTCATTCTCACCGTCTCCATCGGTGTCCTGAGGGCTGGAGATATAATCGTATTCGTCCAGATAGTCGTAGATGTTGAGCATGAGATTCGAATCGCCGTCGAAATCGTTGTTGTAGGTCAGATAGTACTTGTCCAGGTCGACATAGTTCTCCTTCTGGAAGGAGTTGCGCCCGTTCCCCCGGGGATTCTCCTCCGCTTCGGTGACGCCTTTGGTCGAGCCGCGTTGTTTCTGTTCATATTTACGGGTGACGTCCACACCGGCGGTGAGGTCACTGTTGTCGTTCAGATAGTAGGAGAATTTTCCACCGATGGATTTTGACCAGAGCGCCGAGTCGACCCAATAGCCATCCGTGTCGCGATAGTTGGCGTCGAGGTTAAAGGCATACTTCTGGGTGCCTTTCTGCATCCTGGCGCTGATGTCCTTGTACTGGTGACTACCTGCTTCCACGCTGACCCGGTAGCTGTTTTCGGCAAGCGGGCGGGTGGTGGTGATGATCACGGCACCGGCCAAGGCAGTGTTGCCATACAGGTAGGATGCCGCGCCTTTGATCACCTTGATGCTTTTGATGTCGCTCATATTGAGGCGGAATTTTCCGCCGTTCTGCCAGATCGGCACCCCATCGATGATGACAGCGACACCGGTATCCTCCCACATGAATTCCTGTTGACCCACGCCGCGCATATGAATCTCGACCACTTCACCGGGACGTACATCGGAGGTGATGCCTGGCAGTGTCTGCAGCAGTTCGTTGATCTGTCGCGGGTTGATCTCTTCGACCTGTTGCGCATCGATCTGATGGGTGGTTGAGACTTCGGTCTGGCTCGAGGAGAGGTCGGTAATGGTGGAAGATTCCACACGAATGGTCGGTGTCGATTCCGTGGATGTCTCATCGGCGATGAGCGGAGTGGCGATGAGCCCGAGGGATGCAGGCAGGGTGAGTAGCAAGGGACCTCGGCATGAGTGACAGGCCGTGACCAGTTTTGAAAACGAATACTTCATGACTTCCTCGTTGTTTATGCGAAAACTGGGCAGCACAAAAGCAAGACTTATTCCATTTCGTGAAGTACCGATGAAATGTCAGGTTTTCATTCACCCTATCGCCGTGATCAACGGGATATCCCACACAAAGGCGGCATATCACAACATCCATGCGGGTTAGGTTCGTCGAACGATGTTTGAAATGTTGGTGGATATTTTTGGAACATTTACACTTCATACTTCTATAACAGCAGTTTCTACGGACGCGATAGCGCGGTACTCAACGACAGCAACATCATTGGGGATTAACTCATTCCCACGCTCTGCGTGGGAATGCCTACCTGAGGCCAGACAAACACCTCAAACCTCGTCAATGCCGCCAGGCATAGGTATGCATTCCCACGCAGAGCGTGGGAACGAGGGAAGGGTATGGGTCAGGTAGTCATTTTAGAGCTGAACCCTGACGGTAGACTGAACCGGGGCTGGAGGGTAAGCTTGATGCCCCTTTTTTACTCGGATATCCCGGAAATCCCATGCTCAGTTACCGACACGCCTTTCACGCCGGCAACCCGGCGGATGTGCTCAAGCATCTGGTGTTGGTGGAGGTGCTCGGTTATATGGGTGAAAAGGACAAGCCCTATGCCTACATCGATACCCATGCGGGTGCGGGACTGTATCGCCTGGATTCACTCCAGGCTCGCCGAAACCGGGAGTTTGAAAACGGTATCGGGCGTTTGCTCGATGCCGGGGAACCGGAACTGCAACCCTATCTCGAGATCATCCGCCACTACAATCCCGACGGGGTGTTGCACCGATATCCCGGTTCACCGAAGATCGCGGCTCAACTCCTCCGGCCCCAGGACCAGGCCTGGTTGTTCGAACTCCACCCCAATGAGTTCCCTTCCCTGAAACAGTCCTTTCAGAACAACCGACAGTTTCGGCTTTATCAGGAAGACGGGTTCGACGGACTGATCCGGTTGCTGCCGCCCCGGTCCCGCAGGGGGTGCATTCTGATCGACCCTTCCTATGAGGTGAAGCAGGATTACACACGGGTCGTTGAGCAACTGTTACGGGCCGTCAAGCGATTCGCCACCGGGGTCTATCTGCTCTGGTATCCGGTCGTGGAACGGGGGCGGGTCGACAACATGCAACGGGCCCTGATCAAGAGCGGTTTACGGCGACTGTACTGCTTCGAACTGCAACATGCGGTTTCCCACAGCGAGGGTATGTGGGCCAGTGGCCTGTTCGCGATCAATCCGCCCTGGATGCTCATGGAGCGGATGCAGACGATACTGCCGATTCTGGCGGAGCGCCTGGGTGAGGCCGGTAGTTTCGGATTTCGCTGTGAGGAGCTGGTGGGCGAGGCGTGAAACCCGCCGGTCCACGGTTTCCCGCAGATCACTTGACGACGACAATACAATACGGGTGATTTCATGAGTACATTCGAAAATGTCACGGTCATCAAGGCCGCCAATATCTATTTCGATGGCGCGGTAACCAGCCGCAGTCTGCAGTTCGCGAATGGGGAAAACAAGACCCTCGGGATCATGCAACCAGGGGAATACCGTTTCACGACCGGGAAACCGGAGATCATGGAAATCCTATCCGGTGAAGTGGCCGTTCGGCTGGAGGATGATCCGCAATGGAATACCTATGGCGCCGGAGAACATTTCGAGGTCGCCGGTGATTCTGCATTCGACATCCAGGTAAAGAGCGTTACAGACTACTGCTGCAGCTACGTGGATTGAACATCATGCGGGTTGCCTGCAACCCATGATCACCACCGCATGATGCATGAATCGGTATGTGACTTGACGGTGTTTCACGGCCGGTGAGGCTGGCAGATCCTTGGCAGGAACGAGTTTTCCTTGCTATTGTGCCGGGCGTATGTTCACCCGGGAGGCCTTTCCGTGCCGAGTATTTACGACCTCAAACCCCGCTTTCAAAACCTGTTGAGACCTCTGAACGCCAACCTGGTCGCCATGGGCTTTACCGCGAACCATGTGACCTTGACGGCGTTGCTGTTCTCCGTGTTGCTGGGGTTGGGTATCGCCATGCGTCCCGATCTTCGCGGCTTGTTGCTGTTGATGCCGCCCTGGTTGTTCATGCGCATGGCGCTCAACGCCATCGACGGTATGCTGGCCCGGGAGCATGCCATGCAGAGCAGACTGGGGGCGGTACTTAATGAGATGGGTGATGTGATTTCCGACACCGCCCTCTATCTTCCCTTGGCCTGGGTGGCCGGTTTGAACGCCACGGGGGTCGTGCTGGTGGTGGTGACGGCGATCATGGTGGAGATGGTGGGGGTGGTCGGAGTGCAGATCGGTGTTTCACGCCGTTATGACGGGCCCTTCGGCAAGAGCGATCGGGCCTTCGGTTTCGGTCTGTTGTGTCTGTTGCTGGGTCTGGGCTTGGAACCGGGGATTTGGAGCGATGGGTTTGTCTGGGTGATGTTTCTGCTCTCCCTGGCCACCCTGATCAACCGCGCCAGACAGGCGCTGGCGGAAGCGGCGCGGGATGATACCCATGTTTGAGACACTCACCACCCCCCTGATCTGGGCGCTGGCGAGTGTCTATGGACTGCTGGTGTTCGCCTCGTTATTGGTACGGGTGCTACGGGCTCGCAGCGGCAAGTCGTACCAGGAGCTCGACGCGCGGATCAACTCCTGGTGGGTGATGGTGACCATCTTCACTCTGGCCATCGTTATTACTCCCCGATTCTCGATCATATTCCTTGGCCTGGTTTCGTTTCTCGCCTTCAAGGAGTTCCTCGCCATGACGACCACCCGCAGGGCCGACCGGCGGGTGGTCTTCTGGGCCTTTCTGGCGATTCCCGCCCAGTTCTACTGGGTGAGTATCGGCTGGTATGGCATGTTTATCATATTCATCCCGGTGTTCCTGTTTCTCCTGCTGCCGACGCGCATGATCCTGGTGGGGGAGACCCACGGTTTTCTCAAGGCGGCGGGAACCCTGCATTGGGGATTGATGACCACGGTATTCAGCCTCAGTCATGCCGCCTATCTGCTGGTGTTGCCCGCCGATAAGAACATTGCGGGTGGCGCGGGGCTGCTGTTCTTCCTGGTGTTTCTCACCCAGTTCAACGATGTGGCGCAATACACCTGGGGCAAACTTTTTGGCAAGCACCCGGTAGTCCCCAAGGTAAGCCCGAAGAAGACGATCGAGGGACTCGCCGGTGGCGTACTGACTACCCTGGCGCTGTCCTGGCTGATCGCGCCCTGGCTGACTCCCCTGTCCTCATGGGAGGCATTGGCCGTGGGACTGTTGATCGGTCTGGGGGGCTTTTTTGGCGATGTGGTCATCTCCGCGGTGAAACGGGATATCGGCATCAAGGACAGCGGCAGCCTGATTCCCGGACACGGGGGCATCATGGACAGGGTGGACAGCCTGACCTTTACCGCGCCCCTGTTTTTTCACACTCTCTACTACCTGCACTACTGATGACGAAGCTGTTGCGATCGCTTTTTTTCCTGCTCCTTGTCAGACCTTTGGTATTGATCGTGCTCGGTATGAACATAAGGCGCAGGGAGTGGCTGCCCGGGCAGGGTCCGGCGGTGCTCGTCGCCAACCACAACAGCCATCTGGATGCCCTGGTGTTGATGTCCCTGTTTCCATTGCGGCAGTTGCCCAGACTGCGGCCGGTGGCCGCCATGGATTACTTTCTCTCCAACCGCTGGCTGGCCTGGTTTGCGCGCAACATCATCGGCATCATTCCCCTGCGCAGAACGATCAAGGCGAGTCACGACGATCCGTTGGCGGAGATCGAACAGGCGCTCAAACGGGGGGATATCCTGATCCTGTTTCCGGAGGGAAGCCGGGGAGAGCCGGAAAAGATCGGCCGTTTCAAGACCGGTGTCGCCCATCTTGCGCAGCGCCTCCCGGAGGTGCCGGTTATACCGATCTATCTGCATGGTCTGGGAATGGCGTTACCCAAGGGTGAGGCCCTGCTGGTGCCGTTTTTCTGTGATGTCTTTATTGGTGAGGCATTGTATTGGCAGGGTGACCGCAAGGCATTCATGGAAACGCTTACCCAGCGCATGGCGGGTTTGGCGGAAGAGGGGCAGTTCACCCCCTGGGAGTGAGTGGTTCCTGCTTGGATGGTCAATCTTCGCATAACCACCGGGCAGAGTAGGTGTAGCCCGAATTCCGCTTCGCTCTATCCGGGCTACATGCCCGATATTACCGGCCGAGAGTTCCAGAAATGAAATGATTTTTTTTAAACGGATAATATTTGGAAAAAGTCTATGAACGATGCTCGCCTCTGGTTGCTACTGTGTACACTCCTGTTTGCAGCACCCACTGTTCAGTGTGATTCGCTCAAACCCTTCACCACCGACGGTTGCAGTATGTTCCCGAATGGTACCTATCATCAACAATCCTTGTGGTTGAATTGTTGCATTCAGCATGATCTCGCCTACTGGAAGGGCGGAACCGAACAACAGCGTCTGGCAGCGGACCGGTCCCTGGAGCAGTGTGTCAGTCAGGTGGGTGAGCCGGAGATCGCCAAGCTGATGCTGGCGGGGGTGCGTGTGGGTGGTTCGCCGCACTTTCCCACCTCCTACCGCTGGGGTTATGGCTGGTCCTATCAGCGGGGGTATAAACCGCTCAGCGAAGAAGAGAAACAACAGGTAACCGCTGAAATACACCGGTTGAGAATGATTTTACAGGGGCTCGAAGAGGCATTAGGGCCGCAATCTCAAGAATAGTTTTACAGCGAGCTCATGCCTGTGTCGGAATACTTAACAGAGCAAAATGGAAGGGTATTGTTAACTTATTGATACAATTGACTATGAATCCGTTGGTACTGTTATTGCTAGGAATTAAATTCTACTCAATAAAAACAGGGAGATGTTTTCAATGCTTAAATCAAGCACGCTTACGATGACGCTAGGATTGGCTTTAATGACGGGAATCGGTCAGGCCCACTCGGCTCAGTTGTACTACACGTTTACCACGCAGTTGCCGGATGAATACTATGAAGTTGCAGGTCTGCCCGTTGCCAACGATCCCGCATCCTTCGTGCTCATGGTGGATGACGCTGTAACCAGCTCGGTTTTGCCTGATGGACGTGTCGTGAGTCACGGCCATACGGTTGAGCGCAACCTGGACAGTGAATGGTACCGTATGGACTACTACACCGAGATGGTCAGTGGTCCTGGGTTGGAATTTGACGGTTCGGATGGAAGGGGGCGGGGTTCGTTTCGTGCCACTGTTGGCTACGATTCCGATGGGTACAACCAACAGGCGGAATTTACCTTTTCAGGCACAGCATCCAATGGCAGGCTCAACCTAGATATCTGGGCCTATCATGATACTGTTCCCCAGGCAGCGATGGCGACCTATGACAGCTTTACCCAGTGGTTTGAAAGTGCCCACCTTGGAGGTTCACATAGTGAAGTCGTGATCAGTAACGGGGGTCAATATGGTCGGTATTCGGGGCTAACCCTAACCTTGGCCGACATTTCCGATGCTCCGCCACCCTCGGTTGTACCGGTTCCGGCAAGTTTCTTGTTGATGGGGAGTGGATTGGCCGGATTGTTAGTCGCAAAGGGTAGAAGGAAGAATAAAAGCGCAACCTTTAAAACGAGTCTGATTTAGGAGACAACCCCCGTGTAGTGCCAAACAGGCATCCTGTGTTTCCGGATCTCCTGAACTGGAAACACAGGATTTGGATGCAACGTTACCAACTCTTCGTTTACATTATCGGATTGGTGATAACTGTTCGGCACCGAATGATCCCGAAACCCGCTGCGTGACCCTGTCGTCAGGCCGCCTCCGTAAGGGGAGGTGGAAAATAGGTTGTCACCATCTTCTCATGCAACTGCGCGAGCATGATCTGCATCTCATCAATGAAGTCGTGAAGAAACTGATTGTCCATCTTTTCCAGGGGCATCTCTTCTATCCTACGCTCGATCTTGCGCAGAATCCGAACGGGCGCGCGGTTTTTGGGCAGGCGCGACAGGTTGTAGGAGATGTTCTCCAGGCAGTAGCTCAATGAGCGGGGAAAAGTCTCGGTCTGGAAGAGAAATTTCAAAACGTCGTTGCGCCGGATGCGCACCTGCATGTGTTGGCGATACATCTGGTAGGCGCTCAGGGACTTGAGCATACTCATCCACAGGATGTCTTCAAAAGGG
The DNA here is from genome assembly GCA_050291245.1 of Candidatus Thiodiazotropha sp. Lineage (GTDB taxonomy): Bacteria > Pseudomonadota > Gammaproteobacteria > Chromatiales > Chromatiaceae > Thiodiazotropha. The sequence goes on along the minus strand of JBNKJP010000010.1, from coordinate 18,049 downwards.
GTCAGTTCCGGTGCGTCGTCAGGGATCGGGTTTTCGCAGCGCACGTCTATAATGCGCGTGGTCATGTCGGCCCGTTCCAGTTTGCGGCCCAGGTTGAGAAAGTGATACGCGGTGTCGTGGCTCATGCTGCCCGCCAGCAGGCCAGTCAACATCTGTGAATTGGCGATGATCTGCTCCAGGTAGAGATGGCGTCCCTGGCGGGAAAAACTGCTCGGTTTGTTATCCAGCGCCGACTGGTAATAACTGTTGATCTCTTCCCAGGCCTCCCGGGGCAGGATCTCACGGATGGTGCGGGCATTTTCCCGCAGGCTCGCCAGGATGCTGATGATGGAACTCGGATTGGACTCGTCCGAGATCAGGAAGTTGGCGACCCGGCGCTCCGTGAACTCGGGGTGACGCTCGTCATACTCCGCATTGCAGCCCAGCAGACTGATCAGGGCGTCCCAGCCGGGGGCGACCTGGGGGGGCAGATCCAAGAGCAGATTGGTGTTTACGGTAATCAGACGAGCGGTGTTTTCAGCCCGTTCCTGATAGCGCCCGATCCAGTAGATGGTTTCAGCTACGCGGGAAAGCATATCGCACTCCTCGGAGGTCTTGGTTTGTCGCCCTCAATGGGTGTTTTTCATGAGTCTGCATACCGGCTCAGCTGTCCACGATCCAGGTGTCCTTGCTGCCGCCGCCCTGGGAGGAGTTGACCACCAGGGAGCCCTTGCGCAATGCCACCCGGGTGAGTCCGCCGGTGGTGACCTCCAGGGTCTTGCCGCTGAGGATAAAGGGGCGAAGATCCACATGCCGGGGTTCGAGTAACCCCCGCGCGATGGTCGGTACCGTGGAGATGCCCAGGGTCGGCTGGGCGATGTAGTTGCGCGGATTTTCCTGGATCAGCTTGGCGAACTCCTCCCGTTCCGCCTTGGTCGAGGCGGGACCCACCAGCATGCCGTAGCCGCCGGACTCGTTGGCCGGTTTGACCACCAGCTCCTTGAGATGCTCCAGTACATAGGTGAGGGAGTCCTTGTCCATGCAGCGCCAGGTGGGGACATTGGGGACGATGGGATCCTGATCCAGGTAGTAGCGGATGATCTCCGGGACGAAGGAGTAGACCACCTTGTCGTCGGCCACCCCCGCGCCGGGGGCGTTGGCCAGGGCCACATTGCCCGCCTTCCAGGCCCGCAACAGACCCGCCACGCCGAGCATGGAGTCGGCATTGAAGGCCTCGGGATCGAGGAACAGGTCATCGATGCGCCGGTAGATCACGTCGACTCGGGAGAGTCCCTCGATGTTGCGCATGTAGACACAGTCGTCGTCGCACACCACCAGATCGCGTCCCTCCACCAGTTCGCAACCCATCTGCTGGGCCAGGTAGGCGTGTTCGAAATAGGCGGAGTTGTAGATCCCCGGGGTGAGTACCACGATCTCCGGATTGTCGCCGGGACGGGGCGAGAGGGCCGCCAGGGTGTCGAACAGTTCCGAGGGGTAGTCGTCCACGGGCAGCGGGCTGTAGGTCTCGAACAGCTCGGGGAACACCCGTTTGGTCACCAGCCGGTTCTCCAGCATGTAGGAGACCCCCGAGGGGACCCGCAGGTTATCCTCCAGCACATACATCACCCCGTCCCGGTCCCGCACCAGGTCGCTGCCGCAGATGTGCGCCCAGATGCCCAGGGGCGGGTCGATGCCGACGCATTGGGGGCGGAAGTTGACCGACTCGGCGAGCACCGCGGCGGGAAACACCTTGTCCTTGACGATCTGCTGTTTGTGGTAGAGATCGTCGATGAACAGGTTCAGAGCCTGCACCCGCTGTTTCAGTCCCGCTTCCACCTGGTCCCACTCCCGCTTCGGGATCAGGCGCGGAATGATGTCGAAGGGCCAGGCCCGGTCGATGGAACCCTCCTCTTCGGTGTAGACGCGAAAGGTGATGCCCATCTGTTTGATCGCCAGTTCGGCGCCAAGTTGACGGTTCTCCAACTCCCCTTCGTCGAGCTTGCGCAGATAGGCGATCAGCTTGCGCGCATAGCCCCGGGCATTGCCGTTCGGGGTGATCAGTTCGTCAAAGAAGTCGTGGTTCTCGAAGGATTCCCAGTTGATGGTCATGCCTGACCTCCTTCGCGGGGTGTGCTGCGCAGATCCAGGGTCCAGGGAAAGTCCGGGTTCAGCGGTTCGTTATCGAGCCGGATGCGTCCGCCGCTATGTCCCTGCTCGACAAAGCGGGCCAGGCGCCGGGCCTCCGCCTCGTTGGCGTTGACCGGAAAGGTCTCATAGTGGCGCCCCCCGGGATGGGCCACGTGGTAGGTGCAACCGCCCAGGGAGTGTTCGTTCCAGGTGTCCACCACATCGAACACCAGTGGCGTGTGCACGCCGATGGAGGGATGCAGGCCCGAGGGGGGTTGCCAGGCCTTGTAGCGAACCCCGGCGACAAATTCCCCCCGGGTGCCGGTATTGCGCAGAGGCACCCGGCGGCCGTTGCAGGCGATGGCGTGACGACCGGGGGTGAGCCCGCTGGCCTTGACCTGCAGGCGCTCCACCGAAGAGTCGACGAAGCGGGCGGTACCCTGGGCGGTGACCTCTTCCCCGAGCACGTTCCAGGGCTCGATGGCGAAGCGCAGTTCCAGCTCCAGGTCGTCCACGTTGAGGGTGCCGTAGCGGGGAAAGCGAAATTCGACGAAGGGGGCGAACCAGCTCATGTCGAAGGGGTAGCCGTTGCGGCGCAGGTCGCCGACCACGTCCTCCAGATCCCGCTCCACATAGTGGGGCAGCATGAAGCGGTCATGCAGTTCGGTGCCCCAGCGGACCGGTTCCTGGGCGTAGGGTTTGTCCCAGAAACGGGCGATCAATGCTCTTAGGAGCAGCATTTGCACGCTGCTCATGCGCGCATGGGGGGGCATCTCGAAACCGCGGAATTCCACCAGGCCCAGACGTCCGGTGGCGCTGTCCGGAGAATAGAGCTTATCGATACAGAACTCGGAGCGGTGGGTGTTGCCGGTGAGATCCACCAGCAGATGGCGCAGAATCCGGTCCACCAGCCAGGGGGCCAGGGTCTCCCCGGGGGGCATCTCCTTGAAGGCGATGCCCAGTTCATAGAGCGCGTCGTCCCGCGCCTCGTCGACCCGGGGAGCCTGGGAGGTAGGGCCGATGAACAGGCCGGAGAACAGGTAGGAGAGCGCCGGGTGGTTCTGCCAATAGGTCAGCAGGCTGCGTAACAGGTGGGGCCTGCGCAGGATCGGGCTGTCTTCCGGGTACTCCGCGCCGATGGTGACATGGTTGCCGCCGCCGGTGCCGGAATGGCGCCCGTCAAGCATGAATTTTTCCGTCCCCAGGCGGGATTGGCGGGCCTCTTCGTAGAGGCTCTCGGTCCGCGATACCAGTTCGCGCCAGTCGTGGCTGGGATGAATGTTGACCTCGATGACCCCGGGGTCTGGGGTTACCTGCATGCGCAGCAGACGGCTGTCCTGGGGCGGCTCGTAACCCTCCATGACCACCGGCAGGCCGGTATCCGCCGCGGCGGCCTCGATGGCGTTGATCAGGTCCAGATAGTGTTCCAGTTCCGTCAGCGGCGGCAGGAAGATGTGCAGGTGACCCTGTCTCGGTTCCACGCACAGGGCCGTGCGTACCAGGATATCCTCGCGACCGCCGTCGGGGTGTTCACCGAACATCTTCCGGTCATCCGCCGCCAGGGGGGCAACGGGCAGGGGAGAGGCCACGCCACTGCGCACCATGCGCAGTCGATCGCGAATCTCCGGTAACTGGTGTCGGGTGTCGAAGGGGTCCTTAGGCAGCACCGTCTGGCGCTCCCCGGTCTTCTCCCACAGCAGGGAATCCAGGGGCAGGCGGTAGCCCATGGGGGAGTCGCCGGGGATCAGGTACATGTTGTCCCGGCGGAAACTCCAGGGGCTGGAGATCCAACTGTCGCGTTGATAGTCCCAGGCGATCGGCAGGGCATAGCCCACCGTATGGTCGAGTCCCTGTTCGAACACCTTGCGCAGACGCGCCCGTTCCAGAGGGTCCTTGAGCCGGTTGTCGAATACATCCAGATTGGCCGGCAGTATGCCCTCTTTCCAGAGATAGTAGAGATTGTCCTCGAAGCCGGGGCGGGCGTGCTCGCCGTCAACACCGAGATGCTTGGCGATCCCTTCGATCAGACGCTGGGCATGGGTTTCGCTGAAGGATTTCGATGAGTCGGGATGGTCGAGCAGTTCCGGATGCCGCCATACCGGGGTTCCGTCCTTGCGCCAGGCACAGGTCAGCGCCCAGCGGGGCAGTTGCTCACCGGGATACCATTTGCCCTGGCCATAGTGCAGCACCGCATCGCTGCCGAAGACCTGTTTCAGTTTGCGCAGCAGTACACCGGCCCGCTCCAGTTTATGCGCGCCCAGGGCGGCGGTGTTCCATTGCGGGCTGTCCATGTCGTCGATGGAGACGAAGGTGGGTTCGCCGCCCATGGTCAGGCGTACATCGCCCTGCTGGAGGTGGTCGTCGACAGCGTCGCCCAGGGCCAGGATCGCCTGCCACTGATCCTCGGTGTAGGGTTTTGTGACACGGGGGTCCTCGTGCACCCGGGTCACCTGGTTGATGAAGTTGAAGCTGACCTCGCATTTGTCGGTGGCGCCGACGATGGGGGCGGCGCTCACCGGATCGGGGGTACAGGCCAGGGGAATATGCCCTTCACCGGCGAACAGTCCGGAAGTCGGGTCGAGACCGACCCAGCCCGCCCCCGGGATGAAAACCTCGGCCCAGGCATGCAGATCGGTGAAATCCGCCTCGGGACCCGAGGGGCCGTCGAGGGATTTCTGATCCGCGGTCAGCTGCACCAGGTAACCCGAAACAAATCGCGCCGCCAATCCCATATGGCGCAGGATCTGCACCAGCAGCCAGCCGGTATCCCGGCAGGAACCGGTGGATTTGGAGAGGGTTTCCTCACAGGTCTGAACCCCCGGCTCCATGCGGATGGTATAGCCGATCTGTTGCTGCAACCGCTGGTTGAGTTCGACCAGAAAGTGCACGATGTGGGGACGTTCATCCTTGCTCTCATCGGGGGGCGCGCCTTCTGTCTGACTGTCCACGAAGCTAAAACCAATCCGTTCCTTGCGGATGGTATTGAGCCATTGAGTCAGCAATGGTCCCGACTCCTTGACCTCGAAGTAGGGCGCCAGCTCCTTTTTCAACTGGGGTTCGTATTCGAAGGGAAAGTGCTCGGCATGGCTTTCGACAAAGAAATCGAAGGGGTTGATGGTCACCAGGTCGGCGACCAGATTGACATCCACCACAAAACTGCGCGCCGGCTTGGGAAACACATAGCGGGCGATGTAGTTGCCGAACGGGTCCTGCTGCCAGTTGAGGAAGTGCTCTTGCGGTTCCACCTTCAGTGAATAGTGATGCAGCGGCGTACGGGTATGGGGGGCCGGACGCAGGCGAATCAGATGGGGAGAGAGGCTGACAGAACGGTCAAAGTGGTATTCGGTCCGGTGGTGTATCGCGATACGAACTGACATGGTGCGCGTAATGCTCCAGATTGGTGCCGGTTGTTGTTGGGATGGCGGTTAGGACACCTTGTTGTGATGTATGAGCAGTTTCTATGCCATTGTTACCGCTGTTCCCAATAGTCTCAATTTTGGCTGAGTTACTCTGAATTTCCAGTCTCACATGCCGATAAATAGGTTTAATCAATAGGCACTTTTTTGTCACGTGATTTGTATTATCATGAGTGGCTCGAAGACGACCGGATGATTTCTGCTATGACATATTGCCTAGGTATCTGCGTCCAGAACGGATTGATGTTTGCGTCGGACTCCCGCACCAACGCGGGGGTGGACTATGTGACCAGTTATTCGAAGATGCATGTCTTCGAGCCCGCGCCGGACCGGGTTTTCGTCATTCTCTCCGCGGGCAACCTGGCCACCACCCAGGAGATCGTGAATATCATTCAGCGGGACATCGATTATCCCAGCGGCGGCGAGAACCTGTTGACCGCCCGCTATCTGTTCGAAGCGGCGGACTATGTGGGCAGGGTCAGCCAGATGGTGCAGCAGCAGCACGGCGTGGCGCTGCAGCAGGCCGGAGTCAGCGGCGAGGTGACCCTGATCCTGGGCGGGCAGATCCAAGGGCAACCCCATGGTCTGATGCTTATCTATCCCCAGGGTAATCATATCGAAGCCTCCCGCAGCACCCCCTACCTGCAGATCGGTGAGACCAAGTATGGCAAGCCGGTGCTCGACCGGGTGCTTAACTACAATTTAGCCCTGGACGATGCCGCTCGGCTGGCGCTGGTGTCACTCAGCTCCACGACCATGTCGAACATCACCGTGGGGCCACCCTATGAACTGGCGATCTACCATGTGGACCAGTTCAAGATCACCAGCCGCTGTAAATTCGAAGAGGGGGGGGACTACCTCAAGGATTTACAGATGGCCTGGACCAACGGTTTGATTCAGATCTTCAATAACCTGCCGCGCTTCGAATGGGAGCAACAGCAGGATCAGATCGGGTTGGCGTTTTCAGAGGGTGATACTTCAGGGGTCTGTGAAGGCTAGGCTGTGGCATAATCCCCGGATTTAATAATCGTCTGCACCTGAGTGCATGAAAGGAATCAGCATGAAATACAGGCTTCTCTTCGTCATGGCCATGTTGCCATTTACCGCCCTGATGGCCGATGAGATCCCCCATCAACCTACTTCATCTGCCGATAATACGGATGAAGGCATTTCATTGATGCCCACCTATGGCAACTGGTGCGGGCGGGACCACCCCCATGATCCGCAGAACGCCCAAGGCCCCATCGATCGGCTGGATGAAATCTGCCGGAATCACGACCTGTGCTATATCGAGAAGGGGCATCTGTCTTGTGAGTGCGACAGTCAATTCAACAGAGAGGTTGTCGCCGGTTTGCAAGAAAACCGATTCACGGGATCCACAAAGGTACTGGCGCACACCTTCCGGGCATACTTCAGAGGTTCGCCCTGCATCGGTTCAACCCAAGACAAGTTGGCCCCCACGAGGGTACTGACCGCGGTTGTGAAAGGTGCCGATAGAAAGGCAGAGCGGTTGATCAACAGAATCCAATCCATTACTGGGAAATCCGAGCCTGAGGGTGCCTCCGAATAGCGCGCATCCACAGGTTCGGAGAAAAAAGAGTTGTGGCGCTGCTGATCTCGGTGATGAGGTCAGGCTGTTGCGTCGGCGGAATCGTAGAGACACCGTGGGAAAAGCCTGCTTCGCTGCCGGATAGTCACGACTCCCAAGAGACCCGTTACCACTAACCACAATGTTTCCGGTTCGGGAACAGAAGTGGGCGGTGAATCGGAGATGGAAGTCAGCCGATAGTGAATTCCGTGGTAGCTGGCGGTTGGCCCGCCATCCGGACGACGAAATGTTGTATCGGTATCGCCCGCTACGATATTACCGGGTGCCCACTGTGTGAAGGCATCATAGGATTCAATGGCTTCATGTGGTATTGACATGTAGGGATAGAGCGTGATTCCTCCTTCTGGAGCACGTCCCAAGAAGTCGATCGTTGAATATATCCGTGGTGTATCATCTAGCTCATAAGCCGAGAATATCTCAAACCTGCCTGAGTTGTTTTCGTCATAGGAGAGACCCGGGCCGCTGATGAGTTCCGTGTAGTACGATATTCTGTGTACTTCGGATGTGACTCTCCTGGAGATTTCGTGGCCATACTGAACCTGCGTGCCGTCAGGACGTGTACTGGAGGAAACCTCACTATCCACCATAAAAATATAGGTTGCTGTTTCACCCTCTTTTAAACCCGTGAAGGCATAGTAATCTTCGCGGGTAGCGTTGTAACTGTAAAAATCGCCTAGTGTTCCCTCGAATTGGTAATACAACGGGTTTGCTGAAAGGTCGGTTGTGGCGGACAGGCAGCCAAGTCCCATCGTCGCCAGTAAATAAAGTGATTTGTTCATATCGTTACCTCTCCATGTAATCGTGATTTCAGACCGGATCCACAGATCCGGGAACCGAATGAGGTGTGCGGGTTGCTGATTCCAATGTCACCAGCAGCAGAAAAAATGCCAATATCGAAAAGATAATTTTATCAATGGGTTGTTAATACATTACTTTTTCTGTCGGTTAAATTATTCGACACTATTGCCGGTCAGGAGAGGCAAGGGTGCCCCATATAGCCTAATGGCACTTAACTTAAGGCGATGTTTGGATTTTCGTCATTCCGGCGCATACCGGAGAAGTGGTGCATGGATGCACCGTTTACGGATCCAAGGACGAAATCCAGAAAGATCGCGCCGCCAATCATTCTGGATCCCGGCCTACGCCGGGATGAGGTACGAATCCCAACATGATTCGCGTATTCGTTATCGCTGTGTGTTGGTGAAATCGTACCGACGTCGTGGGAAAACCCTGCTTCGCTGCCGGATGCTCACGACTCCGAAGAGACCCATTGCCACTAACCACAATGTTGCCGGTTCGGGAACAGTTGAAGGTGGTGTCTCGGAGATTGAAGTAAGTCGATAGCTTATCCAGGAATAGAGGGCTGTCGGTCCTCCATCTGGACGGTGAAACCTTGTTAATGTGTCGCCCGCCACGAGATTACCTGGTGCCCACTGTGTGAAGGCATCATAGGATTCGATGGCTTCATGAGGTATTAGCATAGAAGGATAAAGACTGAGTCCACCTTCTGGAGCACGCCCTGAGATGGAGATGCCTGAATATACCCTCGAGGTATCCTCTAGCCCATAAGCCGCGAATATATTAAAACCGCCAGAGTTGCTTCCGTCATAGGAGAGACCCGGGCCGCTGGTAAGTTCCGTATAATACGATATTCTGTGTACTTCGAATTCATCTCCCCCGGAGATTTCGTGGCCATACTGAACTTGTGTGCCATCAGGACGTGTGCTGGAGGAAACCTCACTATCCACTATGAAGATATAGGTTGCCGTTTCACCCTCTTTTAAACCTGTGAAGGCGTAATAATCTTCACGAGTATCTCTTACATTAGAAGGCTCGATAAATGTTCCCTCGAATTGGTAATACAGTGGAATTGCCTGAAGATCGCCTGTGGCAGATAAGCAGGTTAACCCAATTGTCGCCAGCAAATTAAGAGATTTGTTCATATCGTTACCTCTCCATGTAATCGCGATTTATATTGGATCCACAGATCCGGGAACCGAACGAGGTGTGCGGGTTGCTAATCCCAATGTCACCAGTAGCAGAAAAAATGCCAATATCGAAAAGATAATTTTATCAATGGGTTGTTAATAGATTACTTTTTCTGTCGGTTAAATTATTCGACACTATTTTCTCGTTCCCACGCTCCGCGTGGGAATGCAGACCGGGGTACGAATCACTCAGCAAGGCTGATCGTCACACGAGACTGAGTAGGCATTCCCACGCAGAGCGTGGGAACGAGGCGTACAGCCGTTTGAGTTCCGTGCGCAGGGCGATGCGTTGCGTTTCGCTTAGCGGTTGGGGTGAGGTACGAACCCCAACATGATTGGCGTATTCGCTACCTCTGTGTGTTGGGGTTCCTTCGTCACCCCAACGGTGCTCGGTTAATCAACGTTTTTGCAGGTAATGCTGAAAAAGATCGGGTGAAAGCCGTTTGAGTTCCGTGCGCAGGGCCATGCGTTGTGCTTCATTCAGTGTCGAAGCCTTGTGGTTCAAGGCGAAGAGGGTGCGATAGCTCTCGGGACAATCGACTTCCTGTTCGCCCGATGGGGCGATCCGCGCGATTCCCGGGTTGTATATCAGGGTCCAGGCCGGAAAGTCGTGACCCGGCAATTCCGCTTCCAGATCCAGAAAGGCCTCCCAGGCCGCACCGAGTTCCGGGTTATCGACAGGGTCGAATTCCGGGGTGAGACCGTCACATTGCCAATAGAGCCGAAACCAGCTTAACAGTGCCTCGGAGCGCGCGCCGAGCTGTTCGCAGGCGATGGCGTGACGCTTCAACAGGATCCCGTTCGCGAACCATTCGGATTCACCTTCCACTGCCCGGCGGACACAATCCCAATCTTCATGCAGAGCGGCGGTAAAGCTCGGGTGGAGCATTGCCTGGTCGGTGGCGAATGGCTGCTCACGCAATGTCTCCGAAAGTTGTCGCCACAGGGCTTGCACGAACCCCTTGCCCGCTGCGCCAAGATGGCGCTCCGCCAGTGGGGCGGTTTCGTTCTGCAGCCGCTCCAGACGCAACGCGACGTCGGCTATGGGGCTGTGCAGATCTTGCAGGGCTTCGAACAGCCGTTCCAGCTCACCCAGGTGGCCCAGGTCGGGGGCCGTTTCGAAGAGTTGCCCGATGGCGTCCCCGGCGGCCTGTACATCCTGAGTGATCAGGGCTTGGGTGAAGCGGTTGATCAGAACCGTGGACGAGGTGTCGGAGAACAGATCGAATTGAAGTTCACTGCTGGGTTTGCGGTAGATTCTGTGAAAGCACTCGTCGAACCGGCGTTCAGCGCTGAATCGCAGGGGTGCACCCTTGGGACTGCCTTTGAGCGTGTAGTGGATCGATTCCGCTTCCCACCCCCGGCGGGTCAGGTATTCGGCGGCCTGATGCAGACTCTGTTCGGTCTGGTGCGGATCGCCGAATAGCCGCTCGGCGAGATAGGGTAGCTCACCCCTGACCCAGGCCTGATAGTCCTCGGCATCCAGACGCCCCTCCCACAGCAGTAACTCGAGCGGGCGGTACTCCCCCTGTTCGAGCAGTAACCGGTCCACCTGTTGTTCGATGTGTTTATTCATGGGTGCTAATCGGCGCTGAACAGGGATTCGATCTCGACCTCGGTCAGCAGGGATGACAGAGATTCGACATTACCATAGATGCCGTCGGCCAGGGATTGTTTATGCTGTTGCATGGCGAGGATCTTCTCTTCGACGGTGGCGCTGCAGATCAACTTGTAGACGAACACCTGGCGCTGTTGGCCGATGCGGTGGGAGCGGTCGGTGGCCTGCCGTTCCGCCGCCGGGTTCCACCAGGGATCGTAGTGGATCACCGTATCCGCGGCGGTCAGATTCAAACCCACGCCACCGGCCTTGAGGCTGATCAGGAACAGGGGCACCTCGCCGTCCTGAAACCGTCGCACGGGTTTTTCCCGGTCGCGGGTTGTGCCGGTGAGCGTGACATAGGGGATTTTCGCCGCCACCAGGGCCTTCTCGATCAGCGCCAGCATGGTAGTGAATTGGGAGAACAGAAGGATGCGTCGTCCCTCGTCGATCATTTCCGGCAGCAGGTCCATCAAATGGGCCAGTTTTGCAGAATCCGCAGCGCTCAGGGGTTGATCCGAGTGGATCAGACGGGGATCGCAGCAGACCTGGCGAAGCTTCAGCAGGGCGTCGAACACCATGATCGTGTTGCGCGCCAGACCCTCGCGCTGGAGGACCTCCCGAACCCTCTGATGCTGGGCGAGACGGACCATTTCGTAGCGTTCCCGCTGTGCCCCCTGCATCTGCACGCGATGGACGATTTCGATCTTTTCGGGCAACTCCCGGGCGACCTGTTGTTTGGTGCGTCGCAGCAGAAAGGGGCGGATGCGGCGTCTGAGCCGTTCCCGGGCCGGTTGATCATCCTCCTGTTCGATCGGAACACGAAATTCCCGGCGGAACTGTCTCTGTTTCCCCAGCAGTCCGGGCATGAGAAAGTCGAACAGAGACCAGAGTTCTCCCAGATGATTTTCCAGCGGCGTCCCGGTCAGACAGAGCCGGTGGCGGGCCATGAGCTGCCGGACACATTGGGCGGCCTGGGATTTCGGGTTCTTGATGGTCTGCGCCTCATCCAGAATCAGCAGATGATAGCGTTGCTGCTTCATGGATTCGAAATCCCGGATCAACTGGGTGTAAGTGGTGATGACCAGATCGTATTTACACAGATCGGCGAAGCGGCGCTTACGTTCGGCGCCCTGCAGCGCCAGCAGCTTCAGTGAAGGGGCGAAGCGCGCGACTTCGTCCCGCCAATTGAACAACAGGCTGGTGGGCATCACGATCAGGCTGGGCAAGTCGAGTCTTCCTGACTGCTTTTCCAACAGCAGGTGGGCGAGTGTCTGGATGGTCTTGCCCAGTCCCATGTCATCGGCGAGGATGCCGGCCAGATGGAATTTGCTCAGAAATTGCAGCCAGTTCAGTCCCTCCTGTTGATAGGGACGCAGACTGGCCTGCAGGGTCGCGGGTGGCGCACAGGTCGGAAAATGATCCTGCTTGCGCAGGGTCTCGACCAGTTGTCGTTCCCGTTCGTCGTCCCAGGCCAGTACCAGGGACTCGTCCGAATCATCCGCATCGAGCACCGCGAGTCGGGCCAGGTCTCCCCGGCCAATGTGCAGGATTTTTTGATCGAGGGGCGGTGATCGACGGCAGATTTCCGTCAGTAGGGCAACGATCTGACAGGCCCGCTCGCCACTGAGCCTGAGGAGAAAATCCTCGCCCTGGTCATCTCTCATGGGTATCAGAACCTCCTGCTCGGGATGTTCTGTCCAGACGGCCCGTTCTTCGGCGGGGGTCTCAATGAGACTGAATACCAGGGGCAAGAGTGCCATACGATGCCCCTGCAGGGTGATATCCATGGATAACGAAAGCCAGTCCCGGGAGTCCAGTCCCCGCAATTGCACATTGAGCTGATCCGGCTCGATGGTGCGCAGGGGAAAGTTGTCGAAGCGCACGCGCCAGCCCGCTTCGAGGAATATCCCTTGGCTACGCCGTTGAAAGGCGATCCAGGCCTGCTCCTCGGTTTGTGGAAATACGGGTGTGGGTATCAGACAGGTGCCGTCCTCACCCTGGGAGACGACTTCGAGGCCCAGTTCAAGCAGTGTTGCCAGAGTGTCCGATTCGACGGGATGGTCCCGTTGCACGGTCACGAGTTCATCATCGCGCAGCCAGGTATCCGGGGATCCCGGGGCGAGGGGGATACCGGCATAATCGAAGTGCAGGATAAGTTCGTAGCGACCCGAATGAGTGGTTGTTACCGATTGTCCCGCCGGGGTGAAGTGCAGGCAGGGGGTAGGGGCAACCCGATCCAGAATCCGGGTGGCAAAGTTGCGTGGCGCTGGCAGGTTGACACCCGGATAGCGTTGGTGAATGTCAGAGAGCCAGGCGTCGAGGGGTTCCGCTTCAAAGGGTGGGTTGTTCAATGCCTGCCAGAGATCCGCACCGTTCATGGCGCTTTCGAGCAGACCACAGGTGTTGTGTTCCGGATCGAGATAGCAGGGTGCCGCGAGGGCCATCAGTTGGAGTGATGGGGACGGGGGGCACCATTTCAATCCCTGTCTGCCATACGGGTCACAGTGCCATTCGAAGCGCATGTCCTTTGTTTCACCCCAATGCAATGCCGAACTATCGGTAGACTGGAAATGGCAGCGATGGGTCGCGATCAGACATTCGAGAAAGCTCACCGGTGAGTGACTTGTCAGTGTGGGTTGCTGGCTGCGGGGATCCTTGGGCTGTTGCGCCAGATCCTGAAGGATCTCCAGATCGGTGGGTTCCAGGAACCGGGGCGGGAGGGTGGTTTGAACACGGCCGGGTTCGAACCGTCCGGTGAGTTCGTATCCCGATTCGGGGAGCCTCCTGGCAACCCAGGTCTCAACCCAGAGTTGACCCTGGTCGATGCTGCAAAGGTAGATCAGACATTGAGATGAGGATGCGGAGGTTCGGGACAGGCTGCGTCCCCGTGGCGGGGTATCCGTATCCGCCGGGGTTTCCCGGGATTGCAGGACATCCAGCAGCGCCGCCAGGATGTGAATGCACAATCCCTCCTCGTCACAGGCGCACTCTCCCTCGACCTTGAGCTGTTGGTTCACCCGGCTCAGGCGGATATACGGGCGCAGGGTCGCTTCACCCGGCGGGGTCACGATCGCGGTGATCAGTTCGCCACCCCGGCGAACCTCCGTAGTGATGCTTACACCGGCGTCGAGCCATTGCCGGGTCGTGTTCAGCAATGTTTCCGGAACAAGCTGTGTTAGGTCTGTCGCTGAGAAAAACATCTTGATCGTAGGCGAATTCGGGGCGCCATGGTCACCGATGTGCGTCTCCAGATCAAGCGGGTGGTTTAGGCTTTGTGGCGTGGGCGGGGCGATTTCAGATGGAGGTTCTCCACGGGCAGAAAGGTGGTTTCGGACTCCGGTTGCAGGGTGACATGATCGATTCCGAACTCATCGAGAAGCAGCTCATGAGCTCGCATCAATACACCGGGCCAGGCGTTCAGGTCACGAATCACGAGATGTGCCGAAAGTGCGCAAGAGCTTGCCGAGAGCGACCAGATGTGCAGGTCATGCACCGATACGACACCCTCGAGGGAGGCCATGGCCAGACCGACCTTACCCAGATCGAGATGTGCCGGAACCCCTTCCATGAGGGTATGCAGGGCCTCCCGCAGCACCCGCAGCGCCGACACCAGAATCAACAGTACGATCAGAACAGAGAGCAGGGGATCGATCGTCATCCAACCGGTCAGGCTGATAATGGCGCCTGAGATCAGGGCTGCCACGGATCCCATCAGATCACCCAGAACATGCAGCAGCGCAGCCCGTACATTGAGATTGTGCTGGTCGTGGGAGAGCAGCCAGGCTGCCATCAGGTTGACCAGCAGGCCGATGAACGCCACGCCCATGACCGCTCCGCCCATGACGGGGGGCGGGTTGTTGAAGCGACGGATCGCTTCGGCGCTGATCAGCGCTACCAGACCAATCATCAGCAGTGCGTTGAACAGGGCGGCCAGGATCTCGGCGCGTCCCAATCCGTAGGAGTGCTGGCGGGAGGGGTGGCGCTGAGCCAGCAGCGAGGCAAAGGCCGCCAGACCCAGCGCGGATGCGTCGGTGAGCATGTGTCCGGCATCACCGAGCAGTGCCAGGGAACCTGACCACCAGCCCGCAACCGCCTCAACGGCGGCAAAACCCAGGGTCAGGGCCAGCGCCCAAAACAGCTTGCGGTGGACGCCACGGTGGTGTTCGGTATGGCCATGATGAGGTGTATGGTGAACGTGCATAGAATGATTTTGACACAAACCGTCAAACCCGGGGTTGCCTGCGCGGCAATTGAGGTGTGGTTCCTGTACTGATATCCCAGTCCGGTTAGACTCTCTGCAGGAATCGCTCAGGGACAGGGGCAGCCCACCCCCTTAACAGGTCTAAGATCTTAAGAGAATCGGAAATCAATGACAGTCAATACTACGATCAGTACTGCGGGACCCTACAGCGGCGATGGATCGACTACCCAATTCCCGTTTGATTTTCCGGTACTCGAAGCGAACCAGGTGGTGGTCACCCTCATTCTGGCTGACCACTCCCGGGTCGTGTTAGAACAGATCCAGGACTATCAGATAACCCTCAATCCGGACCCCGCAGTGAATCCGGGCGGCGTCGTTGAATACCATCCGTCGAGCGGCCCGCTGGGTGCGGACGAATCCCTGTGTATCGAGAGAAAGGTGGCGCTTGAGCAGCCTTTGCATCTACCCGTGGATGGGCCCTATCCGCCCGCGCAGATCGAAACCGCACTGGACCGTCTCACCCTGATGGTACAGCAGCAGCAACGCGACCTGGATGCCACCCGGGCGGCACGGATTGCCGTACTCGGTTCGAGCGAAGCGGTGTTCCCATGGCATCAGACCTGGGTGGATCACATCAACGGGGCCTGCGAGGCGGAGGGGCTTGATCTGGTGTTTTTTCATACCGGAGCGGGCGCACTGACCCACGATCTCGCGTTGCGGAAAATCGATCCCCTGACCGACCGGAGTTATGCCCAGTTCACCCGGGAGTCAAATCCAAATGCCATCATCATCGAACAGGGCATCAACGATGCCATCCTGGGCTTGGGTGGCCGGACCCGGGAGGAGATGATCCAGGATGCCCGGGACCTGTACGCCTATTTCCGCACCCACAATCCCGGGGTGCCACTGATCTATTCACGATTGGTTCCGTATGACGAGGAGCGGCACGCCAGGGTGCCCATCGAGCGGGTGAAAAAGAAATACTGCGTGCCTTATATGCATCAGCAGAGTACTCAGCCGGGTGAATCGAATCTGGTCACCTCCGAACCCGGGGAGTTGAACAAAGTGCTCTCTCCATTGATGCGGACCCGTCTGAGCGACTGGAAGGCCCTGGATGCGGTGTGCCGGTCTTTGGCCGATTTCGTCATCGATAGCAACTACTTCCGTCCCGCAAGATTGGGTTTGCTGTCCCATGACCGCTATCACCCCAACGCCTGGGGACACTATTTCATCATGAGCCGGATCTGGGAGTCGTTGCAGACAGACAGCGGGTTACGCGATGCCCTGCCGGTACTTAAGCAGATCCGCAAGTTGGGGGATTTCACGGATTTTGACCGGCTCTGGAACTCGGCAATCAAGCTCGACGCCGAGCGGGACGGCTATGTGGTCGATCCCGATTTCCTCTCCGGTTGGGAGTACCCGATGTGGCTCAATACGCTGGGCGACACCCATCTGATCGACAACATCACCTTCTGGGGGAATGAGCAGCGACCCAGCATCGCGCTCAACGATGCGGTGAACAAGTCCCGGGATGATCTCTTCCAGGTCATGATGAGCCGTCTCTGGCCGGAGCGGGAGATCGCCACCAAGTTATGGCTTGCCAATAACCCGGAACCTTCGTCCTGGAATCAGGATATTCCGCCGGTTAAGGTCTCCTCCAGCGGTGCGCATATCGGTTCGGTACAAAACAGCGCACTGCCTAATGGTTCCTGGTTGCTCAAATACCGGGTTGGTCGGGATGTGTTCGGACCCTTTCCCATCGAGGTGACCGGTAGCTACCCAAGACAGGCGCGGGTGGTTGACGCGGTGAGTCTGGTGCGTCAGCAAAGTCTTACATTATCGGGATCCGGGTGGCAGGATATCCCCTTCCCGGAGACGATCACCGAACGGGAAATCGACGATGCGCCCGCAGGCGTGATCAGCGACACTGAGGGTTGGATTCGGATACCGGACGATCAGGGTTACAGCCGATTCCGTTTGAACGGTTACTGTACCCTCAACACATCGCTGAGCGGGCGCTATCGTCTGGGCTTTCACCGTGCCCCCGAGGGGGTCGAGCATGCTCGCAGTGTCGCCGATAGCTGTCTGAAAACCACAGAGGAAGAGGAATCCCTGTCACTGGCGTTTCAGAGTATCTGGTTGCCCATCCGGTCGGGGGGCGAGATACTGCGTCTGGCGCTCGAGACACCGGGTGAGGTGATCGTCGAGGGAAGCTCGGGTATCGGGATTCAGGTCGAGCTGGGATAGGGACGCGATCTACTCCAGCATATCGTTGATCACATTGTTGAACCAACTGTGTGCGTAACTCACCTCGCGTTTCCTTTGTTCGTCGGAGGCATCCATGGGTGAAAGGCCCCCCGCACCCTGGATCGGAGTGATCATATTGTTGGCGTGATCCAGGGAATAGACAGCGGCCACGGATATTCCGTGTTCGTGGTTGATGATGCTGTAACAGGTGTTGACGAATGTGGGTTCACCTACGGGCAGGTCGTTGAACTTCGCCACGATAGCGGCGGCGGCCACCTTGGCCTGGGAGTTGGCGGCGTAAGCCGACTTCGGCATCTTGGCGGCGCTTGAGGCGTCACCCAGCACATAGATATCTTTGTGCCGGCTCGACTCAAAGGTGAGCTTGTCGACCGGACACCAGTCGCCTTCCACCAGATCCGACGCGTAGGCGACCTTGCCGGCCTTCTGGGGCGGAATGATATTGATCACGTCGGCCTGAAACTCCTCCACCTCCGCCTGGAGCGTGCGGGTGGAGGGATCAAGCGATTCCACCTTGCCGCCAGCGGCTGCGCCCACCCACTCGATCATGCTGTTTTGCGTACCGAAGCCGTAGAACTTGGCCCAGCCCTGTCTGAACAGACCCTGTTTCGAGAAGGCGTCCTTCGGGTCGAGGATGATAATCTTCGCTTTCGGCTTGTGGTGCTTGCAGTAGAGGGCGATCTGCGCCGCCCGCTCATAGGGTCCGGGAGGGCATTTATAGGGATTGGGCGGGGCGACGATGATCACCTTTCCGCCTTCGGGCATGGCGCGAATCTGGTTTTTCAGAATCTCCGTCTGCGGGCCTGCGAACCAGGCGTGCGGTATGCTTTCCGCCACCTCCTCGCTGTAGCCGTCGATCGCATC
>JBNKJP010000009.1:0-28447 GCA_050291245.1 Candidatus Thiodiazotropha sp. | reverse complement strand
GCAACGCGTCCTTTGCAGGGTTACCCAACAGACACTGTCGGCAATTTATGGCGGCTCGGATCAGGATCCCATGCGGTCAGTCGCCGAACACCGATTTTCGATTCAAGAGGCGGCCAGAACGCTGATCGAGAACAACCTTTACGAAGAAGATGGCTCTATTCTCATCAGGACACTCGATCTCGTGAAGCGGGTTTAGCCTGCTGGGGTTTACACGGAAACCAAACACGGTCGAACACGATTTCAGCGCGCCAATCGACCGGAACAGCAGGAACTGATAGAGCTGGTGCATGCGATCAGCCACCGGGTTGCTGGCTTTCTGGAGCGCGAGGGCATCCTCGAGCGTGATGAAGTAAACAGTTACCTGAATTTGGAAGATCAAGACGAAGATCCGATGCAACAGGTATTGGGGTG
Source organism: Candidatus Thiodiazotropha sp. (assembly GCA_050291245.1). Lineage (GTDB taxonomy): Bacteria > Pseudomonadota > Gammaproteobacteria > Chromatiales > Chromatiaceae > Thiodiazotropha. The sequence continues at coordinate 28,036 of JBNKJP010000009.1, read as the reverse complement.
CTCGGCCGGTTATCGTATTGCCGTGGGGCCACAGCAGGGGCGCAAGGTATTCACGCTGCAGACCATCCCGTCCTGGGAAGATGATGACCGCTTTGCTCAGGTGGCGAAAGAATCCGGTTTCAGCCTGCACGCCGGTGTCGTGGCACAAGCCTGGGAACGGCAGAAACTGGAGCGGCTATGCCGATATGTTTCAAGGCCAGCGGTATCAGAGAAACGGCTCTCACTGACGCCTTCGGGTAATATCCACTATCAACTCAAAACGCCCTACAGCGATGGGACCACGCACGTCATCTTTAAACCGGGAGATCAGGGGACACAATACATAACGCTTCTTCGTTTAAGTATTGTGTCCCCTGAATTTCTGAATCTATTTACCCCGCTTCTGGACGTTGACTAGCAACATACGCTATTGGCCGACCTCAGGCATTGCCAGAGCGAAGGGAAACGTCCGCTTTGATCAGATGAACTTTCTATTCCATGTCTAACTGGGATGTCCGCAATGGTCGCAAAGTGGAACTTGAAACATAACAACCCAGTACTCAACCACAAGAAGAACAAGGAAGTACTATCTAACACCGATAACCTACGCCACCGCACCTCGAAGATCAGCAATTTTTTGTCGGCAAAGCACCTCGGCATGCTTCAAAAGCAACTCGACCCGCTTAGCCAGATAGATCAGGCTCGGCTCGTCAATGACATAACGCTTGTCATATCGCGCACCCACATAGGCGTACTCAAGCGCTGTGAAAGCTTCACGCTCAAATGGGGTTTTGGCTTGAAAGAGTTCCCATAAGGCTGGATCGATCTCCCCCGCACGCCCCCCGAGAAGCGCAAGATAGTGCTCGTCCGGAATGTAGTTGCTAAAAACGATGAGGATGGTTTTGTAGGCGGCTTCCGTAGCTTGGTGGAGGTGGAACGCAGCCTCCTTTAGCCACTGCCTTTCCATACCCATTTTATAGTATTCAAAAAATCGACAGGCACGCTCAAACCAATGGTCGAAATCATTCTGTACGATCTCCAACCTTTCGACTGGCGTCAGTACTTTCTCTTCGGCCAACGTCAAAGTACCATCGTCGAAGAGTATCCGCCCTTCGGTAACAATATCCGTAAAAAAATAGCGCCCGGTCTCCAGTTTTCGGTTCATAAAACCGATGTCATGGTGGATGACCCGCGCTGTTGCCGAAAGATGCGCATCCAGACAGGCGTTGTTGATCGAATGTACCTCTCCGGAATCACAATCGCTCTCATCTTCCGTGAGCACCAGAATATCGTAGTCAGAGGGGTGACCTGACTTTCTGTCGGGGGCGAGATCCTTCCGCTCTTTCCAATCCCCTCGGGCATAGGAGCCAAACAGAATGATCATGCCCACCGCCGGGCAGTGCTCGCGTACAACCCCTACGATCCGTTGCAGTTCGTCGCGCTTGTTTTGTGGAAGATACGATAAATCCCTGTTCATCGACGAGTTGTGATTATTTTGATGTTACGTAGTACCCGGTATCTTACCAGGATGAATGATTGTTTTCAGGCTGAAAATATCGAATCAAGCCTTTTTTGATAAAGCACACCCTTGCTTGGGTACAAGGCCAGAAACAGAAAAAAAAGCAGTAATCGATCAAAGGCGCGTGCTACGAAAAGCGCCAGAGCATTGCAAGGTTGATTTTGATAGACCAAATAGGATATTTCATCCCAAATAACCCATGATTAGGAAAAAATAAATGTAAACAATGGGTTAATTAGGACGGCCCTGTCTTCAACATGTTTCGTATATTTCGATTATTGCGTTAATTTCGTCTATATACTATTCTTAGCGCGAAAGTAGTATTAAGGAAAAGGACGAACAAGATGGCTCAAGCATTCAAACTCACAGACCAAACGTCAACGCCTCCAAGTGAGGAAGATAGGAGAATTGCCGCTGAAAGCAGCCGCCAGTTAGCCGCCTTGATTGGAAAAGGCGATAAGGCACAGCTTCGCCTCATTGAAGGTGATGAGGTTATTACTGTTCCTGTCTCAGCAATGCGCATGTTGGTCGATATTCTGGCGCACATGGCGGAAGGTGAGGCAGTGACCATTATCCCCCAGGATGCGGAATTAACCACCCAGCAAGCGGCGGACTTTCTTAATGTTTCACGCCCTTTCTTCGTAAAAATCTTAGAAGAAGGAAAACTTGATTTTCATAAGGTAGGGACTCATCGCCGGGTGTATTTTCACGATTTGATCGCTTATAAAGAACAGAGTATGGGAGAACGACAAAAGGCACTGGAAGAACTCGCCAAGCAAGCACAGGAATTGAACATGGGATATTAGTGGCATGGCGAACTTTGCCGCAGTGTTTGATGCCTGCGTACTCTATCCCGCACCCCTTCGTGATTTGTTGATGAGTGTCGCAATGACGGAGCAATTTAGAGCAAAGTGGACGAATGAAATACAGAATGAATGGATGCGTAATCTGCTTGCCAAACGTAAGGATCTTACAGAGGCACAGTTGCAAAGGACGGTGGAACTGATGAATCAGTCTGTTCCGGATTGCCTGGTCGAGAAATATGAGGGATTGATAGACTCGCTAGAACTACCGGACCCCGGAGATCGGCACGTTCTGGCCGCAGCTATCAAATGTCAAGCCGATGTAATTGTGACAAACAATCTAAAGGACTTCCCACAAGCGGCGATTGATAAGTATCACATTGAAATTCAATCACCCGATGTATTCCTGAATCACTTATTTGACCTGAATCCGGTAGCTTTCTGTAAAGCAGTACATGGAATGAGGAAACGACTACATAATCCAGCACAGACCGCAGAAGAGTTACTAATGACATTCTATAAGCAGGGATTGCCGATGACGGTTAAAAAGCTGGAAAACGTTATTGAAATTCTATGAAATAGCGCGAAGTCACGCCAGCCAATAATGCCTACTTTCTGGACGCAAGAATATTGTGCATTCGTCGTGCTTTCGGGCCGGACCTAAATAACCCTTTTATTCTATGGACCGAACGCTAGATGATCGTGCGGTTTAAAGGGTGGGGCAGGACCCTACCGAAAGCTCAAAAGGATACGCCATTCGGGAGTGGATCCGAGTCTGTCTGCCGGTCACTTCGAAGTAATGCTGGTTTATAGATTGATAAAGACTTATCAGAATAGTAGCGAAGTACAGAGGGTATCCAGCCTGGGCTGAACACGCCTTCACACCGGGATCATGGCGTTCCCGGATGAAACATTCGAGCTAATCGTCGGAGCGGTTATGAACGGGCAAATCTATTTCGTCTACGGGCTGATCATCTCGGCGATCGCCCTCTTCTTCAGCGGCCGGGTACGGCTCGATCTGACCGCCGGCTTTGTGATTCTGGCGCTCGCCCTCTCGGGGGTGGTAACGCCGGCCGAGGCGATCGCCGGGTTCGGCGATCCGCTGGTAATGATGATCGCGGGGCTCTTCGTCATCGGAGAGGGCCTCCACCGCACCGGTGTGGCGTCCTGGGTCGGGCAACGTATCGCGGCATGGGGACGGGGCAGCGAGTCCCACCTGATCCTGCTGCTGATGCCGGCCGTGGCTTTTCTCTCCGCCTTCATGAGTTCCACCGGGGTGGTGGCGATCTTTATTCCGGTGGTGCTGAGCATGGCGCGGGAGGCGCGGCTCTCCCCGCGCCGGCTGCTGCTGCCCCTGGCCTTCGCCTCACTGATCGGCGGCATGCTGACACTGATCGGCACCCCGCCCAACATCGCCGTCAGCCGCACGCTGGTGGACGCGGGGCGCGAGGGTTTCAGCTTTTTCGACTTCACCCCGGTGGGTAGCGTCATTCTGATTGCCGGGGTTTTCTACATGCTGACCCTGGGCCGGCGGCTGCTACCCGACGGATCGGACTCGTCCTCACCTGCCCCCCATCGCACTCTGCGCGATCTGGCCCAGTCCTACGACATCGAGGAGAGTCTGCATCGGCTGCAGATCGGTTCCGGTTCACCCCTGAACGGGATGACCGTGGGCGAGATCGGGCTGCGCCGAAACTTCGGTATCACGGTGGTGGCGGTGGAGCGCCATGGCGCGCTGCTGAGCGCCTTCAAACCGGTGCTGATCGAAACCCATCTGCGCGAGGGGGACGTGCTCTTCGCGGTGGCGCCCCGCTCCGTCATCGACCAGCATGTGGCCAAGCTCGGACTCGCCGATCTGGGATTCCCCAGCGGATTGAGGCGTCGTCTGCAGGGTCAGTTCGGTATGGGCGAGGCGCTGGTGGTGCCGGGCTCGCCGCTGACGGGCAAGACAGTGCGTGAGGGGAACTTCCGTCAGCGTCAGGGTTTGACCGTGCTCTCCATACGCCGGGGCGATCAGCCGATGGCCCTAGATTTTGACCAGACCCGACTGGAGGGTGGCGACATGCTGCTGATCGCCGGCCCCTGGGAGGCGATCGAGCGCTGCGGAGGTCCACGCCGCGACATGGTGCTGCTGGAGCTGCCCCAGGAGATCGCGGAGCGCACTTGGCACGGCGAGCAGGCGCCCTGGGCGGTGGCGGTGACCCTGGGCATGCTGCTGCTGATGACCTTTCAGCTCACCTCCAATCTGGTGGCGGTGATGCTGGCCGCCTTCGCCATGGTGGCGACGCACTGCGTGAGCATGGAGGAGGCCTATCGCTCCATGAACTGGCAGAGTCTGGTGCTGATCGCCGGCATGCTGCCGCTGGCGCGCGCACTCGAGGTGACAGGAGGGTCGGAGGCGATCGTCGGCGCGCTGGCCGGGGTGTTCCAAGACCTGGGTCCGCATGCGGTGCTGGCGGGACTATTCCTGCTTACCTCGCTGTTCAGTCAGTTCATTTCCAACACGGCCACCACCGTGCTGGTCGCCCCCATAGCGCTGAATCTGGCGCTCGATATGGGCCTGGCTCCGGCCCCTTTACTGATGACCGTGGCTATCGCCGCCTCCACCGCCTTCGCCACGCCGGTGGCCTCGCCGGTGAATACCCTGATCCTGGGCCCCGGCAACTACCGCTTCGGTGATTTTCTTCGGGTCGGCGTACCTTTGCAGCTGCTGGCGCTGGTAGTGACCCTGCTGCTGGTGCCGCTGATCTTTCAACTGAAGGCATAGCTATACAGCTATACGGACATCCGATGTAAATAAAGAATGTTTTCGACGAAACGAACGCTTGTATTATTGCGAAAGATCGGATGATTCCAGCCGGGATTTGCAGTTTTTCTTGATATGAGGCGAGTCAAAGCCTCTGCAGTTGCAGCTTCGTGATACTTGAAGTTTGATAGTGCGTTTTGGCTATGTCAGCATTCGTGGGTTTCCCGCAAAGGACAATAGAATACCGAGTTGTTTGGGTTCAGAATTTAAGAGCATTGTTCTCTGTAGCTTTATTCCGAGCATACTTTTCAACACAACATCCAATCATCCTTAAATAGTGGCGCACAGAGCATTTTCCAAGCCGTGGCGTACTTGAACCGTACATGAGGCTTGGAAAATGCAAGTACGCCACTAGTTTCCGTACTATAGCAAGAGCTTGTCGTCGTCAGCCCAATGATTTATGCAACGATTGGGTTAAAATGTTTACTTGATTTTTTTGCTCATACCCAACAGACCAAGCATACCAGCAAGAACAGCTAAGCCATATGCAGACATTACCGGTACAGAAGCTGGAGAAACGGCACTGTATTGGGCATAAACTGTTATATCAGACGAAGGTTGATACGTGATACCTGCCGCAAGAGTTAGACCTGATCCATCGGGCGCAGTATTCCATGAAGTGAAGGTTTGATAGTTTTTTTGAAGATTTCCACTGTTTACTTCTATGATTAATACACCCGTGCCTGATGTCTGTAACGGGACGTTTCCTGAAGTAGCACCATTCGCATCATAAGTAATCGTGCGTGTCGGCAATACAACAGGCGTTGTAACAGGACTAGTCCAGGATTCCGCGCGAAATGAGATCGCAAATCGCGCTGCGGTTGTAATGCTAGTGTCCTTGCCAAGCGTAATAATTATTGAATTTGCCGATGTGTATTTGGTTTCGACCCAGTTCCTTTGATCTGTAATATCAGCACTGCTGGCAGTTGCTCCGAACGTATAAACATCTCCACTTTGAGATACCGTAACGCGGGTATCAGCACTTCGGATATAGGATGTGAGACCGCTGAAATTTAGAATTTCCGGTCTATCAATATCTTTAACCACAATGGATACGTTATTACCTGTGACAGGCGCTGTTGTGCCGTGTTGTACAAAGTCGACACGAAAAGTCATATATCGATTATTGGAGCAGATTGCATTACAGTTTTCGAGCCCTGCATTAATGTCCTCAGCATTTGTCCATATGGCAGTGGTAGGGGGTACCGCGCCATCCAATATGGGAACAGATCCTACGCCTGGAGCAGCGACATGTACCACTTCGGTGACCGTAACAATAGCATCAATACCCGCCGCAATATTTTGATACGTGTGGGTGAATCCAACAACAGGATCATCACCTACATCAGACGCATTACTGAAATCCAGCCAAACACCCGTCGCATCGAAATCAGCGTGAACCGTACCGCACAACATGGCGAATATAGCCAATAAAACTGACTTCACTAATTCTTTCATGTGATGAGTATTATTAGCAGATATATCAAACGTACACTGTACATTTAGAGACTATTAGGTCAGTTGTCGGTGTTAAATAATTCTAACTACCTGCTTCTCAGCATAGCCTGACTTTTGCGCATAGCGCTGTCAACGTTAAGGTCAGAGTATAGCCCTGTAATTCCTCAGCTGAACAACGATCAACCGAAGCTGGCCGAATTCTATTACTGACAGAGCCGATACAACATATTTCTAAGCGTTCGGATCGAACCTAAATAACCCATTGTTTACTAAAGACAGCCACCTGAAAAATGTCTTTGGCCAGATCTGGTGCGTTCATCCCAGCGATTAAGCCAAGCAAGGATCAAACACGGTCGTTCTTATAGTGTTCAATTAACGCATCGTCCACAAATCCATCAAGGCTGATTTCCAGGGATTCATGCGCATGGATGCAGAGTTTAACCCGTTTTTCGGTAAGCTTGAGGACACCTATCTGGATTGGCTCGAAAAATATCTCGCCAACAAGGGTGTCCGGTTTGACTTCATCACTGAGTGAAATAGTGACGGTTTCATAGGGCTTGCGACGAAAGACCAGAATTTCGTCGGGTGGGACCGAGAAAAAATGCATGATATAGCTCCTATATTCAGGGATGTGGTTTCGCCCGCTTGCTAGTAAAGCTCCTTGACCGTGAGCACTAACCGGACACTGATCTCAAACAGCACAGCTACCACGCTCTGCCTTACACTCAAACCCTCTTGCAGTACAATCAATAAGTTAGAAGCGAAGAAAACGATGACCGCCCCGGTTATCCGTTTATGTCCCGGTTTGTGTGTTTGTCTATTTTTTGGCTGTACATAAACATATATAACATTCTTGCTCCGATTTCGGAGCAAGAATGACCGCTTTCTTTGTCAAAATCAAGCTCCGATTTCGGAGCAATTTGGCATATGAATATAATTGGGCCACAAATCAAACGGTTACGTGAACAAAACAATATGACTCAAGAAGAGCTAACCGCCCATTGCAACCTTCTTGGTTGGAATATCAGTCGTGGCACTTTAGCAAAAATTGAATCTCAGGTAAGGCGCGTAACAGATTCTGAAGTTGCGATGATCGCCAAGGTATTAGACGTCGATATATCTGAATTGTACGAGGAACCTTAGCAAGGCCTTTTGAAAGCGTATACTGGGACAGTCACATGTGGAGCAGCATAAAACCGTTTAAAATAATACATTTACTTCAAATAGTAGTGCTTTTATTTGAGCGATCTAACGGTTACCAAACTAACAATAACAACCAAACTGGGATTCGTAGTGACGGGACCAAACCGGCAAACAGTGACTGCCCCGTATTTTGTTGAAGTATTATGTATATTTATTTGATTTTAATATCTGTAGTACTATCGGTTGAAAATATTTGCGTTACGATTTTTGTATTGCGGCGTCATGATCTCAATCGTTTTCAAAAACTCGCACAAATAATGCTCGCTTGGATAATTCCCGTATTGGGAGGTATTTTTATTTGGTTATTTCATAGAAGTAACGATGAAGAGGTTGGTCCGAGCATTGGAAAAGAATCCGGAACAGGCTTAGATAACTATACAGTGGGCGGCGATGGCAATTAAATCACACATAAAAATGCTTAATAAAACACATTGCCTCATTAATAAAGCCGTCAAGTGTCGCAAGAGAGCGTCGAGATGTACAAAAATAGTATAAGTACACATGGAGCACATTCACACTCAGCTAATCACAGAGTGGAAATAGAATCCAGCGGTAAATGTGGTTGCTTTTTCTGTCGAAAAATATATTCACCCGACAAAATTAGTAAGTGGATAGATAATGATGAAAACAATGAAGGAACCACTGCACTTTGCCCATATTGCGGCATTGATTCAGTCATCGGGGATGCATCTGGTTATACAATAACAAAAGAATTTCTAGAGGATATGCATAGGTGTTGGTTCTCATGAGAGCACAAATTACACTTAACAAAATACTAAAGTCCATTCATCCTGGATCCCCAGGACACCCGCTTCGCTCGCGCCCCTTAGCATCGCGTTGTGGCTTTTGAAAAATGAACCATTTAGAAATAATAACCTTACTTATATTTGGAGTTATTGTAGGAATAGTTCTTTTAGCAATTTTTTCAAAGAAAAAAACAACTCTAGCCAAATTGGAAAATTGGTGTATAGCATTTGGCGGCCTATCTTTAGGTGTAGCGATCTCAATATTGGTTTTTGATATTCAGAATATTCCGGTTAAACTGGCCATCTCATTTTTCTTTATTGGCGTACCTGCTTTTTCAGCAGGAATAGTTTTAAAGGTTTATTCAATAGCCAGAAGAAACAAGATCAAAGCTTAAAAGCAGTAACTCCTATAAAAGCATAACGAGACGTAGGATCTCGTTAATAAGTTAGTTAACGGCTATCAAATGAAGAAAATACTCATCACATTCATAGCAAGTGCTCTCATAGGTTGTTCTACTACTACAACCATTGATAGGCCATCAGGCGTAAACTGCCAATTACAGAAACCACCCATTGATGCAGGAGAAATTGTCTCCGAGGGTGTGTTTTTTAAGATATACCCTAGAACAAAACAAATTGATAGCAATTACAATGGCTGCCAGGTAACGTGGGTTGAATCTGATGGATGGCACGTTATTACAATTGCTTTAATCAGCAATGGAAACGTCGATAGGCTTTGGGCACCGAACATTGATGATGCCGAGAGAATGAATTGCAGCTACTCGCATGAAAAATTGCTTAAAGGTAATACGCAAAAGTGTCCTTCGCCAGCGTCAGTATACTTGAAGTCGCTACGCGCAGGTTGCGTAGAGCACGTAGGAAGTACATATCAAAATACTCACGAGTGTAAATACAATTAACTATCTCAACTTGAACAAACGGGGAATTATCCGCTACCGGCCCTAGTAAAGCGGCCCGTTAACCGGACACCCAACCTAAGCAGCACAGCCATAGCCGCCCCCACTTCAAGTTTCCACGAATCCGAATAGCCACCACTCAATGTCGTACGCTCGAACCATCTTTGATATACAATCAACAAGTTAGCAGCGAAGACCACTATGGCTGTTCCGGCACACCCACCGGGTTACCCCGCGCCTGACCCTGCCCTGTGTCACCGGACCCTACGGGTCAGCGACAGCGCCGGTGGCGCTATCGAATCGATCGTGACCAGCACGGCGCAGAACGACAGCGGGCTGCTCGAAACCAACTTGCGCGATGAGTGGAACCAACTGCGTTCCGGAGCCGGGGCCAGCACCACCATCTCTCGCAAGGGGTGTTTTCCCTATTTGGGTGAACGGCACCACGATCAGTCTCAGCGGCATCAAGGCGCTCGCCTGAGTCACCGCCCCGTCCACGCCTCAGGACGGGCCGCTTGGCGGCTTCGGACATGAGCTAATCTCGCCGAACAGCGCCACGCGGGTGGATTTCCCCGGCATGGCGAGCCTGGGGGATTGGCGTATGATTCAGAGTAGCGGAGCGTTCAGCGGTACACCCAGCGTCCCCTCATCACGCAGGAGCGGCAAAGCCTGCCTGAAGGATTTATCTTCGCCTCTTTATCATTCAACCAATAGTTTTATTCAAACCTGCCGATACGATTGACTAGCACCTGATAACCCGAAACCAACCAACTCTGCCGGGATTGTATTGCCACCCAACAGAGCAGAATAAGCGAATGATCACGCGGCTGGGAACAAACTAACCCCAGCCCTTCGAGTAGGCCCTGAAAAAACGTCGTTGAATGTTGATCATCGTTCATTTGAATAACGAAACTTCTCTCCTCACGCTTTGATCGGCGCGTTTTCAGGGACAACAGGGACTAAAGGAATGAATTAAATCAAGAACAAACATGACCATAAAGAAGATAGGAAGATTTCAGGTAGGACGCATGCTGGGTTCCGGCAACCAGGGGACGGTCTATCTCTGCCACGATACCCAGCTCGAACGCAGGGTTGCCATCAAGCTCTTGAACCAACCCTTGAGTGGAAACGCCTTTCACGACGAAGCGCGAACCATGAGCAAGCTTCAGCACCCGAACATCGTATCCATTTACGAGGCAGGTCAACACGAGGGCACGCCCTATCTGGTTTTTGAATTTGTCGAGGGGGTTTTGCTCTCTTCCCTGATTCAAGGCAACCCAATGGAGCTGTCCCGGGCATTCCAGATATTTCACGGCCTGCTCGAGGGTATGGCGGAAGCCCATAGTTCGGGAATCGTGCATCGCGACTTGAAACCCGCGAATATCATCATCAATCACAACCAGGTACCGAAAATCATGGACTTCGGTATTGCCAGATTGCTGGCGGAAAGGACCGAACCGGATCAAGACAGAATCGGTACGCCCCGCTATCTGGCGCCGGAATATATCCAGTACGGCGAAGTGGGACCACAGGCCGATGTCTTCGCCCTGGGCCTGATTCTCGATGAGATGCTCACCGGCATGCCGGTCTTCAGTGGTAGCCAACATGCCGTTATCCAGGCGATTCTCCAAGTCGACCCCGTGGCACCGTCCCAATTCAATTCCAATGTGGACGAAAAAGTCGATCGTTTCGTGCTCAAAGCACTGAGCAAAGATCCGTCTCTGCGCCACAGAGACGCCACCGAGATGTTGCATGCTTATAACACGATGCGTAACCCAAGGAGCAAGATTCCAAAACCGGATGAAGATGCCAGCGGCACAGTAGAGTTTCTGCTGCGGCGTATCAAACGCAAAAGCGACTTTCCGGCGCTTTCCAATTCGGTGCGCAGTATCAACGCAATGACTGAAACAAACGAGGATATCAATCATATCGCCAGCGTGATTGTTAAGGATTTTGCGCTAACCAACAAGATACTCAAGGTAGTCAACTCTGCTTACTATGGACGTTTCTCCGGTCACATCGGCACCGTCTCGCGGGCAGTGGTAATACTCGGCATCAAAGCGATCCGCTCCCTCGCCGCCTCATTGATCTTCTTCGAACACATCGAAAACAAACAGCAGGCGGAACAACTCCGGAGCATGGTCTCACTGGCCATTTTTCGCGCCACTCTGGCCCAGCAGATTGCCAGCCGGATCGATTCGAAAGAGGTTGAAGAATACTTTCTCACCGCCTTGCTGTGGGATCTCGGAAAATTATTGGTAGCCTTCTATCTGCCCGAAGAGTCGAAGGATATCGAACGTCTGGAAACTCAGGAAAAACGCGACGCTCTGAGCGCCCAGCAAAGCGTCCTGGGTGTCAGCTATGAAACTATCGGTATTGAAATTGCCCGGCTATGGAACTTTCCACAATCACTGGTCGAAAGCCTGAGAAGTTGGCAGAAAACGAGCAAACCTGTCAACCGGGTGGAGAAGCGCCGCCTGATCAGCACCTTCGCCGAGGATGTGATGCGAATTGTGATGTCCCCGGATTCCAAGGGGAGCGCGGCATTGAATAAGCTGGTGCGGCAATGTGCCAGTGTGCTCGAGGTACAAGCAAGGATCATCAACGAGCTGATTCAACATTCGGTGGATGAATTCACGGAAATGGCCAATGCGCTGGCGGGCGATATCTCGCCTCTACTCGTCAATCAATTGATAAAATCCTGCAAAATACTGTTGTCGCAAACCGTAGCGGTGGAAGAAAAAGCCACGCATCAGGATATACACGATGAGAAACTGACACTCGACGGAGTGGACCGGGTCACCGACTCTTTCTCCACTCGGACCGGCATCATGGCGAGGCCAGCTTCATCTCAGGAAAACACCGATACGCTGTTAATGGATGGTTTGAACGAGGTAACCTGCATGTTGGTTGGTGAGCACAGCGTCTCGGAAGTCTTCAACGTAGTGCTGGAGACCATGTACCGGGCTGTGGGATTTCATCGCGTCGTACTGGCGTTATTGGATCGCAAGCGCGGACACATTGCCGGTCGACTCGGTTTTGGCGAGGTGGATGATGACTTCATCAAGAAGTTCATCATTCCATCCGAATACAGTGTGGATCTCTTTCACGCAGCACTGAAGAATTCAGTGGATCTCTATATCGCCGATACCAGGGCCGAAAAAACCCGTTTGGAACTTCCCGAGTGGTATACGAAGATATCCGACGCCGGTTCTTTGTTACTACTACCGTTGGTGATCCACAAACGAGCAATCGGGCTTATCTACGCCGATCATATCAAACCCCATGGGCTCAATATCGATATCATGCGACTTAATATATTGAAGTCATTGCGCAATCAAATCGTACTGGCGGTTAAGTGATCCCAACCGTCGCAGAAAATGCACGCCAATAGCCGCCAAGAGAAACAGTAAGCAATCGATTATGCAACCTCTCGTTCCCACGCTCCGCGTGGGAATGCAGACTCATGGGTTGACGTTTTACCCCAAAACGACTGACATTAGACAAACTGAGATAGGCATTCCCACGCAAAGCGTGGGAACGAGAGCACTTGGATCTACTGTGCGAAAATCGGGGGCACGCGAAAAACTAACTTTCCTCGTCCCCGACCCCTTCACCCTGTGTAATGACCGAACCTGTACTGGCGTTACCATAAACGGGATCTTCATTTCTCAGAATGTCGATGACTCTGGCAAAATTCTCTGCGGTCATGTAAGGGGTTTCCTCACGCTTACCTTGAAAGGTCGTGAAATAGAATTTACCGAGATCGATTTTGGGATCCCAAATGGCCTGGTATTCTTTGAGTTTTATCCATCCTGTAGTTCCTTGAGCATAATGAGGCATGATGATGTCCTCCTGTTCCATTGCAATTGCTGATCGGTGACCAAGGCGAACTTCGTTGACCGTATGGCAATAGGCACTGAATCCGACTTCCAGGCCCTGCCGGTCTTCAAATCGCCCCTGTTTCAAGTTTAGCCCCGTCACTTGGGCAACCCTGTGAATTTACAGTCCCTCCATTAGTGAAAAATCACTTGCAGCGAAACACGCGCGCCGTATCTGCCCGAATGTTGCCACATTTCCGCCAGGTTTCGGCGATATGCCAGTGCTATATTCAACTCGACATCACATTGGCCGCCATAGGAAGACAGCCTGACAATTTCCGGGTTCATGAACCCATGAGCCACGGTTTCAGGATGAAGCTCACAATCAAACCGACAGGTGGTATCCGATGCAGCAGTCTATCGTCCGTAGCGCACCCTTTGGAAAGTTCTTTATGTGGACGCTGTTCGCGCTCCTGGTGTTATGCCAATCGGATCTGCACGCCTTCGATACCCGCAAGGACCTTGAGGTCCAATCGGTGCTCGAACAGACCTACGACAACGGCGCCTCGATCGTCATTCGTTTCAATGTGCCGGTGGACGCCAATGCGGATTTCCGCCGCTATCTCGAGATTACCCAGGACGGCAAGATGCTGCCCGCATCGAACTGGCTGATCAATGAAGACGGGTTCCTTGCGGTCTATCCCTTCATAGAACCCGCAGCCAAATACCAGATCAGGGTCCGACCGGGTCTGCGTGGCGTCGATGGCCAGGTCCATTCGGCCAACCGGGACTTCACCCTGACCAGCCGGCGCAGTGAACCGAGCGCCACCTTCTCCGGCAATGGTCAGGTCATGAGCAGTCTTCTGAAACGGGCCCTGCCGGTGGTCACCCTGAACGTGGACGAGGTGGACGTGGATCTGTTTCACATCCCTGTCGCGGACATTCCGACCTGGGCCCACTTCAACACCAACCAGCGTAGCCGCTACTATCGGCTGAAAGCCTTCAGCGAAAAGAATCCCCTGATCTTCAGCGCCCGCTTTCCGATCAAGCACCGGCGCAATCAGCGCACTACAACCAATCTGGATCTCAGCAATATCCCCGAATTGGACCGTCCGGGAGCCTATCTGGCTGTACTGCGCATACCCGGTCAGTACGAGGGCAGTTACGACACCAATTTCTTCACCGTCAGCGACATCGGCATTCAGGTTCGCCGCACGGTCAAGGCAATGCACATCTTCGCCAACGCCATCTCCTCGGGCCAACCCATGGACGATGTAGAGCTCTCCCTCTACCGGGGCCACGAGCTCAAGGCGAGTAAAACCACCGACAAAGAGGGCATCGCCCGCTTCACCAACTGGTTTGAAGGCGTCGACACCCTCATCGCCCGTAAAGGTGAAGCGTACACCGTGCTTCGGCTCGTTCAGCCCCTGGATCTCTCCGGCATCCGCAACGCCACCGAAAAGCACCAGGAGATGCAGTTGTTCGCCTGGGGACCCCGCGACCTGTACCGTCCCGGCGAGTCGTTCGAGACCTACGCCATCGTGCGTGACCACGATGCCCGGCCGCTGCGGGACACGCCGATCCTGGCCACGCTCTACGACGCAACCGGCGCTCAGGTGGTCAGCGCAACGCTCAACCGGGACACCAATGGCAGCTACCATTTCAGCCACCCGATATCCGATTCGGCCAAGACCGGACCCTGGCACCTGGCCTATCAAAATCCTGCCAACCACGAGGTATTGACGGAGGTTCACTTCTCCGTGGAGGAGTTTCTGCCCGAACGCATGACCCTGTCGCTCTACGATGGGGACCCGATCCGCCACCGGCTGTTCCACGACCCGCAAAAATTGACCATTCCCCTCGACGGCCAGTACCTCTATGGCGCCCCGGCTTCCGGCAACTCGGTGGATGGCTATCTGCTGGCCGAGGCGGACCGCCATCCCTTCGATCAGTGGAAGACCTACAGCTTCGGCATCGATAACGAGACCATCCCCCAACCGCGCATCACCCTGGATAAAATCGCCCTCAACGGAGCGGGTCAGGGTGAATGGAAGATCGATCTGGGCCGCTGGAAAACGGTCAAATCCCCCCTCGCCCTCACCGCCACCGCCAGCCTCTACGAAAGCGGCGGACGTCCGGTCACCCGCAGCTTCAGTGCCACCCGGATCGCCCAGGACAAGCTGATCGGCATCGAGCCCCAATTCGACGAACGGGCGGAGAATGACAGCAGCCCAGGCTTTAAACTGATCTTGACCGACAACCAGGGCACACCCTTGGCGGGCAACTACCACTATGCGCTCGTTCGCGAGGATCGTAACTACTATTGGACCTACAGCGATGCCGACGGCTGGAGCTGGCACTACGACCCCATGGAGTACGAGAGCTTCTCCGGCAAACTGGCGTTCGGCACCGATAAACCGGTCTCGATCAATGTTCCGGTCAAGTGGGGGAACTACCGCCTGGAGGTCCGTGACAGCGCAAATCTGACCGTCAGCAGCTATCGCTTCCGTACCCGTTGGTACTGGTGGGGCAATAGCGAAACGGGCAACGCGCTCAAACCCGACCAGATCAACATGGGGTTCCGGGAAGAGCGCTACCACGCGGGGGAAACCGCGCACCTGCTGCTCTCCCCCGCCACCGCCGGCATCGCCACCCTGACGGTAGAGAACAATGACGAGGTGTTGTGGGTAGCGCAACGGGAAGTGAGCGCGGACAAACAAACCATCGACATTCCCATCATGGAAGATTGGTCTCGCCACGATATTGTTGTCACGGCTACGATTCTGAGCCCCGGCGATATGCAGCACAGTGTTGCGCCGAAACGGGCCTTCGGATTCGTTCACCTGCCCCTGCGCCGGACCGATGCGGCGTTCGATGTCCAGATTGACGTGCCAGAGAAGGTCACCCCGGAGCGCAGTGTTACCGCGCAGATCAAACTCACACCCGGTTCGGGAGAGATCCCCGAAAACACCTATGTCACCCTGGCCGCGGTGGATCAGGGGGTGTTGAACATCACCCGATTCAAGACCCCGGATCCGGTCAACGCCCTCTACGGCCCCCGCCGCTATGAGGCCAACTACTACGACGTCTACGGCCAGATCATCGAAAACGCCGGATTCGACTACAGCCAGTACCGTTTCGGCGGCGGCTTCAAGCAATCCGAGGCGGATCTGTCACGGGGCGGCGACAAACCGAAGAATGATGTGCGCATCCTCTCGCTGCAATCGGCCCCGGTGCGGGTCGCCCGGGACGGAACCGCCAGCATCGCCCTCGACATTCCCCAGTTCAACGGCAAACTGCGCTGGATGGCGATCGCCTACTCCGATCAGAGCTACGGCAGCGCCCAGGCCGACACCACGGTCGCGGAAAAACTGATCGCGCAACTGGCCAAACCGCGTTTTCTCGCGGTGGGTGACGCCTCGGAAATAACCCTCGACCTGAGCAACATGAGTGAAGCGGAGCAACCCCTCAAACTCAGCCTGAAGAGCCATGGCGCCCTCGGCCTGCACGAGTGGACCCAAGAACTGAAACTGGCCGCCGGCGCCAAGCAGACCCTGCGCTTTCCCGTGAAAGCCCTGAAAACCGGTGAGGGCGACATTGAACTGAACCTTGAAAACGGCTTGGAGGGTGATCGGAGCATTGCGCTCAAACGCCACTGGACCCTGGGGGTACGCCACGCCTACCCGGCGGTGACGCGCAAGGAGATGACGGCCATCAACCCGGGACAGTCCTGGCAACCCGAGGTGGCAATCGACGATCTGCTCAAGAGCAGCGTGCAGGGACAGCTCATCCTCTCCCATCAACCCCCCATCGACATCGCATCCCACTTCGAGCACCTGCTCAACTACCCCTATGGCTGCACCGAGCAGAGCACCAGTTCGGGCTATCCCTGGGTGCTGGTCGATCCGGATGCCGCCCGGGACATGGAGCTGCTGCCCCAGATCAAACAACGTTTCCATACCGACTACACCCAGGCCTTCCGCAAGACGCAGATCGAGAAGGCGGTGCAACGGCTGCTGCCCCGGCAGAACAGCTCCGGCGGCTTCGCCCTGTGGAGCAGCCAGGACAGTGAACTGAGCTGGTTGAGTGTCTATGTCGCCGATTTTCTCACCGACGCGGAGATGGCCGGAGCGGAGGTCGACGCAAATGCGTTGAACCAGACCCTGAACCGGCTGCGGGAATACCTGCGCAAACCGAACCGGATTGCCAACCGCTGGAGCAGCGACTCCAATATCTACAACTTCGCCACCCGCGCCTATGCCGCCTATGTGCTCGCCAAGGTGAACCGCACCAACCTGTCCGATCTGCGGCTGCTCTACGACCAAGTCAAGGAGGGGTATCAGGACTCGCCCCTGGCCTGGGCGCAACTGGGCTACGCCCTGGACAAACTGGGTGATATCAAGCGCGCCAAGGAGGCCTACGACAAGGCTCGCACACAACCGTTCGTCGATCGCTACGTCGGCTACTACGACAGCGAATTACGCGATCTCGCCCTCACCTATGCCCTGCTCGCCGGGCGTGGCGAGGCCCGCTCGGAGATGCTCATGCAGATCTTCGAGTTGACCAAGCAGCGCCGCTGGCTGAGCACCCAGGAGCGCAATGCCCTGTTCAAGGCGGCCCTGGCGGCTAAGACCTCCACGGGGGAAAAGCTGCTCGCAATCATCCAGGGCGAGGGTTTCGAGCAGAAGATCGATCAAAGCAAACCCTTCCGCTCGATTCTCGACTTCGACCAGCTCGGTTCAATCCGATCGATCGCTTCAGCGGAACAGACGCTCTATGCGAGCCTGGAGATCATCGGTAATCAAGCGGAGGTACCGCCCCCCGTCAGCGAGGGTTTCAGCATCAAACGGGACTACTTCGACATCGATGGCCGGCACATCGACCCGAGCAATCTGAAGAGCGGTGAACTGATTGTGGTGCGCATCAACGTCTCGGCGCGACAACACAGCCCGGACGCCCTGGTCGTCGACCTGCTGCCGGCCGGGCTGGAACTGGAAAACCAGAACCTGGCCAACGCCAGCGTCGATCTGAGCAAGGTGGCGATCGAAGGCAAACAACTCAGAAACTGGCGGGACAACCTCGATGTGGCGCATGTGGAGTACCGGGACGACCGGTTTGTCGTGGCCTTGTCCCTCGACGAATACGGTTCAAGCGATCTGTTCTATCTGGCCCGGGCGGTCACCCCGGGGGTCTATCTTGTCCCGCCGCCCTATGTGGAGGATATGTACCGTCCCTACCGTCATGCCCTGGGTACTACCCCGGAAACTCTGCGGATCGAGCGCTGATCGATGGACAGAATTTCTCGTTCCCACGCTCCGCGTGGGAATGCAGACCCGGTGATCGACGTTTACCCCAAGGCGACTGATATCGTTAAGTTGAGATATGCATTCCCACGCAGAGCGCGGGAACGAGAGATAGGGTAGTTACGGATGGATTATCTCCTCACCCATGGATTGAAACGGGTCTGGCGTCTGACCCGACCCGTGCTGTTCACCGGACTGCTGGGGTTCGCCGGCTTTCTGCTCCTGGACAAGCTGCAACCGGTCGACCTGGAGACACGCAGCGCCGCCCGGGTGGTGGTCGACAACCACGGCGAACCCCTGCGCGCCTTTGCCGACCGCCTCGGCGAATGGCGCTACCCGATCAGCCTCGATCAGGTCTCGCCCCGTTATCTGCAGGCACTGATCGGCTACGAGGACCGCTGGTTTTACGAGCACGCGGGAGTCAACCCCCTCTCCCTCGCGCGCGCCGTATGGCAGTGGCTGCGCAACGGCCGCATCATCTCCGGCGGTTCCACCCTGACCATGCAGGTGGCACGTATCCGCTACCCGGAAAACCGCAGTGTCCCGGGAAAACTCAAACAGATCTTCAGGGCGTTGCAGTTGGAGTGGCACTACAGCAAAGCGGAGATTCTGACCTACTACATCAACCACGCCCCCTTTGGCGGCACACTGCAAGGGGTGGAGGCGGCCAGCCGCAGTTACTTCGGACACCCCGCGAAACAGCTCACCCAGGCCCAGGCAGCGTTACTCGCGGTACTGCCCCAGGCGCCAAGCCGCTACCGGCCCGATCGTTTTCCCGAACAGGCCCGGCGGCAGCGCGACAAGGTGCTCGAGCGCATGGTGCAATTCGGCCTGCTCAACCAGGCCCAGGCCGAGGATGCCATGCTGGAAACCGTGGAGGCCCATACGCCACACCTCAAACCGCTGGCCCCCCTGCTCTCCCGGCGACTGATCAACCGTGAACCCGGTGCTCACCTGATCCACACCTTCATCGACCGGGAGATCCAGCGCCGCCTGGAGTCGTTGGCCCGGGATCAGATTCATCGCCTGCCCCAGCGGGCATCCCTGGCGATGCTGGTGATGGAGCATGACAGCGGCAAGGTGGTGGCCTATCTCGGCTCCCCCGACCTGACGAACCAGAATCGTTTCGGCTATCTCGACATGGTCAGCGCCGAACGCTCCCCAGGTTCCACCCTCAAACCCTTTATCTACGGCCTGGCGATGGATGAGGGACTGATCCACAGCGAAAGCCTGCTGATGGATGTGCCGCTGAGCTTCGGCGACTACCGGCCGCATAACTTCGATCGCGGCTTCTCCGGCCCGGTCAGCGTCAGCGAAGCCCTGCAACAATCTCTGAACGTTCCCGCCGTACAGGTGCTGGAACAGCTCGAACCCGGGCGCTTCTTCGCCCGCATGCAGACCGCCGGCGCCGGCCTGCGCCTGCCCGCGGGCGCGGTCCCCAATCTGGCTATCGCCCTGGGCGGCGTGGCCACCGACCTGGAACACCTGGTGACCCTGTACAGCGCCCTGGGCCACCAGGGAGTTGCGGTGACGCCGCGCCTGACCCCGAACGATCCGCTGCAACAACGCCGCCTGCTCAGTCCCGGCAGCGCCTGGGTGATTCGTGAGATCCTCTCCCAGCGGCGTGATGGATCCAACAGGCGCCCGGGCCTGGCAATCAAAACCGGCACCAGCTATGGCTACCGGGATGCCTGGGCCATCGGGGTCAGCGGACGTTATACCATCGGTGTCTGGGTGGGACGGCCCGATAACGGGGCAATGACCGGACACTACGGCAGTCTGACCGCCGTACCGATCCTGAAGGCCGGCGTCGCGATGCTGCCCGACAAAAACCCCTCAAACCCAACCAGGCCGGAGAACGTCAGCCACATGACCATCTGCTGGCCCGGTGGTGGACACACCGCCGAACTGTGCGATCAGCAGCGCACAGCCTGGATCATCGACGGCGCGCTGCCCACCACTTTCATGAGCCGGGTCGGGTATACGCCGCTGATCCCCCAACCCTACCTCAATCTGCAACTGGCCAGCGACAGCGGCCTGCGTGTCGCCCTGGGCTGCGCGGTCGCCTCACACGAGAAGACCATCCCTGTTTGGCCCGCACCCTTGCAGCACTGGCTGAGCGAAGAGCAGCGTAATCGCCGGCGTATTCCCCCTTTGGACCCACGGTGCGACAACTCAGCGGGTCTCTTGAGTGAGACACCGATCGAGATTCTTGGGCTTGATGATCACTCACGCCTGAAACGCCACGCGATTACCGCCGATCAGCCACAACTGAGTTTTCAGGCCGTAGGCGGACAACCCCAGTGGTATTGGTTTCTCAATGGTGCGCTGCTCGAAACCCAGGGGGATCGCCTCAATCTGCCGATGCCTTCACCAGGTCGCTACCAGTTGGCCGTCTCGGACCAGGCAGGCATGAGCGATACCCTGGAGTTCGTGGTCGAACCGGAAGAGAATTTTCACTAACCCGCCATTCAGAGACCAAATGCACCTCGCCACACTTCATCGAACGGACCGATTAAGTGAGATGGGTTGAAATAAGCGCTGAGTCCCTCCCCGCCACATACAAAGTGGACATCATATTGATTAATATCAAGTTGGTAGATAGGTTTCCAGACAGATTTTTTCTGGGTCTAGCAACCAGTCGGTATCCGAATATCAGAGATTGGGTAAACTACTGAAATCAAATTTCTTAACGACCAGATTAAGCGAGGCAAGAATGTTCGTAGCAATGAACCGATTCAAAATAGCAACCGGAAACGAAAATGAGTTCATCAATATATGGAAGAACCGAGAGACCCACCTGGAGAGTGTTCCAGGATTCAAGGCTTTCCATCTGCTGAAAGGCCCAACAAATGAGGAGTACACACTGTTTGCTTCTCACTCTACCTGGGAATCAGCTGCAGCCTTTGAGGCCTGGACAAAATCTGAGGCGTTCCGAAAGGCCCACGCCAATGCTGGATCGAACAAGGCTATCTATCTAGGTCCGCCGATGTTTGAGGGATTTGAGGCGGTTTTGTAATATTTAGCTGTACGCGTGATACGGGTGACTGAGCGTTATCAGTCACCCCCTCTTCACCTCCGAGCCTTTTCAAGCAGAAAAAAATGACTTTAGACCCCACCAAGAGACCTATTTACTACTACTTATTGGCGTTTTCACTGACCAATATCATCGGTATGCTTCTGCTTCTACTGGGCTATAAGGCTTTAAGTGCAGTGTTGATCACAATCTCATCTCTCCTGGTTATTGTCACCGTTGTTAAATGCCGCTCACTTTTTCAACATAAACCAGAGGAGTAACTCATCACTCAAATCTTCTGGATAGCAGAGCTGGACCAGTTGGTTATCGTCGAGATCATCCGGTAATCACAATAATCGATTGATATCAACACAGGCTGTCCCTTCATGGCTGAACATAACTAGGAGAGAGAAGTGATCTGAGTAGTGAGTGCAACGACAGCTTTCCAGATTCAGCAGGTCGCTACCTGCTGGCCGTCTTCGACCAGACTGGCATGAGCGATACCCTGGAGTTCGCGGTCGAACCGGAAGAGAATTTTCACTAACCTGCATTTCTCACACCCAATCGCCACGAGGTGGCTCAAGGGTGCGTGAACGGTTATTATTTACTCGGTTCGACCGTAGTCAGTCCCCATAACTGCCACATCTGCATACCGCCCCGGTAGTAGAAGATCTTGCTCGGCGGATAGCCTGCCGCCAGCAGACCTTTAATCGCTCTGGGCGACTGGCCGCATTGGGGGCTGTTGCACCACAGCACCAGATCTTTGGCCTCGGTAAAATCCCACGCTTCGGTCATATGCTCGTCCTGCCCCATCAGGGACTCGTATTGACGTGTAATGGCACCCACATCTCCCCGCTCTTTGCCACCAAACAGATTCAATGCTTTCTTCATTTCAGGAGAATCCTCCTTCTGAAGATTGAAAAAGGGAACATTGATCGAACCGGGTATCGTACCCCGTTCATACCACTCTGGGGTGCGCGCATCCACCAACAAACCCTTGTGATTGCTGAGCTGGTTTTCCATGAAATCGAAAAGCTCAAGTTCTCCGATCGTGGTCACACCCGGGGCGATGACCTCAGGCTGCAGACAGAACGGAGGGCAGTCTCGGGCGGTTTTCGCATAGTAACCGGTCAACTCGTGCTCGGGATCCTGGATCCGGTCGATTTTTACCCTGCGGCCTTCGTGCATGACATTGATAAAGGGCTTGTCTTTGGTCAGACGCGCTTTGCCACCCTCGCTGCCAACCGCGTTAAGTGTGACAATGCAAAGGGAAAACAACAGCATGAGCGCCATGAGAGGCTTGGCGGAATAAGACTTCTTCATGATGATACCTTTCCTAAAAAGGGAATTGGAGAAACCCGGGCAACCCAGGACCGTAAAGTACTGATCCGAGTACACCTTGATTGACTTCGTGTGACTTTATTGATGGTTCGCGTAGAGTGTCAGGATCTTTTTCCTGATCTCATCGTAGGAGACACCGGATACATGATCCTGGTAGAGGGATCGCTTCGAAGCTTCACTCAGTCTCATATAGACGAAATAACTACCCTTATACTGATCCTTGAGTCCCTGTTCGAATGCCTTGAGTTTCGCATCATCCGGCTGAACAGCTTCGGGGTTTGAGGAAGAAGCAGCCGATGATGACTGCTCCATATCAACCTTTTGTGCTTCCGATGAGATCAATGATAGATAATCGTCTTCTGCAATGGCGGTCTGGGAGAGACTACCGAATAGACAAAGCGCTAAGGTAAAAGGCTTGATACACAGCCCCCTTCCAACGCAAACAACCTTCGCCTGCATGGTAAAAACACCTCTTTTTGTTCTGATCAATGGTACAACCAAGCCGGACGAATCCACGGAATACCTCCGACTTTCCATTATCAGGCTGATCCGCTACTTAAATTCCCAGTCGGATCATCCTCGTAACCCCGTTAATATCGCGATAGGCCCTTGAACAGAAAGCAAAAAAACACGGGGCACGTCACAAAACCACAGGCTTCTTCATTCCTTAGCGGCCAAACACTCAAAAATTGAACGGATAAATATACGATGCCTCCCACGTCACGACGTGGGAGGCATGGGGCAACAGTATAGACTATACCATTGAGGGGATCGTGACATGCAGTTCAGCGGTCATCCTTGAACATGCGCCAACCACTGATCATGGTACTGATCAGACTCTGCCGGGACATGATGTCCTCGCGCACCGCGGCATAGACATGGATCATGACGAATATCACGATGATCCACATACCCCAGTGGTGCCAAAGCCGCACATCCTGGCTCTGTCCGACCAGTGGGATCAGCCAACCGAACAGGCTATCCTGCCAACTGCCCAGGCCGGTCTGCTCGGCATACAGGGCGAAACCGGTCAGGAGCATGAAAAATCCCCCCACGGTAATAATGCTCACCATGACGAGATGGGCCAGGGGATTATGCCCGATGTATTTCTTCGGTTCCCGCTCCATGAAGGCATACCAGCGGATTTCATACAGTACCTCCTTCCAGTACGCCCGGTTCTTTAACAGGGGCAGACTGAACAATTGACTGGCATGTTCATTGCCGACAATGGCCCAGTAGACGCGCCCGATAAAGCCCACCGTGAACACATAGGCCGCCACGAAATGGATAAAACGGATCGTCCCCATGAGATAGTGATCGCTGGCTTCTCCGGGCATACTGGGTAATGGGTTGGCGATCAGATAGCCGGTAACAGCCAGCAGGGTGATCGACAGGGCATTGACCCAGTGCCAGAGCCGCACAGGGGCCTCGTAAACATAAACGGATGATTGTCTGAGTTCACTTTGCATGATCTTTCCTCAAACCGGGTGCGTCGCGACCGGGGCCGAGACCCGCAACAGCATCGGCGCGACCCACTTTCGATAGTCTCTTTGCTTCGTTTCAATTCCGCGCAGATTCATCGTACCGTGACCCTGGCCAGTTCCTCGCCCTCCTCACTCATCACATGGGTCGAGCAGGCGAGGCAGGGATCGAAGCTGTGCAGGGTACGAAGAATCTCCACCGGTTCCTCCTTACGTTGCACCTGGGTGTTCATCAGAGAGGCTTCGAAGGCGCCAATGTTACCCTGGCTGTCTCGGGGTGAACCGTTCCAGGTCGTGGGTACCACACACTGGTAGTTGTCGATCTTGGTGTCCTTGATGCGGATCCAGTGGGCCAGGGCGCCCCGCGGCGCCTCGGTGAACCCGACACCCTTGGCCTCTTTCGGCCAGCGGGAGGGTTCCCAATTGTCGATGTTCGCCGTGCTGCTGTCTCCGGCCTTGATGTTGGCCACCAGTTTGTCCATGAAGTAACGCATCTGGTCTGCGGCCCAGTCAGCCTCCAGGGCTCGGGCCGCGGTCCGGCCAAGGGTTGAGAACAGGGCGCTAACCGGTATATCTAGGGTCTTGAGCACAAAATTGATCTGCTCGGTAATCGCCTCATGGCCCTGTGCATAGCCGATCACATAGCGAGCCAAGGGGCCCACCTCCATGGCATGCCCCCGCCAGCGCGGCGCCTTGATCCAGGAGTATTTTGCGTTTTCGTCGATCTGCTGAATATCGGTGCGCGAACCCTTGGCGTTGGGTCCAAGCTGATAGTTCGGCTCGGTGACCCCATCCCAGGGATGCAGCCCCTTGGCCTCGTCCGGATACTGGTACCAGGAGTGAGGTACGAACTCCTGTATCTCCTCCGGGTTACGCAGGTCGACCGGATGGACCTCCTTGAGGTTGCCATTGATGATCGCCCCACGGGGCATCATCAGATTTTCCGCTGAATAGTCATTGGCCCGATCAGGAATATCACCATAGGACAACACGTTCATCCCCGACAGACCGCCCCCGTAGAGCCAGCCCTTGTAGAACTGCCCCACCGCGAGAATATCCGGGATGTAGACGTTCTTGATGAACTCCCGGGTCTGATCGATGATCGAGGAGATCAGATTCAGATTGACCATGTTCAACGGCGCGCCGGCGGACAGATCGTCATCCATGTTGATGGCACAGGGCACACCGCCCACCATCCAGTTCGGGTGCGGATCCTTGCCGCCAAGAATGGTGCGGATACGCATGATGTTCTTCTGGAAATCCAGCGCCTCCAGATAGTGGGTCACCGCCATCAGGTCCGCCTCGGGGGGCAGCAGGTAGGCCGGGTTACTCCAGTAGCCGTTCTTAAAGGGACCCAGCTGACCGCTTTCGACAAACTTTTTCAGCCGGTTCTGCACATCCCGGAAATAGCCGGGTGACGAATGGGGATGCTTGGGCGAGACCGACTGCTGCAGCGCGGAGGTTGCCTTGGGATCGGCCTTCAGGGCATTCACCGGATTGACCCAGTCGAGGGCGTGCAGGTGATAGAAATGCACCAGGTGATCGTGAGCCTGCAGGGTCAGCTGCATGATGTTGCGGATCGAGTTGGCGTTCTCCGGTATCCGGATACCCAGGGCATCCTCCACGGTGCGTACCGAGGTCAGGGCATGAGTGCCGGTGCACACCCCGCAGATGCGTTGGGTGAAGGCCCAGGCATCGCGCGGATCACGCCCCTTAAGAATCACCTCCAGACCGCGCCACATGGTGCCGGTGGAGACCGCGTTACGGATGATGTTCTCATCGTCGATATTGACCTCGCAACGCATATGGCCCTCGATCCGGGTCACCGGATCGACCACCACCCGCTGGCCGCTGTCGTCGAGTTTGAAACCGTTTGGCGTTGTCGTGATACCCATTATTCCTCACCCCCTTTCTGTTGCGCCCGCTTCAGGGCGCTGACGGCGGCATGGGCGGCGATGGCCGCGCCCACGGTACCCGCGGCGGCCAGCCCGACCTTGTCCGCATTGGCCTCGACCCCGAACTGATGGATATCGGTTACATGCTGATAGAAAGAACCCTTGTCCCAAAAGCCGTCCTCGGAACAGCCGATGCAGGGATGGCCCGCCTGGATCGGGAACGAAAGCCCCCCGTTCCAGCGAATGGTCGAACAGGCGTTGTAGGTAGTGGGACCCTTGCACCCCATCTTGTACAGGCAGTAGCCCTTGCGCGCCCCTTCGTCGTCCCAGGCCTCCACATACTGACCCGCATCGAAATGGGGCCGACGGTAGCACTTGTCGTGGATGCGCTGGCTGTAGAACATCTTCGGCCGCCCCTGACGATCCAGTTCCGGGAATCGCTCGAAGGTGAGGATATAGGTGATCACCGCGGTCATGACCTCGGCGATAGGGGGACAGCCCGGCACCTTGATAATTGGCTTGTCCGCCAACCCCGGTACCTTATGCACCGGAGTCGCCCGAGTCGGGTTGGGACGGGCCGCCTGAACGCAGCCCCAGGAAGCGCAGGAACCCCAGGAGATGATCGCCTTGCAGTGCTCGGCGGCCTTCTTCAACTGTTCGGTAAAGGGCTTGCCGCCGATGATGCAGAACATCCCGTCCTCGTTGAGCGGCGGGTTACCCTCCACGGCGAGAATAAACTGACCGTCGTACTTTTCGATGGTCTCATCGATGATCGCCTCGGCCTGATGGCCGGCGGCGGCCATGATGGTGTCGTCATAGTCCAGGGAGATCATCGACAACACCACATCCTTGGCCAGGGGATGGGCGGAGCGGATAAAGGACTCCGAACAGCAGGTGCACTCCAGTCCGTGCAGCCAGAGCACCGGCAGGCGGGGCTTGGTCTCCATCGCCTCGGCGATCTTCGGTACAAAGGCCGGCCCGAGGCCCAACGCCGAGGCCGTCAGGCTGCAGAACTTGAGGAAGCTGCGGCGGGTGATTCCCTGCCGCCGCATCACGTCGTAAAAGGTTTCGGTCATTGCTATCGTCTCCAGTCACACGGACCGACCCGGGCGGTCCGTACTGTTCGCGGTTGAGAACACATGAACTGGAGCAAGCGCTGTGCCAACCTGACCTACTACAATTAAATCAAACAGTTATAAATATTTTGTAGGCGCAACAACCCAATCACGATGCAAACAATTCAGCCAAACCGGAAACCCGGCTTGCACTTTCCAGTCTACTGGACACGTCCCAGGGATTAAGGTTTGTTTAAGTATCCGACCTTAGGATGATCACCATTAAGCAGATGCTCTTGAGCGGCATATCATCGATCAATCAGGGTGAATTTCATGGATATCAAACCTCAAATGAACCTACTCGCCTACTCGGTCACGCAAACCCCACCTGTGCGCCAGGACATCCGGGACACCAGTGAACCCACTCCTGGACCGGATAACGACCGGGACGGAGATGACCCGAATCGCTCGCAAGCCGTCAATCGCGCACCCGCTGTCAATACAATGGGCGAGACAGTAGGTCGAATCATCAACACCGTTGCGTAATTCCGATTTTCTCGTTCCCACGCTCCGCGCTGTCCATTACACACAAATCAGAACACTATTTGTGCCACATCAAGTGCCTCAATGTAATTTTGTAATGCACTGTAGCCGCGCCAGATATTTTTCACGCCAGGTTCTCCATCTCCTTTT
>JBNKJP010000008.1:0-30319 GCA_050291245.1 Candidatus Thiodiazotropha sp. | reverse complement strand
GATTGCTGCGTTGCAGCCCTTGGAAAGGGAATAGCCATTCCCTGCGGGATGTGCCCCGAAGGAAATGCCCTTGGGGTACGCCTTGCACTCGCGGCTTGAGTGGCTTTCTAAATGCACGATTTATATAGGACACTACACTAGTCCATGTCACACAGCAGCACTATTGGTTTTGTTTCACTGGGTTGCCCCAAGAACCTGGTGGACTCGGAACGTATCCTCAGTCGCCTGCGGGCCGAGGGTTACGCAATCTCACCCAGTTACCAGGACGCGGACCTGATCATCGTCAACACCTGTGGGTTCATCAATTCCGCGGTCGAGGAGTCTCTTGAGGCGATTGGTGAAGCTTTCCAGGAGAACGGCCAGGTGATCGTCACCGGCTGTCTGGGCAAGGACGAAGCCCGGATCCGGGAGGTCTGCCCCCAGGTACTGGCGATCAGCGGACCCCACGCCTATGAGGCGGTGATGGATGCAGTACACCGGCACCTGCCGGCGCCCCACGATTCCTTCACCAGCCTGGTGCCGCCCCAGGGGGTGCGCCTGACCCCCGGGCACTACGCCTACCTGAAGATCTCCGAGGGCTGTAATCACCACTGCAGCTTCTGCATTATTCCCGACCTGCGAGGGCCCCTGGTGAGCCGCCCCTTTCATGAGATCATGCAGGAGGCCGAACGCCTGGTGGAATCCGGGGTGCGGGAACTGCTCGTGGTTTCTCAGGACACCAGCGCCTACGGAGTGGATACCCGCTACCGGCCCGACTTTTGGGGCGGGCGTCCCGTGCAGAGCCGGATTCGCGACCTGGCCGCAGCCCTGGGAGAACTCCAGGCCTGGGTGAGGCTGCACTATGTCTATCCCTATCCCCATGTGGATGACCTTATCCCGCTGATGGCACAAGGGCATATCCTGCCCTATCTCGACATGCCCCTGCAGCATGGCAATTTACGGGTACTCAAGGCGATGCGTCGTCCGGCCGCCACCGAACAGGTTCTGAATCGCATTGCCCAGTGGCGGGCGATCTGCCCGGATCTGACCCTGCGCAGTACCTTCATTGTCGGTTTTCCGGGGGAGACCGAGGCTGAATTCGAGGAACTGCTCGACTTTCTGCGTGAGGCCCGGCTCGACCGGGTGGGCTGTTTCAGCTACTCACCGGTGGCGGGGGCGGCGGCGAACGAATTGCCGGATGCGGTCCCGGAAGCGGAGAAGGAGGCGCGCCGGGCCCGTTTCATGCAGGTGCAGGCGGAAATCAGCCGTCAGCGGCTGGGCAGCCGGATCGGGACGGAACAGGTGGTATTGGTGGATGAGGTACGGGACAAGCAGGTCGTGGCTCGCAGTTCCGCGGATGCCCCGGAGATCGACGGTCAGGTGTACATTCCCGGTAGCTGGGATCTGGATCCCGGGGATTTCATTCGCGTGCGTATCACCGGCGCAACCGCTCATGATCTGCAGGGGGTGCCGATGGAGTACGAGGAGGCCTCGGCGGATTGAATATGGCGCGTCCCTGCGCCCTGCCAACCAAGGTTGTAAGCGGTTCAGGCAGTCACGGACGCGTGATTAGAACGCCGAGCCGCTGCTTTTTCCCAGTTTTTTCAAAATCACCGCCAACGGGCAGAAGCCAGTGAAGGCGGACTGCAGTAGGTTCAGACCGACAAACGCGGTAAAGAACAGCCAGTAGGGATGATGCAGGTAGGAAAGGGTGACACTCAACAGGATTGCAAAGCCGGCGAAGGCAAGGACAATGCGGTCGATATTCATGAAATTGCCTCTAAACTATCAGTATCAGGTTCGTTAGGTGTCTTCCGAAAGACTCGGTTGACGATCAGTAATATGGATCGCCACAGACTGCCTGCGATCGAAAGTGCGCTGTATATTAGCACTATCTAATATTTAGTCAAGGGGCAGCAGGTGTTACTCTTCCTAGACCATATTCCTACGCGGCTCGGATACCCTTACGATGGATCCGTGAGTAGGCCGTTGAATGGGCACGGATCCCATTCAGCAGGACTGCTAGCTCCGCTGCCGGGAGTTGTCGAGGAACAGTGCAGGGCCAGGATCCGTTGATGTTTTCCCAGGTTGTCGAGACTGATCAACAGAACGCACTGGTGCGGCGGTTGATTAAATACCCCGCCGCACTGGATGCGGGTCATGCTCCCATCGAGCATATCGAAACCCATATCTCCCATATTCTGCTGGTCGGTGACCTTGCCTACAAGATCAAGAAACCGGTAAATCTCGGGTTTCTCGATTTCTCCACCCTGGAGAAGCGACTCGCATGTTGTGAGGAGGAGGTTCGTCTGAACCGGCGACTGGCGCCCTCTCTGTATCTGGGGGTGGTCAAGATCGGCGGAGATCCCGATCGACCGGGGTTGATCACATCCGGAGAACCCCTGGAGTATGCGGTAAAAATGCGCCGTTTTCGCGAACAGGATATGCTCGACCGGCAGATGCTGGAACGGGATACCATCGATGAACTTGCCGGATTGATCGCGGATTTCCATCAATCGGCGGATATCTGCACCAATCCCGACTACACCGAAGTCGAGACGATTCTAAAGCCGATGCGTGATAACTTCCGGACCCTGCGGGCCTTGAAACAGCCGCTACTGCATGTCGAACGACTCAACCGGTTACAGACCTGGCTGGATCAGCAGATCATGCAACAGCAGGGACTCCTGGAGGAGCGGGGTGAGAGTGGCAGGATTCGGGAGTGTCACGGGGATCTCCACCTCGGCAACATCACTCGCTTCGAAGGACGTATCACCCCCTTCGACGGTATTGAATTCAGTCCCGAGTTACGCTGGATCGATACCCTTAGCGACCTGGCCTTCCTGCTCATGGATCTGCAGTACCGGGGCATGAACGGGGCATCCTCACGCCTGCTGAACCAGTATCTCGCCACTACCGGGGACTACAGCGGACTGCCGTTGTTGAGATTCTACCAATGCTACCGCGCCATGGTGCGGGCCAAGGTGCACGCAATCCGGGCCTTTCAGCCGGGATTGACGTCACAGACCCAGAAGGCGCAACTGGACGAATACCAGCACTACATCGAACTGGCTGAAGAACTGACCCGGCAGCCGCCGGCCTCCCTGACTCTGACTCACGGTCTGTCCGGTTCCGGCAAGACCACGGTGAGTGATTGGATGTCGGAACAACTGATGGCGATCCGCCTCCGCTCCGATGTGGAACGCAAGCGTTTGTACCCGGCCACTGACAACGGTACGGAACAGATTCCTGAGGAGCGCTATTCCGAACAAGCGACCCGGACGACCTATGGGCATCTGTGCGGACTGGCGCGGTATCTGCTGCGCGCGGGTTACTCCGTGATCGTGGATGCGGCCTTTCTGAAACAGTGGCAACGGACACCCTTCCTGGATATGGCGCGGCACCTGGGGGTACCGGTCCTGATCATCGATTGCCATGCCCGGGATGAGCTCCTCGAGACACGTGTTCGGCGCCGCAGCGAGGCGGGCGTGGACGCCTCGGAGGCCGATCTCTCGGTGCTGGCATGGCAGCGGAAAGGCCGTGAGTCCCTGAGTCCCGAGGAGCAGCGCCGGGTGGTTCGGGTCGAGACGGAGTCTTTTCCGCCCCGGGGGTTCATGGCGACGTTGTTGCAGCGGTTCATGCAGGTCGACCGTGATGTCCTACCGTGAATACGGGTAATCCGGTTAATAATCAAAAAGGTTTTCGTCCCAATAGGGCCTGTCACCGAACAGGTCATGCAGATAATCCGCGAGCGCACGAACCCGTTGTGGGATGAAGCGGCGGTTGGGATAGATGGCATAGGCGGTTGCCGCCGGGCTTTCGTGGTCGCACAGGAGGGGTACCAGGCGTCCTTCAAGGATGGCCTGGTAGGCGATGAAGGTGGGTAACTGACAGATGCCGTGTCCCGAGGCAGCGGCTTCCAACAAGATCTGACCGTTGTTTGCCTGCATCCGCAAAGGGATACGTACGGTCTGCTGACGTCCGCCCGAATCGATAAAGCGCCACTTCTGCGGTTCCGTCATGTTGCTGTAGCACAATCCCTGATGCTGGACCAGATCCTGGGGGGTTCGCGGGGTACCGTAGCGCGCCAGATAGCCGGGGCTGGCACAGGTCAATAGGCGGACCGGTGCCAGCGGGCGTGCCACCATGGTGGAGTCCGCCAGCACGCCGATACGCAGAGCGAGATCGATGCTCTCCTGGACCAGATTGACTTCGCTGTCGTTGAGGTCCACGTCCAGCACCACCTTAGGATGCTGATCCATAAAAGCGGTCAATGCCGGGGCCAGATGCAGCAGACCGAAGGTCAGGGGGGCGGCGAGGCGGATCCGGCCACTGAGTTCCCGCTGCGACTGGGAGACCGACTGTTCGGCATCCGACAGGTCCTCCAGGACCTGAACCGCGCGGGGGTAGAAGGCGCGACCGGCATCGGTCAGGGAGAGCTGGCGGGTTGTACGGTGCAGCAGCAGGGCCCCGAGATGCTCCTCGAGTTCCGCGACCCGCCGGCTGATCACGGATTTTCCGATACCGAGACGCTCGGCCGCGGTGCCGAAACGGCCCGATTCGACCACCGCAACAAAGCATTCCAGGGATTGTAGGCGGTTCATGATCCTCTGATTGTTGCAGAAATAGCAATAGTAATTCCTGAATATTGGTCTTTATCCTTGAAATATGCAATCTAAACTTCGCCTTAATCACTGATGAATCGTCGCCCTCGGCCACAGGAGACTTCGTATGAATGCCGTAGCACAAATCGAACGCCAGATACTTCGGATTCTGTCCGGGCTGGAAACATCGGATGGCGCCGGGGTGCGGCTGACCCGTCTCATCGGTGGCCCACAGTTACCCCAGTTGGATCCCTTCCTGATGCTGGACCATTTCCGTACTGAAGACCCGGATGACTATATCGCCGGTTTTCCCCCGCATCCGCACCGGGGCTTTGAGACCGTCACCTATCTGCTCGCCGGGGAGATGGCGCACAAGGACAACGCGGGGCACCAGGGCATCCTGTCGGCGGGCGGGGTGCAGTGGATGACCGCGGGACGCGGTATCGTGCACTCCGAGATGCCACGTCAGCGCGAAGGACTGCTGGCCGGGTTTCAACTGTGGGTGAACCTGCCGTCGACCCACAAGATGAACGCCCCCCGCTACCAGGAGTTCGAGCCGGAGGAGGTTAGGGTAGAACGGCGTGAAAACGGGATCGAGATCCGGGTTGTGGCTGGCGAGACATCCCGGGGGACCCGGGGACCGGTTCGGGAACTGGTGACGCCGGTGATCTTCTTTGACGTGACACTGCCTGCGGGAGAGACGCTGATCGAGCCGGTTAGTAGCGACTTCCAGGGCTTTCTCTATCCCGTGGAAGGCCTGATCCGGGTCGATGGTACACGGATTCAGCCGCTCCACCTGGCGGTTATGGGTGAGGGAGAATGTCTTGAGGTCAAGGCCGACGAGGATAGTCGATTCCTGCTGATTGCGGGGTCGCCATTGCGAGAACCTGTCGCGCGTCGAGGCCCTTTTGTCATGAATAGCGAGGCGGAACTCAAGCAGGCGTTCCTGGATTATCAGGAGGGTCGTTTCTGATGCGGGTCTTCAATCATCGCGATGGCTATGGCGTTGTGGCCATTGTACTGCACTGGAGTGTGGCCCTGACGGTTTACGGCATGTTCGGACTGGGTCTGTGGATGCGCAGTCTGGGGTACTACGACAGTTGGTACCGGCTGGGTCCCTGGTGGCACAAGGGTATCGGCGTGATGTTGTTTCTGGTGCTGGTGTTCCGCCTGATCTGGCGCCTGCTCAATCCCAGGCCGGAGCACCTGGAGACCCATCGGCGATATGAACGGCGGGCAGGGGTGGGGATGCATGTGCTGCTCTACCTGATGTTGTTCACCCTCATGTTCAGCGGTTATCTGATCACCACCGCAGACGGGCGCGGACTGGAAGTTTTCGATTGGTTCGAGGTGCCGGCGTTGATCAGCGAACGGGAACCCCAGGAGGAGATCGCGGGAAAGATACACCTGTATCTCGCCTGGAGTGTCGTAGTGCTCTCACTACTGCATGCCCTGGCGGCGCTGAAACATCACTGGATTGATCGTGACCGGACCCTGAAACGTATGCTCGGCCGGTGACGAATTTGCTTTTCCATTTACCCTGTTTTCAACTCAAGGAGACGTTGTTATGACCCGTGTGGCAATCGTTTATCACAGTGGCTATGGCCACACCAAGCGGCAGGCCGAGGCCGTGAGTAAAGGCGCGAACTCAGTTGCCGGGGTCGAGGCCCTGCTGCTCACGGTCGACGAGGCCGGGGCGGATCTCGACCGGCTGGATGAGGTGGATGCCATCGTGTTTGGCGCACCTACCTATATGGGCAGCATGTCCGCTGAGATGAAGAAATTTCTCGAAGCGTCAGCGGGCAAGTGGTTTTCCCAGGCCTGGAAGGACAAGGTGGCCGGTGCGTTCACCAATTCGAGTTCGTTCTCCGGGGACAAGCTCAATACCCTGGTGGGACTGATGATCACCGCCATGCAGCAGGGCATGATCTTTGTCAGTCTGGGGTTGCACCCCGCGGCCAGTGATCCGGACAGTATGAACCGCATCGAGGGTCCCGGACCGGAGGTCACCAACCGGGTGGGCTCATACATCGGCCCCATGGCCGCAAGTTTCCAGGTGGACCCCTCCGCGGCCCCCGCGTCCGGTGATCTGGCCACCGCCGAATCCTATGGTGCGCGTGTCGCCACCATTACCCAGCAGCTCAAGCGTGGCCGCGAGACCGCATGACCCGCATCTGAGCATAAATCTTTTCTCAATCCGTTGGAGGATATTTCTATGATTCGTAAAACCCTGGTTCTTGTATTACTCGCCGTGATGTGGGTTCCGTCCCTGTATGCCGAAGATTACCTGATCGATCGGAAAGGGGCCCATGCCTTCATCCAGTTCCGTATCAAACATCTGGGATATAGCTGGTTGTACGGTCGCTTCGACGACTTCAGTGGTAGTTTCAGCTATGACGAGAAGAATCCCGCGGCATCCAAGGTCAGTGTGGATATCGTTCCGGCCAGTGTCGATTCCAATCATGCCGAAAGGGACAAACATCTGCGCAGTGAAGAGTTCCTCTATGTGGACAAGTATCCCACTGCGAAATTCGCCTCGACCTCCTATCAGGAAGGTGAGGGTGGCAAGGCGGTTCTGAAGGGGGATCTGACCCTGCGCGGGGTGACCCGGCCGGTGGTGATCGATGTGGAATCGATCGGTCATGGTAATGATCCCTGGGGTGGCTATCGTCGTGGGTTCCTCGGCACCACCACCATTTCACTGGCGGATTTCGGTATCCCATTCGATCTGGGGCCCGCTTCCCGGGAGGTGGAGTTGGTGTTGTCGATCGAAGGTATTCGGCAATAGCGGACTGGTGAGTTTTGAATTTTGAGTTTTTAGTTTTGAGTTGAGGAGTTCGCTTCGCTCACGGGTTTGTTTTTTATACTCCCGCTCCTGATCCCGTTCCCGCGCTCTACGTGGGAATGCGTACAGATGTTTTGTCGCATTGCCCAGGCTTGAAATGGCCGACGAACCCAGCGTCTGCATTCCCACGCGGAGCGTGGGAACGAGATAAATAACCACCGTCATCCCGGCGAATGCCGGGATCCAGAACGCCTGACGGTGCGATATTCCTGGATGCCATCCTTACCGTAAACGGCACATCCCTGTGCCACCGCTCCCCGCGAGTCACGCCCCGAAGGAAGTGCCCTTGGGGTTACGAGCGGCGGGTTCGGCGCAGGTGGCTGGCGCCAACAAGCCCGAGCCCCGCCATCAGCAGGAGATTTATGCTCGGCTCCGGTACCGATGTGGGTGGCGTGCCACTCCAGCTCGCGATGTGGATCTGGCCATTACCCACATAACTGTCAGCTACCAAGGTTCCATTCAGATCGTTCGCTGTGTCGATGCTGGCCCCAGTCGCCAGTATGGATCCGAACCACTGGGTGGAACCGAAGTTGACACTGTCTGCGTCATAGAAATTCCATAGGATGTTCGCGGCGTTGGCATGATTGAATCCGCCGTTCAGATTGACGCCTCCCAAATTGGCCAAGTCCACGCCCGAAACGTTGATCACGACACTTTCCGCGAGCCCGAAATTGAGATTCCAGTTGCTGTTTTGCGCAAACAGATCATTTCCATCGAGATTGAAAATGGCCAGATCGGTTGCGCTGCCCGAATAGCTGAGCGCTCTTCCGCTCAGATCAATACTGCCGTTTGCAGACAGACCGGCATAATAGGAAGCGTTTGCATTCAGTTCCACCCGGAGGGCATCGGCCTTGGCGTCTAGCCCGGATGCGGTGCGTACGCAGCCGGATCCGCTCAAGCCATTCCCATTGCAGTTGATCGAACCCAGATTGTTATCACCCCCATAGGATAGGTAACCCGCCTGCACGGTCATGTGGTTGGCATTCAGATCGCCGGCGACTTCCAGGGTGTCTTGGGTTGAGGACTTGGGGAGGTCCGCGCCGAACTCAGGCGTCTGCCCATAAAGATTGCCGCCGATGAAGCTGGCGCCATGCACGTGACCGCTTCCGCCAGAGGCCGCGAAGTCACCAAATAGAATCATATTATAGTCTTCGAAAGGGGTGGCCGAAGCCAGGCTGGAACCACAGATGACGGCAAACGTCGCTATCAGCTTGGTAGTCAATTGCATGTCGAATTCCTGTAAAAAAACGTAAAAACCATGGTCAGACAAATGGCCTGAGTACTAAATTCGGAGCTGCATGCAAATCCATTCACAACAAAACAAGACCGATTCGACTCTCTATGCAATAAACGATCCAAGATATTTTATATATATTTTTCATTGTGTTATGCAAAATATAAACCGCAGGGCGTAAAATATTCCGACTTTGTAAGCGTTTCCACGCTCTGTGGTGGATGTATGCTAAGTCTGTTAAAACGATCGACCTCGATGAGTTAGCCGAATACCGGGTCTGCATTCCCACGCAGAGCGTAGGAACGAGGCTTTGTGCGATCGCGTTTTCAAGCAGCCTGCCGGTCGCTTTGCGCCGTGTTCAGAGCGGACAGCAGGGCATTGAGGGAGGCGCTGACCGTATCCCGGTCGAAGGCGGCGCCGGGTATCCGCTCACCCCGGTATTTCAACAGCACATAGGCGGCCGCCTCCGCCTGGGTGCCTTCCTCCAGGGCATGTTCGGCATAGTCCACCACCTGAAGTACCGGGCCCTCGATTTTTGACAGGGCGTCGACGAAGGCCGACATCGCCCCCTGTCCCTGGCCATCGATACGGATCTCCTGGCGGCCCTTGCGCAACTGCACCTCGATATGTTCCATGCCCCTTGTGTGGTCGAGCCGGTATCCGATGAGTCGATAGGCGTCCCGGGGACGCACGAAATGTTCCATGAACAGCCGGTGGATGGTCTCGCTGCTCACTTCCCCTTTCATGTGTTCGGACGCTTGCTGCACGATAGGGGCGAACTCCACCTGCATCCAGCGGGGCAGCTTGATCCCGTAGTCTCGCTCCAGCACATAGGCCACGCCACCCTTGCCCGACTGGCTGTTGACCCGTATCACCGCCTGGTAGTCCCGGCCGATATCCCTCGGGTCGATGGGCAGGTAGGCCACCTGCCAGGGTTCGTCCTCGGCCTGCACATGCAGGCACTTGCGGATGGCATCCTGGTGGGAACCGGAAAATGCGGTGTAGACCAGTTCGCCGACCCAGGGGTGACGGGGATGAACCGGAAGACCGGTACACTCCCGGTAGATACGGATCATCTCGTCCGGTTCGGAGAGGTCGAGCCCCGGGTCGATCCCCTGGCTGTAGAGATTCATCGCCAGGGTGACCGCGTCCATGTTGCCGGTGCGCTCCCCATTGCCGAGCAGTGTCCCTTCGACCCGGTCCGCCCCCGCGAGCATCGCCAGTTCCGCGGCCGCAACCGCGCTGCCCCGGTCGTTGTGGGTATGCACGGAGACGATGATCGCCTCGCGCCGGGACACATGCCGACAGAAATACTCCACCTGGTCGGCAAAACGGTTGGGTGTACTGCTCTCCACGGTGGCCGGCAAGTTGATGATGCAGGGGAATTCCGGGGTCGGTTGCCAGACCTCGAGCACCGCGTCGCAGACTTCGACCGCATAGTCCCACTCGGTATTGCTGAAGCTCTCTGGGGAGTACTGGAATACCCACTCGGTGTCCGGGTAACGGGCGGCCTCCCGCTGTAACATCCGCGCACCCTGGACCGCGATTGCCTTGATGCCCTCCCGGTCTTTACGGAACACCCGTTCCCGCTGCACCGTGGAGGTGGAGTTGTAGACGTGCACGATGGCGCGCCGGGCGCCCCGCAGGGCTTCGAAGGTCTTGCAAATCAGATCCTCGCGGGCCTGTACCAGCACCTGAATGGTGACATCCGCAGGGATCCTGTCCTCATCGATCAGATGGCGGACAAAGGCGTAGTCCGGCTCACTGGCGGCGGGAAAACCGACTTCGATCTCCTTGAAACCCAGTTTCACCAACAAATCCCAGAGCCGCTGCTTTTGCGTGACGTTCATCGGTTCGAGCAGGGCCTGGTTCCCATCGCGCAGGTCGACGCTGGCCCAGATCGGTGCGGCATCCAGGTTATTGTCGGGCCACTGACGGTCACTCATGGACACGATCGGTGTCGGGCGGTATTTGCGATGGTCAAAGGTTTTCACGGTCTGCTCCTGTCCTGATGTTGGGATGATGCCGCAGTGGTACCGGATAGCGGCGATCCGCTGGCGGGTCCTTTGTGGGACCGGTCCTTATCCTGAAAAGGGTATTTTCAGGGGGTGACCCCAAACCCGCCCAGGGATCGCCTGGTTTGGCGGGTGTCGGATCATTACGGCTTGTGGCCGATGTTGAAAGAATAGTGCAGGTGGAGGGGCAGATGGTTGCGAAATTTGCCCATAATTGAATTAGAATGGCTATAATATGCTCTATTCTTTTTAATTATTGATGAATTATGCCAATCCATGTCAAGCCAGAACACAAACCTGTCTCTTGATCGTTACGACCGACACATCCTTGAGGTATTGCAGCAGGATGGCCGGATCAGCAATCAGGAACTGGCCGAAAGAATCGGTCTGTCACCCTCACCCTGTCTGCGACGGGTGCGGGCCTTGGAGGAGTCGGGGCTCATCGCCGGGTATCGGGCGCATCTTGATCATCGCAAACTCGGACTCGATCTGATGGCGTTGATTCACATCTCGATGGATCGGCATACCCCGGATCGGTTCGAACGTTTCGAGACGGCGATGCGGGCCATGCCGGAGGTCCTGGAGTGCCTGCTGATCACTGGGCAGGATGCGGACTACCAGGTCAAGGTGGTGGTGCGAGACATGGATGACTTCCAGTTGCTGTTGCTGAACAAGATCACCCGTATCGAGGGGGTGACTGGTGTCCACTCCAGTTTTGTCCTGCGTCGGGTGGTGGATACTACCGCGGTTCCGGTTTGAGCGTGAAAGCAGGGGCCCGAGAAAGACAAGCGCTGTTAGATTTCTTTTTTTCAATATTTGTACAAAGTTGCTAGAGCTTGTGTTGATTTGTGCATGAATAGGTAGCGTGATGCTTGTCTGGCTCCGATACTTATTAACCAGACCATAGATATTGATACACTCAGCCGACGTGTGTTTGCTCACGGCAAGGCGTCAAAACGCTGCTGTAGTACTTCTTTACAACGAAATGACTGGAATTGCATGATGATAGCGACAGTGACGGACCATCCGCTGGAGTTGGCGGAGCTGCTGGGATGGCTGGTGGAGGATGGATTGATCCCCGATCAGCTGGCCGAGACGGTCACAGCGGTGAATCTGGGAACCCGGCGCACCCAGCATCCTCTGGTGATGATCGCGGAACACAAGTGGTCGGATCTGCGCGAACCGCATGCCATCCTGAATCTCGATCGCCTGACGGACTGGTTGTCACAACGGGTCGGACTGCCCATGATGTCGATCGATCCCCTCAAGGTCAACGTGCCTGCGATCACCGCGGTGATGTCCTATGCCTATGCCAAGCGTTTCAAGATCATCGCTCTGGAGGTCAAGCCTCATGAGGTGACTATTGCCACTTCGGAACCCTTTCAACAGGAGTGGCTGGAAGAGCTCGAACCGATCCTCAACAAGCATATCAAGCGGGTGATGGCCAACCCGGTCGATATCGAACGTTACCTGGTGGAGTTCTACAGTCTGTCCCGGGCCGTGCGGGGCGCCCACGACGATCGCCAGGACAGCACCTCCAGTGTGCAGAACCTGGAACAACTCATGGAGTTGGGGCGCGACGGTAAGCTCGAAGCCAATGACTCGCATGTGGTGAATATCGTCGATTGGCTGTTGCAGTACGCCTACAGTCAGCGGGCCAGTGATATCCATATCGAACCGACGCGGAATCAGACGAATATCCG
Source organism: Candidatus Thiodiazotropha sp. (assembly GCA_050291245.1). GTDB lineage: Bacteria > Pseudomonadota > Gammaproteobacteria > Chromatiales > Chromatiaceae > Thiodiazotropha. The sequence goes on along the minus strand of JBNKJP010000008.1, from coordinate 17,939 downwards.
TTTTCGCATCGACGGTGTGATGCAGATGGTGTACCAGATACCGCCGTCCGTGGGTACCGCGGTGACGTCGCGCATCAAGATTCTGGGGCGCATGGATGTGTCGGAAAAACGCCGCCCTCAGGACGGTCGCCTCAAAACCCGCAGCAGTCAGGGCCGCGAGGTCGAGCTGCGACTCTCTACCATGCCGACGGCCTTCGGCGAAAAATTGGTATTGCGTATTTTCGATCCGGAGGTGTTGGTCAAGGATTACCGGGCGCTTGGGTTTTCTCAATCGGAGACCGATCAGTGGGAATCCCTGATCAGCCATCCGAACGGCATCATTCTGGTGACCGGCCCCACCGGTTCGGGTAAAACCACCACGCTCTACACTACCCTCAAGGAATTGGCTCGTCCCGAGGTGAATGTCTGTACCGTGGAGGATCCCATCGAACTGGTCGAACCCAGTTTCAACCAGATGCAGGTGCAGCACAATATCGATCTCGACTTCGCCAGCGGTGTGCGCACCCTGTTGCGGCAGGATCCGGACATTATCATGATCGGTGAGATCCGCGATCGGGAAACCGCGGAGATGGCGGTGCAGGCCTCATTGACCGGGCATCTGGTGTTCTCCACCCTACACACCAATGACGCGCCCACGGCGATCACCCGCCTGTTGGAGATCGGCGTACCACCCTATCTGTTACGCGCGACCCTGCTCGGTGTGCTGGGGCAGCGCCTCACTCGCACCCTGTGTCCGCATTGTAAAGAGCCGGTGCCGCTGAACGAGGAACTCTGGGAAAGTATGATGTCGCCGCTGCGCGCTAAACGAAAACCCACCCAGGTCTATCAGCCGACCGGTTGTCTCGAGTGCCGTCAGACGGGATTTTATGGCCGAGTCGGCATCTATGAGATGATGATCGTCTCCTCCGCGATGAAGCGTCTGATCACTGCGGATTGCGATATCAATCAGATCCGTCGCCAGGCGATCAGCGAAGGGATGCGGCCATTGAGGTTGAGTGGCGCGCAAAAAGTCATGAAGGGTCTGACTACGATCGAGGAAGTGCTCAAGGTCGCACCTCCCGAGAGTATCGAGGTATGAGCGTTGCGGGACGGTGTCTATGGTCTGGTTAATAAGCGGCCTGATCCGCTTGGCTCAAGGGTGGCGTTCAGGCCTCACGTCCCTTGAACATCTTCCTGATTGAACGGGATAACCAACCGTTTTTCGTCTTGTCGCGGGTGATTTGCAGAATATTGCTTTTTACCGCCTGGACATAGGCAGCATCGTCATTGCGGATGTGATTGAACAGCCAGCGGGCCAGCAGATCGTTGAGTTCCTCGGCAATATCCTCACCCTTATCGAAACGTTCCTTGAATTCCGCGATTCGGCGGATGAACAGTTCATGAACTTTTTTATGAGGCCGGACAAACTCGTAACCGGCGTCTTCGATCAATGTCTCCTCGAATGAGAAATGTGAAACCGTGTAGTCGATGGTGGCGGTGATGATCTCGCCGATCCCATCCGGATCATTGGCTTTACGGGCATCATGCAGTTTGTTGATGTACTCAACAATGCGCTTATGTTGACCGTCAATGACCTCGATTCCTGTATTAAGGTCGTCGGTCCAGACTAAATTTCCCATTCGTTAATTTCCTCTAGCCATTTATTATGAATATCATAGTTCTTGATAGTAATTCCCACTACCTAAAAATGACAGTGTTTGAATAAGTGGTTATTTCTTAACAAATGTTTGCAATGTTCAGGCCGAGAGGAACAGGCATCACAGGGCTTTGATATACACCTGGGCATTGCGTTGATAGTTATAGAGTTCCCTCTTTTTCATGGGCAGATCGGAAAGGACTCCGAGCTCGAACCCCTGTTCGCGAAACCAATGCGCGGACTGAGTCGTGAGAATAAAAAGCCTGCCGATACCCTGTTGACGGGCCGCTGTCTCCATTTTCAACAACAGCCGTTCGCCGCGATCCGCACCGCGATAATCGGGATGCACCACGACACAGGCGAGTTCCGCCATGGACTCTTCCGGGTAGGGATAGAAGGCCGCGCAGGCGATGACCATGCCATCCCGCTCCATCACGGTGAAATGATCGATCTCGGTTTCGATCAATTCCCGGGAACGTCGCACCAGGACCCCTTGCTGTTCCAGCGGTTCGATCAATCCCAGCAGGCCCACCACATCGTCGATGCCGGCTGTGCGGGTCTCCTCATAGGGTTCCGCGCTGATCAGCGTGCCCACTCCGTCCCGGGTGAACAGTTCCCGCAGTAGCGCTCCGTCCACCTGCCGGTCGATGATGTGGCTGCGTTTGACGCCGCCCCGGCAGGCGGTAATCGCAGCCTGCAGGTGCAAGCGGAGATCCTGAGGCATCTTGGTGCGTTTGTGTAATAGGGCGTCCACCTCCCGGGGCAGGATGTTGGTGATGAGACGTTTTCTTGAGTCGGTGAGGCTTTTGGCCTCGACCAGACAGATCAACTTGTCCGCGCCGATCGCGGTAGCCACCGAGGCGGCCACGTCCGCGGCGCTCAGGTTGAATACCTCGCCGGTGGGTGAGTAGCCCAAGGGCGGCACGATGGCAATCGCCCCGGCTTCGAGTCGTTGTTCGATGCCTGTGGCGTCAACCCGGCGCACCCGTCCCGTATGGCAGAAATCGATGCCGTCCCGGACGCCGATGGGCCGGGCGGTGACGAAATTCCCCGAGGCGGCACGGATGCGTACCCCGGCCATGGGGGAGTTGGCCAACCCCATGGAGAGCAGTGCCTCGATCTCCACGCGTACCGAACCGGCGGCTTCCTTGACGCATGTCAGGGCGGCCGCATCGGTGACCCGGATGCCGTTGATGAACCGGGTTTCCACATCGTGGCGGTTGAGGCGCTCCTCGATCTGTGGGCGGGCGCCGTGCACGAGTACCAAACGGATACCCAGACCGTGGAGCAGCGCGATATCGTGAATCAGGTTGGGAAAGTGCTTGTCCGCGACCGCTTCGCCGCCAAAGGTGATGACAAAGGTGCGGCCCCGATGGGCGTGGATGTAGGGGGAGGATCCCCGAAACCATTCGACAAAACTGTCAGGTGCCTTGCGGCTTGTCCGAGTCATTCCGTGCGATTTGCTCCTACAAACAAAAGTGTTTAACCAGAGACTTTATCAGGTTAATTGCGGGTTGAATATGCGTCATGGGTAAATATTCATCCGGCTGATGGGCCTGATCGATGTGTCCGGGGCCGCAGACCACGGTCTGAATGCCGAGGCTGTTGAAATAGGGGCCTTCGGTGCCGAAAGCCACCGCGCCGGCCGGGGTGTCGGTGAGCCTTTCCAGAGTCTGCACGATTACCGCGTCCCTGGGGGTTTCCATGGCGGGAATGCCTTCGAATACGGGGAAGCTCTCCCACTGGAGCGGGCTGCCATTCAGGGTGTTTGCCAGTCGTTCACGCAACTCGCCGCGCAGGGTCTCCAGATCCATGCCGGGGAGGGGACGCAGATCGAACTGTACCTCGCACTGTCCGCAGATGCGATTCGGGTTGTCACCCCCGTGGATATGCCCAAGATTGAGTGTGGGCACGTCGATTTCGAAAGCCGGGTTGCGGTAGCGGCGCTGCAGATCCTCGCGCCAGTTGATGATTTCACCCAGAACCCCCGCCATCCCGTCCAGGGCGTTGACGCCCAGGGTGGGATTGCTGGAATGCCCTGCCTGACCGATCAGGCGAACGGCTTCCATGGAGATGCCTTTATGCATGCGGATGGGTTTCAGGCTGGTAGGTTCGCCGATGAGCGCATGTCGACCCAATCTACGGTGCAGGTCGAGCAGGTGTTTTGCTCCGCACATACTGCTCTCTTCGTCCGCCGTGGCGATAATCACCAGGGGTTGCCTGAGCCGCTCGAGGGGTAGGTCCCGGATGGCCTCGATGAGCACCGCGAAAAAGCCCTTCATATCCGCGGTGCCCAATCCGTAGTAACGCTGGTCCCGCTCGGTCAGGGTGAATGGATCCTGGTGCCACATCTGCGGGTCGCAGGGTACGGTATCGGTATGCCCGGAGAGCACCAGACCTTCCGGACCCCGGCCTGCGGAGGCGATCAGGTTGTGTTTGCCCGGGTAGCCGGGGATATCCTGGATCTCAATGGCAAACCCCAGTCCCCGCAGCCATTCGTCCAATAACCCAATGACCGGGGCGTTGCCCATGTCCCAGTCCGGATTGACGCTGCTAATGGATGCCGCACCGATGAGTCGGCTGAGCATTTCGAGAAACGAAGGCGTATTCATGGAATCGATTTTGTGATCTTGGCGGGTTATGTGCAACAGGAAAGTGTGCCGGCCACGGTGCCTGTCTTAAGGTCTGGAGAAGCCCGGCCCGGTCGGGTTTGTTGTCGGTCGGGGTGATAAAACTTGAAAAAGTCCTGCACATTTGCTTTATCTTGAATACCGGCATGCGTTAGCGGACAAGTCTGTACTGTTCATTTCCGGGGAACCCTCTCAACAACAAGGATACTCGATTCAACCAGATCATCCATGCGCCTCTATATTCGACATCCCACGGACATACCCATCGACTTCAAACTCGGTGACCGGGTGTCCATGAGCCGGGAGCAGCTGACCAACTACAGCTCGGGCGGGATTTGCTTCATGTCCGAGATGGCGATTGACCCGGGTACCGAGATCAATATTGCGATACCGATTACACCGCCTCGTTTTCATGCCACGGGTGTGGTGGTCTGGTGTCGCGAGGAACAGAAGGGCTTTCTGGTGGGTGTCAAGTTCGTCGAATCGGAGACGGCCTACGCAGTGCGCATGGTGGAACAGCTTTGTTATATTGAGCAGTACAAACAGATGGTAAAAACCCTCGAGGACCGGAACATTTCCGGGGAAGAAGCCGCCATGGAGTGGATTGAAAAATACGCAGGAGAATTTCCAACCTGATCGGAGGTCATCTTGTGTTGAAGAAGCGATACCTGCCCGGGTTGCTCCTCTGCGCCTGGCTGATGCCCGGTATGCTGTTCGCCGGTGATATCATTACGGTGAGACGTTTGAACCCGGATCTGGCCTGGGAGCTGGTCAAGCACGCGGTGGATGCCTGCCGGACCCGGGGTTTTCAGGTGACAGCCGTGGTGGTCGATCGGGATGGCGCGGAGACCGCCGTATTGAGAGACTCGGCGGCGAGCCGGTTCACGATTCAGATCGCCCGGGAGAAGGCCAACGCGGTGATCCTGTCCGGTGTTGCTTCCGGTGACTTCCGGGACAACCGCCGGGACATCCAGCAGGAGATGAATCACGTTGACGGTATCCTGGTATTGCAGGGGGGGCTGCCCATCACCGCGGGGGGGTTCCTGCTCGGTGCGTTGGGCGTCAGTGGTGCACCGGGCGGTGAGCGGGATGAAGATTGCGCCCACCGGGCACTGGAAAAGATCCGGGAACGTTTGGAATTTGCGGAGTGAGACCTGTACTGTTGTAGTACAGGACAGCCTGACACGGGCTGTGGGACTGACTTTTTCGTCCTCTCAAGGTCTATAGACGGGAAGAATTTGCGCGTGCCAAAGGCTTGTCTGGAATGCATACAGAGGTAACAGGAAACCGATACTCGCTTGGTGAGGAGATCGCCCACGCGATCACCCATGGAATCGGCACACTCCTGAGTGTGGCGGGGCTGGCCTTACTGGTTACCTTCGCTTCGCTGTATGGAAACGTCTGGCATGTGGTCAGCTGCAGTATCTACGGTGCCACGCTGATCCTCATGTACACCGCCTCTACCCTGTACCACAGCATTCCCATGTCCCGGGCCAAACGCGTGTTGCAGCACCTGGACCATGCCGCGATTTTTCTGTTGATCGCGGGGACCTATACCCCGTACACCCTGGTCAATCTGAGGGGCGACTGGGGTTGGCTGCTGTTTGGCCTGGTCTGGGGCATTGCCCTGTTCGGTGTGCTGTTCGAGTTTCTGCGCAGGGATCGGTTTAAGTGGCTTTCTTTGTCACTCTACCTGGGATTGGGCTGGTTGGCTGTCATAGCCATCAAACCCCTGATTGATTCCGTGGAGACGGGGGGCTTGTGGCTGCTGCTGGCGGGGGGGCTCTGCTATTCCCTGGGCGTGGTGTTCTATGTCTGGAAACGCCTGGCTTACCATCATGCGGTGTGGCACCTGTTTGTCATGGCAGGAAGCATGCTGCATTTCTTCTCGGTGCTGTTCTACGTGGTTCCTTCCGCGAACGGCTAGCACACCCCGTTACAGAATCTGTGACAGGGCGTGCTAGTGGATGTACAGGCCGGCGGCCACGGATGCGATGCTGAAGGCAAAAAACAGTGCGGCTGAGTATTTCCACATGGTGTAGTTCAGGGTCTGGGCATTATGGTTGTGCAACACAATGGCCAGGATGCCCGCAATGAGAAAAATTCCCCCTGCGGCATAGGCGATGATCTGAAGGTACTCGATTTTGATCTGACTTGAGCCCTGGACACCGCTGCCAATGGTTTCGAACTTATTTGCCAAGAGCGGTGTGCTGAGCAGCAGGCAGAGGGAAAATACCACTCCGCGCACCATTGGGAAGAGACCGGGTCTGGCTGTCATGATGCGCACCTCTGTATGGTTATCCTCTTCATTATAAACGGGTTAGCGACATTCTGAAGGGTCGGATACGACACTCGAGTACACATTTTGCTACTCCCGGGGTAGCTGGATCGTTGTTTTCCGGTCGTCCGTGACGGTTATGTCACAGATTACCGGAGTAATTTGCTATATTATGCGCCGGTTTTTAAGCGATTTCTGTCAATCCAGGAAGGTATCATGAGCAAAAAGATCATCGGAATGCTCGCAATAGCGGGCTTGGTACTGGGCAACACCCAGGTTTGGGCCGTGGACAACTGGGAATTCCTCCCGGTCAAGAACGACGGCTTCAATTCGGATATGACCCTTTCCTTCATGGGCGGAATCACGGATCCTTTGCCTCACGGGCTCGATGCGGACCTGTCGTTCGGTCTGGAACTTTCCATGAACTGCCTGCTGCTGGATCCACCCCAGGGGATCATCCGGCAGCAGTTCAGTTATATGCACTATGACGACGGCGGCCTGACGATTACCAGTTTCGAGCTTAATCCCCACTATCTGTATCGGGTCGATGACAAGTTTTCCATCGGAATCGGTCCTGGCATCGGGTATGTAGACGCGGATGGCCGTGACATCAATGAAGGGGCCCTGGCGATCCAGGGTGGGGTCAGCCTGCATTACAATATGAGCCAGCGCCTGTTTCTCGGTGCTGAAGCCCGCTATCAATGGACCCAGGAGCTGGATGATAGCCACGACGATCTGAAGAATACCCGGATCTTCGGTAAAGTGGGTTATCGCTTCTGATGTGCATTCACCCGGTCTTGCGCCGGATTAATGGCGTGCCTTATGCAAGAGGAGACGGTTGCGAATTCATCCGGCATTCGCAAGTATTCTTTGTAACAAAAAATCACAAATTATTGACTCTTTACCCGGTTTTGCCCTGATTGAGCGGGGCCGCTCGCCGGTTGGGTTGTGATAGAATCACCGCTGGAGAGTTCTGAATTGTCGGGTCGTGCGTGCCGATGTGGGATTCGGACTGTGCGGCGAAACACCGAACCTGTTGCAGGGAAGGAATCCCAAGATGTTTAAGCGAGCCTCTCTGATATTAAAGTCTTCTGAAAAGGTAACGCTCGAGCCGGATGAGCGAAAGGCCAGACTCAGTCCCCTCAAATACGGATCCTTTCAGGGGCGAATTGCCTATTTCGCCATGGCATCCCTCAATGCCAAAGATATCCTGCTCATGGATCAGCCTACGGTCGAACGCTTTCGCGTGCTGACGCAGGAGCATCCAGAAACCATTCCGAGTATCTTCTGGCCATACCAATCCAAGGCGTGGGGCGCGTCTGAGCGTGTCGACTATCTCTACAATCATTTCGAAACCCTGCGGGAGTTGCCGTACCTGATTGATTCTCAGGCCGATCAGGAGTGGGTTCTTGCGCAAGCGGATGATATCTATCCCGGTTTGCGAATCATACTCGACAAGAACGGTTTGTTCATGCGGGAGGGAATGCTGACCCTGAATATCTATATCGGTGCCGAACGGGTATTCACACTGGCATTCTCATTTTACAAAAAACCGTCTGACCGGATCTGTGCGTTGGTTGGTGCGATTCAAGGGCGGCGCATGCCGGACATCGAGACGCTCTATCGGGAGATGACCCGAAAAGCCCATGGGGTACGCCCACGGGATTTGATGGTAGAGGTGTTTCAACTGTTCTGTCGAAGGATTGGGGTTGAAAAAATTTACGCCATTGCCGATTCTCATCGTCAGCACAAGCACTATTTTTATTGTTTGAAAAACAAGGCGGGTTGCCTGCATCTTGATTATGACGAGGTTTGGAGCGATCGGGGAGGTATACGCAACAGTGAGGGCTTTTTTGAACTGTCGGTATCACCCCTTTTCAGGCCGCTGAATACGGTAATTGCGAAAAAACGATCCATGTATCGAAAACGCTATGCCATGCTGGAACAGCTTGAGCGGAAATTGGAAAACGGCCTGATCGCCTTTTCGGATTTCGACCGGGGGGCGATCCTGGGCGACAGAAATGCACGGCTGAAGATGAGTTGAATCACGGTTTATGGCCTTACTGAGTCCATTCGCGCAAATTTGCGGTGATTGGGGTTTATTTGCGGTTCAATTATCTTGAGTGAGCGCCATTCCCACCTGACCCCTTTTTGACTCGCCGAATGGTACGGAATCTGTGACACTGCACGGGACAGTCTGTTAACCGGTCTCGGGCAGATTGTCGATCCAGTGGGTGAATGGGGTATTGAGACCTATGTCCATTTGGATGGATCGGTCATAGGCTGCCCGATTGATCGTGAATTCCGCTTCAATCAGGCGATAGGCGCTGCTGATTCGGTAGGAAAGCCGCCAGGTCACCGCATGGTCTCCATTTTCCACGATGGCAACCTTGGGTGGTCGTTCCTGATCGATCAACGAACCGGTGTCAGCCACATCCTGCCAGACCTGCTTGAGGAATCGTTCGATCACCTCGCCGGCGTAGCCATATCCGATCTTGAAGTCGGCGAAGCAATCCAGTTTGCCGTTTGAGTCGCTGGTGAGGACTTCGATCTTGCTGGCGCGGAAACGGGAATTGGGTAACAGGATCTTGTATTTCCTGCGCAGATCCTTGAATACAGTCTGGGTCAGTGTGGTGCGAATCACCACACCCAGTAAGTCGAGTTCCTTGACCTGGATCACCGAGCCGGGTTCGACATCGTTGTTATAGAGCAGGATCAAACCGTTGATATTGTCCGGTGCCCATACGTCCTTAGTGGAGTAGACAATGAGCAGCACCGCGCCCAGTACCGATGTGGCATGCAGCCAGCTGGTCATCTCCCAGGTATTGATGATGATCAGAAACGAGATGACGGCTGCCACGATCCATCCGATCAAACCGATGATTTCCGATTGATAGGTGTGGGTGAGGATTTCCGTGTCGTCGATATCACGGGTTCTGCCATAGCGTTTCAAAACCTGCAGTTGAAACAGGTGGGCCAGCAGGTAGGCGCATAGCAGGGTCAATCCGGTGATCGATAGGGGGCGGGCCTTGTCGGTGAAAAACACCGCCAGAAAGTACATCAGGAAAAGTGTAATGTTGACCATCCGCAAAATCCACACGCTGGCGTGATGTTTGCGGTCAGTGGGCGGATAGCCGAACTTGGTGATGATGCGGGATGAAAGCAGGAAGATCAGGGTGTTGATAATCAGCACAAGGTAATCGAACAGGCTGAACACCTGGTCGAGTCGGTCGTAATAGGCCTGGCCGATGTGATTGAGGAACTCTTCCACTCCTGACTCCTGCGGGGTTATTGAGTGAGCACCGAATCGAGTCGGTCTGCGAGTATCGGGATCAGATCCGGGTGATCGCCAACCAGGCCACTGATATGGATAGTCCAGTGGGGGAACCGTTGTCCCACCCGCGCGCGAATGGCTTCGATGTCTCCGCCCGGTCCGGCATGGCGGCCGGGAGAAAGAAACAGCAGCGATAACGCAATCGGAGTCTTGGAGTCCCGTTCGCCTTCGGTAAGCAGTACCTCTTCGAGCAGTTCACCATTGAAATCATACGCATCCCCCGGGCGGCGTTCCATGACCGCTTCCCGAAGCCGAATTGTCTGGCCGAATCGTTCCCGAAGCGCGTCAGCCAGATAGTGCCGGACCGCGGTAACCGAAGGGATGGGTGAGCCGTGATCGACCAGTATGATGCGTTGCTCGGTGCTTGGCAGTTGCGCCTCGAGTATTCCGGCCAGCCTGGGTTCACCGGGCGGGAGTGGACAGAGCACCGGCGCAATGGCGACCTTGAAATCACCATGTTCCCTACGCAGACGGGACAGCTGTTCGGGGATAAAGGATGTGAGTGCCCGGCTGGGTCCAAAAAACAGGGGCACAATGATGAACGCCCGCTCACCCTGCAACAGCCGTCTCTCCAGCAGGGGGGACAGGGTGTCGGCTGATTGGCCGTTCAGTACCGAGGCTGGGATTTTATTCGCGTGCTGCAAAGAGACCGGGATCACCCTGCGAGCGGTCGCTTCAGAGAGTCTCCGTGCGATATTCCGCAGGTTGAGTACGGACTCTGGCCGCCGGGAGCCGTTATCCGCTAATAGGATTGTGGCCGAATTCATGATCAAGGTCGTGTTGTGGTTCATCACATGCTCAACCATTTTTCAAAGGAACTCAAGGCCCTTAAAGGGCGCGGGTATCATGGATTGCGGTGAGGGTAACTGTACCGCTCTGCGCGCGCGCCAGGGCCGGATACTTGTCGAGAGCCCGGGGTGTATCGCGGCGATATAAAATTTTGATCTTGATCACCTTTTTTATGGTATTTTGTTAAAGCGTCTCATATTAGGGCGGTATAGTTACAATTCCTGGTATGAATATCGACTCGCCCGTGGGCGAGCCGCTGTGCGGTCCTACGCGGTGTTGCATCAGCTTCCAGTAGGTGGTTATTACTGCGGTTAACCGATCCGCCCGGCGACTTTCTGAACGAGACTTGGTTTGGGTTGGTTGGTAAACCGCTTTATTCAAAGTGGGATACTCCAAGGAATGAAGTTTATAACAACCATGTATGTCACACTTAGCGAATCCCTAGGCATCTACACCGCCGATCAGTTCTACGAATTGCTCAACAGTCGGCATCATTCGCAACCGATTTCCCGGCATCGAGCGGCGATCATACAGAGCCGTACCTTTTTCTTCAGTGCGGTGTTTGCCGTTCTTGTCCCCTTATGGTCCTTGATCGATCTGATGTTTCTGCCTTTGGGTTTGTGGGCGGAACTGCTGTCGATCCGCCTGTTGTCGGCATTGATATTCACGGTTGTGGCCTGGCGGGCGCGCCAGGAACCGTGTTTGAAACAGGCCCGTTGGCTGTTGGCCGTGATGCTGTCAGTGACACCGCTGTTTTATCTCGCATCCAATCATTGGATCGAGGCCTATGAACTCAGCGGCATGGAGCGGGTTGTGGCGGAGCTCTACGCCCTGTTGCCCTTCGTCATGGTGGCTGGGCTGACGTTGTTTCCGCTTACTCTGGTGGAGTTTCTCGCCTATGCCATTCCGATGATCCTGGTCGCGGTGTGGGCCAACCTGCCCAATAACCCGGAAGAGTTGACCCACGCGGTCTCCACGATCTGGCTCTTGTTGCTGATCCTGGGTGTGGCGCTCTTCTCTTCATTGACTCAGTTGCGATACATGCTCTCACAGGTGAGTCGCGCGTCTTATGATGTCCTGACCGGAATGTTGACGCGACGCGCGGGTATCGAAGTGCTTGATCTGCAATTTCGGCTCGCCTCGATGAACGACAGTTCGTTGTCGATTCTCTATCTCGATCTCGATCACTTCAAATCCGTGAATGACAGCTTCGGCCACGAGGCGGGCGACGAGGTCCTCAAGACCGCGGCCAAGCAGATCTGCAAGACGGTGCGCAAGGGTGACAGTGTGGTGCGCTGGGGGGGCGAGGAGTTCATCGTGATTCTGCCCACTGCCGATCCGAGTGAGGCCAATGATGTGGTAAAACGCATCATGCGCGCCGGGTTGGGGCAGCGTCCCGACGATCAGCCGGTGACGGCCAGTATCGGTGTTGCGGAGGTTAAGGAGGACGCCGTCCGTGATTGGAAGAGCATGGTTGAACTGGCCGATCATCGCATGTACCAGGCGAAAACCGGAGGACGGGCGCGCAGTACAGGGGTTGATGGTCAGTTCCTGCTCTGGTCCTTCTGAACCATCCCCTGGAATGTCATCCTGCCGGTGTTATGCAATCGAGTAGTCAATGATTGACAGAGACCGATTCACGGCCTAATTTCATCTTGCCGCCCGTCTGATGGCGGCCCCCCGTTTTTTTGGATTCGCAGGACCATCGGGCCGCCGACTGGCCCGTTACGCGGGTCGGATCGCGTTCGGCGGCTTACCACTCTATACGGTGACTGGATATGGTGATTGAACCGTTCTGGGTTCATGGAGTCATTCCCGGCGGGGCGCCATGATTCGCCCCGCCCAACTGTCCGATATCGATCAACTGGAACGACTGGAAAGTCTCTGCTTTACCACGGATCGGCTTTCGCGCCGCCAGTTTCGATATCTGTTGACCAAGGGGAAGGCGACCCTGCTGGTGAATGAGGGCGATGGCACGGATCATCTGATCGGTTATGTGGCCGTGCTCATCAGTAAGGCCACCTCCATGGCGCGGCTCTATTCCATCGCGGTGGATCCCGATTCACAGGGCAAGAAGGCCGGCACACGTCTGCTACAGGCCGCTGAAGAGAGTGCCTGGGCGCATCGCCGGGCTTATATGCGCGCGGAAATCCGTAAGGACAACACCGCCTCGCTGATCCTGTTCGAACATCAGGGATATCGCAGGATTGGTGAATGGCGGGACTACTACGAAGATCACATGGATGCCTGGCGTCTGGAGAAGCGCCTGCATCCGGATGTCTCGCCCCAGTTGAATGAGGTCGCCTACTACCAGCAAACCCTGGACTTCACCTGCGGCCCCGCCGCCCTGATGATGGCGATGCACGCCCTCAATCCGTCCCTGGATATGAACCGTACCCTGGAACTGCGCCTGTGGCGGGAGGCGACCACCATCTTCATGACCTCGGGCCACGGCGGTTGTGGTCCCTATGGTCTGGCGCTGGCCGCGGCCAGCCGGGGGTTCGAGGTGGCGGTGTATGTGAGCGATCAGGGGATTCTGCTGGCCGAAACAGTGCGCAGCGAAGACAAGCGGGAAGTGATGCGATTGGTGCAGGAGGAGATGATCGAAGAACTGCAGTGTCATGGGGTGCCGATTCACGACGGTTCGTTGTCGTTGGAGGATATCGAGGGGTTCGTCTCGCAGGGCAACATGGTACTGGTGCTGATCAGCTCCTGGATGATCTACGGGGAGCGGGAACCCCACTGGGTCATCATGACCGGTTACGATGACTATTTTGTCTATATGCATGATCCCTTCGTCGACGAGCCCACGGGTGAGACCCCTTCCGATTCGATCAACATGCCGATTCAAAAAGACCAATTCGTGAAAATGTCCCGCTACGGTAAAGCGGGCCTCAAGGCGGCGCTGGTGCTGGGTAAGGAACAATGAGCGAATACCTGCTCGTAACCGACAAGGAAAACGACTGGCCGGATGCGCCGGCATCCCTGCCGATCGTCACCGCGAAGTCCTACCTCACAAACCCGGACTGGAGCAAACGCAGTGGTCTGCGGGTGGTAAACCTGTGCAAGAGCCAGCGCTATCTGGGCGTGGGGTACTACACCTCACTGCTTTCCGAAGCCCGTGGGCATCGGGTGATCCCCAATGTGCGCACCATTCAGGATCTCAGTCACAAGGCGATCTACAGCCTCGACACCGAAGACCTGAACAAGCGGGTGCAGCGTATTCTGAGTCGCCGCAAATCGGGGGTTGGCACCGAGCCGTTCAAGATCAATGTCTACTTCGGACAATCGGAGCTGGCGAATCTGCAGCCGGTGGCTCGAGAGGTGTTCGAGATCTTCCCCGCACCCCTGCTGCTGATCGAGTTCCAGCTCAAAGGGGGGGATTGGCGCATCGTGAGGATCCGCACCCGACATCTGTCGGAATTGACGGCATTTGAACGCGGGGAGTTCGCGCAGGCGCTGGAACAGTATCTGGGCAAGCGCTGGCGCAGGCCTAAGGGACCTTCGGCGGCCCGCTATGATTTGGCGATCCTCTACGATCCAGAGGAGAAGATGCCACCGTCGAACCGCAAGGCGATTAACGCCCTGGTCAAAGCGGCGCGCAAATTCGGTATTGAAACGGAACTCATCCAGAAACCGGACTACGGCCGGTTGGCCGAATTCGATGCCCTGTTTATTCGTGAGACCACGCGTATCGATCATCATACCTATCGGTTCGCCCGCAAGGCGGCCCGGGAGGGTATGGTGGTTATCGACGATCCCGAATCGATCCTGCGCTGCACCAACAAGATCTTCCTGGCGGAACTGTTGCGTACTCATCGGGTAGCAACCCCCAAGAGTGTGGTCATTCGGCCCAATTCACTGCTCGAACTGGAGCAGGAACTGCCCTATCCCATTGTTTTGAAAATCCCGGATGGGGCGTTTTCTCTTGGGGTCTACAAGGTGGAGGATCGCGCGGAACTGCGGCAGACAGCGAAGAAACTCTTCCGCCGTTCCGAACTGCTTCTGGCCCAGGAATTCACCCCGACGGAGTTTGACTGGCGGGTGGGGGTGCTCAACCGGCGGGTGATCTACGTCTGCAAGTACTACATGTCGGCGAAGCACTGGCAGATCGTAAACCATGCCGCGAAGGGCAAATCCCGGGAGGGCGGTTTTGAAACCTTGGATGTGGGGGATGCCCCGGAGGCGGTGGTGAAGACCGCGCTCAAGGCCGCAAACCTGATCGGTGACGGTCTATACGGTGTCGATCTCAAACAGATCGGTCAGCGTGTTGTAGTCATTGAGGTCAACGACAACCCGAACATCGATGCGGGTATCGAGGACGCGGTGCTCGGCCCCGCACTATATGAAACGATCATGGCGGAGTTTCTGAGGCGATTGGAATTGTAAGGGCACTGACTTAAGAAATTGAACCGCAAATACACGCCAATCACCGCAAATTTGCGCAAATGGACTCAGTAAGTCCAGAAATATTGTGCGTCCATTTGCGGTAATATTTTTCGAGGCCCTAACTCACTGATCAGAGCACCGGGTCGAGGGGCAGCAGACTCCAGAGATTGACCTTGATGCGTTTGAACAGTCCGACATCCTGATCGGCCTCGGACGAGGCATCCCAACTGTTTTCCGGCGCCATATCCTCAAGGATCGCGGCGCTCACCTGCCGGGCGATAACCGGGTCTCGGATCACCACACCCACCTCGGTGTTAAGATTCGCGGAGCGGGGATCGAGGTTGAAGGTGCCGATGTAGGCGATCTCGTCATCAATCACCAGGGACTTGGCGTGCAGTGCAAAGATCGGGGGATCCCGGTCGCCTTGTTCATAACGGTCGATCAATTCCAGGGCCACACCGGGCCTGGGTTTGAATTCATGAATCTCCAGTCCCATTTCGAGCAGGCGCTGCTTCTGCTTCAGGTAGCCGGAGTAGGCTTGAAGATTATCAGTGGATGCCAGGGAGTTGGTGACGATCGATATCTCTACGCCCTGTGCCAGCAACTCGGCAAAAAAATCGAAACCCGGTTCCGGCATGACCAGGTAGGGGCTCTCGATCAAGATTCGATGGCGGGCTTCGCTCAGCAATTTGATCAGTGAGTCAGTGGTTCGACCGCCTCCTTCCAGACTGTGGGGCACGTTGTTCTTACCGGGCATGTCGTGCAGGTAGGCGGCATCCGTCCAGCGCATGCCCGCGAAGATCTCACCCATCCGGCCTGACATGTCCGTAATGGCACTACGTACCTCGGGCGCGAAGTTCTCCGGATTACGGGCATAGGCGTGCAGCCAGGCGACATACTCCTGGATCTGATTCTCGGTGAGTTCCTCCTTTTCATCCGCCAGCAGGGTCGCGATAGGCACCGACAGGGGGCTGTTCCAGAAGGCCTCGAAACTGGCTTGGGTCTCCGGGATGAGCGCTCCCGCCATCAGGGCGTCCCGGTCTCGGAAGTTGTAATCGTGATCGTAGTCGTAATACTCGTCAGCCATATTACGACCGCCGGTAATGGCGATACGCCCGTCATAGAGCACCAGCTTATCGTGCATGCGTTGATTGGAATCCCGGAAGTCGGTGATCAGATGCCAGAGCTGGGAAAAGAGACCCCGGCCCACCGTGTGCAGCGGGTTGTAGATACGGATCTCCACATTGGGGTGGGCATCGAGGGAGAGCAGGGTAACCGGCTCCGCGTCGACCAGAAGATCGTCGACGATGACCCGTATCCGTACCCCTCGTTCAGCGGCGCTACGCAGCCGTTCACAGGCCAGGATACCGATGTTGTCATTGCCCCAGATGAAATACTGGGCATCGATGGATTGTTCCGCGGCGTCCGTCAGCCAGGCCCGGGTCAGTAACGCGTGTTCACCCTTTTCCAATACGGTCACGGCGCTTTTACCCGGGTGCTGTTGGCTGGACTCGATCAGACGGTCCAGGTGTCCCGCGCTCAGGTCCAGGGAGAGCAGGCTGAAGATGATGATATACAAGGCGCGCATGAGGATTGATCAGGTAAATGTTGTTCCATGTAGGCTTAAACTGACCCCCTGACCCAGAAAAAGAGGTGATCAGCTTGCAACGAGTACAACCGATATCATACCGCAGTAAATGGGCTGGGTGTCATCCTGCGACATGGACCCGTTCACGATTGTGGCCAGAGCTTGATCGCGGGGAACCGAAGCCTTGCCTTCATGATGTAAATGCTCTACATATGAAAGAGCTTATACTTGGATGGTAATTGCAGGAATGATAACCCGGGTGAAATTGAAGGAATCGACTGATCCCAAGACGTCACTTCATCAGTATCTTCGTGCATGGGTCTGCCGTCAGGATAGCCTGTTGATTATGCAGGGTTTCTACCTGTCCTTATTGCCAGTATGCAGCCAAACCAGCGGTAGGTGGATAGGCCATTTTATCAGGGTGAACGTTTGTAAGTTGCTGAATTTCAGGGTGTTGCGAGGGAATTAGGTTCGTGTGGGTATAGAAACTTTCTAGTAAAATTAAATATTACGGTAAATGCTGTCTGGGTCGAAGAATCAGGGGCTATTCCCCAGGTATTAATTCCAAATATGCCGTTAAGAGTGAATAGCCGGTGATTAGCGTACATTAATAAAACAAATGGCGGGGTATTGCTATTATTTGTGCTGGCGGCATATCCCTGCGAATGTGCCAGCTATATAATCATCTGTTATACGTAAACAAATGGAAAGCTCCGAGTTAATAATCTGGTTTTTAATGCCAATCATCATATCTGTATTGATGGGCATTATTTTAAGAAATTTTCATTGGTTTTCCTTTATTAAACTTCTTAGTGTCGGAGTAATATTGGGAATTATAGGTTTAGGTTTTGCGCCAACAACATTATGCACTTCTCTCTGTGACAAATTTCTTGGGGCAAGCATTTTTTCACTAACTGTTAACTCAATTATTCTGCTTTTAGCAATATTGTGGCTCAAGGGTAACAATCGTGAAAACAGCGTATAACCAGCACATTAAGTACGCTCCCTGCGGTCGCCGGACCTCGCTGTCGCTCGGCCTCTTATGTAAACGTTAGAGCGCCAAGCGAAGCTTGGTGCATCTTGCAGGGTGAAAGTCCCTGTTGGGCAAGGGTTAACCACCCACCCATATCGAGTGTTGCGCCTACGGCGGAGTCGAAGCGATGACGAATTGCTACCAAAGACGAACAAAGTAGGTGAAGCGTACACAGAGAATTGTGCAGGCCGTAGGGAGTTCGCAGCTCCTGAGAGCTGGTACAGCTTCGAAATGCAAGTTGAGGTCGACGAGGGTTTTAACG
>JBNKJP010000007.1:0-60068 GCA_050291245.1 Candidatus Thiodiazotropha sp. | reverse complement strand
AACATCTACTTCAGCGTGCAACATTCCCACTATCCATCATTTTAA
Source organism: Candidatus Thiodiazotropha sp. (assembly GCA_050291245.1). Classification (GTDB taxonomy): domain Bacteria; phylum Pseudomonadota; class Gammaproteobacteria; order Chromatiales; family Chromatiaceae; genus Thiodiazotropha. The sequence continues at coordinate 60,023 of JBNKJP010000007.1, read as the reverse complement.
TCTGGATAGCAGGCAATTTTCGCCGGTGTAATCGAGCAAGTTGCCTTATATATAGAAATCAGGAGGAGATGCCGGAGATGCGCCAAAACCTCCCTGCTACCATGTTTTTATACCAAAAATCATAATTTTACCAGTTGTGTGTTTTTGGTTTGATGAATTTCGAAAATCCACCCACTTGTACAATTCGGGAAGTTCTGCTTATCGCTATAAAATTTCTCGGTTGACATTGTTTGGGAACTGAAATACTTTTTTGAAAGAGAGAACATAAAGAGAAAAAACATGGAAGATTCAAGCCAAAAATCACCTTTTCTTCAACAGGTTATCAATTAAATACGGGTGCGCAACTACAGTAGAATAACAGAAGATACCTATATTCACTGGATCATGCTTACCTGGACACCCATTCTAACATGCTCAGATTCGTCCGGAGAGTGACCCTCTTAGGGTGGGTGTCGGGATAGTGTCGGGTGTCTGGATAGTGTCGGATCGTGGTGCTCTTCAAAGCTTTGCAAATGATGTGGACTTATGTGGTGACTGGACACAGCACCATGACACAATAGCTCGTGTTGTCTCCCATACCTATGCAGATCTCAACTCGCCTTGAAAGAGGGCGCTGATTACCATTGCCAGGAAGCTCTGGCTTCAGCGCCCACTGGACTATGAATTGAGCTTAGGCAGTTTTGAAATAGCGTCTGGCGCCGATACCCAGTAGCCCGAGACTCGTCAATAAGAAGGTTGATGGCTCAGGAACCGAATGATAAGGCGTGCCTTCGTCACCAGAAGTTAGATTCTCAGTGGAAATCGCAGTCAACCGCAGATATGAATTGAACGCGGAAACTTCGCCTGGATGCTCTCCATGTAAAGCCGTCCCATTGTCCGCTGACGTGGTAGAACCAACCTCCCAGTTCGATAGATCGGCGTCGTAGATGTAGAGGGAATGGTGGCCAATCAACTCGGAGCTGACAATGAGGCTTACATTGCTGAGAAGTTGATCATTCACTAGTGCGCCATCCCGATATACGAGTTCTGAACCTGCACTAACGGACACGGGCTCGACGCTCCGGTCGGGATAGAAGCTATGCACCAGATCGAACACAGATGATTCTACAAACTCCGCTTGATATGACCTATTTACAAATACAGTGCCATGTTCCGGTACTTCCGGGGCTTCAACGGGATTACCATTTCTATCTCGATCATCATCCAGCATGAGAGTGAGGGAAAGTGCATCGCCTCTGAAAAGGCCAATATTCTCTAAAAGCTCCGAATTACCTGTATCTGGCCAGATGCGCTCGCCTACCGTACCCTCAAAAGTGTAGTAGAGTGGAATCGCTTGAACCGAACCGAGATAGAACATCGACGCAAGACTGGTGGCTATGAGTTGTTGAATTCCAAATTTCATTTTTATTACTCCTTAATTTTGTTGCAATCACCACAGAGCAAAAAACAAGCCAACTGACTTTATTTCCTAAAAACAATAGAATAGGAATAACCAACTAAATTGATGTGTAAACATTTCCGACGTGGGTGTCTGGGTAGTGCTTGGGTAGTGCTTTTTTTATTGCTCTTTGGTTATTTTGATGTGCGTGTAAGGCGGTCATTGATGGAGAAATTGGATGTTTTCACGGTCTTGGCGAATTCGTCAAAACTTGCGTGTGCCGGATTTATCAGAATGTTGTCTCTATCGGTACTATCGTACTCGGTACCAATAGTCCCAGCGCTTCGCCCCGGTCGATCCACTGATCGCCTATCTCTGCTGTAGAGGCTGGTGACAGGTCAATCTGCCAATCAGCCGGTAAGTCTTCGAGGGGGAATTCCTGTATAAGGTCGTACGCCAGCTCTGCAATGCAAAGTGAGTATGCCGCTATTGCTTGTTCGTGATGTAAAGGAACCAGAATTTCCAGAGTTGCGAGCGAAGCAGAGGAGGCCATATAGAGCATTGGCGTTCCCTTACTATTTCAACGACCACCATATTTTTTTGCGCCTTCTGGGTTTAGAGGGTCATCGATGTGCTTATTTTTAACCAGGCGGTAGGCCCGCATCATTAAACAAACACCCCGTGTTCGAGTTTTCCTATCAAGTCTTTGACTTGATCAGCGCCCGCCTCGGTGTCCAGGCGATCAAGCGGGGTATCTCCCTCGAGTGCTTTGCTCTCTTCTTTAAGCCACTTCTTAGCAAGGGATTGATCACCTTCAAAAAGCTGCGTGGCTGCTTCGAGAGCGGACGCTACCCGATAAATGCGGTCACTCTCTTCTGTAGTGAGGAGGCGCTTTTCTTTGGTTCTACGTTCCAATGTCTTTGCGGACATGCCGACCAATTTGAGTCCATCTGTTCGCTGTATTGCCAACTCAGTAATCAGTACAGTAAATGCGCTTGGCTTCAGTCCGATGCGTGTTAATTTAACCAGCTCCCCGCTGGAGCTGGATTTAAAGCCGAGCTTGGCAAATATGCTTGGGTGGGATTTTTTCGTGGCTGGCTGAAAAGCGAATTTGCGCATAGTCATATAAGGGTTCTCCAAATTTCGCAACGCCAGATGGAGTGTTTCGATTTGAATTGTCCTCCGGGCCGGTCTCTGTATTCCCGCACAGAGCGTGGGAACAAGGACAGCAAGTACAGGTGTTTCAATTTTGAGTTCGGTTGTCGAGTTAGCGATATTAACAAGCTCAAGGCACCCTTGCTGCCGGCACCAGATCAGGCAACAGATAGGCGATGCTGTGGGGTGGAAAGCCAATACGTACCGGACCTTTGGGGGTATCGCTGCTCAGCAGGCCTTCCGCCAGGAGCTGCGACAAGGCCGAGCGGGTGGAGCGCTCGGAGCGCCCGGTCAGGGCGGTGAACTCGCCCCGCTGGACTTCCCCGGCCACCAGGGTATGCAGGAGGATGACCCGCGCTTCGGGTTTCAATGGGGTAGGCGTGCCCTCTGAGCCGGAGGCGATACCCTCTTTTCTCAGGCGCGTATAGGCATCGATCCGGCTACGCAGCCCCTCCAGGCGCAGCAGGGTGGTGATGTAGGTGGCCTGATCCAGACAGGTGCGCAGAAACCAGGCGCACCAATTGTCGAGTTGCTGGGCGGAGAGGTTGCCGCGACCGTCCAGATCGCTCTGCCGCGAGCTGTCCGCGGCGGCCAGCATGGCTTTGTAGCGTGATGCGTTGCGTGCCAGCCCCCGGCTGACGCTCCAGAGTCCATAACCCGTGACGCCTGCTCGCCGCAGGTAGGCATCGGTGAAGAGCCGCGCCACGCGACCGTTGCCGTCGAGAAAGGGGTGCATCCAGAGCAGTCTGTGGTGGGCGGCGGCCAGGGCGACCAGGGACTGGTGGCCGTGCAGTCTGTCCGGGCGGTAGACCTGGTCGAACCGGTACAGGAATCTTGGCGGCTCTGTTGCTCTGGGGCCGATGTGCCGCCCCACCTCAACCGTATTCTCTCTCAGTTGGCCTGGCACAACTTCGATCTTTTCTCCCGTTGTGGGATGGTTTAGAAATCGCGATTCGACTGGAATGCGTTGGTAGAACACCTCATGCAACCAGCATAGAAACCTGGCTTCGGTTACCGGAAGGGCCGGTTCATCCCGTAGGCGATCTTCCAACAGACGCTGGACCTCAATATGCGCAACACTCTCCTGTTGTAGTATCCGCTTGGCAGGATCCTGGGAATAAGTGTTCCGCATGGCCTGCATGACGTCCACCGGGTGGGTGGCGTTACCCTCGATGAGGTTTGAGTAGTAGGAGTTGACGACACGCAGTAACTCCTCAAGCGCTCTGAATACGACGGGATGGACCAGCCCGGTGGCCTGGGCCGAGGTCTTGTAGATCTCGAGGGCGATATCGGCGAGCGGGCCGTTCAGGTCCGGCAGCATGGGCTCCATGGCTGATGGATGATCGTACACTATTTTGCCGAAATATATGCCGATATGAAATGACGTTGGTGAGAAAATAGGCAACGTCAATTGGCCATGGGTAGCCATTCAAGAATGCGTCTCCATTTGGAGAAAATCTGGGCGACCCATCCTGGTTACCTTGACTCAGCAACCTCACATCTCCCGATTCAAGCTCCTGCTACCACATGGACATCCATAATAACGAAGGGGCTATCAGTGAGTTTTTTGTTATTGGTTTCTCGGAATATCTTCCGGTTCCATGTGTTGGCGTTTGTGAATCACGGCCAACACTTCGATGAGGTTGTCAGGCTTGATCTCGTAGTTTGAATATCCTTAAGCACCTCTTCAGCGGACTGGGTTTTGCCTTCGGCGGCGTCTTGCTGGCCTCGGCGGATATTCTCCAGGACGTAGAGCCGATACATGATCTCTTCGGTATCGGCGGTATCGGGCAGCCGTTGGATGGCCTCCAGGGCTTCCTGTTTTGCGGAATGAGCAAGTGACATGGTTGGAATCTCCTTTGAGTGTTGGGACCCGGCCATCAGGCCGGGCCTTATGGCATTATCGGTTATTCTGTGGTTAAGGGTCGCGGAAAAAATAAATTATCCCAAACTACTTGTCTGAATGCCCGCCTTCGTTGTTGCAGCTTCGGTTGCATAGGCCCTGCTATGCGCCCTGCGCTGCGCCTAGAAGGCGGGCATTAATCCTACGTATTTTGGGATAATTTATTTTTTCCGCGACCCTAACACCAGACAACCGATCATAACCCTGACCTTGACCGGGGTGTCGATGAAAAGTAGTTCAGCGTCCGTCATCGCCTTGTTGCGTATGTCGGACCAACGTGACCGCAAGCCGCGTAGACTAACGCTTATCCTTGAACTCGATATCCAGGGATTTTAACTTGCGATACAGATGGGTGCGCTCCATCCCCACTTCCTTGGCCATGCGCGAGATATTGCCTTCATGCTGTTTGAGCTGGTACTCCAGATAGACCCGCTCGAACTCTTCCCGGGCCTGGCGCAAGGGCTGATTGAAGGAGACCGGTGACTCAAGCCCTCCGATGATGCCGCCGAGTTCCGGGAAACCCAGTGAGGACTCCACCTCCTCCTGGGTGATCTCGCTGCCCGCCCCCAGGATCAGCAGTCGCTGTACCAGGTTTTTCAACTCCCGCACGTTGCCGTGCCAGGGATGGTTGCGCAGGGTGTTTTGCGCCCCCACATTGAAGTGGCGGTAGGGCAGCTTTTCGTGGGTGACGTACCAGTCCACGTAGAAATTCAGCAATTCCGGGACGTCCTCCGCATGTTCCCGCAGAGGCGGGACATGCAGGGGCACCACGTTGAGGTGGTAGAACAGATCTTCACGGAAGGTGCCCTGCTGGACCGACTCCTCCAGGTTGTGCTGGGTGGCGGCGATTATCCGCACATCGATGCTTACCGGTTCGCTGCCTCCCACCCGCATGAAGCGCCCGGTATCCAGGGCGCCGACCAGTTGGGACTGGGCCTCCAGATCCATGTCCGCCACCTCGTCGAGAAACAGGGTCCCTCCCGCCGCCTGCTCCAGGCGGCCGTAGTGGATGCGCCCGTCGCTCTCGCTGCCGAACAGCTCCTGGGCCGCGTTGCCCTTGACGATGGCGCTCACGTTTACCTCGACGAAGGGTCGGTCCCGACGCACGCTCTGGGAGTGCAGGTAGCGCGCCAGGGTCTCCCGGCCACTGCCCGGTTCACCGGTTACCAGCACCCAGGTATCGTGCTGGGCAATCCGCTTGACCTGCTCGCGCAGGCGCTGCATCGTCGGGCTCTTGCCGGTGGGATCGTGTACCGCATGCACATGCCGGCGCAGCCCCACGTTCTCCTGCTTGAGCTGTTCCGCTTCCAGGGCGCGATCCACGGTGAGCAGCAATTTCGCCAGGGAGAGGGGTTTTTCCAGGAAGTCGTAAGCACCCAGGCGGGTCGCCTCTACCGCGGTCTCCACCGTACCGTGGCCCGACATCATGATTACCGGGCAGGGCAGACCCTCGTCTTCGCCCCACTCCTTGAGCAGAGTGATGCCGTCCACATCGGGCATCCAGATGTCGAGCAGAATCAGTTCCGGGCGCCGTTCACGCAATGCCTGACGCGCGCTCTTGCCATCCTCCGCCATGGAAACCTCATAGGACTCATCCTGCAGGATCTCCTTGACGAGGTTGCGGATATCCGGCTCATCATCCACGACGAGGATGTAGGCCTTACTCATGATCGACTCTCCTGTTCTTCCTGTTCAGTCGGCGGTTGCGGGACCGGATCAAGCAACATCGGCAACTGCATTACCATGCAGGCCCCCTTATCGCAATTTTCCGCCCAGATGATACCGCCATGTTCTTCGACAATCTTCTTTACAATCGCCAGCCCCAGACCCGTGCCTTTCTGTTTCGAGGTGACATAGGGTTCGAACAACTGCTTCATCATCGCCTCCGGAAACCCCGGACCGTTGTCCTGAACCCGCATCTCGTAGAAGGGATGCTCGTCACGCAGCATCACCCGGGAGAGCAGCCGGACCCACCCCCCCTTACGTCCCTCCAGGGCCTCGATGGCGTTCTTCAGCAGATTGTGCACCACCTGACGAATGCGCAGCGGATCGGCCTCCACCCGGGCCGATCGGGCATCCAGTTGCATCTCCAGACGGATCTTCCGATTGCCCCGATAGAGATCGGCCACCTCCCCGATCAGCCGGTCGGGCTTGAGGGGTTTGGGTGACATCTGCGGCGGTTTGGCGTATTCCGAAAAGTCGTTGACCATGGTCTTCATGGCCTCCACCTGCTGGACGATGGTGTGGGTGGCGCGGTCCAGCACTTCGGCATCTTTGGCGGGCATGGTCTTCAGGTATTTGTGGCGCAGCCGCTCCGCGGACAACTGGATCGGCGTCAGCGGGTTCTTGATCTCATGGGCGAGACGCCGGGCCACCTCACCCCAGGCGGCGTCCCGCTGGGCGCGGATCAGCGCCGTGACATCATCGATCAGCACGATGTGGCCGATGCGCCCGTTGGGTTGGGCAAACGGGGTGGTGCGACAGATCAGCACCTTACGTCCCTCTCCGCCGAACAGGGTCAGTTCTCCGCGCCACTCCTGCTCGAGCTGGCGCAGGGGATGCTCAAGCCCTTCGGCGAACTGACGCAGCATCGGCGACTCCAGTCCCAGGGACTGCACCGGACTGCCGACCAGCACATTCAGATCGGATCCGAGGATCTTGCCCGCGGCGGGATTGGCGGTGCGCAGTCTGCGCTGGGCGTCAAAGGTCAGCATCCCGGAAGAGAGCCGCGCCAGCACCGTCTCCAGATAGGCGCGCTGTCCCTCCACCTCGCGCTGGCTCTGATCCGCCTCGTCCCGGGCCTGGCGGATACGCCGGGTCATGGTGTTAAAGGAGGCCACCAGAAAGGCCAGCTCATCGGCGCGCCGGGGCACCGGCAGCTGGCGGTCGTAGTCCCCCCCCGCCACCGACTTGGTGCCGGCGGCAATGTTGGCGATCGGCGCCACCAGCCGGCGGGCGGAGAAGAAGCCGGCCCACACCGCGGTGAGCACGGCGAAGATCAATACCAGGGAGAGGGTCAGGGAGAAGTTACGCTTCAGTGACTGGCGCAGGTATGACAGTGTTTTGTAGCGGTTATAGGCGACCTCCAGCTTCTCCGACAGGGCGCTGACCCGTTCCGAGGCGGGATAGAGTCCCTGGAGGAGAAAGGGGCGTCCCAAGGGATCGGACACCGCGACCCGGATCATCAATTCGTCTTTGTCCCGAGCCAGCCCCACATAGCTGTTACCCTCGCGCAGGCGCTGCATGATGTAGTCATCAGGCTTTGCCGGGGCCAGTTCATCGGCCACCGCATTGGAGTAGGCGATGATCTGCCCGCTGAGATCACTCAGTGAAAGCTCCAGGGCGCCGGACTGCTGACGCAGCCGGGCGATGGTCAGGGAGAGGGCCGACTCCGAGGTGTCGGCGATGCTCATCATCTGCTGTTCGGTGTACTTGAGCCAGACCCGCTGATTGAGCGCCAGGGAGGCCTGCCCCAGATCCCGGGCATCCTCCATGGCCTGATCGATCTCCACGTCGAACCAGCTGTCGATACCCCCCTGCAGGAAGCTGAAGGAGTAGTAGTAGACCACGCCCACCGGTGTCAGGGCGATGAAGGTGAATATCAGCACCATGCGCAGGGTTAGGCGGGAGCCGGCGCTGTGGCGCAGGTACTGGCGGATCAGACGAATCGAGTTGTAGGTGATCAGCACGAACAACACGAACATGCCCGCCAGATTGAAGATCAGCAGGGGCACGAAATAGCGGCTCAGTTCGGCGGAGTTCTGCACCGCGCTGCTCATCAGGTGAAGACTCACCAGCAGCAGCACCAGCAGCAGTCCCACCGAAAGTCCGCCGAGACGCAGTCGACTCAGGGTTGAAGGGGCCATTGGGACCATCCGGTTGAGAGTTTCCAGCCCCGCCCGAGATAAGCCAGAGGCTGCAGGGGCAGGGGCAGGGATTCAATATCGAGATCGGCGCGCAGTCGCAGGCGGTAGGATTCACCGGAAACCAGCTCATCCTGTTTCACCAGGGGCAGGTCGCTGATCTCACCGAGGGCATAGAGGGCGGCATCCTGAGTGACAAAACTCTGTTCCTCCCCGGTCTGCCTGTCCACCACCCGGTAGAGTTCGGTGAGCGCATGGTAGCGGATCTGGAACCACAGGGTCTTGGTCAACGGGCTGGGATCCCAGAAACCCCTCTGCACCTTCTCCACCGCCAGTTGCACTCTCAGGGTCAACGGCACCCCGTTGCTCAGCGCCTCATGGGCTTCAGCGCTCAACAGGTAGTCGATTCGCGCGTTGAGCCGGTACTCATCCTTGAACTTGCGGATCTGTACGTCATGAATATGAAAACTGGCTGCCTGCGCTCCGACAGCGGCGAGCAGCAACAGCAGTGGCAGGGCGGTCCTCAATCCCCTCACGAACAAACACCCAAGCGGAGTTTTGAGTTATGAGTTATGCGTTTTGAGTTGGTTGAGTTCGCTTTGCTCACAGGGTTTGTCCCTAAATATTCACCCGGTATTCGCACGGTACAACTAAAAACTCAAAACTCATAACTCAAGACTCTTTGAGCAGTCGGGCGTAGTAAAAACCGTCCATCCCATCCGCGCCCGGTGCGATTTGTCGGCCAACCACCCGGGGTTCTCCCCATTCCACCTCCAGGGGCAGCTCCCGGGCATCGGTGGTATCGGCGAGAAAGGCCTGCAACTGTCTTTCATTCTCCTCCGGGAGGATGGAACAGGTCACGTAGACCAGGGTACCCCCATCGGCCAGCCGGGACCAAATGGCCCGCAGGATCCGCCCCTGCAGCGCCACCAGTGCCGGGATATCCTCGGCACGCCGTAGCAGCTTGATATCCGGGTGGCGGCGCATCACCCCGGTGGCGGAACAGGGCACGTCGAGCAGAATCCGCTCATAGGTCTGTTCCGCCCAGGGTCCCTGGGGATGGGCCGCATCCCCCACTACCACCTCGGCCTGCAACTCTAGGCGCCGCAGATTCTCGTGTACCCGCTGCAGGCGCTCCCCATCACGATCCATGGCGGTCAGGCGGATCCCCGGCTCAGACTCCAGCAGATGTCCGGTCTTGCCCCCCGGGGCGGCACAGGCGTCGAGCACCCGCTGACCCGGCTGCAGGTCGAGCAGTTCCGCGGCCAGTTGCGCCGCTCCATCCTGTACCGACACCCAACCCGCCTCGAACCCGGGCAGGCGAGACACATCGCAGGGGGATTCGAGCACCACCCCGGCACGGGTAGGGTCAATCGGTTCGGCCCGCAGACCCGCTGCCTGTAATTGCCGCAGATACTCATCCCGGGAGTGTTTTCTCAGATTGACCCGCAGACTCATGGGCGGGCGGGCGTTCAAGGCTTCGACCACGGTTTCCCAGCGCTCCGGCCACTGCCGGCGAACACCCTGCAGCAACCAGTCGGGGAGGGCATAACGGGCCTGGGGATCCGCCTCGAGTTGCTCCAGCAACTGGGTTGAACGGCGCTGAAAATTACGCAGCACCCCGTTCACCAGGCCCACCGCCCAGGGTTTGCCCAAATGCCGGGCCGCTTCCGCGGTCGCGTGGACCGCCGCATGATCCGCCACCCGCAGCTCGGAGAGCTGATAGAGTCCGACCAGGATCAGCGCCTGCACATCCCGGTCCCGGGCCTTGAGGGGCTTGCTGAGCAGTCGTTTCGACAGGCCCAGGAGACGCGGATAACCCCGCATCACCCCATAGCTGAGCTCCTGCATCAGACCGCTATCCCGGGGATCCTGCAACTGGGCGGCATGGCGGGGTATCAGATCCGCCAGGGACTGCCCCTCCATCACCCCCTGCACCACCCGGGCGGCCAGGGTCCGGGGATCATGGTGACGCGCCCGGGCCATCAGCCGAGTACGACACCGTCCACGGTGTGGGCGTTGAGAAACTCACCCGCGGACAGGGCGCGCTTGCCGGGCATCTGCAGTTGGGTGATGCGCAGCACTCCGTTACCGGTTGCCACATCGATGCCGGATTTTCCGCTCGACAGGATACGCCCGGGCACGGCCCCGGCCTCACCCGGCAGGGGCTGGCTGTTCCACACCCTCATCACCTGCTCATCAAACAGGCAGTGGGCCACCGGCCAGGGATTGAAGGCCCGTATCTGACGATCGATCTGTTCGGCGTCCTGTGTCCAGTCGATACGCGCCTCCTGCTTGTCGAGCTTGCGCGCATAGGTGGCCAGGGCATCGTCCTGAACCTCGCCTTTGAGGCTGCCCTCGCTCAATCCGGGCAGTACCTGCAGCAACGCCTCGGCGCCCAGGTTCGCGAGTCGGTCATGCAGACTGCCGCCGGTCTCATCCCCGGCGATCGGGGTCACGGACTTGATCAGCATCGGGCCGGTATCCAGCCCCGCCTCCATCTGCATGATGGTGACCCCGGATTCCGGGTCGCCGTCCAGGATGGCGCGCTGAATCGGCGCGGCCCCCCGCCAGCGGGGCAGTAGCGAGGCGTGAATATTGATGCATCCGAGACGCGGAGTATCCAGAACCGCCTGGGGCAGCAGCAGGCCGTAGGCCACCACCACCATCAGGTCCGCCTGATGAGCGGCCAGCGCCTGCTGGGCCGCCTCGTCCTTGAGGGTCAGGGGCTGGCAGACCGGAATCCCCTGCTCCAGGGCAAGCTGTTTAACCGGGCCGGGTTGCAGCTTGCGCCCGCGTCCGGCCGGTCGATCCGGCTGGGTGTAGACTGCGACTACCGTGTGATGGGTGGTCAGCAGGGCCTTGAGCGCCACGGCGGCGAAATCCGGGGTGCCGGCGAAGATGATCTTTAATGGTTGTGACATGGGACGGTGGTTCTTGGTAGGTTAGGGGTTGGATCGATTTTTGGGCACCCAATTCGGTATTGCCCTGGGCTTCAAGCAACCCAAGGTTCGCCGGGGTCGAACATCCAATAAGATCGAAAATCGGTTCATCACAGGTTTGGGATGGGGGTCTCAGACAAATGAAATTTCGCGCATGATGATTGGCTCATGTGCCATGTTTCGCACCCGATCAGATGACTTGATGAGCCTTGGTGTCGGCGGCACCCCCCTGTTGACGATGCTCCTTTTCCAGCTTCTTTCGGATTCTTTGACGTTTCAGGCTCGACAGATAGTCGACGAACAGTTTTCCTTCGAGGTGATCCAGCTCGTGCTGAACACAAACCGCCAACAAGCCCTCCGCCTCCATCTCGTAGGTGACACCCTCCCGGTCCAGGGCCCGGAAGCGGATATGATTGGCCCGGGTGACCGGCTCATAGACACCCGGTACGGAGAGACATCCCTCCTCCATCTGCTCGATACCGTCCCGTTCGAGAATTTCGGGATTGATCAGGTAGAGGGGCTGGTCTTTCTCCTCCGTGACGTCGATCACCACCACCCGCTTGGCCACGTTCACCTGAGTTGCGGCCAGTCCGATACCCGGCGCCTGATACATGGTCTCAAGCATATCGTCGACCAGCCGACGTATAGAGTCGTCAACCTGAGCCACCGGCTTGGCTTTGTTGCGTAGCCTGGGATCGGGGAAGTGAAGAATGTCAAGAATGGCCATCTGTTTATCCAAAAATCTATAGTACAAATGCAAGAAATTGCGCTAACATTATGATCATACTGGAAACTGGAGCATGCTCCTATACGCAGTCAGCACCTGATTCGCACAAGGAGCCTAGCATTCCGTGGGGGACTGTCCCCCGTACGATCCATCATTTGTTCACTGCGTTTCCGTATCGTACCCAAGGGAATAGTCATGTCACATTTTAACAACAAACTCATTGGTGTCATCTGCGGTCTGGTACTTTCCTGCACCGCTTTCGCGGCTGATCCAGTCGCGCTCAACCCCTCGCATCCCGAACGCTACACGGTGGTCAAGGGTGATACCCTGTGGGACATCTCCGCTATGTTCCTGCGTGATCCATGGCTGTGGCCCGAGATCTGGTACGTCAATCCACAGGTCGAGAACCCGCATCTGATCTACCCCGGTGACGAACTGGTCCTGACCTACCTCAACGGACGCCCGGTACTGCGCGTCAACCGCAAGGACAAACTCTCGCCCAAGGTCCGCGCCACGCCATTGGACCGGGCGATTCCGACCATTCCCATCGACGCCATTGAGCCTTTTCTGACCCGTCCCTACGTAGTGGATCAGAACGAACTCGACAGCGCACCCTACATCGTTCACTTCCTGGATGACCACATCGTCGGCGGTGGCGGCGTAAGCTATTATGCCCGCAGTATCATGGACGATGACTATACACAATACGCCATCGTTCGACCGGGAAAACCCTACAAAGATCCGGATACGGAGGATATCCTGGGCTACGAGGCACAGTATATCGGCACCTCCGAACTGCAGCGCACCGGCGACCCCGCGAAACTCTTCATCAACTCCTCCGAGTTGGAAGCCATCATCGGTGACCGCCTGATCCGGATGGAGGAAGAGGAACCCCTGATCGACTTCCAGCCCAAGGTGCCGGATGAGGATATCAATGGACGAATCATCTCGGTGCTCAACGGTGTCTCTCAGATCGGCCAATATAACATCGTGGTGCTCAACAAGGGCGCCAATGTGGGGCTGGAACCCGGCCATGTCCTGGAGATTCTGCAGGGTGGCAACGAGGTAAGGGATATCGTCAAGGGGCGCGGGGAGACCGTGACCCTGCCCCTCGAAAAGGCGGGTCTGCTGATGGTCTTCCGCACCTTCGAGAAGGTCAGCTTTGCGCTGGTGATGGATGCCACCAAGCCTCTCCATGTACTCGACTGGGTGCGTCCCCCCGAAACCCGTTAAAACTAGGGGGCGCCTCAGGTAGTAGGCGCCCTGTCCAACAGACCCGATATAAAACCAAGGAATCAGAGGTGTCATGGATGACCCGCAGCATCCCGTATCAACCCATTTCCCCATGTCTGTCAACCTGGCCTCGGCCCAGTGGGCGCTGACCCCCGAAGCGGCCCTTTACTGATGTCGACCCCAAGGGACGAACTCGAAACCTGGCTGCTGATCGCCCAGACACCCGGTATCGGCTGCCGCATATTTTTGCGATTGCTGTCACACTTCAGAACACCGGAGGGGATCCTCGCGGCACGCCGCGAAGAGCTGCGTGAACTGGACATTCCCAGAAACACCGTGGACCAGCTACTGACACCCGATCGCGGCCGGCTGCAATCCACCTGGTCCTGGTACGAACATCCCGGTCACGGAATCCTGACCCTGGCTGATCCGGATTACCCTGCGCAGCTCCTGGAAATCGACGATCCCCCGCCGGTCATCTACTGGGTTGGCCAGTTGCAGCGCCTCAGTCAGCCGCAGCTGGCGATCGTCGGCAGTCGCAACCCGACCCCAACCGGTCTTGCCAACGCTCGGGAATTTGCCCGCTTTCTCGCCGCAGCGGGCTGGTGTGTGTGCAGCGGCCTGGCCTCGGGCGTGGACGGGGCGGCCCACCGGGGGGCGCTGGAGTCCGGCGCCACCCTGGCGGTCATGGGCACAGGTCCGGACCGCATCTATCCCGCCCGCCATAGGGATCTGGCCCATGAGATAGCCGGGGGTGGCCTGCTGATTACGGAGTTCCCTCCGGGTACGCCTCCCAAGGCGGATCACTTCCCCCGCCGCAATCGGCTGATCAGCGGACTCTCCCAAGGGGTGCTGGTGGTGGAAGCCACCACCCAGAGTGGCTCCCTGATCACGGCCCGACTCGCCGGCGAACAGGGGCGTGAGGTTTTTGCCATTCCCGGCTCGATCCATAATCCCCAGGCGCGCGGTTGTCACGCCCTGATCCGCCAAGGAGCCAAATTGGTGGAGTCGGGCGGGGACATCCTGGAAGAGCTCGGCACCGTGGACAGATCAGCGACGCCAACGAACCTGTCCAAACACCCAGAAAGTGAGGAAAACCGCTTGGCTGACCCGGAGTACCAGCGGCTGCTCACTGCCCTGGGTTATGATCCGGTCTCAGTTGATGAATTAATCGCCCGATCCGGTTTGACCGCAGAGTCAGTTTCGTCCATGCTGCTTTTGCTGGAGCTTGAAGGTCATGTATCATCGGCACCAGGCGGTTTCTACTGCCGTACGAAACCCTTCCCATCCCGCACCAGCGGGAGAGAGAGCACATGAACGAAAATGTAGTCGATATACTGATCTACCTCTATGAGAATTACATGGATGGTGAGCAAGCCCCTCCCACGGACCAATACGAATTACGTGATGCACTGATCCAGGCCGGTTTCCCCTCCAGCGAAATCAGCAAGGCCTTCGACTGGCTGGATGAACTGGCCGAAAACGCGGAAAACCATCCGGGTACGGATAACCATCCTCATTCACTGCGCATCTACACCGACGAGGAGATGTCCCGTCTGGATGTGGATTCCCGGGGACTGCTGCTGTTTCTGGAGCAGAATGAGATGCTTACCCAGACCGCCCGGGAGCTGGTGATCGAACGGGCCCTGGCCCTGGACACCGCGATCATTTCAGAGGAAGAGCTGAAATGGATCATCCTGTTGGTACTCATGAACCAGCCAGGCCAGGAGGCCGCTTTTGCCCGCATGGAAGACATGGTGTACAACGAAGCGCCTGCCTATCTGCATTGATTGGGCACCCCCGGGGAGTTACCGAGCGGTAGGATTTCGGCCCTGCCGACCTACCCCGTGTGCCCCACCGAAGTCCCTATGCAAGCAGTACTCAATCGGAAAAACCCTCACGAATCCGCTGTATCGTGAGACAAAAAACACTTGATTTCTTGATCGCGGAAGGGTTCACTGTGCCGCATTTTTCATTCGGAGACGACCTGAAACCACATGAACCTGGTCATCGTTGAATCACCTGCCAAGGCGAAAACCATCAAGAAATATCTCGGAGGTAACTTCGAGGTACTGGCCTCCTATGGCCATGTTCGTGATCTGATCCCGAAAGAGGGGGCCGTGGATCCAAGCCAGGGCTTCGCCATGAAATACCAGGTCATCGAGCGGAACGATCGGCATGTGCAGGCCATCGCCAAGGCCCTGAAAAATTCCGAAGCCCTCTATCTCGCGACCGATCCGGACCGGGAGGGTGAGGCGATCTCCTGGCATCTCTCAGAGTTGCTGAAAGAGAAGGGCAAGCTGAAGAACAAACCGGTCTACCGGGTGGTGTTCAATGAGATCACCAAAAAGGCGGTGAACGACGCCATCGCCAATCCCCGGGAGCTCTCCCATCCCCTGATCGACGCCCAGCAGGCACGCCGCGCGCTGGACTATCTGGTGGGTTTCAACCTCTCGCCACTGCTGTGGAAGAAGGTGCGCCGGGGCCTCTCCGCGGGTCGCGTGCAGAGTCCCGCCCTGCGCATGATCGTGGAGCGGGAGCAGGAGATCGAGGCCTTCAAGGCGGAGGAGTTCTGGACTCTCGAGGCCGACTCCGAGAAGCAGAATCAGAGCTTCTCCGCCAAGCTCACCCACTACCAGGGTGAAAAACTCGACAAGTTCAGCATCAATAACGAGACCGATGCGCGTGCGGCCGAGCAGGCCCTGAGCGCGGCGGGGGCCGACGGTCTGCTGGTCACCAAGGTCGAGAAGAAGCAGCGCAAACGCAACCCGGCCCCACCCTTCACCACCTCCACCCTGCAGCAGGAGGCGGCGCGCAAGCTGGGTTTTACCGCCCAGCGCACCATGCGCACCGCCCAGCAGCTCTACGAAGGTGTCGACGTGGGCCAGGGCACCGTGGGTCTGATCACCTACATGCGTACCGACTCGGTCAATCTGGCCGATGAGGCAATCGCCGAGATCCGCGGCTTCATCACAGACAAGTACGGTCAGGATCAGCTGCCCCCCGAGCCGCGCCGCTACAAGACCAAGTCGAAGAATGCCCAGGAGGCCCACGAGGCAATCCGTCCCACCTCGGTGCTTCGGGTTCCCGACGAGATCAAGGACCACCTGACCAAGGATCAGGCCAAACTCTACGAGCTGGTCTGGAAACGCGCGGTGGCCTGCCAGATGATCCACGCCACCATCCACACGGTGGCCGCCGACCTGCAGTGCGGCGAGGGCAATATCTTCCGCGCCAACGGTTCGGTAATCGCCAAGCCCGGCTTCATCGCGGTCTATCAGGAGGGCCTGGACGATGCCGCCAAGGGCGACAATGACGAAAAGATTCTGCCGCCCCTGAGCGAGGGGGAGACCCTGCCGCTTAAGGCGATCCGCCCGGAGCAGCACTTCACCGAGCCGCCCCCCCGCTACAGCGAGGCGACCCTGGTCAAGGCCCTGGAAGAGTACGGCATCGGCCGCCCCTCCACCTATGCGTCGATCATCTCCACCCTACAGGACCGGGAATACGTGGTGCTCGACAAGAAGCGCTTCAAACCCACCGACGTAGGCCGGGTGGTCAACAAGTTCCTCACCGAATACTTCACCCGCTATGTGGACTACGATTTCACCGCCAGACTCGAGGATGAGCTCGACGCGGTTTCCCGGGGTGAGGAGGCGTGGGTGCCGCTGCTGGAGAAGTTCTGGAGCCCCTTCAAGGAGCAGATCGACCATACCCAGGAGAACGTCAAGCGCAGTGATGTGACTCATGAGGCACTGGACGAGGCCTGCCCCAAGTGCGGCAGCCAGCTCTCCATCCGTCTGGGTCGTCACGGCCGCTTCATCGGCTGCACCAATTACCCCGAATGCGACTACACCCGGGACCTCAACGCGGACAGCAGCGAGAAGGAGGAGCCGGAGGTGGTGGAGGGCCGCAACTGCCCGGAATGCGGCTCCGAACTGGTGATCAAGCGCGGCAAATACGGTAAGTTCATCGGCTGCTCCGGTTATCCGAAGTGCCGCTACATCGAACCTCTGGAAAAACCCGAGGACACCGGAGTGAGCTGCCCCAAATGTCATAAGGGCACCCTGCTGAAACGCAAATCCCGACGGGGCAAGATCTTCTACTCCTGCTCCACCTATCCGGATTGCGACTACGCGGTGTGGAACGAGCCGATCGCCGAACCCTGCCCCAACTGCGGCTGGCCGGTGCTGACCATCAAGACCACCAAGCGCAAGGGCACCGAGAAGGTCTGTCCCCAGAAGGACTGCTCGTTCAGCGAACCCTACGAGGGCTGACCCTGCCGCAATGGGGATTTTGTTAAATCCCTACCGCGCTTGCGCTATCCCTCTTATCCCAACTCAGCGGTTCCGGCTGAAGCGAAGCGGAATCCGGGGGGGGCTCGCAGAAACAGATTCAGGCAAACAGCTCTTGATAGACCGTCGTTGCATTGGCCGCGCTGTTGCCGCTGAGTACAAAACCCACCAACCGCCCGCTCTGAACATAATTCACCCGTCCCGATTCGGCGTGCTCGTGGGGGATGACCCTGTAACCATCCCCCTTACGGGGCGCACAGATCGTAAGCGGAAAGCTCGGGGTCTTCACCCGCACCAAGGGGGGCAGCGGCTCGAAAGGAAGTGACGTCCCACGCAGATCTGCGGCTATCGTCTCGGCTTGACGGCGAATCGGTTCGATATAGCCATAGATCTCCCCCTCCACTTCGGCGCAGTCGCCGATGGCGTAGATGTGCGCCTGAGAAGTGCGCATGCGCCGATCGGTATCGATACCTCGATTGACGCTGAGACCGGCCTTTTCCGCCAGTTGGGTATTCGCCACCAGGCCGGCGGCGGAGAGAATCAGATCGGTTTCGATCGCCTCTCCGTCCGACAGCACCGTACGCAGGCGTTCACCACACTGCTCGGCGCTGTCCAGGGTGACGTTGAAATGCCAATCAACGCCCTTCTCCCGCAGGCGAACTTCGAGTTCCTCCGCCAGATCGGCGGGCAGCATCGAGGCCAGCGGCCGGTTGGCCGGATCGATGACACTGACCGGATATCCCGCGCTGGTGAGATCCTCGGCGAACTCGCAGCCGATCAACCCGGCGCCCAGGATGGTGACATGCCGTGCCTTGCCGTCGAGGTGTTTGCGCAGCTTTTTGTAGGCCGCCAGGTCGTTGACCCTAAGCACCTTGTCGGCCGCGTCACCGGCGATCGGCAGCTGACGCTGATGCGCGCCCAGCGCAAGGATCAACTTAGCGTACTGGATGCCACCCTTGGAGGTGGTTAGGCGCTGTTTTTTCGCGTCGATCTTGATCACACGGGTCTGTGTGCGAACCGCCAGACCGAGTGCGGCGGCGCGGGTGGTGGCATCTTGCTCGACCAGATCGTCGGCGTTCTTGCCCTGGGCCAGCGCCGTGGAAAGGGCCGGCTTGGGATAGCTCAGCCCCTCGCAGGCCGAGATCAGCAGGATCGGTGTCTCCCGGTCGTGGCGGCGAATGCTTTCGGCCACCGACCAGCCGGCGATACCGGCGCCGACGATGACCACATAGTCGTCCCCGCCGCGACACAGGGCGCCGGCGGCTGGGCGCGGCCCCCGGCGGGGCGTAGCTACCGTGGTGGGCGCTTCCGGCAGGGGGCGAAGATCCGCCTTGGTGAGTCCGCACAGCGGGCACTGCCAATCCTCCGCGATCGCCTCGTAGCGGGTGCCGGGGGCGAGGCCGGAATCGGGATCACCCCGGGCTTCGTCATAGATATAGCCACAGGCGTCACAGATCCAGCGACGATAGGCAGGCTCGCTCATCTCATACCTCCGTTATCTGGCTCAATATGCCGTCGAAAATGAGATCCAACTCGACCCCGATGGCATCGAGTTCGCGGGAACCGTAAGGGGCGAATACCTCGCTCGGCAGACGACAGGCAACCCTGACACTGCCATCTACTTCGTAGACATGGATTCGCAGCGGAATGTCGTGCCCCGCCGGCTTGCAGGCGTCCCAGACACGGATCGCAAAGTCAGGGCGGAAGACCTCTAGGATCTGATCGGCGGGTACCGTCTTGCCCATCTTGGCGGCATTCGCCTGGCCGTTGATGTGGGCCACGACACGCATGTTCTGCGCTTCGATACCGGCTAACAGCTTGGCGACCGTCTGTTCCGCCGATAAGTTTGAAGTGAAGGTTTTCATAAACTGCGTCCTTCGTTGAAACGGGGGGAGGCTCATGCCCCCCCTCAGGTTAATAACACACCGCGTTCAGGCGGCAGCGGCCAGCTTGTCGAGCTCCTTGCGCAGGTGCTTGATAGCCGGTGTAACGATGGCGATGAAATAGGACTCACGCAGCTTGCGCTGGGCCGGTGCGGTCTGCAGGTAGCCCTTGGCGCCGGTGTGCAGCATTGCCGACTGGGAGGCGCGAATGGCCAGCTCGCCGGCGGCCAGACGCAGCTGCAGGATCTCGCGGAAGAACTCATCGGAGCTCTCGTAGGGATCCTCCGCTAGAGCCAGAGCCGCCTCCACCGCGTCGTCCAGCTCCGCCTGCAGTTCGTCGGGGCGGTCGTCCAGGTAGCAGTTGACGTGACCCAGCAGCGGTTCCACCTCGCGGCACAGATCGATACAGGACTGGATATTGCCCACCCCCATGCCGAACTGCAGCAGGACGATGCCCGAACGGGTCCGGCGCAGAAAAGCGGCGCCGTCGTGGTCGATGATCATCTCATCGGGAATAAAGACGTTCTCGAAGATGCAGGCGAAGGTGCGGGTGCCCTCCAGGGCCATGAAGTGGGCCGAGAGGCGCAGAGAAAATCCCTGACTCTGGCAGTCCACCAGCGCCATCACAGTACGCCCCGGCTCCCCTTCCAGATCGAAGAGGGTGCCGAAGACATGTTCCTCGCCCAGGTTCGAGACCCAGGGCAGGGAGCCATTGACGATGTACCCGCCTTCCACTCGTTTGCCCTTCAGGCGCAGCGCCTCGATACCGGCGAAGGCCTTCATGGTATTGGACATTCCGGTGCCGCCCAGCACTTCGCCGCTGGCGAGTTTCGGCAGCCAGAGATCCCGCAGGGCATCGTTGCGCGCGTTCTGCAGATACCAGCCACAGGTGTCCTGACACCAGGCGGCGAAGCCGGTGGAGAGGCACTCGTGGGAGACCACGGACATGGCCTGGATGGCGGCGCCCATATCGGTCTCGCCATCGGTGCGGGCCGCCGACAGGTGGTGACGGAAGGCGCCGACAGTGCCGAGTTTCCGCATCACCTGTTCGGGGTAGAGACCCTCGAGGTCGATCTTCACGGTCAGGGGTTTGAGGTCCTGATCGACGATCTCCTGGGTGGCGATCAACAGTTCATCCACCGGAAGCAGCGCTTCGGGCAGCATGGAGGCGGGTACGCTCATGGTCAATTCTCCTGGGGTTTGGATTTAGGCCGGAACCACTTCCAGCGCCACGTTGTTGCGCAGGGTGTTGGCTACCGGCGACCAGACGTTGGAGTGGGCGATGATCTCGTTGATCTCTTCCTGGGGGCCATCGCCTTCGGCATCGATCTTCACCCGCACGGCGGAAAATCCCAGGGTCTTTGCCTCATCCAGATCCCCGGTGCCCCACACGGCGGTTACGTTGATGTCCCCTTCCAGCTCCAGCTCCAGTTTACTCAGCTTGATGCCCCGGGCCGTGGCGTTGGCATGTACACCCACCGCCAGGCAGGCACCCAGGGTGGCCAGCACCGCTTCGGAGGGATTAGGCGCATTGTTCTCGCCCAACAGGTGCGGCGGTTCGTCGATCAGCATGGGCGCCAGATCGCGCACATAGGTCTGCATGCGAAACTGACCTTCGCAGACGGTCTTGGCTTTGAGGGTAACAACGGCTTCGGGATTGGCCTTGCCCTTCTCGCCCAGGTCTTTCAGACCATCGGCGTTGAGGGGGCGCAGGCAGCTCATGTTTTTGGCGATCGTTTGGGGTGATGTGCTCATTGGATTTATCTCCGGTTATGTTATTAAAATCACATTCAGGTAATTGCAATGCCTGTGCCATAGGAGAAATCACTAACTAAAACAAACAGATAAGTTGTTTGTGGAAGAATGATGCCGGTTGCTGAAAAAAGAATTGTCGACAATGTCCGGGCAGGAAGAGACAAAGTGTCTGGATTGTCAGAGAGAGCGGGGCGTATGTTTGAAAAAGGCTCTGTTATGACCTACGGTAAATTGATCTGAGCCGCAGGAACGCTGCACGGTATTAACAAACAGCAGCCGCCACTTAAACAAATGCCGCTTACATCAAGGTGATGCACTGAATTTTCGTCATTCCGGCGCATGCCGGAATCCAGGACTGTCGCACCGTCCGGTCTTCTGGATCCCGGTATATGCCGGGATGACGATGGATAGGGTTGGAGTTTGCAGATTGGATTAGTACACCTAATCCGGTGACTGAATATGTCGTGTCCAGGGCTTAAAGCCTGTCTTTGCTCAAGGAGCCATTCGTCATGAATAAAATCCAGAATTTTGCCGCATTTCAGGAAGCCATGTCAGCCCTGAGCGTTGCCCAGCAACGCCAGCTCGGGGCAAGGTTTATTGCCCATGTGCTCGATCTGACCGATGATCGCCGCTTGCATGAGATACAAGAGATATTAGCCAAACCCGAACTGTCGGCGGAAGCGTTGTTGGATGCCTATCACAGGGTACATGCGATCTATGTACAGACCCATCCTCGTTCTGATCTGTCCGAGGTGGATTACACCAAACAGGCGGTCCATTTCATTACCGAGGCTTACCTTATCTGCCTCTCCCCCACCTATTCCGAGGTCAAGGTTCATCGCATCGCGGAGAAGGCCGCGATGTACTGCCGCATGGCGCGTACCTGCGCCAATATCCAACATGATGTGGACATGCCGGAGCTGAACGACACGGCAAAGGCGCTGCAGCAGGAGATAGAGATGCAATATGCGACGCTTTCAGAGTTTTTACAGGCGTAGGCGTTTTCACCTCAGCGCCCTGAGTAGGTTTGAGAGCGGGCACGAACCCGAAGGGTGCTTAACTTAAAGCGATGCTCTGGATCCCGGCATCCGCCGGGAGGACGGTGGTTTTTGGTTAAAGTAAGTGCCAGTTGGAATGAACCCCGCTTTTTTGTCATCTCGATATATGCCGGAGAAGTGGTGTTTGGATGCACCGTTGATAGACTTTTCAAGTAACTCGACTCATTCCCACGCTCTGCGTGGGAATGCCTGCTCAGCCTGCTGTGACGATCAACCTTGCTGAGTGATCCGTATCCCGGTCTGCATTCCCACGCGGAGCGTGGGAACGTATATGAGAAAACGAACTTCACTACTTTTTGCATCCCGCAGACCATCAAATAGATAAGACGTTTACAGCAGCACGCAATCACCGGCCTAAAATCAAGATTCGGTTGCGAAAGCCCCCTTATGAGTCCAATATTAACTAAGGCTAGCATTGCTAGCGATAAATAGAATTGGAGTTGGCCATGACATTCGCTGAACGTGATCGACAAACACTCGAAGAGGCCCATATTGACCTGGATGAAGTGGCTGCGGAGATCGCGGCGCTGATACGCAGAGATAGCCATGAGCTCATTTCGCCCATAACAGACGCCCTATCTGAGCCTGAAAGGGCTTTCCTGAGGCGTGGGGGGGCGATCGGGCTTGATCCAACACCTACGTCCCTTGGTCAAATGCACCTTAATATCCAGTCTATCGCCAGCGAATTTGCCAAAATGACCTCTGAGGCTTATAGCCAAAAACAGGCGGCTGAGTTGCTGTGCGTAACACCCGGAAGAGTTCGTCAACGCATCGATGAGCGCAGCTTGTACGCGGTAGCGAGTCATAAAGGGCGCGTTTGCCCCCTCTGGCAGTTTTATGAGGGAAAAACCTTACCTGGACTCGAACCGGTGCTAAAAGTGATCAGCCCTGATGCCCATCCCATTGCTGTTTTGCACTTTTTCATGACTCCCAGCCCGGATCTGGCATCACCCATACTCAACACGCAACTGAGCCCGCGAGATTGGTTAATCTCAGGACATTCTGTCGACGAGGTGGTTATTCTGGCTCGCGAACTGTAATGGCGAAATTTCCGGAGCCCTCCTCCGTAGAGGAATTAGGTGAAATTCCTCCAGTAATCATCAGCATACCCGCCGGCACCGAAGTCTACCGGATCTTCTACAGCGGAGTGGATTACCCCTCAAATTGGAACGGTTTTCGATATTTTGGCCCCACGGCAAGCCGATTTGATCATCAGCTTGAAGGCCAGAAGGGTGAAGGACTCGTTCAAGATCGGGGAATCATGTACCTGGCTATCGGAGCTGAAGCGATTCCAACCTGTCTGGCGGAAGTATTCCAGGCCTCGCGCGTAATCGATCGACACGCGAAAAAACCGGTACTGACCGGCTTCGCATTACAGTCGGACGTCCGGCTGCTGGATTTGAGCGGGCCATTTGCGACCAGGATCGGTGCTTCTTCCGCTATCCACTCAGGACCCAGGCCCCGTGCCCGGCGTTGGTCGCAAAACCTGTATCAAGCTTATCGGGATATCGACGGGCTTTACTATTGCTCATCGATGAACGGCAATCACCCCGCCATTGCTCTTTACGAGCGCGCGAATACCGTAGTCCCTGCTTATCCACTGTTCCACCGGTTATTAAGTGATCCCGCACTCACTGCTGTTCTCATCGAAACAGCGAGTAAGATAGGTTATCGAGTCGTGTAGCGGAAAAAGCTGAGTATTCCGCCGGAATGACGAAAAGCCAGAGCATCCCTCTAAGTAAGTGCCATTCGGAACAAACCCCACTTCTTTGTATCCCGCAGACCGGAAAGAGCACAGTAGAATCCGGGGGGGATCACTCGCTCAGACCCAGCTTCTGAATGCGATAGCGCAGTTGGCGCGGGGTCATCCCCAGGCCGATGGCGGCCCGGGTTTTGTTGCCCTGGTGGCGTTGCAGGGCCTCAAGAATACGCCCCTTCTCGTCGTCCCGGACCCGGGCGTAGGGACGCAGACCATCGGAGAAGCCTGAGGCCCCGAGAGGGGCATCGGATATTGGCGGCTGTTCGTTGTGGTAGGGGCGATGGGCGTGGGAGAACTGGCTGCTTTCAGGCGCGTTGATGCCATCCTCGTCGCTGAGGATCTGTTTGATCAGCTCACGGCTGATCTGGCTGTCGGTGCTCATCAACACGGCCCGTTTGACCAGGTTTTCGAGCTGACGAATGTTGCCCGGCCAGGGATAGCCGTCGAGCATCTCCAGGGAGCCGGGACCGAAACCGAGGTTGCGGCCATACTCCTGATTCGCCAGGTTGAGAAAATAGCGGGCCAGGATCGGTACGTCGCCCTGTCGTGAACGCAACGGCGGAAGTCGAATGGGGAAGATATTCAGGCGGTAAAAGAGGTCGAGGCGGAATCGATTCCCGTTGACCGCCTCCTGCAGGTTCTTATGGGTGGCGGCGAGGATACGCACATCCACCGGAATGTCCCGGCTGCTGCCCACCCGTTGGATGACCTTGTGCTCCAATACCTTGAGCAGCTTGGCCTGCAGATCCAGATCCAGGTCACCGATCTCGTCGAGAAACAGGGTACCGCCGGAGGCCAGTTCGATCTTGCCCCGCTTCATGGCGGTGGCTCCGGTAAACGCCCCCTTCTCATGGCCGAAGAGTTCCGATTCGATCAAGGTGGCGGGGATCGCCGCGCAGTTGATGCTGACGAAAGGCCCTTCCGTGCGGTCACTGGCCAGATGCTGCATACGGGCGAACCGCTCCTTGCCGGTGCCCGACTCGCCCAACAAAAGCACCGTAGTGCCGGTACCGGCTACCTGTAACGCCTGCTGAATCGCCTGCTGCAGGGCGGCGCTCTGCCCCATGATGCCGTACCGGGCGCCCTTGCTTTCCAGCTTGTTTTTCAGCAACTGGTTTTCATTCATCAGTTGCGCGGTGCGTTCGGCGATCAGCTCATTGACCCGCAACACCTGGCCGATCAGCGTGGCCAGGACCTGCAGCAGCGCCAGATCGCGGCGAAACGGGCGCTCCCGTTGCCGCAACCGATGCACCGCGAGTACACCCGCCGGGTACTCCTCGATCACAATGGGCACGGCGATAAATGAGACCGCCTCATTGGGCAGCGTGGCTCGATCCACCGCCCGGGCCAGGTAGGTGGGTTCTTGGTCAATATCCTGAATCAGGGCCAACTGGCCGGACTGGAAGACCTTGCCGGTAATCCCCTCCCCGATCATATACCGGCCGCGCTCCCGCTCCTCCCGGGTCAAACCATAGGCATAGCGGATATCGAGGGTGCCGTCATCCGGGCAGGGCAGCAGCACCCGGCCCCGGTTCAGTCCCAGCAGCTGGGACAACAGACGCAGGATACCCTTGATGGCGGGCTCCGGGTCGGAGGATTTGGTGATCAGCCGGGCGGCCTCCTGCACGACCAGCAGTTCGGATTCCGGGGTGGATGCGATATTAGTTTGAGTCACGTGCTACTCCTGACAATGTTGACAATGACAGGTGCAAAAGCAGTGCCAATGGAATTATGAATTTTAAATTTTGAATTTTAAATTGAATGAGTGCGGCTACCGCCGCAGGGTTATTTGGATAAAACAGTTCCAAAAGCCCGTGAGCGCAGCGAACACCTCAATTCAAAATTAACAATTCAAAATTCAAAATTACAAACCACTCTGCTTCACAAGGGTGCAAACCCCAGTGAATGAGTGGGTTATTTTGGTGCATGTCGACCGGACAACAATCATCCCTCGTGGTGCCAGCTGAAACGGTTGATCAACCGCAGGCAGATACCATCGAGGACGAAGCCAAGTACTCCGATTACAACGACCATGGCGGCCAGGGTGTCATACTCCAGGGTGTCCCGGGCATCGTTGATGGCATAGCCGAGGCCGCTGGTCACACCCAGGTATTCCGCCGGCACCAGTACGATCCAGGCAACGCCTACCGCCAGGCGGATGCCGGCGAAGATGTCCTGACCGATGGCCGGCAGAATAATCCGGCGCAGCATCTGCAGACCGCCGGCGCCCAGGTTCTTCGCAACCTTGAACCAGAGGGGATCGATACGCCGCACCCCCTGGGCGGTGGAGAAGATGACCGGCCAGATGGCGGCCACGGTGATCAGGAACACGATGGCCCCGTCCCAGGTGGCGAAGGCCAGCACCGCCACCGGCATCCAGGCCAGGGGCGAGATCATGCGCAGGAACTGGAAGGGTACATGGGTGACCTCACGCAACTGGGCGAACAGTCCGATGCCCACCCCGATCGGAACCCCGATCAGCACGGCCCACAACAGGCCCAGTCCAATGCGTGCGAGACTGGGCAGCACCGCTTTGACCACCGCACCGCTGCCGAGCAGCTCGAGCAGGCGATTGAAGGTGGGCTCGGGGGCAAAATCGGCGAAGGAGGCGGTGTCGGGATTCTGCGCGATCAGCCATCCGCCCAACCACCACACCGCCAGCAACGAAGCGATGCCGATTGCCGGGTAGACCAGGCGGGAGAGCAAGGCGCCGAGCATCACCTTCCCGTCAAAAGCATGGGGTTTTAACCGGGGCAGGTTATCGGAAATTACAGCTTCTGGCGCGCTCATATCTTCACCACCTCTTCACGTTCGAAGGGATGGGCCGGATCCACACCCGGCGCCTTCTCCCAACCGGGGTATTTCGCCATCGCCGCCTTGACGTGTTTGTAGTCGACCAGGTCATTGGCCACGAACTCCGGATCCAGGTTGTTGAGGAAGGTGTTGTCGCCCCCCACCAGGGTCTGATTCATCGACTCCACGATCAGCTTGGTGGCCGAGGGGTAGGGGTAGGGTGAGAAGTCGATACGCCCGTTGTGGAACTCACCTTTATTGCGAATCGCCTTCGGCGAGGTGTAATCGGCCTCGTTGTAGTAGGTCATGGCGCGCACGATCGCCTTGCCGGGCATCGGCAGGTAGCCCTTGCCATCTCGGGACATCATCAGGGCGACCTCCTCCTTATGCTCCTGAGCGTAGATCTCGGCGCGCACGATGGCGTTCATCACCTTCTGGGTCCACTCCGGTTTGGCGGTCACGGTCTGCTCGTTCATGCAGACCACGCAGCAGGGGTGGTTTTTCCACATGTCCCCGGTAAAGCGCAGCATTTTGCCCCCCGCCTTGAGCTCACCGAAGGCATTGAAGGGTTCGGCGACGATGAAGGCGTCGATCTTCTTCGCCGCCAGCGCGGGGGGCATATCCGGCGGCGGCATGATCATCAGGTTGACTTCGTCCTTGGCCAGAGGCTTGCTTTGATCCTGAATGACCGGCTTCAACCCGGCGCTGCGCAGTCCCATCTGCAGCACGATGTTGTGCATGGAGTACCAATAGGGGACCGCCACCTGCATCCCGCCCAGATCCTTGAACTCCTTGGCGCCGGTGTGCTTGCCGACGATCAGGGCGGAGCCGTTGATATGGGCCCAGGACATGATCTTCACCGGAAAGTTGTTGTTGTAGCGCATCCACACCGGAATCGGCTTGAGAAAGTGCACCAGGTTGAATTTACCGGCGGTAAAGCCCTCGACCAGGGGGGACCAGCCGCGAATCAGGGTCGGTTTTTCGGCCTTGAGTCCTTCGTCCTCGAAAAAGCCCATGCCATGGGCCACCAGCAGGGCGGTGGCGTCGGTGATCGGCAGATAGCCGATGCGCACCACCTCGTCATCCGGAACGGGGGTTCCCGCCAGTCCCAGGCCGGGCAGGGTCATGCCGGCGGCCAGCCCACCCATGGCGAACATATCCAGGAGAAAGTCCCGGCGGCTCATTTCGTGTTTGAACAGATAGTCGAGATCATCGTCTTTTTGCTTACTCATGGTCGTTTCCTGTTTTTTGAATATGTAATCGTTATATTTTGCGAACCCCGTTATTCCGGGATCGCGGGTTATTGCAATGGTTTTCGATAAGGGTTCGGGGATCAGCGAGCGCGCTTTCAGGCTGCTTCCTGGGTGTCGCCCTGCTCGACCTCGTCGGCCGCTTGTTCTGAGCCCCGGGCATCACCCACCAACTGTTCGAAGTGGTTCATCAGCTGTTCCCGCTGACTGCTGAACTCCGCCGAGGCCCGGTTTCTGGGAAAGGGCAGCGGGATCGTCATCTCGCCTACGATGCGACCGGGATTGGCCGACATGATCAGCACCCGGTCGGCCATGGCCACCGCCTCATCGATATCGTGGGTAACAATGACCATGGTCAGCCCCTCAAGGCCGACGATCTTGGCTACCTCGTCCTGTAGCGAGGCGCGGGTGAAGGCATCCAGGGCGGAGAAGGGTTCATCGAGCAGCAGCAGCTCTGGCGAAGTGGCCAGTGAGCGGGCCAGCGCTACGCGCTGCTGCTGACCGCCGGAGAGACTCTGCACATGGGCATCGGCTTTGTCTCTCAAGCCGACCAGATCGAGCAGGCGGTCGACTTTTTCAGGGTCTTTCCTGCCCGCGAAGACCAGACCCAGTTCGGCATTCTGGCGTACGCTCATCCAGGGGTAGAGCGAAGGTTTCTGAAACATCATATTCCATTTGGCGCTGGGTTTGGTCACCGTATGGCCCTGAATGCGTACGCAGCCTTCGGAGGGCATCAGTAACCCTGCCAGCATATGTAACAGGGTCGACTTACCGCAGCCGCTGCGTCCGATCAGGGCGATCTTTTCGCCGGGTTGGATGCGCAGCTCGATATCCTTCAGGGTCGGCTGTGTCTGGGACTTGAATGTGTGGGTGATGTAATCGATGCTGATATTGGCACTCATGAAATAAACCTCGGGGGTTGCTTTACAGCAAAGGTTTGCAGGGTTCATGCCATGCCCGGTTCGATTCATCCTGTAGTAAACGATTTCGCCTGCAACCGGCCGGTATCGAAGCATCCCGGCAGCGCTTCTTCCCGGATTGATCCGGTGAATTGTCCACAATGTCGACTATGTCAGACAAAACGAGCGAATGACCGTCCATTGTCCACCCGGGTTTACCACAACACCGGGCGCGTTTTCCCGATGGTGTGCTGTGCGCTGCCGCATACCGAGTGATGAAATCAGAGGCGCGGCGCATCCCAATCCGGAACCGGCATGCCGGATTTGGCACCGCACTTGCAAAGTGAGAGCAAGGATTAATCACTCCTGATCAAACAACGAGGTAAACGACCGATGAACAAATCCGAAATGCGCGATGCAATCCTAGAAGCGAAAAAGACCCAGGGCATGAGCTGGGAGGCGATCGCGGCGGCTGCGGGGCTGGCCCCTGAGTATGTGGTATCCGCCTGCCTTGGCATGAACCATCTGGACAAAACCAATGCGGATCCACTGGTTGCCGCACTGGGACTGGACGCCGCAGTCTCAACCGCACTCCAGGAGTTCCCCAACAAAAAGTGGGATCAATTGGTGCCCACCGATCCTGTGCTCTACCGCTTCTATGAGGCCATCGGAGTCTATGGTGAAACCATCAAGGAACTGATTCACGAAAAGTTCGGCGACGGCATTATGTCGGCAATCGACTTCTCCCTGAAGATCGACAAAGAGGAGAACCCGGCGGGTGATCGGGTGGTGGTAACGATGAACGGCAAGTTCCTCCCGTACAAATCCTGGTGATCCGAAACCGCCTGTTGGCCGTTATCCAGGGAACACGGCCAACAGGCGCGTTACACCACACTAGCATCTGCCCCGAATGGCATTTACAAATAATTGAGCCGTAAATAGACGCCAATCACCGCAAATTTTCGCAAATGGATTCAGTAAGCCCAGCAAAATTGTGCGCGCATTTCAGGATGCGCGCTGATTTGTCATTGACGAGTGCAGGCAATATTGGTTTTTTCCCTTGCGCTTGGCTTCATATAAGGACTCATCGGCCTGCTGTATCAATGCCCAGGGATCACGCTCTTCCTGTGGGTAACCCGTAACACCGATGCTGATCGAAAGCTGCACCTGACAGCCATCCGCAAGCAGATAGGGTTTGGAAATTACCTCAAGCAGTCGCCGCAGCAGATTCACATAGCCCTCATGGCAACCGAGATCGGAAAAGATCACGACAAATTCATCTCCTCCCAACCGAGCCACGGTATCCTCGGAACGCACGCAGTGGGACAGACGCCTGCCGGTTTCCACTAAAACCCGATCACCAGCCTGATGGCCAAACCGATCATTGACCTCCTTGAAGCCATCGAGATCGAGGTAACAGATCGCAATCCGCGAACCGGTTCGACGACTGCGGGCGATTGCCTGGTGCAATCGATCACTGAGCATCAACCGGTTGGACAGCCCCGTCAACGGATCATGACTGGCGATACTTTCGTAATAGGCCGCTTCCTGTTTCTGATTCGAGATATCGTGAATATCGCCAACCACATAGAATTCAGCTTCGATTTCGATCATTTTTCCGGAAATCAGGACCGTTCTGATCTCACCCCCGCTTTTGCGCATTCGGGCTTCGAACCCGACCACTTCTCCTTTGGTCTCCAATATCGACACCCATTGCCGGCGTTCATCTTCACTGACCCAGATATCGAGATCATCGGAGAGGGTGGTGTGACCGACCGCCTGTTCGGGACTTATACCGAAATAGTCTGCAAAACTGTGGCTGATTTCGACAATCATGCCGTCGCTCAAGCGGGTTAGTGCGATGGGGTCGGGGGTCATGTTGAATATCGCGGAAAACTTGGCTTCTGACTTCCGCAGCTTCTCGGTTAGCGCCACATTGTTGCCCAGCGCCTGCTCCAGCTGCGCCGTACGCATTCGAATCTGCTCTTCAAGCATCAAGGTCGACTGAAACAGGGTAAAATCCGAACCCTGGATTTCCGTGCACCGTTCAACCCGATTCATTAACGCCCGGATAATTTTGTTGAGGCGCTGGATTTCCGTCTGAAGTTCAATGATCGCGCTATCGGGTGAGTCGCTCATGCACGTCCAAACCCTTGCAAATCGCCAGTCCCGTAAACGTCTGATTCACGTGTACGCCGCCGTA
Source organism: Candidatus Thiodiazotropha sp. (assembly GCA_050291245.1). Lineage (GTDB taxonomy): Bacteria > Pseudomonadota > Gammaproteobacteria > Chromatiales > Chromatiaceae > Thiodiazotropha. The sequence goes on along the minus strand of JBNKJP010000007.1, from coordinate 28,930 downwards.
TTGTTCCCCATAGCTGTGAAAACCAACCACTCGATTTCGTTTCATGATTGCCGCCATCGGGGCGATAAGACGCTTCTCATCCATCTCGATACGCCGCAGGATGCAATCACATCCCAGGATCACCAACGGCTCTCCCAGTTCACTGCGTAGGGTGGTGAACTGCTGCTGCATTCTCTCAAGTAGGCCCTCCCCTCGGGCGAGCCTCAGTACGACACCTTCTTCAATAGCACAAAACAGCTTGAGGCTGCCATCAGGCAACGCGTGACTGATGGAACGGACATAGGGTAAACCTCCGATTGTCACAACCATGGGCATTGCGGCAAAGCGCATGGGATCAAGATTATCCGGATCCACGCCAATGAGTTCAGCGTACACCTGGGCAGCCGGTAGACCATCGATTTCCCGCACCAGTCGTTTTTCCGGTTCCGCATCCGTAATTACAACCCGCCGCTCGGTCGAGATAAAATGCTGAGACATGAATGACTTGACCGGATAGGCGGTTTTGGCCATGACCAAAACCGCACTGTCGGTATGAAACCGGCCGTTGTGAAACACCAGGGTCGACTCAAATCGGAGTCCGTCTCCTGCCGAACCGCCCACTAAAGGCGTCCCCACAAGGGCATTTTGAAAGGTCCAGGCCACCAACTCTTCCCGAGCCGAAAGCCCATCCACCATCAACCAGGAAAAGGTATGGGTCCGGTTCTCGGGGGCCGAGGCATTCAAGCGGCGTTCCAGATCGGCCACAAACGAACGCCCGCGTTCTGGATCAAAGGATTTCAGTGGACCGAAACAGTCACTGACCGCGGTAAACTGCGTGGAAGAGAAACTGACCCCGGAGAGGCCCTGATCTCCAATCCCATCAGGACCTAATTCGCCCGCGGTAGTGCATCCCACGACCTGGGTATCCGCAAATTGCAGCCGCATCTCGTCGGCCAATTGCTCCAGATCGTAGGCACTGGAACAGAAAAACAGTACCAGCGCCATATTCTGCTGGTCGACAGCCCCATGAAACTGCCTTACCGCTTCGCGTGCATCCTTGTCATGCACATGACCCAGCCGAATAGCATTCACAAATGCGCACACCCTCTCGGAATTCTCACACACCCGTTAAAGTTAGCGAAAATTCAAGACCAATAACAGGTTTTTACAGACACATCAGGTGTAATACCACGCCTTAGCCGGTGGCGCAAAAATTTGCGACTCCCATCGGGATTGTCCGGAGCGCGCCATTAAGGCGCGCTGAGAATCCTAGGGCCTTCGACCCGGAAACAAGGTCGTCAAAAGCATCCCGGACAGAATCATCAGCAACAGACTGTCCAGGCTGCCACCGCCACCTCCTCCCGATGAGCTTGGGGTGCTGGTGTCGGTGCTTTTCACCGCCACGCCACCCGGATCACTGATGCTTCCATTGGCATCACCATCCCCGTCGTTGGGTCCACCATCCTCGATGGCGAGTTGGACACACCAATATCCGGCGGTAAGTCCGGAGGTATAGGCATCGTCACCCGGCGGGGGGCAGTACCCCGGTTCACCTTCGGCGGATGCGAGTCCGTTGCGCGCATCTTCGACAAAGTTGCGCCACTCACCGGATTCGAATTTCCGATAGATGGCCGATGCGGGTATCTCGCTCTGCTGGGGCAATACGATCTGGACCGTCTGCCCCGTCACGGGCAACTCGTCGATGACAAAATCGAACAGCCCGCCGGGATAGCGGAACTCCGGATCCTCGGACCCACCATGGGAGACCAGATCGACCGAATCCACCTGCGCCTCACCCAGATCCCGCTGAATCGCGACCGCACCCAGAGCAAGCTGCATACCGGGTTCGCACTCCATCAGATAGGCATCGCTGATCGCGCTCCGGGTCTGGAGCACGTTCGAACTGCCGATAGCATCGAGGTAGTCGGGTACCCCATCGTTGTCCGTGTCACCGCCCCCTTCCGCGGCGTCATCGATCCCATCCGCGTCGCTGTCCAGGGTATCCGCCAGTTCAGGCATCTGGGCCACGACCAATAGTGACAGTTCCGCCTCGTCGCTCTCACTACCGTCATTCACGTTCAGGCGCAAGGTAACCACACCGGCGGTCAGTTGCGAAGGATCGAAGGTGAAACTATCCACCTCGGTATCGATATCCACCAGTTGCGGATCCGTGGCACTCCAGTCATAGGTATGCGCATCGTCCGGATTCGGATCGATCAGCTGACTGCTGACCCGCACCCATCCGTGCGTGACCGCTACGGTTCGGGTCTGCCCGCTTCCCTGCTCCGCGGACAGCCCAACCCTGGGCGGCAGATTGCCTTCCGCCAGGGTGACCGTATGCACGCTGTGTGCTCCGGGAGCCGCATTCACAGGATTCACCAGGGCGATAACGATCTCCTCATCACCCTCACCGGGACCGTCGTTGAGGGTTGTGAAATCGATCACCGCCTCCACACCGCTTTCGATGCGCACCGTGCCATCGGTGAGATCATGATCGCTGCCGTCCACCGAGGCCGTACCGGCGATCACATAGGGCACATCAACCGGATAGACCGCCGCCGGACCGTTCAGGATCACCCGGATTTCCACCGAGTCTCCCTCGGAAACCGCCTGATCCTTGCTGAACGATACCAGCGGATTGACATCCACGATCTGTACCGAGTTCCCCGGGTTGCCCGCCGCGTCCACGGCGCTCCAGGTGATCTCGTGCCGGCCCGGTGCATAGTACTCGGGGGCGTCGGAAGAGGCGGTCAGTTCACCGTCACGGGCATCGAACGCGGTGGCTTCGCCCAGGTCGACCGGGGTGAACAGACCCACGGCATCCACAACCAAATCCTCCGGCGGGGTAACCACGGGCGGATTGTCGTCACTCATGGGGTCGCTACCCGCCAGATACTCCTCGAGGTTAGTCTTGCCATCACCATCCAGATCTTCGCCGGCATCCTGCGGATCGAACGGATCCAGTCCATGCGCCAGTTCCCAGTCATTGGGCATGCCGTCACCGTCGATATCCGTATTTTCCGTCACGCTGAGATCGAAAGCGGACAGTTCGGTGGTTTCACTGCCGTCGCTGACACGGATGACAATGCCCTGGGTGGTACCCAGATCATCATTAGTCGGGGTGCCGGAGAGTTCCCCCGTGGCCGTGTCAAAACTGGCCCAGGCGGGTTGATTGACGATACTGAACACCAGGGTGTCGTTATCCGCATCACTCGCCGTGGGAATGAACCGGTACGTTTGGTAACCGGCCACGCTCGTTTCGGGAGATCCACCGATGCTTGGCGGGTGGTTGCCTGCGACATCGGGCGAGGTGGCCGATGCGGTGCCGCCGTTTCCATCATCCGCGGTTACGGTGACGCTGATGGTCATTCCCGCCTGAGCGGCGACAAGAGTCAGACTGCTCCCGGTCGCGCCCGGTATCGACGTACCGTTCGCCCGCCACTGGTAGGTATAGGTCAGGGCATCCCCGTCGGCGTCCGCCCAGGTGCCGGTATTTGCCGTCACCGTATTGCCGACCCGGGCCTCGCCACTGACGCTGGGTGCCAGGGTATTGACCGGCGCGGTATTGCTCAGTGTGGTCGCCACGGAGGTGGTCGACACGGATCCGCCATGCCCATCATCGGCGGTCACCCGGACACTGATATCGGTGTGGGCCTGGGCCGCCCCCGGGGTATAGCCGGCCGCGGTAGCACCGGCAATCGCGACCCCGTTGGATAGCCACTGATAGGTATAACTCAAGCTGTCTCCGTCGGCGTCGGTCCAGGTGCCGTTGCTCGCACTGAGCGTGCTACCCACACTCGGGGTTCCCGTGATGACCGGAAGCACCGTGTTGACCGGATCCTCATTGGGCATCGCGACCGCAGCGGAGGTGGCGGCAGTGGATCCTCCCTGACCGTCCGTGGCGGTAACCGTCACGCTGATCGAGGCATGGGCTTGCGCCACCGTCAGGGTATAGCTTGATGCCGTTGCTCCAGCAATCGCCACACTGTCGGCCCGCCACTGGTAGGCATAACTCAAGCCGTCGCCGTCCGTATCCGTCCAGGTACCCGTGGATGAGGTTAAAACATTACCCACATCCGGTGTGCCGCTGATTGCCGGTAGTACCGTGTTGACCGGTGCCGCATTGGTGAGTGCGCTGCCCGCAGAGGTCGCGGAGGTTGAGCCGCCGTTTCCGTCACTGGCGGTTACCCGTGCACTGATCGTGGTGTGGGCCTCGGCCGTGGTGGGGGTGAAGTTTGCGGTGGTGGCACCGGCGATCGGTACACCGTCCGACAGCCACTGATAGGCGTAGCTGAGCGTGTCACCATCCGTATCCGTCCAACTACCCGATGTGGTTGAGAGCAAGCTACCGACGCTCGGCGTCCCGCTGATTAGCGGTAAAACCGTATTCGCCGGAGCGGCATTGGACAGGGCGGTACCGACGGAGAGTGCGTTCGTTGAGCCCCCCTGACCATCCGAAGCGGTGACCCGCACGGTGATGCTGGTGTGGGCCTCTGCGGATGTCAGGGTATAGTTCGAAGCGGTGGCTCCCGGGATCGCGACCGCATCGGCCAACCATTGATAGGTGTAGCTCAGGCCATCGGCGTCCGCATCGCTCCAGGTTCCGCTTGAAGCGCTCAGGGTGTTACCGACCGACGGGGTGCCGCTGATCACCGGCAGCACTGTGTTCACCGGTGCGGTGTTGGCTACCAGAACTCCGAGCGTGGTGACGGTGCCGGTACTACCGGTGAAATTGTCCGTACCCTGCACGTCAAGGGTGATCGTGGTATGCGCCTCGGCACTGGTCAGGGTGTAGCTCCCCGCCGTGGCGCCCCCGATTACGGCCCCGTCTGATCGCCACTGGTAGGCGAGGGTGATGCCGTCGCCGGTGTCCGGATCGGTGGTGGCGGTATTCGCCGCGCTCAGGGTATTCCCTACCGCTGCGGTGCCCGTAATACTGGGAGTACCGGTGAATACCGGGGCATCGTTGACGGAGGTGGCGGTAATCTGGGTGGTGGCGTCGGCACTGCCGTCACCCACTCCGTCGTTGGGTGTCAGGGTAAATTGGGTGATTACGGTACTGGTCGGCGCCACCTGATTCCCGGTGGGAGTAAACACCAGGGCCTGAAGCCGGGTGGTCTGGGTCGCCGCATCGGTGGAAGCCAGGGTATAGCTTCCGGCACTGCCGCTCAGACCGGTGCCGCTGAGGGTTCCGTTGGCGGCTGTGTAGGTGATCGCGATGGTCACATTGTCCCCGTCCCCATCACTCACCGTGACGCTGCCGAACGGGGCAGTGGTCGCATCGTCATCAACGCTGCCGTTGGTGGTGAAGGTTCCGCCCAAGAGCGGAAGATTGTTGGCGATTCCGGTCGTGAAATCGAGCACATCCTTGAAATCCGCATAATAGGATGGGGACGCCAGTGAGGGTCTCAGATCGAGCAGGGTGGCTCCATCCGCATCCAGTACCGCACCCGCTTGCGCTTCGAGATAGTAATGGGTACTGGCGGACAGATCGCTGCTTGGGTTCAGGGTGACCTGGGTGCCACTCACCGTAACCTGGGCGCTACCGACAGCCAGGGTGGCCACCGCCGCATTGGTAGCATAGTCGCGGATGATGAAATTCCCACTGCCCTCGGTCACCGCTTCGCTCAGCGTCAGGACCAGATTGGCGGCCGGATCCACCCCGGTGGCGTTATCCGCCGGTACACTGCTGGCAATGCTCGGAGGCGCATCGAGCTGCTCCAGGTAGATATTGATGCCGTCATTCGCGGTCTCTGCTCTGTAATCCCAGATGTCCTGATCTCCGTCCCGGTCGAAATCCCGGACATAGGTATTATCAGCGGAAAAGAAGATGTCGGTTATCGCAAGTCCATTGAAAGGACTGCCCGCACCGCTCACGGCGGCAAAGGTACCGGAGCCATTGTTTTGATAGAAGGTGGCGGTGGTGTAGCTATTGTCATCGTAGGCATAGACATCCACGTCCCCATCCGCATCGAAATCCCCAACAATGATCCCCTCGTCGGGATCATTCACCCCACTCAGGGGGTTGGCGCCCCCGGCCTGTGAACTCGTATAGCTGCTGCCGGTGGTATTCTCGAGATAGATGTTGGCGCCATCGTTCGCGGTACTGCTCTTGTAGTCCCAGATGTCCAGATCGCCGTCGTTATCGAAATCGGCCACGTAGGTATTGTCGGAGGCGTAGAAAATATCAGCGGTGGCGATGCCGTTGAACGGGCTTCCCGCACCGGTGACCGCGTTGAACACCCCGCTGCCGTTGTTTTGGTAGAAGGTGTGAGTGGTAAAGGTATTGTCATCGTAGGCGAGGACATCCACATCCCCATCCGTATCGAAATCCCCGATGATGACCCCAGCCGTTTGATCACTGATACCGCTCAGGGGATTGGCGCCTCCGGCCAGTGAGCTCGTGTAGCTGCTGCCGGTGGTATTCTCGAGATAGATGTTGGCCCCGTCATCCGCGGCGCTGCCGATATAGTCCCAAATATCCAGATCCCCATCGTTGTCGAAATCGGCAACGTAGGTATTTTTTGCGCTCCAGAAGAGATCAGCCGTGGCAACGCCGTTGAACGGGCTTCCCGCGCCAGAGACCGGGCTGAACGTACCGCTGCCATTGTTTTGATAGTAGGTGCGGTTGGTGTAGGTATCGTCAGTAAAGGCGAGGATATCCGTGTCCCCATCGGAATCGAAATCCCCAACCACAACCCCTTCCGTTGAATCGGGAGCCGCGCTCAGGGGATTGATGCCCCCAGAAACGGATGAGTCGAAACTGGTCACGGCTTGCGCGAGCATCGGAAAGAACAGAAGCACCAGGACAGTCGAGATACGTATCCGGCTCAATGCGCTATTCACGTTCATTGTGTGCACTCCGCACTTAAGCCCAGTGACACTCATCCCGTCATCTTGGTCACTGGGGGGATCCTACCCATCAATTGCGAGGCGGAAAGAGCCCTTGCACGGCGATACAGAAGCGCAATCCAAATTGAGGCGGCAGGATGGAAAATGGCTGACTGTTACCCGTATTAGCGACCGAGATCGCACCTTCTAAAGCCAAACCTTTGATCGAGGTCAATTGAGAGCTGTCTGAGGTATACAGATCCACCGCGGGTGCACCGCGAGCCGGGGTCACCTTACCCAGATAGCGGTCACTGGCGGGTTCGGGCTTTGTACCCGCGGCGGTACTCGCCTGCAGGCTGGCGGAAGTGGGCGACAGGCTGGCCTCATGGGTATGCTCGGGGAGTTGGTCCCGGGTGAGGGTGCGGGTCTCAGTGCCGCGCACCTGCCCTTGATCGACAGGACTCAAACCGGCCCCCTGGCCCATCGCCACCGGGGTGCGTCCACGTAGATCCGGCAGCGCGAACGTGGTACGCCCGTTGCCGCCGTAGATATTGCCCATGACCGCATAGAGGGAGGAATATTCGCTGATCGATAGCACCTGTCCGGTGGGTTCCATATACCCACGCGGGCAATATAAGCCCGCTGTGATGCAGACCGAGCCCAGATAGGGTGAATCCGTACAGGCAAAGACCCCCTGAGCGGATCCCGCCAGCATGGCACCGATGAGCAAAGCTGATTTTTTAAACAATGACTGTTTCATGACACCACTCCTGTAGAAATGTAGAAAATCCCTGATCACCACAGCTACGGGGCACGTACAGGAGAAACAGTCACAAGGGTTAATATACACAGGTATGGGTGGCATGTGGTTATCTCGCCCGAAATCGAACAAGACGCGACCGTGATATTGTCCCTTTGTAGAAGTCCCCATCCTGTAAACATGGCGCGAGCTCCAGGAGATCCGAGCCCCGTTCAACCGCCATCCAAATGTAGTTCTAGATGCCGATACCCGACCTGTCAATAACAGGTTGCTTGACCCATTTTCAGCCTTCCGCCCACCCGCAGACCCTGTGGCGAGTGAAGCCGCCGTGCAACCAAGGGAGACCATTCACCAGCCATTTCCGGAGATTGCGACACGCCCGGTGTCACCCCATGCTCCGATTCAATAGGCGGTTATTAACCGGCCTAAAAATATTAAACAACCTGCCGACAACCCTTGAGAAGCCTGGTTCTCAGGTGAAACTGTCGGTAATTAAGTAGCAGAATCGTTGAATCGCGCAAAGCGGTACAGGCGCAGTTCAGCAGTATGGCCTTGTATAAAAATAAGAGCGGAATCTATGAGGAAGATGCAATGTTAATAAGAACCAAATTGATTATTTTACTATCCATAAGTGTTTTGCTTCCTGTCATTTTGATCTCTCTTACAGTCGCAAACAGCCTGCGAAATGCATCAATAGATGACTTCTCTGCTGAGGCAGGGGATCGAGTAGCCTTGGTCGATAGACTGTTTACGATGTACTTAAACGGCCTGAAGGAAGATGCCGTTTTCTTTGCAAATACGCCACAAATTCTTGCGCTTTCCAGCAGCGTCAAATCGTATATGAGCACCGATAATGAACGCATGGAGCCGCTTGAAAACTCAGAAGAAGAAAAATCCGCATTTGAAATCATGTCCGCATTTGGTCAATCACACAATGACTTGGCCTATGTATTCCTGGGATTGGACACCGGAGGTTATATCCAGTGGCCCAGCTCGGAAATCAACAAATATGACCCAAGAGTACGGCCCTGGTATAAAGAAGGGATCGATGCGGCAAAGCCCGTTCTGAGCAAGCCATATAAGGACATTGTAACGGGTGCTCCGATAATTGATTATCTCACGCCCTTTACGACAAATACTGGTCTGAAAGGTGTGTTCAGTGTTGATGTCACACTAAAAAAACTGGCACAAATAGTTAATTCAATTAAGTTTGGAGATGAGGGCTATGTGTTGCTCAGCGAAGCGGACGGTACGATCCTGGCAAACCCGAAAGATACGGAACTTAACTTCAAGAAGCTTGCTGAACTACAAAACGACCTGTCAAAGCTCGATGGTTTGAAATCGGGAACCCATGCGGTGAACATCGATGGCAGAGACTGGTTCGTTCATGCCTATCAGTCGGAATCACTTGGTTGGAAGTTTTATGGCTTGATTCCCAAGAGCGAGGTCTTTGCTCAGCTCAATCAACTGGTAACGCTCATCATCATAATTAGCGTGATTTCGGTATTGATCTTTATTTCACTGGGCTATTGGTTTATCGGTAAATTTACCGATCCTCTTTATCGGATCAATGAAAGTCTTCAGTCAATAGCCGACGGAGAAGGTGACCTGACATCTGAAATAGCGATCACCGCAAGGGACGAAACCGGACATCTGGCAAACTCCTTTAACCGCTTTCTCGGCAGCATTCGTACACTGGTTAGAAACATCCAAAGTTCGGGTAACGGCGTTGACAAGAGTGCCAATGAGTTACAAAGTCAGGCCGGAAAACTGTCAGGCTTGGTTAACAGTCAATCGGATGCGATGTCAATGATATCCACGGCGTTCGAGGAAATGGTCGCGACGACGAATGAAGTTGCAAGAAATTGTACTGAGACTGCGAATGCAACCAACGAGAGCCAGAGACAGGTAGGTGAAGGCCGTAAGTCATTGGAACAAACGCTCCAGTCGGTCAGTGTGTTGTCTGATTTGCTCAGCGAAGCCAACTCGGATATGGGTCGACTTAATGGAGCATCAAAAAATATCGAGAGTATTTTGGATACCATTAAGGGCATCGCGGAACAAACAAACCTATTGGCGCTTAATGCCGCTATTGAGGCGGCGAGAGCGGGTGAGCAGGGCAGGGGGTTTGCCGTAGTTGCGGATGAGGTGAGAACACTGGCCAGTCGCAGCGCCGCTTCAACAGAAGAAATCTCCAATTTGTTGATTGGGTTAAGACAACTGGTCGATGCAATGACTAAGAAAACTTCAGAAAGCCTTGAAAAGGTAGAGGAGTCAAAGTCCATAAGTCAAGTGTTGAATAACAACCTTGATAGTGTATTTGGTAGTATCAACACCATCAGAGACATGACGGAACAGATTGCAGCCAGCGCCGAAGAACAGCACCAGGTTGCTGAGCACATTAATCAAAATATTGTTGCCGTAAATGGCACGTCATCTGAAACAGCCACGGTATCATCGGAAACGAATTCGATGTCGGAGGAACTCAAATCGCTCTCTTCAGAACTGACCATGCAAGTAAGTAAATTTAAGGTATAACGGCAAATGCAAAATTCGGCGTTTCTGAATGTTTTATGGCGGAACCAGTCTCAGCGCCATCCCGGACAGCGTGGAATTTCTAATCGTTAAATTGATGGAGTGGAAGTGTGGTCCGAATCAGTGACTGATAGATCTGCCTGATGATCTCTATGGCCTTATCCATGTGATCGAAGCCATGACTGCCGCCCTCGAAACAGTGAATCCTTGCATGTCCCTCATACAGGGCTACCGAGGTGCGGTAATCGATCAATTCGTCCCCCTTGTCCAGTAGTAGGGTGGTAGGAGTGATCAGTTTAGACGGGTCGGTGGCATACGCCCGGGTAGCCTCCACCATCTCATCCGAGAGGTGGTAGCTGGTGTGCAGCGCCTCATTGAATTGCCAACCGACCACCTGCTTGAGCAATTGCCAGGGCTCCAGGGCCGGATTGATCATAAACAGATGCTGCACATCGAGACGATCCGCCAGCCAGGCGCCGTAAAACCCCCCCATGGAACTGCCTACCAGCACCCGGGGTTCGCCGCTTCGGTCCGGCTGCGCGAAGGTCTCCCTGAGTTCCTGCTCCAGCACCTCCACCGCAAGTGATGCGGTCTGCGCGGGATAGGTGGGACTGACGATCTCAATATGAGGCAATGCCTCACGCAGACAGGCTGCTTTTGCCGAACTGCCGGTGCTGTTCAAACCGTGTAGATAGACAATCATGCGACCTCGATCTCTGGAATTTCCTCGGTGCCCGTGCCGAGGTATGGGACATTGGGGATCATAGTGTATTTTTTTCCAGAGAAAATTTCACCGTTGTGATACCGGATGTCAGGGTGGCTAGAAGTGGAAAGCATCCGGCTTCAGATAGTACTTGACAATAGGAGCAACACTCTCGAACGACTGCCAAGTATAGACATAGATTGTTAAACCGGTATGACACTAATGGTGCTTGGTTAAGGCAATAACCTGCAATACATTGTCATTCCGGCGAATGCCGGAATCCAGGGATATCGCTGCAATTGATAGCAAATACTGTAAACAACACAGACTGGAAGGATCAGTATTGTGTCAAGCTGCCAGTCGTAGGTGGGGAGTTAAACTGTTTCATTGCACAAACTCTCGAGTTTAAGCTTTAGCTCATTTACACGACTTTTCAACCAGTAAGCATTGACTTTCATGCCTCGTACGGAGTAGCTGCTTATCGAGTCATGGTCAGTAGCAATGCTCTCAAACGCATTGCAAAGTTTTTCGCAGCGTTTATTGAATTCTTCAAATTCATCAAAATAGATGTGTAGTTGATTTTTGATGCACGGTTTTTCCCTTCTCATTGATGATATTCCCTTAACAGACACCTTGAGCCCAATGTTTTCTGTAATTGTAGTTAGTTACGCTTGAAATATGTTTTCATGTTATGAGTAATAGTTACTCGAAGCCAATCGATAATTTTACTGTCCGATTTGTGATCGATTGCTGCTTCATTGTTTTTGCATAAAATAATAAGCTGAGCTAATCCTGCATGATAATCATTAAGTGCGCTATCTGTAACACTCGAAATACAAATTGCGGATTCAACCAGGCGCTTTGACTCAGCAAGCAGAGAAAGAAGAGCGATATCAGGAATATCGGCTACCTTAATGGTATCGCCTAATATACGTAGTGATTCAGTATGAAAAACAGCCTCATTTGCACTTATTTCAATACCGTCGGGCGGTATATTGAAACCAAGATGGCATAAGATTTCATGTGGCGATAACTTCATTTTTATCACTAAATAAAGATACAAGTAGTATAAATTAAATTATTTCATTATGAGGAATGATTCTGAGTGAATTGACGTGTCATTCCTATAACCATTGATACTTATAGTCAATATAAATCGGTGTCCGAGCATAGTTAGCAGTCTTCTCAATGATTAGGCCTCATAATGTAGATATTTTCTACAAGTCAAATTCTAACTACTAATAACGGGGTGTCAACGACAATTATTAATCTATGTTATATATCAGTTTATCTAACATGGTTCCTTATATGTTGCCGTACAATTTGAAGATGTATTTCCTTTATCTGATCCATTTCATTGAGCTCAAAATCCACTAAGGTTGTAATTGTTAACGGCATTACCTGCTCAAGGTCATAGCTATTAGCCCCAAGTCCGATAGATTTTGCTTCATTTGCGATGATCCTGGCAGCAAGTGGCATGAGTCTTTTCTGATCCGGACTGTCGTAGCATGTCTCAAAAGGACAAGGAGACACCTCATTTCCATATCTGAGCCAAGCAACCGCTCTTGCAGGTAGAACATCAGATCCGTGCTCAATATGCATCAAAAGATAGCTCACAACGTCAAAAAGAGTACTCTCCTTCGGAGGCCTATTCTTGACAAGCCAATCTGTAACGGCAGGACGACTAACGTCTAATATCTGTGCAATATAACCGATTCGACCATCATTAAGTGAAGGCGCATCAAGATCAGAGCTATCAATAAAATAGTTGAACCTTTGAGAAAAGCCTGCATGAATTTCAGATATCTCTATACCTGGTGAAGCCTGAAACTCATGTTTCAACTCATCAAGTCGAATAACTTTATTCTTCATATAAGCATCCCATTTTAATAATCAGGTAAGACTCTTACAACTGACGGATAAACAGATTTATTTGACACCCGCTAACAGACACTCATTGCTCGATCACACAATACCTTCCCAGTCAAACTGCACACCATATAGTATCTTCTCGAAAGAAGATTCAAGTAAATACATAAAATCAAAATCCACATCAGAAATAGTCATGTTCTCCAGCGTTACTAAGGCCTTAATATTTATCGAATAATTTCATGTATTCATATCAGATATACATTTGTCCATATTAACCGCTGTAGCCAATAATTTATTTTCACAATACGTCAGTTCGGATATATCTATTCTATCAGATCAGTTAATAAAATATGCTTTTGACTATTTAATACTTGCAATTCAGATGATATAGAAACAGGGATATTTAATTGTAGTAAAATAGCAATACAAATTACATTGAATACCTTAATAAACCTTGCCTCCCAATCAATACTATAATGTTTTTTACTTTAACTCCTTCATCTATATTTTGGGGTAGGTTAAAAATATGAAGTGGAATACATTGACACCAAAATAACATAGTATACTCGCTTCCACTTTTTCAGTTTTAATATACGCCATTTCATATAATAATCCAGCAATTGTCGCAACTAACACAAACTGCATACCCCCATTGAAATAAACTAAACCGAAAAGCATTGACGACGCCAACAACGATAAGTATTTTCAGTTTTCAAAAGACGCACTACTGCTCAATAGCTCTTTTAAAATAAACCCTCTAAAAAACACCTCTTCGGCAATGCAAGTAATGAATAAATTAAAAATTCCCCATACAACTATGACCATTTGTAGTTTAAAATCAAATTGCGTATAGCCTACAATTGAACTCAAGACCGCTACCACAGGAATGCCTACCGCCAATATGGAAATGGTCTTTGTAAGCATCTTGGATACATCAGTCCAACTCTTAATCGTAGGAACAACTGTTGCCAATAGAATCAGGGCAATTAACGGCTTAGACATATTTACGTTTATTGCATAGCTACTCGTGCTGTGCCCAAATCGAATATCATCAAGTAAAGTCAAGGCACTAAAAGCACCTGAAGACCCCAACGCTATAACTAGGGGCAAGATTATCACAGATAGTCGCCAAATTACTTGCCTGACCCTTTTCCTGTCACCCCGTAATGCAACTGCGGCGATCGATAGAAGCAAAAGTGGGGGTAAGGCGATTGGCGCAACATCACCCGCCGCAAGAGCCAGCGGCAAAGCTAATAATCCAGATATCATCCAAACATTTTTGTTAAATAGACAAGCACCAATCAAACTAAAAATCACCAAACCATAAGCCGCTGATATCCTTGGGTTAGTTATAACATTTGATAAAACATATTCTACATATTCTATTTATGCCAACTATATAAACGCAATTCAGCCTAATCGAATTCCACAAGACAAATCTGACCTGGATCCGTGGGCTCATAGCTAGCCCAGCGTATAAGCTATTGCTTTTTGTTGGAATCTAGAAAGGATTTTTAAATTGAAAGATAGTTGATCGAGTGTCTTCTGGATTAAAGTTACGCGCATCACCATTATTATCGAAGACAATCCACAACGATTCACCATCTATAGCGAGCCCTTCAGCAAGTCCATATTTTCCGGTGTCATATCCCCAATCGGACGACATTGCAATGTTCCTAAACGAGTAGCACACAGTTGCCTTATACTCATTGTTAAGCTCGCACACCTTATAATGATTTCTTTCAAGGACGATGATTTTGTTTTGATACCTATCCAGTCCAGTATAATCGAATGGGAGGTCCTCACCGGAAATCTGCGGTCCAGATTGAGCGTAGATGGACATAGAGCCATTGTTAAATGAAATAAAACCGCGTGGCTCTCTTTCGGCTGCCAACAAGAGCCCTGTGTCGTCTGCAGATATTCCTTCAATGTACGCGTTATCTTTTTGAAAAAGTCCTTTCTCTTGCCCACTTTGATATAGGTCGTCAATCAGCCATTCTTTCTTTCCAGCGGGATCTATTTTGAGTACAGAAAAGTAATACTCGCTGGCTAAATATAGATTGCCCTGACCATCACAATCGAGACCTTCCCAGTCCATACCACCAGAGAAACCAAATAGTTCCGCGAAAAATCTTTTGAAACTCATCCACCAGCCGAAATTTTGCTTTGGCGGCTCAGGTAACTCACTGAGTTCCTTCCAAACTATAGCCGTAGCGACTTTATCTTGCCCGAACGTAATGTGGTATATTTCACCGCCATGCTTATCGGATACAATTACCACCTTTCCATCACACATGGCTAAGCCTGACGGCTGGAGATTTGATTTTCCATCTACCACATAGGCTGCTTCTAATTCCAGGTTTTCTTCGCTTGCGTTCGCTATTGATATACAAGCAAATACTATCCAAATAATCATTTTTCGGTTTAACATACTTAAAATGTATACCTTACTGTTAAATAAGTGCTGGTGCTTTTATTGTAGACATTCTGCACATTGAATGTTTCGTTAACGGTAAATTCGTTTACTTTATCTGGATAGTAAACAGCCTTTGCACTCAGGTTTAATGCGCTACCGTTACCAAACCGAAATGTTTTTCCACCACCAAGTTCGTATCCATCAAATGATTCACCATTAATTTCACTATTTCCGTAATATGCCAAAGAAATGTGAACATCATTAGGGAAATAGAAAATTGAATATAGTGCTCCAGTGTGTTTTGAATATAGAGATTTCTCATAGAAATTATCCGTATCTGACTCAAGGTACGCATAATTTGCATGTAACTTAATTCTATCGAGATAATCCGGTAATATTGCTCCCTGCAAATCGCAATCTATTTCGAACTCTACTCCTTTGAGAGTGTTCTCCGAATTATTACTTGGATGATAATCATAGAATTGCAATTTTTCTGAGATTAGATCTTCCATTTTGTCATAAAATATTTTTGCGTCATATTCTACGATAGCTGAATCGAACTGTGACAGATAAATAGCATGATGGCCATATAACCCGACTTCTTGTGAAACAATCTCCTCTGGATCAAGATGGTTTTCTGCTTTTGCATTGTGATATAAATACCCAGATCTTTGCCCTGCAACAGGAACACTAAGCCCTTCAGCATAATAGCTCCAATCTCTATCTGTCTCGAGCAGATCAGGTGTCCTTACTGCACGTGAAATAGCGTAACGCACTGTATTAGCCGGAGAGAGACGATAGTTCAAACCAATACGAGGTGAAACTTCTGGTTTATCAAGTGCCTCTTCATCCTCAATCATTGCCCCAAAATTCACTACAAGGTTTTTCCACCTATACTCTCCATTGCCAAAAAGGCGGGATCCCCAACTTTGAACCTTACCGTTAACAAATGTATCTGATTCCAGGCCTTGATTCGTCACCCCGGCACCAGCTACAAAACGAATGCTATCGGATACAATATAGGTATCTTCCACTTCTGCATCGAACTTTGATTCCACGACATCCTCGTTAATTTCTCCGCAGGTTGGCTGATACGCATTCGCTCCCATGGCCGCTATATCTTGAAGAACCCGCATTGCTAGTGCATCATCTTGTGCGGACCCCCCTGATGGTATTTGACCTGCAATAACTGCAGCTGCATAATCTGAATTCTGAAGTTCGAGTTTTCGGAGGCTAGGTAAGAATAAGGCTTGCGGTACACAACTTACCCAACTAATATCTTGTTCTATGCGCGTAAAATACATCTTCATCTTTAGCTCGTGATCTACGGAATATACATGGCGTAAATCTGCTTGATAATATTGAGCAGAGTTATCAATATCAGGGAACGACAGTTGTTGGCTATCACGATATTCTAGTTCGGTAACGCCCTCTGAAACACCGATTATCATATTCAAATCAGTTGCATTGCTTAATTTTAGTTTTGTTTTCGCATTAAGATGGCTCATATTTGTTCCATCACGTCGCTCTTCATTGACAATGTTTTTATCAAATCCTTCGTCTCGTTCCTTAGCAATACTTACACGATAGCTAAACGACTCATTGGGTGTAGCTCCAAACTGGGCATATAAATCCCTGGTTTCCTGATCTCCATATCGCGCAGCCAATCTTGGTTCCTGAACCTGAGCAGGATCTGTCGTAATAATATTGATTACAGCCATCATGCTGTTCTGGCCATATGTAGGGGAACTTGGTGCCCTGGTAACTTCGATGGCCCACACATCTTGAATGGTGATTGGAAGCAGCGGCCAATTAACCTCCGCATATCCCGCACGATACACGCTCATTCCGTCAATCAGAATTTGCATTCTTCGTGGGACCAGACCATTTGTTCCGTGATAATTGATGCGGGGCTGGTTCCCAGAGGCATAACCAACGGCCATGCCAGACACATACCTTAATGCTTCAGGAATGGTTCGGATTTGAAGATCTTGAAGTTCTTCCGCTTGAATGCGTGTTACAGACGCAGGAATATCATGCTTAGACTGCCTCAATCTAGTGGGTGTAATTAATACTGGCACACCTCCCTCATCAAAAGAGTCAAACTCCACCTCCTCAAACTCACTTGCTAAAACAACCTCGCATAGAACGAAGATCTGCAATGCAAGAAACACTCCTATACCTCTCAAAAACCTCATATTAATTAAAGTACCTCTGCATCGTTCATCACCTTTTCCACTACATTTTTGTCCGTCATCAGCAAGCTTGCAGATATCTTCTCAAGCCCAAGGCATCGCTGTCGTTGAAGTACATAGGTTCCCCATTTATATATTCATCGACTTCCTTTAAACGGTTCTGTGTACGGACGTGACAATGAATATCTTTGCTCACCGCGCACTCGCAGGATAGCTTCATCCTTGCGGAAGCTCATGAACTCCTGCTACTGAGGAGGTATAAATAGTTGGCTCTGTAAATAACATAGCTGGCTCAGATTTTTATAAGTTTTTATGCAGATAACGACTAAATATTTCAACCAATATAGACCTGACCGTTTCAGATAGCTTGTTCTTCAAGTTTATTAACTATCAATAGACGATGCGCTAGCACCAGCATGACTATTTCAATAGCCTGATTTTTAGTGAAGATATTTTCTGCAGATTTGAAGAAATTCTATCCTCTAATACACTCGTGTCAATATCTATTATTAATCCATGTAATATTTAAACCACAGTCTAGATAGCGAGAGCATCTCGACCTAATTAAATATAGCGCTGTTTAATGATCATCATATTCCGTTATGGATTTTACTTACTAAGGATATCTGCTAGTCTCTTTACGTGGTTTTTTATCTGGACACGCTTATTTGGGAATATTCTGCATGGAAGCTAATGCTAGAAACACTCTGACTGTCTATCTTTTCAAGTTTTATAGATATCAATGATACTTGTTCCACGCTATCGTCAGAGCGGAAGATATTTTCTGCACATCATTATTGTGCAACTTTCAATCTTGGTCTGTTGCCTGGCAAATTTCCCTGTATGGGGAGGCGATATATATTTTGCAGAGCCGGAAGAGTTAAGCCAACAAAACAGGGACGTCAGTCATTCTTTAAAAACAGCTACTGAGAACTATCTGAATAGGAAAATTAAGGTAGTATCCTGTAAGACAGCAAGTATCTTAGGTAAACAGAGTGATTTAGTTATTGCGATAGGGCCACAAGCGTTTGACGAAATGCTGAATCTTCATGGCTTGTCGCCGGTACTTGCTGTATTTGTTTCAAATAGCACATTCATCGATATTCAAAAAAATCACCCCACATTATCAAACAAACAATATAGTGCAATATTTTCAGAGCCAGATCCCTATAAACAGGTAGCTCTCGCAAAATTACTTTTTGGAGTGTCCGCATCGTCTGTCATCGTCAACTCGCCATCTGTTGAAAGTATTATTGAGGATTACCGGAAAGCAGCACGATTATTTGGTGTATATCTCGATGTTATAGATAGCGATAACATAAATTCCACTTCTTATTTTATTCGTGCAACCAAAAATGCATCATCGCTATTTCTGATAAAAGACAAATCACTGTTTGAACATGTGCCTTTGGATAAGATCCTACTATTGAGCTATGACATAAATCGGCAGGGAGTTATCGGGTATAGTAGCGGAATAGTTAATAACGGTGCAATTGCAACAACCTATTCATCAATCGATAATATCGCACACGCAATATTTATTCAGTCAGAGAACATCAAATTAAAAAACTCTCTCAGCCCTCCTCACCATACAAATTCATTCGAAGTTTCACTTAATAAATATGTGATTAGATCACTTAATCTACAAATGATTAGTGAATTGTTACTTAAAGAACAAATAGAATTATTAATCCGAAAGGGATCTGATTTGTGAATGCCCTTATCCACTTTTTACGCAAGCACACCTCTGTGCGCAGAAGATTGATAATGGCGTTCTTTATACCTGGAATCCTGTTTTATCTGTTTTCAACCACGCAGTCATTATTGCATGTAAATAGTCTCTCGGAAGCGCGGTTAAACGAGATAGAGCTTGTGGTCAGTAGTGCGGTTGGAAAAACTGCAGCACAGTTTATAAACCGTGGTCTAAAGCATGATCTCGAAGAGGTGCTGCATAGTCTAATTACAAATACCGCCGTGGTAAAAGCCATTGTTTACGATATTGATAACAAAATTTTTGCGGAATCAGGACAAATGATTTCAATGGATAAAGTAACGGAATTTAGACAATTCATTTATTATCAACCTGTTATTCCTGAATTCGATGAATTTGATTTTAATATTGGGGTTACAAAAGATGCGCGAAAGCAAGTTGGAATGCTACTAATATACGTTGACCAGGAAATCGTTCAGAACCAGTCATTACAGATAATTCTTAGTGATTTGACGCTTTTTGTCACAATCATCATATTGTCCTCACCCTTGTTCTATGCGCTATACAAAAGCTTCAACCTTCCGCTTTCTTCACTGCTGGATAATATCAATAGATTCGGAGACGGCAATCTGAATTGGAGCAATGAATTAAATGAAATTGAGTATGCAGATGAATTCTCTGAAGTACATGCAACATTAAAAATAGTAGCAAGTAAAATTACAGATCAAAAAACGCTGATTCACGAAGCAAATTGCATTCTCGAACAGAGAGCATCAGATTTAAAAAGACAAGTAGCGATTGCAACAGAAGCGCGAAAGGAAGCTGACAGAGCAAATAGTCAAAAAGATTGCTTTGTTGAAAATGTCAGCCATGAAATGCGCCATCCTCTGGTAGGAATAATTTCCGGTGTTGATTTGGTTGAGCAGTTCATTATCTGCACGCAAAACAGACTCATGGATACAAATCTGGCAACCACTTCCGTGCAATTCATCGCCATTAAAAGAATGCGTGAAGATTTAAAAAATGCGCTTCATAGCTTGGAAATATCAAAGACATACTCAAAAGACCTCACTATTTTGATTGATGATCTATTGGCGTCAATACAGGATATGAACCAGGAAATATCACTCTCATTAACGGTAATTTTACTATACGACTCACTCCAGGCATTGTTCCACTCGCACGCAGAATTTGCGCATATTAAAGGATTAGACTATCAATTTATTATTAAAGGCCTGGATGGTGAAGAACCTCTTTATGTACAAGGTGATTGGGCGCGTATCAGTCAGGTTGTTAATATTATATTAGACAATGCTATTCGTTTTACTGAAAAAGGCAAGGTTACTGTAACTGCTGATATCTCTCTATCGGAAGGACAAACTGAACTTTCCATTTTTGTGGCAGATACAGGTGTTGGCATCAGAGACAGTGAACAAATAGCAATTTTTAAACTATTACAAATTGGCGAAAATCCAACTGATAAGCTTTATTCCCGATTGGGTAACGGCTTGGCAGTTGCAAGCAAGATTTCTGATCGCATGAATGGCAGACTACACCTTGACTATTCCAAACCGGAAACTGGGTCTTGTTTTTCTTTTAAAATCAGTCTGCCTGTGGCGTCACCGCAATTCTCTGCGACTGACGAGTTCGAATACAAAGTAAAGAAGCAATACTCTCTACTTTATGTTGAAGATTCAGCAATTAATCGTCAGGTATTTAAGATGTACTGTGAATTATCAGGGATTAGCTTAATTCAAGCACAAAATGGAATAGAGGGGATTGAGCGATTTATGTCACATCAATTCGATGCATTAATCGTTGACTGCTATATGCCGAAAATGAACGGCTATGAATTTGTTAGAAAAATACGCGCCATGGAGGCAGAGAATGAAACTTCTCATATCAAGATCTTCGCTTTGACTGCGGATGCTTCTGCCAGAAATCGAAAAAAATGCCTTGATGCAGGTTTTGACGAATTTCTGATAAAACCTTACACCAAGGCAACCATCAAGTTTATTGTTGATAGAATATGTTGATGCCCAACGCGATCAGCGGAACCAAAAGGTCGGCGAAAGCAACACCAGCAGGGTAAAGATCTCCAGCCGGCCGAGCAGCATCGCCAGCACCGAGATCAACTTGCCGAAATCGCTGACGTTCTGAAAGGTGTAGGCCACCTCGCCCAGCCCGGGGCCCAGATTGTTTATGCAGGTCGCCACGGCGGCGAAGGCCGAGCGCTCATCCAACCCCGCATGTACCATCAGCAGCACCAGAACGGCGAAGGTGGAGAGGTAGAGTCCGAAAAAGCCCCACACGCCCTGGGTCAGACGTGGGTCCAGGATCCGCTTGCCGATGCGTAGCGGAATCAGCGCATGGGGATGAATCAGGGATTTGACCTGCAGCTGTCCCTGCTTGATCAGCAGCATCACCCGCATCACCTTCATGCCACCGGCGGTAGAGCCCCCACAGCCTCCGACAAAGCTGATAAAGATCAGCAGAAGCGGCAGAAAATCGGGCCAGTTGGAAAAGTCCACCTTGGCGAAACCGGTACTGGTCACCAGGGAGACCACTTCGAAGGTGGCATCCTGGGAACTGTTGATCAGGCTGCCGTACTCCTCCTCTAGGAGCAATACCAGACTCACCACCAGCACCACCGCCACCACGAAACGCAGGAAGGTCCACACCTCCGGATCACGCAGATAGTGGACCGGGTTGCGATGATGCAGGACGATGAAATGAACCCCGAAATTGATGGCCGCCAGCAGCATGAAGACCACCGCCACCAGCTCCACGGCGTTGCTGTTATAGTAGCCGATACTCGCGTCATGGGTGGAGAATCCCCCGGTCGAGACCGTGGACATGCTGTGTGACAGGGCATCGAACAGATCCATGCCCGCCAGCCAGTAGCCGAAGGCGCAGGCCAGGGTCAGGCCGAAATAGATCAACCACAAGGCACGGGCGGTCTGGGCCAGCCGTGGGGTGAGCTTCTCCTCCTTGACCGGCCCCGGCATCTCCGCCCGATAGAGCTGCATGCCGCCGATACCGAGCATCGGCATGACCGCCACGCCGAGTACGATCAGTCCCATGCCACCCAGCCATTGCAGCTGCTGACGGAAGAACAGGATTGACTTGGGCAGATCATCCAGCCCGGTGATCACCGTGGCCCCGGTGGTGGTGATCCCGGAAACCGACTCGAACAGGGCCTCGACCGGGGTCAGGTTGGTGGCGATGAGCAGGGGCCAGGCGCCGAGTAGACTGAAGATGATCCAGAACAGTACCACGATCAAAAAGCCGTCCCGGTTGCCCAGCGCCGCCGGTTTGCGCTGGCCCACGGCCCACAGGGTGCTACCCAGTCCCAGGGAGCCGGCAAAGGGATAGAGGAAATCCACCAACTGTCCCATCTCGCCATAGATGAAACAGACCGCGATCGGAATCAGCAGCGTCAAGCCGAAAATGATGGAGAACACGCCGACGATGCGTGCAACAAGGTACCCGTGCACAACTTACTCTTGGTGGAACGATCGCTCGATAATGGCGAACTGGAACTGTGTTTCGCGGTACAGTATAACCCACTGACTCGAATGGCACTTATCTTTAAACCGAAAACCACCCTCATCCCGGTGTATGCCGGGATCCAGAAGGCTGGACGATGCGTCATTCCTGGATTTCATCCTTGGACGGTCTGTAAACGCTCGATCCATGCGCAACTTTTGTGGCGTAAGCCGGAATGACGAAAACCCAAAGCATTGCCTTAAGTTAAGTGACATTACCCACTGACCCTGACCGAACATGAAAGCATCCATACTGACCGGGTTGTTGATTTTCTGGCTGCATCTGAACCCCGCTCTGGCCGATCCGCCCCAACGGGTGGTTTCACTCAGTCTGTGCAGCGACCAGCTATTATTGATGCTGGCGGATCGTCACCAGGTGGCCCTGGTCAGCCATCTCGCCACGGATCCGCGGAACTCCTACATGGCATCCCAAGCCGAGGGTATACCCAGCCACCGGGGGCGCCTGGAGGAGATCATCGCCGGACAACCGGACCTGATCCTCACCTCCCCCTACACCAATCCCCGTTTGCGCCACAGCCTGGAACAGCTCGGATATCCGCTCCACCCCCTGACCCTGGGCCGGGATCCGGAGCAGATCGAGGATGACATCCGGCGGCTTGCCGAGCGCCTGGGTCAGTTATCCCGGGGCGAGGCTATGATCCGTGAGTTTCGGCAACGTATCGCGGTGCAATCCGAAACCGGCGAAAGCGACCCGCCCTCCGCCCTGTTTCTGCAACCCCGGGGTTACACCAGCGGTCAGGACACCCTGCAGGACCAGGCGATGAAGCTCTCGGGCTGGCGTAACCGGGCCGCCGAGATGGGGCTCAAGGGCTATGTGCAGGGGGATCTGGAACAACTCATCGCCTGGCGGCCCGATGCCCTGATCACCTCTCCTTACACCGCCTCCAGCGACTCTCGGGCGGAACGGTTGTTGCTGCACCCGGCCCTCAGGCGTCTGTTAGGGGATCGGCCGCTGTTCGTCGTTCCCTACAAGGACTGGATCTGCCCCGGTCCCATGCTGGCGGACGCAGTGGAGCGGCTGCGTCTGATCAGGTCACAGGTACAACAGCCATGAATGACCGCTCCCGGCTCAATATCAACGCCCTGCTCATGAGCGGCCTGCTGACCACGTCACTGCTCTCATTGCTGATCGGCAGCCAGACCCTTCCACTCTGGCAGGCCCTGCAGGAGAGTTTCAGCGATCACCCCGGGGTCTCCGCCATCATCCTCACCGAGCTGCGATTGCCACGTACTCTGGTCGCCCTACTCGCCGGTGCCTCCCTGGGACTCTGCGGCGCGGTAATGCAATCCCTGTTGCGTAACCCCCTGGCCAGCCCCGGGTTGATCGGTAGCGCCAGCGGGGCGGCCCTGGGCGCGGTGATCACCCTCTATTTCGGACTTGCCTCAGTGGCCGCCTTCGCCCTGCCGGTTGGCGGCATACTGGGAGGCCTGCTGGCCACCCTGCTGGTCTACCTGCTGGCCGGCCGGGAAGCGGACACCCTGACCCTGATCCTGGCTGGCGTGGCGGTCAACAGCTTTGCCCTGGCCATGGTCTCTCTGCTTCTGAATCTCGCGCCCAGTCCCTACGCGGTACAGGAGATTGCCCTGTGGATGCTCGGTTCCCTCGCCAATGTCAGCCGAAACGATCTGGCGATGTTGTTTCCCGGTACGCTGCTCGGATGGTTGTTGATCGCCCGGCAAGGCCGCGCCCTGGACCTTCTTACTCTCGGTGAGGAGGCGGCCGGCTCCCTCGGGGTGGACCTGCCCCGGCTGCGCCGGCGCCTGTTCCTGGCGGTCGCCCTCGCGGTGGGTTCGGCCATCTCGGTAACCGGGGCGATCGGCTTTATCGGTTTGGTGGTGCCGCACCTGCTGCGTCCCCTGGTGGGCTACCAGCCCAGCCGCCTGCTGCTGCCCAGCGCCCTGGGTGGGGCGCTGTTGCTGGTGCTGGCGGATATCCTGGTACGCGCCATCCCGCTGCCCGGAGAGATCAAGGTCGGGGTGGTCACCTCACTGATCGGTGCCCCTTTCTTTCTCTGGCTGATCCTCAGCGGCAACCGGAGTGCCCGATGAGTCTCATTAACGCCCAGGCGCTCCGAGTAGTCAGCCGGCAACAGGTGCTGCTGGACGGGGTGGATATCACCCTGGAGCCCGGCCAGATGCTGGGCCTGATCGGTCCCAACGGGGCGGGTAAGAGCACCCTGCTGAGACTGCTTGCCGGAATTCGCGCGCCCGCCTCGGGTACGATTCACCTCAACAAGACCCTCCTGGCAAACTATCCCCCGGGGGTCCGCGCCCGGCACATCGCCTACCTGCCCCAGGCCGGAGACGTGGCCTGGCCGATGAGCGTGGAGCGGTTGGTGGCGCTGGGACGCTCCCCCCACCTGGGCCCCTGGCAGCAACCTGATGCGGGGGACCAGACGATCATCGAAGGGATCCTGGAGCGCACCGATCTGCTCACTTTGCGTGAGAGGCGCTACG
This sequence comes from Candidatus Thiodiazotropha sp., assembly GCA_050291245.1. Classification (GTDB taxonomy): domain Bacteria; phylum Pseudomonadota; class Gammaproteobacteria; order Chromatiales; family Chromatiaceae; genus Thiodiazotropha. The sequence goes on along the minus strand of JBNKJP010000007.1, from coordinate 3,902 downwards.
ATACGCTCTCCGGAGGGGAGCAGGCCCGGGTAAAGCTGGCCCGGGCACTGGTAACCGAGGCGGACATTCTGCTCGCCGATGAACCGGTGGCGGCCCTTGATCCGGCCCATCAACTGGATGTCATGGATCTGCTGCAGGAGAGCTGCGCGGCAGGACGCGCGGTGATCGTGGTGCTGCACGACCTCTCCCTGGCGGCTCACTACTGCCATCGCCTGCATCTGCTGCATCAGGGCCGTACCCTCGCCCAGGGAGAACCCGAACAGGTGCTCAGCGCGGAAAATCTGCAGGCCGCCTATGCCATTACCCTGGATCATGGCGACCGGGACAGCCTCTTCACTCTGCCCTGGCGCCGGGTGCGCGCCACGACACGTTGAATTATCGAAGAAAATTAGACCGCAATGTCCTGGAATTTTGTCATTCCGGCGTAGTCTGGATGGCGCAAAGCGTAATCCGGTAGAAGTGGCGCGATGTAAGTGCTTGCTGAGCTTTTTAGAACTCACTATTTTGGATGGTACCTTGCTTCAGGCCATAGTTTATTTATTTCGTCCGCTTGCAATTTTGCGCTGAAACTTTCCCAAGTAATACCATTTACGTCCTTTTCTTCACTGAATTCTGTAGCTGAGTTGTCTTCCCACCCTAAATGCCTCAATTCTCCGGGCTTACAAGTAGGATCCTGGCGAATTGATACATTTAAGAATTCGGTTCGCCAGAGCGCATATTCATTAGGAATATACGAACAAGGTGCTATGCCTAAGCGATTAGTGTAGTCGTTTATAGATTCTTCAATTTTATTCGTGGATAGTGCTATATGTAGTCTTTTCACGTTTTCTCCATTTGAGTTCTACTGTTGCAAATCATCAAAGGCAAAAAGCAGGGCGACGAAGAAGTGGCGATTATTACAAGCTGAATTTGTCTTGTTATATGTATTTGTTTTTTACCATTATCATAATACTAGGGTATAAATGGCCATAATTAATATGGCGATTGTCATAATTAGGAATATTTTATTGAAACCAGTGGTTCCATGGGATGTTTTACTATTTTTTTGCTGTGAATATTTATTGCCGTCATACTCAGATACTATTTCAGTAGCGCGTTGTTGATTTTTATCAGCGACATGAATATGAGCAAAATCTCTCGCTGCAAGATCGCCAACAGCGCCTTGTAAATAAAAACCAGCGACATAGGCATCGATTCCATTTGATTCAAGTAGACCCTTAATGATATGGGCTTCAGTAATATCTCCAGCTCTATAAATAATCTTCATTGTTCCTAATGCACATAACTATATTTCTTTGAACTGTAACTCTCCCCAAGACAGAATATAGCATCTGTACAGAATTAATTCAGATGATTTGGCACCCACTCAAGCAGGTAGTCAGGTCCATCGAACTTCTGAATCAAAATCCCACTGAGCGGCGACGCAGCACCAACTTAGACACCAGTCCTAGTGAGCATAAAATGCACTCTCAGAGCGTGATAACTCAAGCAAGCGAGCAAAGCCACCTGTTCATCGGCTTATTCCAGTGTAGATACTTGCAGCAAGTAGCTACATCATGCATTTGTTCTGAGCCCCACCTGACGAAATCCTGGTCTTCCGACATAAACTCTACGAAACCTTCACCCTTTTTCTCAGTGAAGAAGTCAAACCGGGCACCCCGGCCGATGAGATCTTTTTCGAACCGATCCAGGTAGGTATTCTTAGATTCCCAGGAAATTGAGTCAAAATCTGTCTTGATGCGATAACCCAACATGGTTGAGCAATACACCGATCTGTTGTCTGGACATCGATCAAGCCAGAAATTGAGCCGCTTAAAGTGGAGCGCCTATTAATAGCTTACTATTAGTGGACTACCTACATACCGCAATTATGTGCACTGTTCAAACCTCGGACGAGTGAGAGACCGTGGAGTGGGCTGCACTGAACAGCGATAGACTGGCAATAATCTAGAATTTAATAGAATGGGCCTGACTCTTTGGCTACACTAATGATACGGATTACGCAACGGTGTGTACGTGGTCCACTGACATGGAATTTATGAGTTGAGTTTTCAATAGCTCGTCGTAAAAATCCATACGACACGAGACTGCTTTGTGAAATCCGCTATCCGCGATAGTACGGCAATTGGTGTTTTTTAAATCACATGGAAATAAATCATGATCCCTGTGCTTAACTAAACACTTCAAACATGTGCTAAGCACTATCCAATATCAAGGATATGTATTGTTGTTTACTTGATCGGCAAGGAGGTGATACCCGGAGAATATGACATAGCTTAGGATGGATGCATTAGGAATGAAACAATTTCGACCAACACGGAGAATAGATAATGGACACAAAAGTAGAAGCAATGACCGGTCTTTTCATCGTTAGTTACGAAATCGGAGGAAACATGCCGGGTGCTCCTTTGTTCAAAGTGAACTTCAGCGTGTTCACCCCAGGCGAGACCGTGAACGGCATTGGGCATATCACCCAGGCAACCAATCCGCCACTGGATCTCGCCACCAATCTGAGTGGTCAATATACCTATATGTGTGTCATGCCAGATCGTTGCCACATCCTCGTCACCGCCACGGGCCACCCCATCATTAAGTGGCCTCAGGGAGGAGGTATCGGTCCCGTTATCCCGCCCAATGTCGAACTGCGCATGGTATTAAGTGAAGACTGGAAGTCAGGTACTGCCAATTACAAGTATCAGGATAGCGATGGCAAGTGGGACGAAGTAACTAACGCGCCCGTCAAGATAGTTTCTGGGAATTTACTGGAATGATATCCGACAAGCTAAACCACTAGCCTGTAAAACGGAAAATAAAGGGCACCCATTTCGTTGTTTCATTGAGCGACAGGAATTGGGTGCTCAAATAGTTCTCTTTTCCCGGTCGACCCCGTGCCCAGAGATACCGCTTTATTGAGAGGAAATCATTATTAGGTTCCTCTTCTGTCTTGCGGTCATTCAATCTCTGGCTTGACGATACCTGTCCTGGGTCCACAGTGAGCATCTACCTGACAACTCCACTGTTGGTGTCGATTAACAATTTTCATTCCACAGCTACAGCGTTCGAACGAGGTGACCTTTCCTCCGCAATATTGTTGGGCAAGCATCTTTGCCTGTTGGCAAGCGGCGGCTTCGGTCGTGCCTGATCCTAATGCTGCCTGTGTTTCAGCGCTGGCGGTGCTTGCGAAAATAGAGAGAGCACAAAAAATAACAGCTGTATAATTAGAAAACCAATTATTGTTTAATTTCATGGCAAATACTCCCTGTGGCGAAATTACAGAATTCTTCCGGCGATGATATCCTGTAGCTAGGACATCTAAGCAAAATTTGCATAGGTAAGGGTAGTATGTCAACCACTTTTGCGCACACATAAACCTATGAATTTAACTGTAGGATATCATGCCAAAAACTGGTAATTCATAACGATTCGATTCGAAAGTTAGTTGAAACGATTTGTAAGTACGGTGTACGCCCTAAAGCATGCCTGTCAGAATCTCGGTTATCAGAGAAGCCCAGGGTTTGCGGCCTGCAGGATGCTGCTGACATAGCCATAACGCGCTATACAACTTTTAGTATCACGAAGCTGTAACAGCAGAGACTTTTGTTCGTCTCGTCTCAAGCAAAATAGCTACTCCCTGTTGAAACAGCCCGCTTCTTTCTTTAATCCAGTATATTTTTCTGCAAGCGGACTGCTTAAATCATGATGTTTGTTTTCTATCCGCCGTTCATGTCGTGCAATTATGTATTCCTTACCATGGATATGTCCTAGTGTAGGTCGTCAAACAGTTTGTAACTTATTGAGTTTTTGTCGGCCACGTTTAACTTTTTCCAAAATATCGCTCGCCGATTTTGTCCAAATATATGGTGCTGGCGCTTCATTGTGAATCTCAATGAACGACATTACCG
>JBNKJP010000006.1:0-13901 GCA_050291245.1 Candidatus Thiodiazotropha sp. | reverse complement strand
CAACTAAAAACTCAACATTCATCACTCAACACTATTCATCTATGGAGTTCACGCCATGAACACCCGCCGAATCGGCCAAACCGAAGTCCCCGCCATCGGTCTGGGCTGCATGAACCTGAGCCACGCCTACGGCACCCCGCCCGCCCCCGAGGCCGCCGAATCGCTGCTGCTACAGGCCCTGGATCTGGGCGTAACCCACTTCGATACCGCCGCCCTCTACGGCTTTGGCAACAATGAAGCCCTGGTCGGCAAGGCACTCGCTCCCCATCGCAATCGGATATTCCTTGCCAGCAAGTGCGGCATGACCGGGGTCGACCGCAAGCGGGTCATCGACGGTCGGCCGGAAACCATCCTGCGCACCTGTGATGAAGCGCTACAACGGCTGCGTACCGACCGTATCGATCTCTACTATCTGCATCGTTGGGACAAACAGATCCCCATCGAGGAGAGCGTCGGCGCCCTCTCCCGCCTGGTGGAGGCGGGTAAAGTGCTGGCCGTCGGCCTGTCGGAGGTCTCCGCTAGCGCCCTGCGCCGCGCCCACGCGGAACACCCGATCAGCGCCCTGCAGACCGAGTACTCCCTGTGGACCCGCAACCCTGAGATCGCTGTACTGGAGACCTGTCGCGAACTCGGTACCGCCTTCGTCGCCTTCAGCCCGCTGGGCCGCGGTTTCCTCACCGGCGCTCTGCGTGATGTCTCGGACCTGCAAGAGAAAGACATCCGCCGCATCATGCCTCGCTTCCATGCAGACAACTTCGCCCGCAACCTGCCCCTGCTCGACGGCCTGCAAAGCCTTGCTGAGAGGACCAATGCCACCCCGGGACAACTCGCCCTTGCCTGGTTGCTGGCGCGGGACGACAACATCCTGCCGATCCCCGGCACTACCTCCATCGCCCATCTGGAAGAGAATCTAAGCGCGGCTAGAGTGGAACTCGATGCCGCCCTTATGCAAGAGCTCGACGCTCTCATCAACCGTCACACCGTCATCGGCACACGCTATAACGCCGCTACACAGAGCGAAATCGATACGGAAGAGTTCTGAAGCACGCCAGTGGCATATCAGCCAGCGGACGTGCGCATACGCTAAAGTTCATCCGGCCCATTTCTAACCAGGCCATAGATATTAATACACTCAGGGCTACAAGCGTGGCTCAGATCAAGGCCTGGTTAGAAACATCCCGATGGCAGAAAATGCCGGTTGTTTGTCATTGCTGCTGATCGTGCAGAAACCTAGTGTGGTGATCAGTCCAACCGATCTAGGAGCAAAGCATGAGCACGACCTACGGCATCTACCTTTACCAGCAAGTAGCCGCCCTCGATTTCGCCGGTCCCTACGAAGTATTCGCCCTGTCGAATCGTCTATTGAACAGCGGGCGTGTCGTCACCATTGCCGAAACAGCGGAGCCAATTGTCTGTGCCAGCGGCATGGAGGTCTTACCGCAGTTCACATTCGAAAACTGCCCCCCATTGGATGTGGCACTGGTACCGGGAGCAAACGAGCTTGGCGCCGCTCTGAAGAGTAAAAACGCCATCGCGTGGATTCAGCAGCAGTCAAGCCAGACAGACTACACGACAGCGGTTTGCACAGGCGCGTTGATACTGCAACGTGCGGGATTGCTACAACATAAAAAAGCAACCACACACTGGAAACTGATCGAAGAGCTGCGTAAGGACGATACGATCACGGTCATGCAAGATATGCGCTATGTGCGAGATGGAAAGATCGTCACCGCGCAGGGAGTCTCCGCCGGCATCGATATGGCACTCTGGCTGATCGGCGAAATTCACACCCCGGCACATGCCCGGCAAGTCAGGAGAATATTGCACTACAGTCCGGCCCCCCCTTACACTGCCGAAACCTGACGGCCAGACCCAAACCATGAAACTCGTCGAACTCGTTCTCTTTCCCGGTGCCAACAGCCTGGACATTACTGGGCCGCTGGAAGTCTTTTCGGTCGCCACCAAACTGTTGCGCTCAAAGCAAGCCCATGCAGGCTACCAGGTACTTTTCAGCGGCGAGGTTGCCGGCCAAATCAGACTGGAGTCCGGCCTGACCGTCTACAGCGAAGGGGCGCGAGGGGAGCATGAAAAAACAGACTATCTGGTGATTCCCGGCGGCAGCCACCCAAGCCGATTCTGTAGTGACGCGACACGCTTGAACTACCTCAAGGCACGCGCCGACATGGCCGGCAGAATTGTTTCGATCTGCACCGGTGCATTTTTGCTGGCGAAACTGGGACTGCTGGATGGAAAACGCTGCACCACCCATTGGCGCTACGCGCAAACTCTCGCCGAACAATACCCATCTATTTTGCTTTGTGAAAATGCCATCTATGTCGAAGCCGGCAATGTTTTCAGCAGCGCCGGCGTTACCGCTGGCATCGACCTCGCGCTGGCCTTGGTCGAACGGGACTACGGTGCTGACATCGCCATTGAAACGGCAAGAAATCTCGTATTGTATTTTCGCCGTCCTGGGAACCAGTCACAATTCAGTGCTCCGATTGAATTGAGAAAAAAAGCAGGAAATCGCTTTCAAAAACTACACGACTGGCTATTGGAAAATATTTCACGGCCCGAACTGCAGGTTGAAACCCTCGCCGAATTCATGGCCATGAGTCCACGGCATTTTTCCCGCAGTTTTCATCAGCAAACCGGCATGCCACCGGGAAAATATGTGGAAAAGCTCCGCCTTGAAAAGGCTCGCGAACTCCTTGGCAACACGACACAACCCATAAAATCGGTGGCACACCTATGTGGCTTTCAGCAGGAGGAGCGCCTACGGCGCCTGTTTATCAAACAACTCGGGATTACGCCTTCGCAGTACCGCTGTCACTTTGGCCACGCGGATGCGTAAAAAGCCTTAAAGAGGGGACAGTCGTACAGTGAGGCAAGCCCTATCCACACAGAACATGGTGGCTTCCAGCCAGCTGCCCCGGTTCAATGAAGTATTCAAACATCCCTATTCTTATCATTAGGTAAAGAGTCAGCAGGCCCCGACCTCAGGGCAGAAAAAAACCACCCGAAACACAGCCTCGGGCGGTTTTCCGTGAGAGCCGTACTAGACGACTCGCTTCACGCAGCGATTATCAGCTTACTGCTGACTCGCCTGCTCTCCGGTAGCGCTGTCTTGCACACCTTCGAAGGCACTGAATTCGGCTTGATCGATCAAACCGTTTTCATCCTTGTCGATGTCACTCCAGTTCTTGCTCAGTTCAGGATCCGCAACAGCCTCTTCGGCACTCAGAGAACCGTCCTGGTTGACGTCGAGTGTTCCGAAATCCATCGTGGCGCCTTCGCCGGCAAAAGCGGCAGTGCTAAGCACCAGGCTACCAAACAAGCTAAGCGTCATGGGTAGGTAACTTTTTTTCATTTTCTTCCTCCTCAGAAGATTATTATGTGTGTCGATTGAACACGTAATAACCTAAGCACTACCTGTGCCAAAAATCATGGGCACCACAGAATCAAGGAGATAGCGCTGTCTGCCGGTAATCCGGCCTCTCCTCATCCCCGCAAGTCGTCGCCACAACCCGACACCCGAACACCCAACAAGGATAACTATATGATTTATAGTGAAATATCCTGTCGCCAAATAGCGACAGCCGAATTTTGCTCCGCTGCAACATGAGACAGATAATTGATGCATACTAAGCGGATAATAATTCGGAGTGAGCTATCACAGAACTCGCCATGAAAGCTGGCTTGAGCATCAAACACCCTATTACCTTCTCCTCCCCCTTGCTGGGCAGTTTCCTGCTAGTGGTCATTCCTTTGCTGGGCGGCATATTCAGCATGAGTGTTCAATTGGAACGGATGTCGCTGGAAGGTCGTCGCTCGGTACAGATCACCGAGGAGGCCACCTTGAAAAGCCGGCAGCTGGCCGAGGCGGCCCTCTCTCTGCAACGAGCGGCCGGACAGTTTTACGTATTGGAGGATCCCACCCTCATTAGCCGACTGGAAAATTCTCACCAGCGCTTTCTCGAATCGCTCGCCCCACTGCAGACCATGCCCCTGGAAGCGACCGCGACAGAGCTGCTCGCTGATCTCGGCACACAGGAATCCTCCCTGTTTCAACGGCTGAAAAAAAAGCAGCGCACTGGAGCGGATAGTTTCGAGGCCTTCAAGCCGGATTTCGATCGCCTGCATCTCACGATATCCAACATATCTGATCAACTCGGCACGTTGATTCAGCGTCGACAAGCGATCCTGCGTGAAACGGCTGATCAGGTCCAGCAGACGATGATCTGGCAAAGCACAGCCGTTACCGTCCTCTCCCTGACACTGGCTGGAGTGCTCTCCTGGTTACTCAGCCGTCCAGTGAGGCAGCTCTCAGAAAGTATTCAACGATTAGGCAATGATGACCTGGCAACGCCAGTGTTTGTTACAGGCCCCAGAGACATGGCCAAATTGGGCGAACAGCTGGATTGGCTACGACACCGTTTGGCAGAGCTCGAAGATCAAAAACAGCTTTTTTTCCGCCAGGTATCCCATGAGCTGAAAACCCCGCTAACCGCGTTATGGGAAGCCGTGGACCTCCTGTCGAACAAAGTGGTGGGAGACCTTACGACTCAGCAAGAGGAAATAGTGGAAATCATGCAGGGCAGCGTTCGGGTTCTCAGACAAAGGATCGAAGAGCTGCTCCAATACCAACATGCGCTCTACCTGACAAAAGAGCGGGAGAGTTCCACCTTAGCACTGCAGTCATTGATCGATACCGTGGCAAGCAATTTCGATCTTTCAATGAAATCGAAACACCTGACACTCACATCCCAGGTGACGGGAGTGATGCTTCAGATCGACAGAGAACTGATGGAAACAGCACTCAATAATCTCATCGGCAATGCCATTCGCTTCAGTCCCGATGGAGGCACTATCGAAATCAAGGCGAAGCGCCATGCCAACGAAATCCACATCAGCATCAGGGACCAGGGACCAGGGGTACCGCTTGAGGACAGAAGCTATATTTTCCAGCCCTTCTATCAAGGCGAAAATCAGCCGGCCGGAAGAATTCAAGGAAGCGGGCTCGGCCTCTCTATCGCCACGGCTCACATCGAGGCAAACGGTGGCGAGCTCCTGTTGAGTGAGGAGGAAACCACCGGTGCCTGCTTTCTCATCAAGCTGCCGGTCACTGGTGAGAGCCTTAGCCATGCATGCTAAGCAAGCTGGGACTCTGCCGTTTCTGTTGTGGCTCACCGCCTGTGCCACTCCCTGCCCTTGTCCGCAAACACCGGAGCAGATGCAGATGCAGATGCAGATGCAGATGCAGATACAGATGCAGGAAAGAGCACAGCAGGTAGAAGTGGAGATGCCGAAGCCGGCAGCCGAAGAGGAACAGGCGTACGCTTTGACATTGCCAGGTGTGCTAGCCAGCCTGAAAGATATCGCTGCCCTGAAGGATAGAGAGAGAAAACAGTTCCTCAACCAGCTCCAAGCCGATATAACAAAACTCGAAGCGAGCGATCGTTTCGACCTGGTTCTGCTACTTTCGGATAGAGACATGGATGATAAATCCCTGAAACGGGCCCAACAGCTCCTCGATGAACTCGCTTCCGAAACGAAAGAGCCGGGCATTGAAGAGATACTGCTTTTACAACAACAAAAGCTGGTCCTTGAACAGAGGTACCGCACGGAGCGAAGAAAACGTATCGAACTGAAGAAGAAGATTGAGAATCTGAAGGGTCTGGAACGTCTATTGGAAGAGTCAAACAGGCGTATCGAAGAACCCCTAACCACCACTTTCGAACCGGCCAAATGAGCAAGAACAGGCACACAATTTTGCTGGTGGACGATGATCCTGATCTGTTGAAACTGTTGTCCATCAGACTAAAATCCGCCGGCTATGATGTCGCTGTCGCAAACAGCGCAGAGCAGGCATTGGCCAACATTGCCCTTGAGCGCCCCCAGGCTGTGATTACCGATCTGCGCATGCCAGGCATGGATGGCTTGGCCCTGTTCCAACACCTGCACAGTCAGGATCCCACATTGCCGATTATCGTGCTCACTGCCCATGGCACCATCCCAGACGCGGTGCAGGCCACACAGCAGGGCGTGTTCGGTTACCTCACCAAGCCCTACGACGCCCGGGAGCTGCTGCATCTGCTTGAACGCGCCTTCACCGTCTCGCCTCCAGGAGAGCCTGTGGACGAGCCACAGGATGAGTCATGGCGAGCGGAGATCGTCACCGCCAGTCCACTTATGAACTCCCTGCTTTCGGAAGCACGCCTGCTGGCCGACAGCGAGGCCAGGGTACTGATTCAAGGTGAGTCCGGTACCGGCAAGGAGGTCCTGGCCCGCGCCATTCATAAGGCAGGTCCACGGGCGGATAAATCCTTTGTCGCCATCAACTGCGCCGCGATACCCGACCAGCTGCTGGAATCCGAGTTGTTCGGACATGCCAAAGGCGCCTTCACTGGAGCGATCTCGTCGCAGGAAGGCCTCTTTATGTCAGCAAATGGCGGCACCCTGTTCCTCGACGAAATCGGCGACATGCCGCTTTCACTGCAAGCCAAGTTGCTACGCGTGCTGCAGGATCAGGAGATCCGGCCGATCGGCTCAAGCCGCTCTCTGCCCGTCGACGTACGCGTCATCTCGGCGACACATCGCAACCTGGCAGAGGCGGTCGACAGTTCGCAATTTCGCGAAGATCTCTACTACAGGCTCAATGTGGTCACCCTTTCCCTACCCGCCTTGAGACAGCGGCGGGAGGATATCCCGTTGCTTGCGCGACACTTTCTGGAGCAGCAGTCGGCCAAACAACGGGCAAAGGCCTTCACCCCTGAGGCCATGGAGATTCTGATCACCAACGACTGGCCGGGTAATATCCGTCAACTGCAGAATGTGGTGGATCAGTGCAGCGTACTCTGCTCGACACCCTTGATATCCGCCGCGCTGGTGGCCAGGGCGCTACATGATAAAGAGCCGGGCAAGGACCTCTCCTATGCCAACGCCAAACAGCAGTTCGAACGGGAATACCTCATCCGCCTGCTCAAGATCACCGACGGACAGGTGACCATGGCAGCACGGCTGGCAGGACGCAACCGCACCGAATTCTATCGGCTGCTTGGAAAGCACCAGATCAGTCCCGCCATGTTCAAATCGAACAGAGAGCTATAGAGGCAGACAGCATACGACCCGCCGAATAATCGATGACGACGGGCTTGGCGGGAGGATGGCACCCGTGACTACCCAGCGCCTTTTTAGTTCAGGACCTGATGCTACTTAGTGAAGGGATTTGATGGTGGGGCAGGCCCCCACCCTACACTCCGAACCATCGGTAGGGAGGGGCCCTGCCCCACCAAAAAGGTGTTGAAGATCATCCCCAACGCTCTTAACTACATAGCATTCAGTTCAGGGCCTTACTGAGGTCGAAGTCTCTATCGGCAACCTCCTCGGGGGTGATGTGAACCGCCGGATTACCTACCAATTTACGCCCCGGCATATGATCAGAGGGTGCGTTGATGCTGTCGATGGCGATCAGCCTGCCATCCTTGAAGTAGCACAATGAAAAGACCTCCACTTCCACTGCGCCGCGAACGACCATTTGATCGTAACCCGTAGAGGACCCCACCATTTGCAGCTTGATGTGGTACTGGTCCGACCAGAACCAGGGGGTGGCGGTGAAGGGCTTCTCCCGGCCCATCACCGCGGCGGCTGCCGCTTTGGCCTGCTCCACCGCATTTTGCACCGACTCCAAGCGGCGCAGTCCGCCGTCCACCTGGGTTACCGTGCAGTCGCCACAGGCGACGATGTCGGGATCGGTGGTTCGCCCACAGAGATCCACTAGGATGCCACTATCGCATGCCAGTCCGGCCGTCTCAGCCAGTTCTGCATTGGGGATGATACCCACGCCCAGCACCACCAGGTCCGTATTCAGGACTTCGCCATCGTGCAACCTGACACCGGTTACCTGCCCACCGGTTCCCGTAATCTCTTGCGCCTGAGTGTTCAGGCGCACATCCACACCCTTGTTTCGATGCAGATCAAGAAAAAAGTCTGACAGCGGCGGCGACACCACCCGCGCCATCAGACGATCCGCCGCTTCCAGGACAACGACCTCTTTGCCCAACCGGCGGGCAACGGCGGCCATTTCCAGGCCAATGAATCCACCACCGATGACGGTGATGCACTGAGCCGAGACCAGGTCCGACTGGATGGCCAGGACATCGTCGAGAGTACGCAGACGCCGCACGCCAACCAGATGGATACCTGCAATGGGCAGCTCACGCGCACGCGAACCGGTAGCCAGCGCCAGCTTGGCATAGGGTTGCATCTTGCCGTTGGCGAGCGTGAGCTTGCGCGCCGAACGGTCAATGGCCGTAACCCGCGCCGCTGTCTGCAGGGATATGTGTTTTTTTTCCAACGCACTTGAATTGCGCAGGGTGAGTTGTTCGACGGTCATTTCACCGAGAAGCAGGGCTTTGGAGAGAGGCGGCCGGGCATAAGGCGCCCGGGCTTCTTCACCGATGAGGAGAATCTCTCCGTCGAACTTCTCCTTGCGCAGGCTTTCCGCCAATTGCAGACCGCCCTGGCCGGCACCGACGATGACGATGGGATCGTCCACTGTGTTCAGCTCTGTGCTTCAGGCGTGTGGATGACGATGCCGTCCAGCGCCGCACTGGCCTTGATCTGACAGGCCAGTCGGCTGTTGGCTCTGCGTTCGGAAACCGTATTGTCCAACAGGCCGTTTTCGGTATCGGACATGGGATCGAGTTTGTCGAGATAGGCCTCGTCCACATAGACGTGGCAGGTGGCGCAGCAGCACGATCCACCACACTCTCCTTCGATGCCGTCGATGCCGTTGCTGATGGCGGCTTGCATCAGCGTCCAGCCCTCGGGCACATCCAGCGCTTCTTCCGCGCCATCGTTATCAATGTAAATCGCTTTTACCATGGTGTTGCCTACAGAGCATCAATCACTTTCGATCTTTTCCGTTCACAATTACAGGACAGGACTGTTATCTGAACGGATCGTACTTAACCCATGTATCGGTGCGGCAAGCCACACCCTACACAGGGTCAAACTGTAGGGTGTGGCTTACCGCACCGTCATTCGACCAATCCGCTCAGCCCCGCTTGAGCTTCATGTTGAGCGGGCTGCGGAAATTCGAAGAAGAGACCCATCGCATGGGGTCGTCGCTTCGGGTGAATTCGGGCACACGCTTGAGAAACGCCTCGAAGAAGACCTTGGATGCCAGGCGTCCGATCGCCGCGCCGAGACAGAGATGCACACCACCGCCAAAACCAAGATGCCCCTTGGGGTTGCGGTGAATATCGAACACATCCGGGTTAGCAAACTTGCGCGGGTCCCGGTTGGCGGCGCCATAGCAGAGGATGACAAAGTCTCCCGCCTTCATCTGCTTACCGTGCAACTCCAGGTCGTGCGGCAAGACACGGCGAAAGCGTTGGGCGGTGGTGTTGTAGCGCAGGGATTCCTCCACTGCGCCAGCGATCAGCTGCGGATTCGCCGCCAGTTCGCGGCGCGCTTCGGGGTGGTCCGCCAAATTGAGCGCCATCATGGAGAGAAAGCCGGAGAGAGACTCCACACCGGCCATGATCAGGGTGGTCATGGTCGTCTGCACCTCCGCGAAGGTTAGCTTGGCGCCATCCACCTCGGCCGTCAGCATCTGGCTGATGATGTCGTCGCCCGGATTTTTCTCGCGTTCGCGGATGGCTTTTTCCGCATACTCCTTGACCCATTCGAAAGCCGCGATGTGTTGTGGACCCTTCTGCCGGGTCACCGGGTCGGTCTGCGCCATGGTCAGCGCCATGTCGCGCAGGGTGGCGTTATCGCCGTCGGGCAGCCCCATGAGGGCGCACAGCAGGCCAACCGTGACCCGAGCCGAAACGTCATTGGAGAAATCGAACACCGCCTGGCCTTCCACCCCGTCGAGCGCGGCATTGGTCAGTGCTCGAATCGGCGCGACCATGTGATCCAGATTGCGCTTGGCGAAGACGGAATGAACCACCGCGCGCACCTGGTCGTGACGCGGCGGATCCATGGAGCCCAGGGTATTACCGGCGCGACCCGGGAGTTCGTCGACCAGATTGCCCTGGGCCGAGGAGAAGCTCTGCCAGTTATGCAGGGCCTCGAACACATCGTCGTAGCGGGTCAGCACCCACTTGCCGGCGATTTCACTCCAGTAGCAGGGGTGGTTCCCCAACAACTCCGCGTAGGCGGGATAGGGGTTGGCATCAAACTCCGGGGAGTAGAGATCAAACGTGTCTTGGCTGCGGGTTTGTGGGCATTGTGTCATGCTGTCCTCCGTCGTGATGGGCTGACTCCCTGATCGGAATCGCTGTTCCGCTCGGCGCAAGCATGGTTGCGCTCAATATCAGGGTGCCTGATATATAAACAGTCTGGCTCACCCGCACCCGCCCTTGAATGGACGATTAAGATGATTAATTGTACTATGTTTACATTTCCATCCGATTTCCACGCTTAGCACCCTACTCATGACGACTCCCCAAGGCACCTCGGATCAGCAGACATCCGTACCGCTCTATAGTCTCTATGGTGAAGAGAGCTTAGGCGAAGAGTCCGCTTTTATTCATGTTGAGAGCATTGTGGCCCGCTCTCAGCTCTACGACTGGGAAATCGATTCTCATATCCACCGGGGACTCCTGCAGACGGTCATCATCTTTACTGGCGGGGGTGAAGTGTACTTGGACGATATGATCATGCCGATACCCCCCCCACGGGCCATTGTCATCCCACCAACCACCATCCACGCCTTCAGGTTTGAACCCGGAACACACGGCTATGTGTTGACCATCTCCGAATCGATGATCCTCGACGCCTCATCGCGCCGAGGACGTGCCTTGTTTGACAGCCTCTTCCTTGAACCCCGCGCCATCGATCTCTCCACCGACAGCCGCGCAGCCAAAACCGTCGAAGACCTGCTGATCCACCTGCTGGGTGAATTCCAGACGCTTCGCCGTGGGCATGCCTCGCTGACCGAATGGCTGGCGAAGAGTGTCCTTCTGCTGCTTGAACGTCAATTGGCACTACAGCAGATCAACAAGCAGACGCCAGGGGGACGCGCTCAGCTGTTCACCCGCTTTCGCGCCCTGCTGGAACAACACTACCTGGACCACTGGAGTGTCTCCGACTATGCGAAGGCACTGAATGTCACCCCCTCTAAGCTCAACCGCGTGAGCAAAACGCTTACGGGGCACTCTGCCTTCGAGATCGCCCAGGAACGTCTGCTGCTGGAGGCGCGACGTCGCTTGGTCTACATCGCGGCGCCGGTGCAACGGCTTGCCTACGAACTGGGCTTCGAAGACCCCGCCTACTTCAACCGCTTTTTCAAGAAGCGCACCGGCATAACCCCTGCGCGCTTTCGTCGGCAACAGCACGCAAAGCTGGGATAAGGGCTGGTGGCACAGCGGTACTGGAGACCGGGATAGGGTAGTTGGACTGTTTACACTCACCTCGCCCGACATGGTGCCGCGAACGACCAGCCAATTGAGCCGCTCAATGCCCTGAGTGCCTACATGCTCGACGATTTCCCGGTCGGAATACTGGGAGGCCCAGGTCGGATCTGTGGTCGTGCTCTGCTTGAACGTGAGATCGAACGGCTCGTTGATGTGGCCGGCGCGTTGACCCTCAAGCTGATGTGAAAAACCAACGGCACCGATGACAAAGGTCGGCATCTTGTCGTAAAAAAGAAGTTGAGACCGTGGTCGTTGGATCTCACCGGGATCGTTGTTCAGATGCGGATTTGCGATTGAATTGAGGAAACTCTGACTAATTCCGGATCGAGTGGGTGACGCTTTCAGGCACCTTTCCGCAAGCTCCGCAGGATGGCCGGATAGTTGAAATCACCGGCCAGTTCGATCAGCTTTTTGTGCAGTGCCTGATCGTGTTGCGCAATCTGCCGGATGACCGCGTCGATCCTGCTACTGTCCAGCCTTTCCAACGCTTCCGCGAGTTCACCAAGCAACCGCTCAGGCAGTCCATTCAGCATCTCGGGAGTCAGGTCCGCATCCTGCTCTCCCAGCAAAACCGTGTCTTTGTAAAGATATTTCACACCCAGATGTTTCGACAGGATGTTATAGATTTCGTTCGCGCGAAAGGGCTTGCGCACATAATCGTCCATACCGACGGCGAGCATTTCTTCACGTTGTTCGGCGAACGCCGATGCGGTCACCGCGACGATCTTTACCTCCTTGCCACCGGGTAGTTCACGGATACGCCGAGTCGCGACCATGCCATCCATTCCCGGCATGCGTCGATCCATCCAGATGAAGTGTGGATGCCAGCTACGGAACAGTTCTATTCCCTGCACGCCATTCTCTGCTATTTTGACCCGGAAGCCGACGGACACGAGCAACTGCTCAAGCAGCATTTGATTTTCAAGCTGATCTTCCACGATCAGGATCCTGTACTCCGGCTGCCCGGGGACCAATCCCGTCACATCGCTCGTTTCGGTTTCCAATTGTTTGGTGATGTCGCTTTCCTTTGCTTCGATAAGCGGCAGATCGACCCTGAACAGCGAGCCTTTTCCGGGGGTGCTTTCCAGGTGGAGACTTCCGCCCATCGTCTGCACGAATTGGCGGGTTATGGCCAGCCCGAGACCGGTACCCTTGCTGCCATCTTGCCCGCTCAGCTGCACAAAGGGTTCGAAGATACGCTGCTGGTCTTCAGGCGCAATACCGATGCCGGTATCCTCAACCTCGATCATCAGGTGCGTGGCTTTGTTGTTCTTCGTGCTCAGACGCAAGGTCACACCTCCCTGCCGGGTGTATTTAATGGCATTGCCAACCAGGTTGATCAATATCTGGCGCAGGCGGGCCTCGTCACCGACGATGTAACGCGGAAATTGTGATGTCTGGTCGACCTGAAGTCGCAGCGCCTTGTCTTCGGCGCGCATGTGCATCATGTCTATGATGTCGCGTAACATGCCGCCCAGGTCAAATGAGTTGTTCTCAAGCTCTACGCGCCCCGCTTCGATCCTGGCGATATCGAGCACATCGTTGATGAGCGTCAACAGGTGATCACCACTGCGATTGATGATATCGAGCTTTTCGCGTTGGCCTTGCGTGAGTTCCGGCTCTCGTCGCATCATGGCGGAAAAGCCGAGAATGGCGTTGAGCGGTGTACGCAGCTCATGGCTCATATTGGCAAGGAACTGGCTTTTTGCTTGGTTTGCAGCTTCGGCCTGCACTTTCGCTTGTTCCAGGGTGTCATTGGTTTCCGAGAGCGTTTCCTGGACCTTTTTACGCTCGTCGATTTCGGCGGCAAGACTGGTTGTTCTTTCTGCTACAACCCTTTCCAACTCTTCAGCACGCCGGCGATAGACCAGCGTGCGGACATGCACAATCGCTGCCACGAGCAGAATCAAGGCAAGCAGATAAGCCGCATAAGCCCTGCGTGTTTCCCACCAAGCGGGTAGTACCGTCACCAACAGGTCTCGAGGTTGTTCATTCCACAGCCCGTCATTGTTGGCGGTTTTAATCCGCAGCCTGTATGAACCGGGATCCAGGTTGGTATAAGCCAGCGAGCGACTAGCATCCGCCTGGCGCCAGCCCTGATCAAACCCGTCCAGCATGTAGGCATAACGATTGTTTTGCACATTACTGGTGTTGAGCGAGGAAAACCGTAGCGTGAAGCTTGAGTGCTTTTGAGTCAAGGTCAGTTCCCGCGCATAGGCGATATCCGTATGAAGCGGCGCATTCGGGCCTGTCGCTATATTCCTGCCTCCATTGATACGCAAGTCGGTCAACAAAACTTCGGGGCGAAGCGGATTGTCTTGTACCTGTTGCGGGAAAAAGCTGTTGTAACCATGGTTACCGCCAAAGAACATCTCCCCTTGTGGACTGAGATAGGCGGTGTTTCGAAGAAATGCCTTGCCCTGCAGGTTATCGTAACGATTATAGATACGGAACTTACCCGATTCCGGGGCT
>JBNKJP010000005.1:0-29422 GCA_050291245.1 Candidatus Thiodiazotropha sp. | reverse complement strand
CCCTCACGGCGAAAAAAACCGCCGGGGATCATGCCGGCGGCGTAGGTTTTTTCCTGATAATCCACGGTGAGTGGAAAAAAGTCTCGAGGCGCGCTGCTTGTGTCGGCAACAACGGTCACTTGAACCACGGTGTCGTCCATGTTCACCATGACGGCTCCGTCAGCCTGCCTTGCGATTTCACCTGTCTCGATGGAGACCTTGTTGTCTCCCCACTGGAATTCTTTCTTAATTAAAGTCACGGTTGAATCCTTGGCTTGTTTCGTTTTGGCAGGATGTCTTAGCGGCGCAGACCGAGTCGGGCGATCAGATCCTTGTAACGCTGAAGGTCTTTGTCCTTCAGATAATCCAGCAGTTTGCGGCGGGAATTGACCAGACGCACCAGACCCTGGCGGGAGTGATGATCCTGTTTATGCTGTTTGAAATGTTCGGTGAGCTGGGTAATGCGGCCGGTCATCAGAGCAACTTGGACTTCCGGGGAACCGGTGTCACCCGGGGCGCGCTGATACGCTTCAACAATGGTTTTCTTCTCTGTCGCACTCATTGACATGACGTGTCTCCTGTAGGTTACGTCGTTAAAACGTGGCCACTTGAAAGGTCGACCCGACAATGAGTTCAGGCCGTCCGGACCGGTTAAATCTGGTTATTTGGTTCAGGCTCTGCCTGGAAGACCGCGTAGTATGCGCGTTCCGGGCGGATACGGCAAGAGATTCATGGCCTGCTTCAGGGCATCCCGAATACACGTTCAATCCAGCTTAGGAATATCGTACCTTCCTGCAATCTGGACTCCGGCATACGCCGGGTTATTAACCTGCCTGCATCAAGCGCTTGGGCGCCACCCGGCCGTCGTCGAGTATCTGACCGACCCCGAGAAACTCCGTTTTGTTGGCATACAGTCTGACCCAACCACTGGTCGGCGCATTCGGTACCTGAATGGCCTGTCCCTGCTTCATATAGAACGCGGCATCCGCCGTCAGGGCCACTTCCGGCCAGTTCGACAAGGCGCTCTCCAGGGGAAGCAGCCAGTTGTCCATCTCCTCGAAACGCCTTTCACCAAAGGCCGCCTGAACCTGTTCCAGAGTCAGCATGGCATCGTCACCGTACGGGCCGACACCGGTACGCCGAAGGGCACTGACGTAGGCGCCGCAACCCAGCCGCTTACCGATATCCTCGGCCAGGGTGCGCACGTAGGTTCCCTTGGAGCAGTGCACATCCATCTCGAATTCGGGCAACTCGAAGCCCAGCAGCTCGAGGGCATAGATCTGTATGGTTCGCGGTTCCCGCTCCACCTCGATGCCCTGACGCGCCAGTTTGTAGAGTCGTTCTCCCTGGTGCTTAACCGCGGAATACATGGGTGGCAACTGTTGCTGTTCACCCTGAAACTCGGCCAGAACCGCCCTGATGTTTTGTTCGGTCACCCCGCTGGGATCGGCTCGTTCGACCACCTCGCCCTCGGCATCCGCCGTGGTGGTGGTTTCCCCCAGTTTCACTTTGACCCGGTAGTGTTTGTCCGCATCCAGGAGAAACGCGGACAACTTAGTCGCCTCCCCCAGACAGATCGGCAACAGCCCGGTAGCCAGTGGATCGAGGCTCCCAGTGTGTCCCGCCTTGGCGGCCTTGTAGAGAAATTTAATCTCCTGCAGTGCCTTGTTGGAGGTCATGCCTTCCGGTTTATCAAGCAGCAATACCCCATTGATATTGCGCCCTCTGTTACGACGACGTCCCATTTTAATGCTCTAAATCGAATTGGAGGAGTTGTGTTCGGTTTGATCAGGATGGTTTTTCAGTCACGGCCTGCTCGATCAGGTGGGAGAGATGCTCCCCATGCTCAACCGAGTCATCGTAGACAAAATGCAGCTTTGGAACGCTGCGCAATTTCATACTCTTTCCCAGCAGCCAGCGCAGGTGTCCCGCTACCTGGTTAAGATGAGCCGCGCTCGCTTCGTGGGTGAATTGGGCACCCAGGGTGGTGAAATAGACCTTTGCCTGGGAGAGGTCCCGCACGACCCGTACGGCCTGAACGGTAACCATGCCTAACCCGGGATCCTTGATCTCATCCCGGATCAGCATCGCCAGTTCACGTTGCATCTCGGCCCCGACCCGGTCGGTACGCTGGTAATCCTTCGACATACCGGGTCAGACCGTTCTCGCCACTTCGGTGCGCTCGAAGACTTCGATCTGGTCACCTGGCTTGACGTCGTTGTAGTTCTTCACGCCGATACCGCATTCCATACCGCTCTTCACCTCGTTGACGTCGTCCTTGAAACGACGCAGGGATTCGAGGGCGCCTTCGAAGATCACCACGTTCTCACGCAGCACACGGATCGGACTGTTTCGTCTGACCACACCCTCAAGCACCATGCAGCCGGCAATCGCGCCGAGCTTGGAGTTGCGGAAGACATCCCGCACCTCCGCCAGACCGATGATCTCTTCGCGGATCTCCGGAGACAGCATGCCGGAAATGGCCTTTTTCACATCATCGATGATTTCGTAGATGATGCTGTAGTAGCGCATATCAATGCCCTGCTCCTCGACCACCCGGCGGGCGCCCGCGTCGGCGCGCACGTTGAAGCCGATGATGATGGCGTTTGAGGTGACCGCCAGATTGGCGTCGGACTCGTTGATACCACCGACACCGGAGGCTACGACCCGCACCTTGACCTCATCGTTGGAGGTCTTGATCAGGGAGTCCTTGAGGGCTTCCACGGATCCCTGCACATCCGCCTTGACGATGATATTCAAGGTCTGGGTTTCCCCCTCGGCCATCTGGGTGAACATCTCTTCGAGTTTCGCCGCTTTCTGCGCCGCCAGACGGGTATCACGCTGACGATCATGTCGCAGCTCGGCCAATTCACGAGCGCGCCGCTCATCGCTCACTGAGCGCACATCGTCACCGGCCTCGGGGGTACCGGAAAGACCCAGCACCACCACCGGGATCGAAGGTCCCGCCTTCTTGATGGAACGGCCGTTCTCATCGAACATGGCGCGCACACGACCATATTCCTTACCGGAAACGATCATATCGCCCCGATTCAGGGTACCTGATTGCACCAGCACGGTGGCCACCGGACCCCGGCCCTTGTCCAGGGAGGATTCGACGATCGATCCGGTCGCGGGACCGTCCTCAACCGCCTTGAGTTCCAGAACCTCGGCCTGCAACAGGATCGCATCCAACAGTTCGTCGATGCCCTCGCCGGTCTTGGCCGAGACGCGCACGAACATGGTGTCGCCACCCCAGTCTTCCGGGATAACCTCCTGTTGCGATAATTCCTGAATGACCCGATCCGGGTTGGCGTCCTCTTTATCGATCTTGTTGATCGCCACGATCAGGGGGACATCCGCCGCCCGGGCGTGCTGGATCGCCTCCTTGGTCTGGGGCATGACGCCGTCATCCGCTGCCACCACCAGGATGACGATATCGGTGACCTTGGCGCCCCGGGCACGCATCGCGGTAAAGGCCGCGTGACCGGGGGTATCCAGAAAGGAGACGGTGCCCTTGTCCGTATCCACATGGTAGGCACCGATGTGTTGGGTAATGCCCCCTGCTTCGCCAGCCGCCACGCGGCTGGTGCGGATGTAGTCGAGTAACGAGGTCTTGCCGTGATCCACATGACCCATGATGGTGACCACCGGCGGCCGGGACACTTGTTCGCCCTGGGTCGCGGCCTCGTCCTCCCGACTCAGCAGATCGGCCTCGATATCCTCCTCCCGCTGCATTACCGGGACATGCCCCATCTCTTCAACCACCAGGGTGGCGGCATCCCGGTCCAGCACCTGGTTGATGGTCACCATCATGCCCATCTTCATCAGCACTTTGATCACTTCGGCGGCCTTGACCGTCATACGCTGAGCCAGATCGGCTACGGTAATGGTGTCCGGAATCTTGACTTCATGAACCACCGGAGCGGTGGGACGCTGAAAACCGTGCTGCACTTCGCTGGCGGCGCCGGCGGAGCGACGCTGTTTGCCGCCGGGTTTCTTTTTCCGCCGGCCGCGCACCTCCTCGGACACATGCAGTTCTTTGCGTTCGCCACGGTTATCACCCGCACTTTCGTCGAAGCCTTTCTCGCCACGACGCCCTTCCTTGCGGCCCTTCTTGCCCCGCGCCGCAGGCTCGGCTTTGGCTTCGACCGCTTCGCTTGTTTCCTCGGCCGGGCTGCTCGCTTCCTCTTCCAGGAGTTTCTTGGCTGCTTCCTCTGCCATACGCTTTGCCTCTTCTTCCGCTTCCTGCTTGGCGGCTTCCTCCTGCTCCCGCTTGAGGGCATCCTCAGCGGCCCGCTTGGCCGCTTCAGCCGCCTTGCGTGCCTCGATCTCCGCCTCGATGGCCGCCCGTTCCCTGGCCTGCTCATCAAGCGCCTTACGCGCTTGCTCGGCCTCACGCACCTTGGCTTCGTCGGATTCCACGTTACCGCGTTTGACATAAGTGCGCTTCTTGCGGACTTCGACACTCACCGTTTTTGCCGGTACCGCCGAAGCCCGGCTGGTGCTGCGACCCGACCCCGTTGGCTGGCGCAGTTCGCTCACGGTCTTACGCCGCAAGGTGACCTTGCTGGGAGCCGCGACCGTGGCGGTCTTTTTCTTGCCATGACTCTCGCGCAGATGCAGCAGCAGCTTCGCCTTCTCTTCGTCGGAGATTCTATCATCCGGGCTTTTGGCCTGGATTCCAGCATCCGCCAACTGTTCCATCAACAGATCGGCGGGAATGCCAACGACGTTTGCAAGTTGTGCTACCGTTACTTCACTCATTCATCAGGCCTCTTGAATTTGCCTTGTCCATCTTTTGTCATGCTTCGCTTACACACCACCAGGTGTGTCTACCCGATCGTCCGCAGCGACGCGCTATTTCGCCTCTTCGAACCAGGGTGCCCGCGCGGTCATGATCAACTGACCCGCCCGTTCCTCATCCATGCCATCGATCTCCATCAGATCGTCGATCGACTGTTCCGCCAGGTCTTCCATGGTGACCACGCCCCGCCCCGCCAGAGTGAAGGCCAGTTGCTGATCCATGCCCTCCATGTTGAGCAGATCCTCGGCGGGTTCCTTGAACGCCTCTTCGTTGGCGATGGCTCGGGTCAGTAGAAAGTCCTTGGCCCGGCTGCGCAGTTCGTTGACCAGATCTTCGTCGAACTCCTCGACGGCATACATCTCTTCGATCGGCACATAGGCCACCTCGTCGACACTGGTGAACCCCTCCTGCACCAGGATCGCCGCCACGTCTTCATCCACATCCAGCTGGTCCATGAAGGATTCCATGAAACCCCGGGCTTCGGATTCGCTCTTCTCGGTAGCCTGGGCTTCGTCCATGACGTTGAGTTCCCAACCTGTCAATAGACTGGCCAGACGTACATTCTGCCCTCCGCGACCGATGGCCTGGGAGAGATTCTCTTCGCTGACCGCCACGTCCATGGCGTGGGTATCCTCGTCGACGACGATGGAAACCACATCCGCGGGGGACATGGCATTGATCACATACTGGGCCGGGTTGTCATTCCACAGAATGATGTCGACCCGCTCCCCGTTGAGCTCATTGGAAACCGCCTGTACCCGGGAGCCTCGCATACCGACGCAGGCACCGACCGGATCGATGCGCTGATCCATGGCCTTAACCGCGATCTTGGCGCGTAGCCCCGGATCCCGGGCCGCGCTCTTGATCTGTATCAGACCCTCGCCGACTTCCGGCACCTCGAGTTTGAACAACTCGATCAGCAATTCCGGCATGGTGCGGCTGATGAACAGCTGGGGACCCCGGGGTTCCGAGCGGATTTCGTAGAGATAACCGCGTACCCGATCCCCCACCCGTACCGATTCCTTGGGAATCATGTGTTCACGGCCGATGAACGCTTCGGCGTTGCCGCCGAGATCCAGGAACACGTTGCCCCGGTCGATGCGCTTGACCACACCGGTAACCAGTTCCCCTTCACGTCCTTTGTAGGCCTCGACCACCTTGGCCCGTTCCGCTTCCCGCACCTTCTGAACAATGACCTGCTTGGCCGCCTGTGCGGCGATTCTCCCGAATTCGATCGATTCGATACCCTCTTCCACGAAATCACCGACCTGGATGTCGGGATCGTCTTCACGGGCCACATCGAGAATCACCTGACGCAGGGGCGCGTCCGGCTCATCCTCGGAATAGGCTTCCACCACCTCCCAGCGACGATAGGTCTCATAGTCACCGGTGGCGCGATCGATGGCGACGCGTACCAGGATATCGTCGCCGTTGCGTTTCCGGGTGGCGGATGCCAGTGCGGCCTCTATGGCTTCGAAAATGATGCCTTTTTCCACATCTTTTTCGTTGGAAACCGCATCTACGACCAGCAAGATCTCTTTACTCATCAATTGCTTCCTAATTCAAAATTCGGGTATCACACGCGCCGAATCGATCAAGTCGACGGGTATCCGATAAAGCGTCCCATCGTCTTCAATCAACACCTGATTGTCTTCCACGCCACCGAGTTCGCCCGTAAACCGGTGACGGCCTTCAATCTTTTCATGAGTCTTGACTCGCACACGACTGCCTTTGAAGCGCTCAAAATGGGCCTTTTCGAACAGCGGCCGGTCCATCCCAGGGGAGGACACCTCCAGCTGGTAACGCTCCTTGATCGGATCCTCCACATCCAGTACGCCACTGATCTGGTGACTGACCTGTACACAGTCATCCAGCACGATGCCGTCGGGGTGGTCGATGTAGATTCTCAACAATACCCCGGATTTTCCCTGGCCGGTCAGCTCGATACCCAGCAACTCATAGCCCAGCAGTTCAACCTCCTGGCGAACTAGGGTTTTCAGCTTTTCCGGGGCAGTTCGCATTTTTTCCACCGCAATAAAAAATGGGCACTTGGCCCATCCCGTCGATTCCAAAAACAGTCCTTCAGCGGGCATTCCGCAGGAGGTACCAAGCACCTGTTTCTGAAAACAAAAAAACCCCGCTATCGGGGTCTTATTATAGTTACTGCATCACCTGCAGATTGATAAATCTACAAATTCGGCGCGAATTCTATCATAGGCACCTTAGTGACGCAATTTACCAACAATAGCGCACAAAATGTCTTGCGATTCATTAGCTTAAAACCCAAAGGCTCATATCTTCGCACTGACTCCCTCTCCCCCAGGAGCACACTATACCGTTATCCGGCACAATGTCATTAACCTGAAATCATAGAAAGCGGAATTTAACTCCCTTACCAAGAGGCATCGAAGGTCAGCTTGTCGTCGGCGTTGATGTCGGTGTCGCCGTTCAGGTCCGCGCTCTGTGTCCAGGTCAGACCGGTGACGTTGTCATAGACCGTGTGACCGTCCGCATTCAGAGTGTAGCTGGGCGGGTTACCTGGGAACTGAGCATCCTGACCGTAGAACGTCTCTCCCGCGCTGGGCGCGGAGATCTGTGTGCTGTTATAGAAGAAGCTGTTTTGGTCTGGATCGACGATAGGATACCTGTATCACCACGGTTCCGTCAGAGACCGTAACGGTTGCTGTATCGGTAGCTGTCGCGCCATCGTCATCGGTTACCCGCAGCCTGATGGTGAAACTACCGGCAGCGGTGGCGGAGAACTCAGCGGTGTAGCCGCTGGCATCGTCGTAGAGGCCGTCGTCGTCCAGATCCCAGGCGTAGCTGACCAGGCTGCCATCCACATCCCTTGAACCTGAACCGTCGAGGGGGATCAAGGTGCCGGCATCGCCTGTGTAGGGTCCACCCGCCTCGGCAACAGGGGCTTGGTTTGTCGTTTCATCATCCAGTGGCGTGCCATCGAAACCCGCATAACCGGGGATATATCGTTCGACACGGAAGACCGCGCCTGTGTAACGATACTCCCAGACGGTTTCCCCTGTTTCGGATATCTCGAAGAAGTGGGCGTTGGGTCCGTCGCAGATCAACGTATTGCCATTGGACAGACGCTGCTGGCCGGAGATATTTTGCGCATAGAAATCGGTGGGATTGTCGGCGGTGTAAGTCCACGCCAGCCTATCGGGGCCGTAAGCGAGTCCAGTCGTCAGGGTGTAGCTGCCATCGAGTTGGAGGGGTGGCGTAATTTCATCGACCGAAGAGTAGTCTCCGTCTGGACGGCCGTCGCCGTTGTTGAAAATGGCGATGTTGCCTTCGCCGGGATAGCCCGCTTCGATCCACTCGGCATCGTGTGGAACGAACAGCATCTGATCGTCAGTCGTGCCCGCATCATAGGCCTGCGGGTTGCCCCATCGGTAGAGCAGATCGCCGCCTTTGGCACCGGCGCCGCCGGTGTGACCGGCAGCCTCTTCTGTGGTGGTGCTGTGATCGACAATCCAGATCTCGCTTTGGAAGCAAGGTGGAGAAATTGAGGAAAAAATGTGAAGACGCAATGGGATCAACGATTCGTACTGTGATCCTTCGCGGTGAAACAGATCGGTCATGCGAAGGCTGTGAGATGGGGGTGCCCAGTGACTACATTTCACATGCCTTGCGCATGCCATTCAATGTGGTTTTGTTCGGTTTTCGAGAGTGTGCACCGTCACTCAGCCAAGGGCAGAGTAAAGTAAAAGCTGGCTCCACCGGACGAATTATTTTCCGCCCTGATGGCACCTCCCTGGAGCTCCAACATGCGCCGAGCGATGGCCAATCCGAGCCCCGCATGCCCCCGCTCCTTACCCGGTTTGCGGATCCGGTAGAAAGGGTCGAAGAGATGCTCCAATTCATCACCCGGGATGCCCTGACCGTCATCGGAAACCGTGACGCAGACAAATCCGTCTTGCCGTTCGATAGAGAGCCAGATCCGTCCACTGCCCTCGGCATGGTCCAGGGCGTTGCCGATCAGGTTGTCCAGTACACGCTCGATCATGGCAAAATCGGCCTTCACGAAGGGGGGATTTCGAGGGATCTGCCAATCCAGGCTAATCCCTGCCTGCTGTGCCCGTAGCTGGAACTTCTGGATCACATCCTGCACCAGTTCCGCGAGGGACATCGGCTCGCACACAGGCCGGGTCTCCCGGGCTTCGAGCTGGGCCAGTTCGAACAGCTCCTCGACCATGCGTTTCAGACGGGTGCTCTGATCCAGGGCGATTTTGAGGTAGTCCCGCTCCCGCGCCTCGCTGAGCTCACCCCGTTTCATCTGCAGGGTCTCCAGGTAGCCGTGTAACGCCGCCAGGGGAGTCCGCAGGTCATGAGAGACCTGGGCCACCAGCTCCCGACGCAAGCGGTCCTGATCCTTGAGCTGTCCCCACTGATCGGCGATCGTCCGGGCCATCTCCTCGAACGCGGCCCCCAGCCGATCCACCTCGTCCCCCTCCGCCCGAAACCGTTCCGACAGGGGTTCATGCCGGGTAAAGCCGCTCTGCTGGAACGAGATCATGGTCCGGGAGAGACGCTGCAGACGCCGGGTCAGCCAGTGAAACAGGAGCAGCCCGGTCAACAACCCGAAGCCAAGACTCAGGGCGACGGCACTGGCGCTGTATCTCAGGGCGTAACTCTCCTGTACCGCCTGTTTGGCATTGTCGTACTCTTCCCCTCTCAGGACCACGTAGAGATACCCTTGCGAGTGGTTGCCGATCGGGATCCGGGTCACCGAGAAGGCCTTCTGGCGTTCCAGGGAGCGCGGATCATCTCCCAACAAAGGGAATCCCTCTCCCCGCAGGAATGCCTCGATCGGCCGCATGTCCACGTAACTGCGTTTGACCTTGCCCGGATCGGCGGAGTACGCCAGCAGCTTCCCCTGTTTGTCCAGCAGATAGATCTCGAGACTGGGATTGATGTGCATGTAGGTATCGAAGGTCTGCTTCAGGGCCTGTTCATTGATCTCACCCTTGAGCACCAGATTGCGGTCGGTGACGATGCGTTGGGCGAGATTTTTGTTGAACTGCTGGGTGATCTCCAACAGAAAGCGGTCGGTGGTTGCCTGAGTGATCAACGCATAGAACAGACCGGTCACCAGAAAGAGTCCGACCAGCGCCAGGGAGAGACGGGCATAGAGGGAACGGAACATGGTGGCTGCTCAACACTGCGGGGCGAATGGACAGGCGCCGAACATATTCATTCACCCCGGAATTCGTTGAATTTATACCCCACACCCCAAACCGTCAGAATATAGCGGGGTTGCGCGGGATCGCTTTCGATTTTTCCGCGCAGTCGGTTGATGTGGGAATTGACTGTGTGTTCGTAGCCGTCGTGCTGGTATCCCCAGACCTTGTCCAGCAACTGGATCCGGCTGAACACCCGTCCCGGGTGCCGGGCGAAGAACAGCAGCAGATCGAACTCACGGGCCGTGAGATCGACAGCGCGCCCCGCCACCGAAACGCTCCGCTTGGTCACATCGATACGTAATTCGTCCCATTCGATCAACTCATCACGGGGGATATCCGCGGTGGATCCGTTCATCGCATCCATGCGCCGAAACAACGCCTTGATGCGCGCCATGAGTTCCGGAACGCTGAAGGGTTTGGTGAGATAGTCGTCCGCCCCCATCTCCAGGCCGAGTACCCGGTCAAGCTCGGTGGATTTCGCGGTGAGCATGAGAATCGCCCGGTAGTCGCCGGATGCCCGGATATCGCGGCACAGGGTCAGACCATCCGTATCGGGCAACATCAGATCGAGCACCACCAACTGATAGCGACCTTTCTTCAGCAGGGTTTTCGCGGCTGCCCCATTGGCCGCGATATCCGCCGAATAACCCGCATCGGTCAGATGGGTCTGAACCAGATGAGCAATATCCGGCTCGTCCTCGATGATGAGTATCTTGCGCTGCATGGATGGCTCTCCTCACCCGTCATGGCGGTTATTTCAACCGACAGAGATCGCACAGTCCTCACGAATTTATCACGAAATCGTCACCGTTCGTTCCCAATCCCTCACGTGGGAATGCGTATCCTGGCTTTGGCGGATGACTCAGGCCAGAGTAACTCGACTTGGCTCAGGTATGCGTTCCCACGCAGAGCGTGGGAACGAGGCGCTGAGGTCAGAAGCTCGCTTCCGGCCGCTGATCGGTCAGCCAGTAGAAATGATAGGGGGGAATCACCAGCTGCTGCTTGAACAGACTGGGAGACTCACCGGAGCAGAGGTCCCTGAGATTACCGTACTCGAACATGCCCCGGTTACCCAGGGAATTCAGCTCCAGATACTGAGGGGTATCCTTGAAATTGCAGACCACCAGCACCGAACCCATGGGCATGAAGGGATCGCTGCGCAGAAACACGAACAGATGGGGATTATCGACGTCGATCAGTTCCCGGTTGTTGAAATCGGCGAACGCGGGAATGCCTTTGCGTGCCGCAATGAGTTTCTTCAGGCCGTCGAAGATACGCTGTTCCGGGGTACCGTGCTGGTGGCGTCGTTCGGCCCGTTCCCAATCGACCCTCGGCCGTTGCATCCAGCGATTGTCACCCTTCTTGTTCTCGTCGCTGAGAAAGCTGCAATCGTTGAGCGTGCCCAACTCATCCCCATAAT
The DNA here is from genome assembly GCA_050291245.1 of Candidatus Thiodiazotropha sp. Classification (GTDB taxonomy): domain Bacteria; phylum Pseudomonadota; class Gammaproteobacteria; order Chromatiales; family Chromatiaceae; genus Thiodiazotropha. The sequence continues at coordinate 18,018 of JBNKJP010000005.1, read as the reverse complement.
AGATCAGGGGAATGCCACCGAATGAACAGATCAGGCTGTGCAGCAGGAGGATCTGTTTGACCGCATGATCGATCTTCAGGTCGTCGTTCGATTCGAGCGCCGTTTCCAGTCCCACCAGAGAGGCCAGGGAACCTGAGATGCGCGCATCCCCGGTTTTGCTGTTGACGCCGAAAGGCTGGCCACGGGCTGGTGAGTCGTCGAACCGGCCGGTGAAGTAGTCCACCAGGAAGCGCCGGTGGGCGTAGGGTTCGTAACCGGCGCGTACGATATCCGCATCATCGAAACCCAGACCGATGTCGTCATGGCAGCGCAGGTAGTTCAGCCAGGTGGCGCGATCGAGTTTGGTCGGCAGGCTTTGAATCCCCTGCCACAACAGCTGAGTGTTCTTGGTGGCCACCGCATCCCAGAGCAAGGCCATGAAGGTGGCGTTGTAGGCGATCTCACACTCCTTGGCGATCACCGCGTCCTCACCGAAATACTTGGTGATCTCCACCGGCGCCACGATCGCCTCGGCGATGAACAATACGCCGGGGGCGGTAACCTGGCAGCAATCCTTCATCAGCTGCAGCAGCAGATGTGCCTCACGCTCGTTTTGGGAGGTGGTGCCGATCTTCTTCCACAGAAAGGCCACCGCGTCGAGGCGCAACACATCGGCGCCCTGGTTGGCCCAGAACAGGATGTTGTCCAACATCTCGATGAATACTGCGGGATTACTGTAGTTGAGGTCCCATTGATAACTGTTGAAGACCGTCATCACCCATTTCTGCATCGCCTCGTCCCAGGTGAAGTTTCCGGGGGAGGTTTCGGGGAAGATCTCCGGCATCACCTCTTCGAACATGTCCGGAATGTCCCGTTTGTCGAAGATGTAATAGTAATCCTGATGCTTCTGTTCACCGGCCCGGGCGCGCTGGGCCCATTCGTGGTCGTCCGAGGTATGGTTCAGTACCATGTCCATGACCAGCAGCATACCCCGTTTACGACACGAAGCGGACAGTGCACTGATATCCTCGAGGCTGCCGAAACGGGGGTCCACATTGCGGAAATCACTGACCGCATAACCGCCGTCGCTGGCCCCTTCCGGACACAGCATGACCGGCATCACATGGACCATGTTCACGCCCAGTTCCTGCAAATAGGGCAGTCTGTCGCAGACACCTTCGAGGTTGCCGGCGAAGCCGTCCGCGTAGAGCGCCATGCCCACCCACTCCTGGCTGAGAAACCAGTTGTGGTTTTTCTCCCGCTCGCTATCGAGTTGCTTAAGCGCCACATGGCGTTGCACATAACGGGTCGCCATCACCTCGACCAGATGAATCATCTGCTCCTTGAAATCCTCGCGTTTGCCATAGAGATGATGAAACAGCAGATGAATCCCATAGAAGTTGGCGCCAAGCCGGGTATAGAAATGGCGCAAATCCCGCTTGCGGATCTCGGTCTTCAGCTCATCGAGAATCTGATTCAGCAGCGAATGGGAAACCTGTTCGTACATGGGGTGTGGCTACCTCTTTCAGAGTGCAACGCAGGATGCAATTCAATATCCCGTCTGTTTATCGAATCATTCTACCATTCCCCAGGTTTGCAGAAACGGATGGTAGAAGCCGGGATCCCTGACCGTGGCGCCGCGCTGCCCGACGATTGCGGAGGCAAAGATCTGCGCCCGCTCGAGGCTCAGGGCCAATGGCCAGTTCTGAGAGAGACCCAGTAACAGCACGGAGGTAAAGGCATCCCCGGCCCCCACGGTATCCACCGGGTTCGAGACCGCTTGCGGTACTACGGCCAGGGGTGGCTGGCGATCAGTGAACACCATCGCGCCCTGCGCACCCTGGGTCAGAATCAATCCCTCCAGCCCGTGATCCTTTCGGAAGATCTCGGCAGCCGCTACCTGCCCGTCCGCGGGGCTCTGAAGTTCCATCAGTTCATCCTGATTCAATTTGACCCAGTCCGCCTGGGTGGCCCATTCCAGCACCGCCTCCTTACCCCACCAGGGCGGTCGCAGGTTGACGTCCAGAAACACTCGCCCGAGCGCTTTCTGTTTCAATGTCGACAGGGTCTGCCGGGAAACCGGTTGTCGCAGGGCAAGACTGCCATGGTAGAGCATGGCATCCTCAGAGGATGACAGATCCTGCGGACCGATGAAATCATAGGCCACATTGGTGAGGATGTCGTAGCTCGGCTCCCCGTCCGCGAGACGAATCACCACCTTCCCAGTGACATGTTCCGAATCCCATTGCAACCCTCCGGTGTCCATGCCCCAGTCGAGCATCGCCTGTTCGATCTGCCGTCCCTCGTCATCCTGCCCCACCCGACTGATGAGATAGGGAGACTGACCGAACGCCTGTAGATGCCAGGCGACATTGAACGGCGCACCGCCGAGGACCTGACTGCCATCGGGAAAGCAGTCGTACAACACCTCTCCAAAAATGATCAGCTTTTTATTTGCCATGCTCTGAGATTTGGTCGTTAGATCGGTCTCCGGGAGGAGGAACCTCTCATGGCTCCCCGCGCGAAATGGATCACCCGGTCTGCCCGGATACCCCTTCCAGTAAAGTACCCGTCAACTCGGGATGGTAGTGATGGACGCCTTCGAGGATACCAGCACTGTAGTAGCCGTTCATCCCCAGATAACCTCCCATTGCCTGGTAAAACCGCGCTTCCCCACCCTGCTCCGCCACCCGTCTGCGGGCCTCCGACTGCACCTCCGGTAAGGCATTGGCTACCAGTACCGCGGGTATCGGACTGTCCAGCACATCCAGGTCGTTGCCACTGTCACCGCTAAACATGATCTCATCGACGGTATAACCGAGAAGCCCCCGGAGGAACTCGATGGCCGGGTATTTGCCCGCATGGGCGGGCAACAGATCGAGCAGGCCGGTTGCGGTGGTTTCATCGACGCTCCAGATGAGATGCGCCGCCACACCCAGGGCGTGCAACCGATTGTGCATCCTCCGGCGCAGATCATCCGCATCCAGATCGGGAGAGGCGTAGTAGCTAAGTTTATAGCGTTTCTGCTTTTCCGGCTCTTGGAGTTCCAATTCCGGCCACTCTTCGAACAACTGTTGCAGCGCAGCGTGATCGTATCCCGCCCAGTCCGTCGCGATGCTGTCATACCAGTCCTGCAGAGCGGTCCAGCCCCCCCCCTCATCCAGGGCATAGACGGTGGACCCCACATCGGCGATCACATAATCCGGCTTTGGCAAGGCGTACTCGGCCACGGCCTGTTCGACCAGGCGCCGATCGCGCCCGCTCACATAGGCCAGGCGCACTTGATCGGCCTGACAGAGCCGGGCAAAGGCATCCCGCGCACCGGGAGACTCCGGCTGGGGCCCGTTAGGCAGTAGGGTTCGGTCGAGATCCGTGCAGATCAGCAGATTATTCATCATATTCCAGGGGCACCTGACAGCTGTGAAAGAAATCATAATGGTCGATGGCTTCTAAGATACCCAGGGCGTAAGACTGATTTGCGAAATAGATACGCTCGTAATCGATCATGTGTGAGAGTTCTTCGTGATGTCGATTAGCCACCACAACAGCCAGGGTATTGCCGCGCATCATATCCTCGTCGGATCCCGATCCGCCCGCCACCAGAATATGTTCCAGCGGGATATCCAGGCGCTGGGCGACATAGCGTAGTGCCTGCCCCTTGGACGCCCGGGATGGGAGTATATCCAGGAACTGGCCAAAGGCATGGATCACGTTGCAGGTCAGCTCTTCCTTATGCAGCAGAGCGTTGATCTCATCCACCGTGGGCGCCTTGCTCGGGTCGTAGTGGTAGGCGATCTTGAAGAAACTCTGTTCTTGCCGGGATTGCGGGTTGATGCCCGGTAACCCGGAGAGCACGCGGCGGATGCTCTTGGGCTGCCATAGGTGATCGATATGTTCCCCCCAATAGTCGTCCATGGCGAGATTCTTGGTGTAGTGAATCTTGGTGCCCAGACCGGTGATCAACACATCGGGAATGGGTATGGCGTACTTCTTCATCACCGACAGGGCATCATCGAGGCGGCGTCCGGTGGCGATACCGAAGGTGGTGCATTTGCGATTTTCACGCACCACTTCGATAAAGCGCTTGAGTCCGGAGATATTGCCAAGCAGATTCTGATCCAGATCGGTGAAGATGGCCCGGTCGCGATCCCGCCGGGTGATGTGTTTCAAGGGCTTGGTCGGCAGGCGTTCGTGGGCCGACGGCAGCGGCGCGATAAGCGACAGATACTTGCGCGCATGGGCCCGCCATGAGTAGTGCTTGCGCACTCCGGTGAGGCCGTTGCGCGACAGGGTGCTCCACAACCGGGCATCATGCAGCACCTTCAACAGACTGATACGAATCGCCTTTTTATCCAGGGGGTCGACCAGCAGACCGTTCTGACAATTACCGATGATATCCACCGGCCCCCCGTTTTCCGTGGCGATCAACGGTACACCGCTGGCCGCCGCCTCCAACAGGGTGAGACCGAAGGGTTCGGTCAGGGCGGGATTGATGAACACACCCTTGGAGCGGGTCACCAGGCGATAGATATCGGGAACCTCCTGAGCCAGATGACGTTTGGGTATGGCGACATGCCCGTACAGATCATAATAATCGATCAGCATCAGCAGTTCGGTCAGGACCGATTGCGGACCGCTTTCCATCTCCCGGATATCGTCCCGATTCCCGGCCACAATGATCAGATTCGCGGCGTTCTGCAACTCGGTCGACTCGCCATAGACCTCCAGCAGGGTCTGGATATTCTTACGTTCGTCCGGACGTGACAAGGCCAGGATCATAGGCTTGTCGGGCTTTTGCAGGAACCGCGCCAGACTTTTCTCGAAATGGATCTCCTCAAGCGGGGATTTCGGTGGATAGAATTGAGTAAGATCGGTGCCGGGTGGAATGACCGCCATGTTGTTGGGGCGGTAGTAGTCGTAGAGACTGTACTGCTCCTCGATCTCCTGGTGGGTACTGGTAATCACCAGATCCGCATTCGCCAGGACCTCCTCCTCGGCCTCCATACGGCGTTCCATGTTGTAACGCTCATTGATCAACTGACGGGACAGCCCCTTGGCCAGCAGACGCTGCTGTTTGTCACGCCCCAGGGAGTGGCCGGTGTGCACCAGGGGTATGCCCAATAAGTGCGACAGGCGAACGCCGACATATCCGGCATCGGCATAGTGAGTATGCACAATATCCGGCATGCGCTGCTGCGCGTTCAACCAGGCCAGGAGATTGTCCATGAAACTGTCGAGATGATCCCACAGGGTCTCTTTTGTCAGATAGGCGTCCGGGCCGGCTTCGATGCGCACGATACGCGCCTTCGGCGCCAAGATTTCAAGGGGTTCGGCGTAATCGTCACTGATTTCGGCGCCCACGACACGCCGGGTTACCAGGTCCACCCGGCTGACTTCGTCACATTCCCCCAGGGCCCGCGCCAGATCCACCACATATTTGGTTTGGCCACCGGTATCCGCGTCACGCCCAAGTTCGAGGTCATGACCGCGTATCAATCCGTGTATGCTGATCAGGCAAATGTACATAGTCCGGTCAATGGCGGCACGGCCTCCGACAGGAACCCATTCCGCCATCCTTTTGTGCATCGATGGCGATGACGCAGGCACCCCACCGTAAGTCTCGATGACCATGCAGGTATGACCAGGCGCCTGCGTTACCCCATGTCATGGCATGGCACATTATGTCTCTTGCGTAATGATCACCTTAACACGATTGGTGCACAAGAAAGACGAATTTCTGAATTTTCGTCATCAGCGCAGGTGCCTGCCAGGCGTTCCGAGCTGTTCGTCCCCACGGGATGATTACTTGAAAACCCCGTGGTCAAGTTTGTCCAGAATATCCAGGGTTACCTCCCCGTAGCGCAACACAGCGACCCCCTGATGATCCTTGAGAAACTCCTCCGCATCGGCCTGGGTTTCCAGGGGAATCAACTCGTGACCCATGGGACCCAGCACATCGGAGCCGATGACATACCAGGCCTGACGGGCATCGATTTTCTGCAGACTGTAATATTCGGTCACTCCGATGGTTTCAATCTTACTCAACTGATGGTCGGGGGCCCACTTGCCCAGATCCAACAAGTATTTGAACAGGTCCTTGGCGCCGTCGAAGTGGTGTGCATGACCGTCCTTATAGCGCGCCGTTGCCACCCACTCCGGGTATTTCGCCACGAACATTCCACACACCGGACAGGTATCCTTAGGCCCGGGGGACGGTAGATCCACGGGTTCCCCGAACACGGGGGCTGTCAATAACGAACCCAACATCAGCAACCCGCTCAATCGCGTCTTCAACGGGACATTCAGGCGTATCTTCATCTCGCTTTCCTATTCGTTCAGTCGCATCCGGCGAGCCTTCGCCCGCCGGACAGCGCGACGCTCACCCCTGCTTCTGTTTCATCTTTTCCATCATACGCTGGCGCCGTTCCAGGCGTTTCTTGCGGATCATCATGGTGTCCTTCGCCATACCCAGGTAAGCGTCGCTCAGAGCCGCATCGAAATTCACCAGTTCACCCCCATTTTCCGCCATGGCCTGCTTTGCGGCCGCTTCCGAGGCAAATGCCATCTTGCTGTGCGCGGTCATGGTACCCTTGAGTTTCGAGCCCATCAGGTAGTGGGCTTTATCCACATTCACCAACGGCTTGATCGTCTCACTGGAACCGAAATCCGCCGCGTAGATCGCCTTGGGGCCCCGATCGAGATTCAATGACAGACTGACTGCCATACAGTGAATGGAGCAGGTTCCGTCCACCAGGCCGTCATCGTAGTGAACCAGGTGACGGCTGTGGTGCCATTTCGTGCGATCCATACCGCAATAGGGGCAGGTGGGATACTTTTCCAGCTCGTTTTCCAGGGGGTTATCGTCCGGCGCGGTTTTGGGGATGAACTGTAACGGAGTGCCGTCACCCTCGCAGGCGGCCCCGGTGGACTTCACCCAGCCCTTGCCCGGGACCATGGCCCCGATACCGGGACCGGCCAGGGCACTGCCCGAGACCCCGGCCAGACCCGCGACCGACAACACTTTCAGCATCTTTCTACGATCCATTTTATGATCATCACACATTGTGTTTTCTCCTGTTGTTTACCACTGTACATACATGCGAATGGAGTTTTGAGTTTTGAGTTTTTAGTTGGGGTGTTCGCTGCGCTCACAATCCTTTATATACCCTCACCCTGACCCTCTCCCGGGGGGAGAGGGGAGGTACTTTTTAAATGTATGGCACGCATCCTGTCAGACCGCATCTACACGCTTTTTTCACACCGACTGCCAATCCAAGCGCCCTCTCTCCCCCCGGGAGAGGGTCAGGGTGAGGGAATAAAAAAGCCGTGAGCGTAGCGAACACCTCAACTAAAAACTCAAAACTAACAACTAAAAACTAAAAAAAGCCTTACCAGTCCGCCAACCCCCGCATCACATCGTAAAAAATCAACCCTTCATAAAGCGTCCATAACCCCAGCACCACTACCCCAACCCCCGCTGCCCGATTCAACCAACCCCGCAGGCCGGCACCGATCCAGGCACCAAGAAATGACACGCTCAGCATCGACGGCAGGGTTCCCGCACCGAAGCTCAACATCAACCATCCGGCACGCCAGGGATCGGCGGTAGCCGCCGCCTTGACCGCAACCGAAAACACCAGACTGCACGGCACCAGCCCGTTGAACGCCCCCGCAACGATTGCCGTTCCCCGAGGCAGCCGTTGGGACAACGACTGGAGCGGGATTTCAACCGGACTCCGTGACGGACGGATATTCACCCTGCGGAAGGCGCCCAGCATCTGCAGACCCAGCAGAACCACCAGTACTCCCGCGAGGATCATCAGAATCCCTTGCGCCTTGCCGATGTACCCGCTTTGCACCAGCACGTGCCCCAGTGCCGCGCCACTGATACCCAGCAGGGTGTAGATCGCCACCCGGGTGGTGTGAAACGCGAGGATGGACATGAGGCGATCCCGCGGGCGGGCATGAATGAAATAGCCCCCATTGATACCACCGCACATACCCAGACAGTGGAAACTACCGAACAGACCGGTCGAGAAGGCGATGCCGAGGCTGATCTCGTTCAAAGCCGGTCACTCACGAGTTGTTCGAACAATTCCGCGGAGGACTCCCCCAGAATCCGCGTAGCCAGACGCCCTTGCCGATCCAGTATGAAGGTAGTGGGCAGGCCAATGACTCCATAGGCCCTCGCCACGGCGCCCTCCTTATCGAGCAAGGCGTCGTAACTGATACCCAGTTTTTCAATGAATGCCGCAGCCGTGTCGTGGTTCTGCCGGACATTCAGTGCAAGTATCCTCAATCCCCGGTCCTTGTATTTTCGATACACCGGTTCGATCGCCTTCATCTCACTCTCACAAAAGGGGCACCAGTCCGCCCAGAATCGGATCACCACGATCTGACCGGCGAAATCCTCGGGAAAATGCACCACCCCGCCATCCAGGCGTTGCAGTTCAAACCGGGGGGGCGCCTCCCCTTTCACCAGGCCGCTGGAATCGGAACCACCGCACCCTGACAGCAAGGTCAGCCACCCCAGAACCAACAGACCCAATAGGCGGCTTACTACCACCAGACCCCCTCCATGGTGAGACTCGAGCGCCATACCACAATCACCGAAAGCAGATAAAACAGAAGAAAAAACAGCAGCGCCAATCCCCCCATTCGCGGCACGATGCGCAGCACCGTCGAGCGCAAGCTCGGCAGATCCCGCCAGGGCGTCACCACGCCGGTACTCAATGCCAGTGCCGCCCCGAGAAACAGGGGCAGGTAGAGCAGATAGCCAATATAGTCATAGCCCGACTTGAGGATGCAGAAGGGGCAATGGTGGTGAGGGTGCTCGTAGATATAGAGCGCCAGAAACGAGACGATGCCCACCAGGGCGACGACGAATGCCAAGCCTCCGGACAGTGAGAGCAACCAGCCCCCCCTCCTCCGCAGCAGTACCCAGAGTCCGCTGCTGAACAACATTACAGCGGATAGCATCAACAGGATCAGCGCACGATCCGGCGCCAGCCCGGACACCTCCGCGGCCACCCCTTCGGCATCGGCGGAGAACAGGGTGCCACAGCAGGAGGTGATCACCTGGGGATCCATACCGAGAAAATAGGCCCCCTGGACCAGCAGTTCCGTCACCATCAGGGGCAATGCCAGCAACAGCAAGGCATATTTATAGCGAATCAACGGATAGTCGTATCCACGATTGTCGAGGTAGTTGAGGGTCAGCCACAAGGCGCCGAAAAAGAATACCCCGATCTTCAGAAACAGGGTCGGCCAACCCCACTCATTCACGTTCAACACCCCGGTGGCGCACATGGCACCGACAAACTGTCCGGACAGGGATTCCACGTTGTAGATAAACAGCAGCAGGGATAGCAGTTCAAAGGCAAAGGCCCAGATCAGCAGGGTGGAAATCAGATAGGTACGGCGTTCCAGATGCAACTGGCGCTCACTGCCGCTGTCGATATCCCAGTGCCGCAACACCTGTATGGCAAACACGGATGCCAGCAACACCATCAGGGTATCGATCAGTGAGACCAGCAACAGGGCCAGGATGGCGGGATTGAGCAGCATTGACTAGTCCTCCACCAGGATACCGCCATCACGCATCTGCATGATCTCATCCACCACCGGGGAATCGAACACCTCGGGATCGTGACTGGAGACCAATACGGTCTTTCCGGACTCCCGCAGATCCGCCATCAACCCCATAAATTCCGCTGACAGCCGACTGTCGAGGTTGGCGGTGGGTTCGTCGGCGATCAGAATCTGCGGTTCATTGATCAAGGCGCGGCAGATCGCAACACGTTGCGCTTCCCCCCCGGACAACCACTCAACCGGATTGTCCGCTTTCGAGGAGAGTCCGAAACGCTCGAGCAGTTGCCGGGCCGATGCGTTGAGTTCCGCGAACGGCAAGCCGAGAGGATAAGCCGGCAGCATCACGTTCTCCAGCACACTCAACCCCGGAATCAGATTGAAGCGTTGGAAGATAAAACCGAAGGTGTGACGTCTGACATCTGTCAGAAAACGTTCCGGCAGCCCCGAGATCACCCGGCCGTCCAACAGAATGCGTCCCCGGGTGGGTCGGGACAGACATCCGACCAGGGACAGTAAGGTGGTTTTGCCCGAACCGCTGGCCCCTTTCAAACAGCTGATGCGATTGGCCTCGAACGCCACCGAGACTCCGCGCACCGCCCAGAACTCGTTCGGCCGCCCCTGGTTGAATGCCTTGTGCACATCATCGAGTTCGATCAGCATGGTGCTCACCGCATCACCGCATCAGGGTCGGTGATCGAGGTGCGCCAGACCGGGACAATGGTCGCCACGATATAGGGCAACACGGTAAAGAACAGTAAGGTCGCCACCTGCAAACCGTCAATGCTGGGCAGCAACTGAAATTTCGGGTAGAGCACGGCCCAGCCTTTCAGGACCGGTTCAAACAGGGTTGCGGAGGCATAAAAGACATGCAGGTAAGCGGCCAGATAGCCGAGAAAAAAGGCGCTCAGGGAGATCACCGCCCCTTCCCAGAACTTCATCCGCATCACATCGGCGGTTTCCCAGCCCACCGCCTTGAGGATGCCGATTTCGCGCCGTTCCTCCGCGCTCAGACCGGAGGCCTTGTCCCAGGCGAAGATCACGAACGCCAACACTGCCCCGGTCAGCAACACAAACACCACACCCTGACGCCAGGAGAACACACTGTCATAGGTGCGCAGGATCTCCTCTTTCAGCACCGGCCGGCTGTCCGGCAGTAATTGGGTGAGTTTTTCAGCGACCTTACGCACTTCTCTGGGGTTTCTCACCGATAACACCAGATCGGTGTAGACCCCCTCCCCGATACCGAACAGCCGCCGGAAGGCCTCGGGGGACATGAGCAGCAGATCGGCGCTCATGAACTCCGTTGCCGGATTCAGAATCTCAGTAACCTGAAAACTGTAGGCCTCGCCATTGGAGTCCCGCAATGTGAGATAGTCCCCCGCCCCCAATCCCCGGGTACGGGCGATACCCGCACCAATGCGAATCTGATTCAAAGCCAGATCCTCTTGCCCACCGGTCATGATGGTGTAGTTCGCCTTAACGGCCGGGTCGTAGAAATAGCCCCATAAACGCCCCTGCTTGCGCGTAACCCCCCGCAATCGACCGATCTTGTCCAGGTAGTCCGCCGGCACCAGTGTCTGGCGACCGGCAAGAATCCGCTGCACGATGATCTCCGGAGAGGCCTCGAGCAGGGCAACGGCCTGTGAGCGCAGGGCGTGGCTGAACAGGGTTACGGACGCCAGCATGAACACAATCAGGGAGTAAACCAGTAACAGTCCGAAACTCTTGCCCTTGCGCCGCAGCAGGGATGAGAGGGTGTATTCGATCAGGTACTTCTGACGCCTCAACAGCTGCATCATGGCTACCACCTCCCGGGTGGCGGCAGGAGGGAACCACTGGGAAAATGCTCAATAGCCCCCGGATGATCCTGAAACGGGGAATTCAGATCAGACAGACTGGGGTGGCGGGTGTAGCGCGCTTCGGTAAACAACGCCGGGTCGCTGAGACCCAATTGACGGACCAGATTCCGGGTGAGACGGTAAGCCTGCTCCCGGGAGCCCCGGTACCGGTCTGCATCGATCCAAGTTGCCGCAAAGCCGATACCCAGTACAGCGATTAAGGCAAGAAAGGTATTGGATCTTCTCATCATTAAGGCGGGTGAGCCACGCAGATTCAGGACACAGAACGGAGTTTAGTAACAACAGAGCGCCATTCTCATTGACAAGGATCATTCTGTAAAACAGGAACGGTATTTTGCGGCATATCACCCAAACTCACGCCATAGAGATGCGCGATATCACACAATCCCGACAGATAAGGCATATCCAAACGCCACGCCAAGGCTCACAATCCAACCATTCTGCGATTACCCCGCTCCTTTGTTACTCCAACCGAACACACTCGCGGTTCCCGCGCCACAAGCGATGACAGTTCGCATGGCTGAATCGATCTTAACGTCCGGGCACAGAGTCACCTGGGATTCATGCACATGATAGATATTTCCGCTGGTAGGGTTTGGACCGGTTGGCATAAAAATGGTGTAGATACCGTTGTCGCCCTGGTCGGTAACGAGCGCCGTCACTTCGGTGGGGCAGTCCAATCCGAATATTCTGACCCTGGCGACTTTGCCATTTGAAAAGGGTGAATTCTCTTTGTCACCAAAGATCTGAACCACAACCTCCTTAATCATTCGATAACCGGGGGCAAGCTGCTGAAGCCAACGATCGAAGATTCTGTGCAGATAGAGACCAACACTGGTTTTTACCGCCAGTCCGACCAGAAAACAGATGAGCAAAATAATCACAACAACGATCAGGTCTCCGACAATTTCCGGGACACCATACACCGCGACAGCTTCGTTTGTGAGCGGCTGAATCGCATCCGTCACGAGCTTGAAGATCCACCGAAAAACCAAGCCTAAAATGGCGATCGGCAGAATAACCACCACTCCGCCAATGAGGGAAGTCTTGATTGCTGTTTTGATTTGACCCGACAAGCTCATGAATGCTTACTCCTACACGAAGGCTAACCACAAAGCTGTCCGATATCCGCAATCCCCGCCCAGGATTTGCCACACAGACATACTGGCTTCACGCTATGACTCCACACGTACACACGGACTACCTCGTAATATTTGCCTCAACAACAACCATTTCGAGCATCCATGTGTCATACTGGTATATTGTTACCACAAAATCCGAGCGTATACACTCTAATATGCACGCCCAGGCATAATGATCGTTGTGCGTGACTGCCAGGATGGCGAAATATTTATCCGTTACGCCGACCAAGCCATGCACACCGCAAAAGCTGCCGGCAACAATCAACACCAGGCGTTTACTCCTGAATGTTAAGCGATTTATAGGAAATACAGATGTTTAATATTAAGAATAAAAGTAAAGTTGAAGTTAAACAGACACAAGAGGGATCACACGGCGACCACTGGCATGCTATCTATGGATTTAGTGAACAAGATAATCTAGAAGATAACATTAATGATATTTTTAATGACTTACAACATGAAACAAAGATATCCAGGGATTTACATATATATAGGGCAAAATACGGGACATTATCCGCACTTGGCATCCAATCAAATGAAACGCTCATAACACTATTCCCTTCACTCTATTCTTCGAAAATTCTCCCGATTAATATCAAGTCAATTGTAGAGTGGTCGCATTCAAACAATTGCGAGGCGCAAGTATTAGGCAGCGGCAGAAATACATTTGCGCTTAACTTTTTTGCCACAGATTATGCCGAGAAAAGCAAAAAATACAAAAAAGGTGGCGAGATAAATATTTCACTAGCGGGTTTTGCCTATGTGATAGACAAACATGATCCATCCGATATGCAAAACTTCTCGGACGATTTTTGCGCATATCTCCCAAACTCCAACATGCAAGCGGGATATGATTACGATTTTATTGGAAAAGTTAAAGACGTAAGTAACATAAAGTTTAAAAATGAGACGCTAAGTTTGCTCGATGTTCAGCTAATCAACGACAGTGACAACCCCAATATGTTTATTTTACCGGTCGTTGCAAACCCAAAAAACATGAGAATCAGTACACCAGATATCGGCGATATGATATCTGGGTGTTTTTGGTTGCAAGGCCGAATCTTTGGTTAATCTAGTACGCAAAAACCTTGATCAAGATGCGATCCACCGGCACCATGAGTGGAGTGTCTTAGTACTGTACCCGTCCATCCACAAAGGAAGCCAGCGGACATGAACTCTCGATCAACCCAGACTGCATATTACGAGATTGTCATCCACAACGATCTGACCACTCCATTTCAATTCCTCTCTGAACTGATCAGCCGGATGACAGGTGTACCGATGCACGAGGCCCAGGAGGTAGCCCGAAGGATCCATGTCGCCGGCAAACATGTATTTGGCCCTTATAGTCAGCCAGTCGCCGAGGCCTTCTACAACGCCGCAAAGACAGAGATCAGCATGGCCGGGCATCCATTGGTGATCGAACTAATTGATCTCTCAAAGTCGGATAGGAGTGGAGTGAAAGTCTGCTCATTCTGCGACAAAGCAAGCACAGTCGTATCAAAGATGTTTTCCGGCAAGCAAGCCTATATCTGTTCTGAGTGTGTCGCTCGGTGCGCTGGTAACCTGGCTGACCTGCTACCAACAGCTCGCGTCCGTTTTATCTGGGAACTATTGGATTGGCATTTTGGTGACCGGGCGATTGACGAGTTCGTTAAGACGATACGTACCTACCCAGGGCGGGTACGAGCCGACCTTCAGGTCGCCGTAGAGGCGCTATTTGATGCGCATGCCGTTCGAACAGTAGGATTTAAGCAGCAGTACGGCTATGAGAAGTGCGACTTGTCGTCACTTTGGCGAAGTGGCCGAGACGCCATGGGAGTCGCACCGATTTCCTACGAAGAGTTGGATATTGGCGAAGACGAGCCTAAGCAATGTCAAATCAATGGCTTATGGATGCTAGTAGATGACAAAGACCGTTATGCAGCCGTCATGTCTCGCGAGCAGGACTACCGGGGTGGGTATTCGATTTACCTGGAGATCTCCGGGCCCCAGGGGGCGGCAACAACAGACATCACCAGGAGAGTCTTCGATGCGATTGAGAATCATATCCGATATGCTCAATCCTATCGCGGCAAAGTACTCTCGCTTGAGCAATCACCCCATTATGCGGGCAGTTCGACAGGGATTACTGTTCACAAGATGGATCCTGTTGACCGGAATCAAATCATCCTCCCGGAAAACACTTTAGAGCAGGTGGACAGGACCGTAATTCGGTTCTGTAACCAGCGAGATCAACTCAGGCGACTGGGTCTGCAAACCAAGCGCGGCGTGATGTTCTGGGGGGCTCCGGGTACCGGAAAAACCCACACCATACGATATCTCGCCAGCCAGCTAAAAGAACATACGACATTTCTTGTTACAGCAGAACAGATTGGATTATTGCCTGAGTACTTCTCCCTGGCACGGCTACTACAGCCTGTGATATTCGTCATCGAAGATGCCGACCTACTGGCAAAATCGAGAGAAAGATTGCACGGACCAAATGAAGAAATGCTGTTGAATCACCTACTCAATGAGATGGACGGCTTAAAGGAGGATGCCGACATATTATTTGTGCTTTCCACCAATAAACCTGAAGTCCTTGAGCAGGCTTTGATCGCTCGTCCTGGAAGAGTTGACCAACTCATCGAATTTCCACTCCCAGACGAGGAGTGTCGGCGTGCACTGATGGGTCTGTATGGCGGCAATCTTTTGGTCTCCGATGCTATCACAGAGAGCGTTATCAGTAGGACACAGGGTGTGAGTGCTTCCTTTATCAAGGAATTGATGCGGAGATTTGCTCAATACTCAATTGAAAGAGGTGAGGATGGTGTGATTAATGCTGAAGATGTAGACCAGGCATTGAACGAGATGCTTTTTGACAACAGCCGCCTAAACCGATCTGTGTTGGGCGCCCAGTTATCGGAAGACTAGTGTACCGGCAAGATTGGTTTGCAGAGACATTCCCAACGGCTCCTGACATATTGATACGAGATTAAAACAAGGATTTAGTCCACTGGGGAAGCAATAGCTTGCGCTATGTGCCGTCATGAGCCCACGGATTCAGGTTAACAATAAAAGCGTCTGCTTTACTCACAAGGATGCCGCCATTGATATACGCGGTTATCCACCACTCGGCCGTTCCTTCATACAAAATTTCCGGTGGAGTAACAGCACACACTCCAGGGCTACCCCTGTTGCAAACATCTTCGGATGAATAGGTTCGTGCGACCCGGGGACTCATATCTCCATGCGCTGTATAATTATTGACCCATAACAGATAACTGTCAGCACCACTGGCAGCTTGCCACTTATAGGTTTGAGTCCCACGTCCAACCCTTGTGTTATCGACAGGTGATATTAGCTTGGGAACATCAGGGTTTTGAATTCCGGTAATTAACTGTCCTGTGTCATCAAGACGTGGCTGTAACTCACTGACAACCTGTTTATCGTTACCGTTCGAGTCAACCAGCCCAAACAAATCACTCCCATCCTGTAAGCAATAGATGATAGCGACCGGGACCTTCATCGCATCACCGTTAAGCGTCCAATCGCCGAGAATATCCAAGGCACGTTTTAAGTGCTCTTTCTGCTCCTCTTCACTTCCACCGCCTCCCCAGGCACTACTGCTTGAGACACCGAATTCGGTAAACCAGATCTGTTTTTCAATATCCCCATACGCATCCAGTACACTGCGAACATTCTCAACACCCTGCTTGAAGCACCAGGGGGGAGCGAGTTGATCATCAGCATTACACTGGTCTGGATACTGGGCTCTGCTGTAGTGGGGATTGGCCGCCACGGAGCCGCCACTTTCATCGACCCGGGTATAGGGATGGAGAGAGAGATGATCAAATTTGACTGAGCCGCCGAAATGATCATTGAAGGATTTATAGATGGCCTTTAAATAGTCCGTATCGGCAGATGCCAATGAACCACCAAGAATAGTGACCTCTGGGTAAAGCCTTTTCATGGTGTCATAAGCGGTGGCTAACAACATGGCATACTCTTCGGCCCTATCCAGTGGCATCAAGACAAAAGTCCCTGGACGTGCCTGAGTATTGTCCGGACTCCAGAACTCCAGCACATTCGGCTCATTCCATACTTCCCAGGCTAAAATTGTGCTCTTATCGATAATGAATGCATCATTTTGATCAATCAATTGGCCGTGCAGATAAGCCATCGCATTTGCATAGTTCTGATTATAATTGGGTAATGGGGGGTAAGGTGGTGAATGGTGTCCATTCGCCCATGCCGGCGATTGAGAGAACATCATCACAACCCGTTGACCGAGTGAATGGGCATGAGCGACCCGGGACTTGATCTCATCAAGATAATAATCGGCATAGCGACCTCTTTGAGGCTCCAGGGCATTCCAGTCGACCGGCACCCGAATCACCTTTAGACCGATATCGTTGGCTTTATCCAGATTCATTCGGTAATCATTAATCTCTGCCTCAGCAACATGGACCCCTATGAATAGGTCATTGGCGAAACTCAATGGCGACAAAAATGATACGTAAAGAGTCAATAACAATCTGAAATAGGATTTGATATTGTTCATCATCGAAGCGTCCCTTTGCTAAACATTCCATCACATGGAATATATAGGGCAAAGTTGCAAGATATTGTCAAATCCAGTGTTTAAGGTTGTGATCTAAACCCAAGACATTCACGTGACATCTGGTTTAATCACAACCGTTCCATTATATGATTGCGCTAGCAGAGGATTCCAGAAATGTGATAGAAGGTACATTATAAAGTTTCCCGATCGCACCCATGAAAACTGGCTATCTCGTCCTCATCACCCACCCCCGGCACCCGGGCATGCTGCGTGTCTTGACCCACGACACCCTGCCGAACACCCAGAAGAGCGATGATGGTTCACACATTCGCTATATAGCCCGCTTCACGGATATCGACGCGGCGCGGATGCACCTGCATGAACGTCTGGGGCATACTTTGGTTGACGTTGACACTCATCTGTACAAAGCGGATCTGATACGCGGAATCTCCGCGGCGGAGTCGGATATGCTGGATCATCAGCGGGTCTGGATCGACCCGGAGCTGGGTGAACACGAAACAACGGCCATTCGGCAGCAGACACAGGTATTTATTAGGCGCAACCGCCTCCGGGACCGGTTGTGGATCTTCGTGGGTGGTTTTTTCGTGGCTCTGTTGATTCTATTGAATTTGCTGACGATCTGACGCGGTTAATTTTCTTTTACGTTCCCACACTCCGCGTGGGAATGCAGACCTTGGGTTCGCCGGCGATATCAAACCTGATCAATACGACATAACTTAGTTATGCATTCCCACGCAGAGCGCTGTCCATTACACACAAATCAGAACACTATTTGTGCCACATCAAGTGCCTCAATGTAATTTTGTAATGCACTGTAGCCGCGCCAGATATTTTTCACGCCAGGTTCTCCATCTCCTTTTCTAGCTAAAAACCCACCAAG
>JBNKJP010000004.1:0-1632 GCA_050291245.1 Candidatus Thiodiazotropha sp. | reverse complement strand
GATCGCATGGGCCGGGAAGCGGCCCGCGGCAAACAGGGCGGCCGCACCCTGGAGATCCAGCGCCTGATCGGCCGCTCCCTGCGCGCCGCGGTGGACCTGAAAGCACTGGGCGAGCGCACTATCACCCTCGACTGCGATGTGATCCAGGCCGACGGCGGTACCCGAACCGCCTCTATCACCGGCGCCTGCGTGGCACTGGCGGATGCCATCGCCCGTACCCGGGAGCTGGGCCTGCTCGACGCAGACCCTATGCAGGGCATGGTCGCCTCGGTCTCCGTCGGCGTGTTCCAGGGCGCCCCGGTGCTCGACCTGGACTACGCCGAAGATTCCAATGCCGAGACCGACATGAACGTGGTCATGGATGAAAAGGGTGGCTTCATCGAGGTGCAGGGCACCGCCGAAGGGGCCGCCTATTCACGGGACGAACTCAACGCCATGCTCGACCTGGCCCACCAGGGCATCTCAGAGATCGTGCAGTTGCAGCGCCAGGCGCTGGGGGCCTGAGGCGTCTCACAACAGCAGCGCTACAAGGAGAGGGCTGAACCTGCGGCTATGTCCGCTGCAGACTACCCAAGTAGCGCCTCATTGATTTATAAGGAAAGAAGCAAATGACAGGACAACACAAAGGCGAAAAGATCGTACTGGCCAGCAACAACGCGGGCAAGCTGCGCGAGATCAACCAACTGCTGGCCAGCGAGCAGATCCAAGTCGTACCGCAACGGGATTTCAACATTCCCGATGCCGTCGAGGACGGCCTGAGTTTCGTCGAGAACGCCATCAAGAAGGCACGCCACGCCTCCAGTCTCAGCGGACTTCCGGCCATTGCCGACGACTCGGGCATCGAGGTGGATGCCCTCAACGGCGCGCCGGGCATCTACTCGGCACGCTTCGCCGGCGCCGATGCCAGCGACGAGGAGAATCTACTGAAGCTGCTGGAGCGTTTGACGGACGTAGCGGAAGAGAAGCGAACCGCCCGCTTTCAGTGCCTGATGGTCTACATGCGCCATGCCGAAGACCCGACTCCCGTAATCTGCCAGGGCACCTGGGAGGGACGCATCCTGTTCGAACCACAAGGCGAGAACGGTTTCGGTTATGACCCGGTGTTTTATGTACCGAGCCACGACTGCAGTTCGGCTGAACTGTCTCCTGAAGTGAAAAACAGCCTCAGCCATCGCGGCAAGGCACTGCAAATGCTGCTGCAGACTCTCTCTCGATAAATCAAAGGCCCGGAGCGCCGGGCCTGTAAACTCAAAACCGTCTGTAGGCTGTTATTAACCCGCTACCAAAGCACTACTGTCCCATTAACTTTCAATCTTCCCAATGGTAGGCCTAAAAGCCCCTCTCCCTTGATGGGAGAGAGGTTGGGGAGAGGGTGTACGCGAAGCGTTTGCGCTAGTTGAAAAGAAACCGGGGTCAGAACACAGTTTTTACTAATATTAGAGCAAATTGTGTTCTGACCCACTGCTGTCCCAAAAACTTGAACATTCTGGTGCTAACTGACTAATGGTCGTTGTTTTTTATTGCTGGTTGAGAATTGAGACATGAAAACACTCACCATGTCGAAGGAAACCGGGGTCACAACCACTACTGTCCCATTAACTTTCAATCTTCCCAATGGTAGGCCTAAAAGCC
>JBNKJP010000003.1:0-30463 GCA_050291245.1 Candidatus Thiodiazotropha sp. | reverse complement strand
CGATCTGCCTGCGGGTGAAACCGTCTCGCTGTAGCCGGGCGGACTGCATGTGATGTTGATCGGCCTGAAACAGAAGCTAGTTCCCGAAGAGAAGATTCCTCTGACCCTGCGTTTCGAGGATGGCTCCGAAGTGACCTTGGAAGCCCCTGTCGTCAAACTGCAGATGAAGATGAAACCCATGGATCATAGCCAGATGAAGCCCATGGATCACAGCCAGATGAATCAATGAGATTCTCCTGCGTCTGTCCAGCCGTGTAGGATCGCGGTCTGGGCAGACACAGCCCCTTTCATCCTATTCGCCTACAAACTGGGGTAGACTCCCACCTTTTTTCGGTGTCCCACCCCCGGTTGTCTCATGTCCGACTCGCCTTTTCTTTCCCTAGAGCTATTTCGCAAAGCCTTTTCAAACGGGCTTCGCGGTTTGCTTGCGGCGCCGGATCTGGGTGGTTATATCCTGGCACATGCCAACGCTGCATTCGACGAACAGCTGCTTGCCGCGTTACATCCGGAACTGCGGAGCAGCTACAACCAACTCGCCAAGCAGTGCCGGGAGGCTTTGCATGCCGGGCGTGAGGTCGAGGGGGCGGTGGATGATGCGTTGGTCTTTTTGAAACTGATGGCGATCGGCTTTGACGGGGTGCAGACGACCCGGTTTCGCTCTCTGGACGACTGGGAGCTGCAGTTCAATCACCTGCGGGCATTTCGACCTTCGCGGATCACCGGCGAGACGGTGAGCGGGATCGGGCGACCCTTCGATCCCGAGGGATTTCATTTCAACAAGCCCTTCCTGCGCCAGGAGGCCATTTGGGCGGGGGAACTCCTGGGCGAGACGGTGGAACTCCTCTACAACAAGTTCCCCTTTGTGCCGCTGCACGGTTTGCTGGTCCCGGATCGTCAGGCACAATGGCCGCAACTGCTGACCCGGCGCTACCATGACTATGCCTGGCGATTGTGCGAGACGCTGGGCGAAGGGCTGCCGGGGTGGGGTGTCGGTTATAATAGTTATGGTGCCCACGCATCGGTTAACCACCTCCATTTCCAGACCTTCGTGTGCGACACCCCCTTACCCATCACACGTGACGTCTGGGTGCATCAGGGAGGTGCCAGGCCCTACCCGTTGCATTGCGAGGTCTTTACCTCCATGGCGGAGGCGTGGCGGCGCATAGAGTCTCTACATCAGGTTGCCAGCAGTTACAATCTGATCTACTTGCCGGGGCGCCTCTATTGCTTGCCGCGAAAGCCCCAGGGAAGTTACCCAGCGGCCGACTGGAGCAGCGGGTTTGCCTGGTACGAAGTGGCGGGCGGCTTTACCACCGCCAACGCGGAGGCTTTCGAGAG
The DNA here is from genome assembly GCA_050291245.1 of Candidatus Thiodiazotropha sp. Lineage (GTDB taxonomy): Bacteria > Pseudomonadota > Gammaproteobacteria > Chromatiales > Chromatiaceae > Thiodiazotropha. The sequence goes on along the minus strand of JBNKJP010000003.1, from coordinate 29,125 downwards.
TCTGGATGACGCAACCATCGCTTGGGAGATGGCCAAGCTCAAGCTGCCGGTTTGAAGCCCTGAAGGCAATATATTTAGTTGTCGGGTTAATAGTGGAGGCGAAAGCCCTCCGAGGAGCGGGAGGGGCCCATTACGCGGGCCGCATGGCAGTCAGTTTGCGCCGTAGCCTGTTCAATGGCCTGCTCGGCGCTCGCCACCGGGGTGACGCAGTTTTCCGGGAAGCGCCTGCGCCGTCGACTTGGTGTGTAGATCACTGCATAGCAGGTATGGATGAGGGTGTTTTCAGGATCGTGTTGCATATATAGTTGCCGGATTCGAGAACGAGGGAGATTTATTCTCTCAGACGAAGTCTACAAACAGAGGCGCAAGCAGCCGGGTCATTTTGACCCTTATTAGAAAATTCTGGTATAGTTCCGCAGCTTTTTCAGGGTCTTTGGCCGTCATCAGCGGTGGGTTTGGGCGCCTGATACCCGGTATCCAGCAAATAATTTAGAGCAGGATTGATCATGAACAAATGGCTTGTAACCACATCCATCGCCCTCGCTTTCAGCGTGAACTTCGCTCAGGCCGCGGGAAGTGCCGACGAGGGAAAGACTAAATCCGCCGTCTGCGCCGGTTGTCACGGGGCTGACGGGAACAGCGGCATCAATCCTGTTTGGCCGAAGCTGGCCGGCCAGCATCCTCAGTACATCGAGAAGCAGCTTAAGGATTTCAAGGCGGGCGACCGCACCGATCCGCTGATGTCGGCCATGGCGATGCCGCTCAGCGAGCAGGATATGGCCGATCTGGCGGCCTATTTCTCCAGCCAGACCAAGCAGATCGGCAGCGCTGACGCGAAAGCTGTCACGAATGGGGAGAAGATCTTCCGTGCCGGCAACTCCCAGACCGGTGTTGTGGCCTGCATGGCCTGTCACGGTCCCGCCGGTTCAGGCAATCCACTGGCTCTCTTCCCGGCGCTGAATGGCCAGAACGCCGCTTATGTTGAGAAGGCGTTGAAAGATTTTCGCTCCGGCACGCGCAAAAACGATACTGCCAAGATGATGCAGGGCGTTGTGGCGCGCATGACCGATCAGGAAATCGCGGAAGTGGCCCAGTATATTCAAGGCCTCAGCAAGTAAGGCTTGGCTGGGAAGCTGCTGAAAAGGCGGCCACCGGCCGCCTTTTTTTGTGCGCGAGTGAACAGACTGCTACCGGCTTGGATTAAACCGATCGGGCCGATGAGTGTATGATTTGCATGGGGCTTGGCGGAATCGGCAAGGTCTGCCCGGCGGATGGGGAATTGTGGCCCTGACCTCAAGTTTTATACCGAACCTGCCGTAAACTCTTGCGAGTAATAGAGAACAGTCAAGACGACCATGAGCCATCGAATCTTCAATAATCAGGCCTCTCTCGACGCTTCCCATCGTTTGCGTCTGCTGAGCTATAACATTCAGGCGGGCGCCGATACCCGACGCTACCGCGAATATGTCACCCATGGCTGGAAGCAGATGCTGCCGCACAAGGAGCAGCGGGAGACCCTGGATCGGATCGCTCATCTGTTGAAGGATTACGATGTGGTCGGTCTGCAGGAGGTTGACTCTGGCAGTTTTCGCAGTGGTTTCGTGGACCAGACCGCCTATCTGGCCAAACATGCCGGGTTTCCCTACTGGTTTCGTCAGGTGAACCGTAAGCTGGGGAAACTGGCGCAGCATAGCAACGGCGTGCTGAGCCGGGTGCGGCCAAGCATGATCGATGAGCATCGCCTGCCGGGTCTGCCCGGACGGGGAGCCGTACTGATGGAGTTCCAGACCAACGAAAAACCCCTCGGTATCTGCATGATGCACCTGGCATTGGGGCGCCGTGCCCGCCTGAGGCAGCTCTCCTACGTCAGCGATTTGGTTTCGCACTATTCTCATCTGGTGCTGATGGGGGACTTCAACTGCGGCTGCAGTTCGCAGGAGTTCCGCTACCTGCTCGAACGCACCAATCTGCAGGGGGCCACCTGTGACATGATGACCTTCCCCAGTTGGCGGCCGAGCCGCAAGCTTGATCACATCCTGGCTTCGCCCAGTCTCAGGGTGGCCAAATCGGAGGTGCTCAACTACGCCCACTCCGACCATTTGCCGATCAGTCTGGAAATCGAGTTGCCAAAGGATGTGGTGTTCCCGGCCGCCGCTTGATGCGTCAGGCCGAATCTCTAAAGATAATCCGCGGGAATTTGTATACTTGGATTACCCATGTCCGGCAAAACAGGCTATGGCGTAGTATGTCCATCATGCAGGTTACCGGGAGATTTCAAACCGGCCGCTGCCAGAGGAACCTCCAGTATGAGTGAAAAAGACTGGAAACGCCTTTACGAGAAGTTGCTACAGCAGCACACGGATGAAAAGGAGGCTAACAAGGAACTGGAAGCGCTGCTCAGTCGCACCATTATGCGCCTTACCGTGGCGGCCATGGGATTCGATCGTCGTCTGGATCCCCATCTCAAAGGCATCCGGGACGCAGTTCGCAAAGGGGTCGACCGCAGTCTGCAAGAACAATTCAATGCCCTCTCCGACGGGCTTCTCCACTTCTCGCAAGATACTCTCGAAGGGGAGCCGGAGGGTACGCCCGCTTTTCGTCATCTGCTTGACAAATTACCGCTGAATGGCAAAGAGCTGGACGAGCTGGAGAGATTGTTATCGGATCTGGTCTCGGATCCCGCGGCTATGCAGCAGGGCCAGTTCAATCGTCTGACAGAGCTGCTTGGCCAGGGCAGAGAGGCTGCAACGAAACACCCGAGTCTGTTTGATCGTCTCTTTCGTGGCGAAACGGGGACGGAAAAGAACGGACCACAGCCTAACGCCATACTGTTGAATCTTTTAGAGCAGGCTAGCTGGCCGGGACACTGGGGCGATCAGATCAACGACCTGAAACGGCGACTGCAGGACAAGCAGGCGCCCGCCGAGGCCTGGACCAGGGTGTTGCAGGACCTGCTGGTCATGTCGGCTAAATCCTTTGGTGAGATCCAGTCGGAGATCAAGGAGGCGGAGGACTTTCTCGAGGAGCTGACCAAGCGATTGCAAGATCTCGGGGTGCACCTGGAGAATGCCCACGAGGGTCGGGATATCCTTGCACGGCATGGTCGTACACTGAGCCAGGAGGTCAATGGTCAGGTTGGCGATCTTGGCGCCCATGTGGCGCAGGCTACCGAACTGCATCAGCTCAAGGAGGCCGTGAGTCGGCGCCTGAGTCAGATCAAGAGCAGTATCGATGGTTATCTGGAAGAGGAGTTGGCCTGGCACCAGCAGGCCGAGAAGGACGAGAAGGCCTTGCGTGAGCGGCTGGTGTTGCTGGAACAGGAGTCGAGCGATTTACGCGCGCGCATGCTCGAAGCCCACCACATGGCCTTGATCGACACGGTTACCGGGCTTCCGAACCGACTTGCCTATGAAGAACGGATCGAGCAGGAGTTGGCGCGCTGGAAACGCTTCGGCAATCCGCTGACCATGCTGATCTGGGATGTGGATGATTTCAAATCGATCAATGACCGTTTCGGTCACCAGGCAGGGGACAAGGCCCTGCGGGTTATTGCCCAGAGTCTCAAGGAGCGCCTGCGCGAAACCGACTTCATCGCCCGTTTTGGTGGCGAGGAGTTTGTCTGTCTGCTCTGTGGCACCCAAGGGGTGGAGGCACTGCAGGTGGCCGAGGAGATGCGCCGCTCAGTGGAAGACAACGGCTTCCACTCCCATGGCAAGCCGGTGCGGGTCACGATCTCCTGCGGGGTGGCCACCTTCCAGACGGGGGAAAACCTGGACAAAGTTTTCTCCCGTGCAGACAAGGCCCTCTATAAGGCAAAGAGCGGCGGTAAGAATCGCTGCGAGCTGGCCTAGCCCGGGTGTTCCACCCGGGGGAAGGCGTTAGTCGCATCGGGAGGCCGCTCATCAGGCCGTCTTGAACTGGGAGATCATCTCTTGCAGGGTCTCGCCCAATTGGGAGAGTTCTGCGGTTGCCTGGGTGACCTGCTCGCTGGCCACGGCGGAGTGCTCCGCCAGTTGTGATATCTGCACCACGCTGCGGTCGATCTCAATGGCAACTGCCGATTGTTCTTCAGAAGCGTTGGCGATCTGCGTGTTGCGATCGGATATCAGCTCCACCGAGGAGACGATCTGGTCTAGGGCCTCCGCCGCGCCTTGCGCCTTCTCCACGGTGGCGGTGGTGGTCTCGCCGCTGCGATGGATCACATCGACTGCATTCTGGGTGCCGCTCTGCAGCCGCTCGATCATATCCCGGATCTCCGTCGTCGCCTGCTGAGTCCGGCTCGCCAGCGTACGCACCTCGTCCGCAACCACGGCAAAGCCCCGACCCTGTTCGCCGGCGCGCGCCGCCTCGATGGCCGCGTTTAGCGCCAGTAGGCTGGTCTGTTCGGCGATACCGCGGATAGTGTCTGAGACAGAGCCGATGCTCTCACTCTCCTTGGCCAGGAGATTGATCACGTCTGAGGCGGAGTTCATCTCGTTGGCCAGGCTGTTGATCGCATCGGTGACGTCGACCACAACTTGCTTGCCTTTCGCAGCCTGCTCATCCGCCGCGCGGGCGGAACTCGCTGCCCCTTCGGCGCTCTCGGCGATCTCTTTTACCGTGGCTGCCATCTCGGTGACGGCAGTCGCCACCTGCTGGGTCTCGGTCTGCTGTTGCGAGATGCTTTGGTGGGTCTGCGAAGTGGTGCTCGACAGCTCCTCCGCGGCCGTGGCGAGCTGGGTGCTGACCTGGCTGACCTGGATGATGATTTGCTGAATCTTTTCGCTGAAGCGGTTGAAGGCGATCGAGAGTTTTGCGATCTCGTCCTTGCCGTCTTCATTCAGGCGGCGGGTGAGGTCACCTTCACCCGTGGCGATATCGTCGAGAGCTGCCGTGGTATGGCGCAGGGGAACGACGATACTGCGCGTTATGGTGATGGCGAGGGCCAAGAGCAGAGCGAGGATGGCGAAGGCGGCGATGCCAAGGGTCAGTGCGTGACTCCAGAAGGACGCTTCAACGTCATCCACCCAGATCCCGGTGCCGATGACCCAGCCCCAGGGTTTGAATCCCTTGACGAAGGAGATCTTTTTCACGGGTGTTTCGCTGCCCGGTTTTGGCCACAGGTAGGGAACCGTTCCCTGGCCGTCACGTTTGGCCACGGCGGCGAATTCGACAAAAATCTTTTTGCCATTGGGATCGGTGAATGTGGACAAATCCTTGCCGTCGAGTTGTGGCTTGATCGGATGCATTACGATGCGGGCGTCCAGATCGTTGATCCAAAAGTAGTTGGTCTCGTTGTAGCGCAAGGCCTTGATTTCAGCTTTGGCTTGCTGCTGGGCCTGTTCGGTGGTGAGTTCGCCCTTACTCACCTGTGCTTGCAGATCTGACGCGATGCTGTAAGCCGTCTCGACCAAGGCGCGGGTCTGGGATTCCTTTTCCTGCATCAAGCCTGAGTGATACTCCTCCAGGGCGATCAGTGTGGTGGTAACCAGGCCAACGGCGGTGAGCAGGGTAAGCAGCCACAATTTCTGGCTTATGGATAGGTTTCTTAGGCTGAGCATGGAAGCAGATCTCCCGGATAGATAAGTGACGAGCTTGCATTAGCCGTCTAACTTTCTTCCTTTTGCTGTTATTAACGTGCAGACCAAGAATTTCTTGAATGAATTCGGCCCATGCCAGTCAAAACGGTGGTCTCTTTTGACACAAACCGGTAGTAACAGACGTCAAGAGGGGCCCATTCCTGTTATAGAATCCCTCCTCTGATAGGCGCATGTGCAGTCGTTGGGTCTCTTAGCTGAGAATTTATTAACCCGGCAACTAAATAGAGTGCCTTCAGGGCTTCAAGCCCGCCCTTAATCAAGGCGCGGCTCGCCGGCAATGGCTGGTCCTTGTCAGGAGCCGCAACGCTGGGCAGGGGTGGGCTTGAAGCCCCTAACAGATTGATCTTAAATGACAGTCCGCTGTGTGCCTGCCTGCGGACTGCGTTATCAAAACTGGCTGTAGGGGGGGCTAGCGGCGTTTTGATGCCTTGCCGCAGGCAGGCATACGACGGCTGAAGGCAATATATTTAGTTACCGGGTTAAGAGTTGTCCTGGAGGTAGAAATAGTGCCAGGTTTGGTTATGGGTGACTTCCTGTAACCGGTTGATCAGGGCAGGCGATGGGATAGCCTCCTGCGGAAAGATATTCTCTACCGACAGAAACAGTCGGCCACAGCCGGCGCTCTGGCGAAAGTCGTAGCTGGCCGGGTCCTGGTTGTGGCCACAGTGAGGACAGGTAGCCTGCCAGCCGGGCCGTTCCTGCTGCCAGATCTCAAAGGTCGCCTGCCAGCCGACCAGGCGTTTGCGGCAGGCGGCGCAGCGGGGGGGGGTGGTGTTCTTGCCTTGCAGCAATCTTGGATGAACGGAGGGGCCGTCGATGATCAGGTGGCAGAAGGGTTGCTCCGGGTCGCCGGGTTCGAGCCGGATAAAGGGTGAACAGCCCATGAAAGTCACCAGCTGCATGAAATTCTCCCCCAAGAGATATCCTACTTGGCTATCGGGCAATAGATCACCGATAAAACCGATCTCGCGCAACATGGCGATAAGCCCGGCCAAGTCATCGGGCGAGTAGTAAGGGGATTGCGGCGTCAATACCAAGCGGCCGGTGTGCAGGCGCTGTTGCATCGATCAGCGGGGTGTGGGCGCTGGCGTGGGCTGGTAGAGTGGTACCGCTGTGATGCTGTTCTTGGGTGAGCCGTCCACCAGTTTATCGCTGTAGGTCATGTAGATCAGTGAGTTGCGCCGGGCGTCGTAGAAGCGAACCACCTGCATGGTCTTGAACAGGATGGAGGTGCGTTGCTTGAACACCTCTTCGCCGTCTCTCGATTTGTCCAGGATGCCGGGGTTCAGATTTACCGGTCCGGTCTGGCGGCAGGCAATAGAGGCGTCGGAGGTGTCTTCGGCGAGCCCCACCGCGCCCGACATTCCGCCGGTCTTGGCGCGGCTGAGATAGCAGGTGACACCAGCGACCGCCGGATCGTCGAAGGCCTCGATGACGATCTTGTCGTTGGGGCCGAGCATGCGGAACTTGGTGTTGACTTCGCCCAGCTGCTCAGCGGCCAGCGGTAGGCAGAGGAGGCTCAGCGCGATCAGCAGCAGGGATTGTTTGATGGATTTGCTGAACAAGAGAGATACCCCCCGCTTATGAAAGATTGACCGCTATGATACTCGAACTGGATCGTTGTGGGGGGTAGGCGCAATATGGGTATGAGAATCTCCCTGTCTCATGCGCCAGGTTGTCGTGTTCCGCCACCTGCTCAATCACCTTGGTGCTTCAATCGTCGGGATTGATCAGATAGCCATCCGCATCGAGTTGTATCAGTTTTCCTGCTATCTCAATGGTGAGGTTGCTCGCCAAAACCTCAGGTGAGGTAGGGCTTCGTTGTGGTTCCAGTCGCATTTCGCGCTTCTTCGCCCAGTCATGCACCCGGCATTGATTTGACGTACGGTCCTATTCTTCTTTTGGAGATATGGATGAGGGGTAAAATACTACGGCCTGCTTCATATTCCTGCATCATGCGTGTTAGTTTGCCACCTCCTTGTGGTTCAGTCTGTGCGTACTCTCCAGCATGCATATCGGTCCCTTTCCGATCTGTCTCCCAGATGGAGGGGGGGACTGCCAACAGCCGTTCTGCAGGCACATTCAAGTGCCGGGTTGATTGTGGTGAAGAGAAATTGATTTTTATTCGACACCTTAAGAATAGCGTAAATGTCACTGACAGATCGTGGTAGTGTTGATTTGACTCAAAACTACAATATTTAAGAGATAGTGAATATAGTCATTTCTTATGACCTCGAGGTGATAAGTTGTTTTGTGGTCTCCAACGTTTTTGTTGATAGAGGGGAGGGGTTGATGTCGCGATATTTATTGTGTCTGAGCCAGCCGTTGTCTATGCGATGGCTTTGCCGGTCTCCGGAATATGCACAAGGGTGATCTCGACAACCGGCTGCTCGGGCATCTGGCATTTCTCTACGGTGAAGAGCGGGCCAGTGAGCTGTTGCCCCGGCTGCACGGGTTGATCAATCGCCATATCGAGCTGCGTCAGGGCAAACGGCTGGAGATTCCCCGCTGGGACGAGAAAGACAGTGTATTGATCGCCTATGGGGACAGTGTGCAGTTCCCCGGCATGGTGCCGCTGGCGTCGTTGAAGCGATTTCTTGACCGCCGTCTCAATGGCGTCTTCAGTCTGGTGCATATACTTCCGTTCTTTCCCTACAGTTCGGACGATGGCTTTTCGGTCTCTGATTTTCGCGCGGTCAATCCTCAACTGGGTGACTGGGAAGATGTGGCGGCCTTGGGCGAAAACTTCTCGTTGATGTTCGATCTGGTGCTCAATCATATGTCTCGCGAACATCTCTGGTTCGTCAACTTCGTGCATGACGAAGAACCGGGGCGGGACTACGTCATCCCGGTGGCGCCGGGAGAGAATCTCTCTCAGGTGGTACGCCCGCGCAGTTCACCGCTGCTCAGTGGGGTGCGTACGCCACGCGGCATGTTTCACGTATGGGCTACCTTCAGCAACGATCAGATCGATCTCAACTACGCCAACCCAGATGTACTGCTGGAGTTCATCGACATCCTGCTGGAGTACATCCGTTGTGGCGCGCGCGCTGTGCGCCTCGATGCGGTGGCCTTTCTATGGAAGCGGATCGGGACATCCTGCATCCATCTGCCGCAGACCCATGAGGTGATCAAACTCTTCAGGACCTTGGTGGAGGTGCTGGAGCCGGGCGCCATCCTGCTGACTGAGACCAATGTCCCCCACCCGGAGAATATCAGCTATTTCGACGACGGCGACGAGGCCAACATGGTCTACCAATTCAGCCTGCCACCGCTGATTCTTCACGCCATCATGCGGCAGACCACCGAGTACCTGGTGCCCTGGGCCCGCTCCCTGGAGCAGGAAGCGCTGCCGGATGGTTGCACCTATCTCAACTTCACCGCCTCGCACGACGGCGTGGGCCTGCGGCCGCTGGAAGGGGTGATACCCGACGAGGAGGTCAACACCCTGCTCGACATGATGCGCAAGCGCGGCGGTTATGTCTCCATGCGTGCGACCAGCGAAGGGCGGGATCGTCCCTATGAACTCAACATCAGTTACTTCGATGCCTTTGCTGCGGAGGATGACGAGGCCGACCCCTGGCGCATCGCCCGCTTCATGCTGTCGCAGACGCTGCCGCTGTCGTTTCGCGGAATCCCCGCTGTCTATTTCAATGCCCTGGGGGCCACGCCGAACGACCAGCAGGGCGTCGAGCGTACCGGCATGACCCGCAGTATCAATCGGCGCAAATGGGACGGTTCGGAGTTGGAACGGCTCATCGACCTGCCTTTGACCGATACCGGTCAGGTGTTTCCGGAATATATTCGCCGCTTGCGTCTGCGCCGGGGGATCAAGGCCTTTCATCCGGATGCCCCGCAGCAGGTTCTGCCGATGCCCGAAGGGATATTCACCCTGCAACGCACCAGTCTGGATGGGACCCAGAAGGTGTATGCCATCCATAACATCACGGGTAGCCTGAAGACCCTCGATATCCCTCATCTGGGTGAGCCGGGCGGACGCTGGTTCGATGCCTTGCACCAGATCGTTCCGGACATCGATGAGCAGGGATTGCGCCTGCGGCCATATCAGGTTATCTGGTTGATGGCCAAGTGAATTGAGTTCGAACGGTGTTTTGTGCTAGGAACCGGATTCTGTGAAGTAAAGGGGGTCCTCGGAGTTTGGTTATACTATGCCTGAGAATTCGCTGGATATCGTTCCGTAAATGAGAAAAAAATGACCGTGGTAAGGAATTCAAAAGGCGCTTACCCATGAATGTTGAGGTTGCGGAGTACGCTCCAGCAAGTTCGGATAATTCGGATGTTGCGAATTCGTCACCGGATATCTCTGCTGAAACAGAGCGCTTAAAAACCATCCTGCTGTACCGGAATGCCCGGTTGGCGGCCATTTCAAATATTCTCAATGCCAGTATCCTCGGGTTGGTATCCGGGCTTTTGGGCTCATCGCTTAAAGCGACAACCCTCTGGTGGTTCGGGATGGTGGTTGTTTCCGGATGGCGGCTGCTTCAGGCAGACAGTTATCAGCAGGCTCAGTCAAGCGCCGAAGACGATCGTCCCTGGCGTAAACGTATCCAGATTTCCGTGCTCGCCACCTCCACCCTGTGGGGGGTGGCGGCGGTGATATTCATGTGGGGTATGCCTTTAAGCATCTATCTGTTTGCCGGATTGGTTTTGTCCGGTCTCGCGGCCGGGGCGATACCGCTGCTTGGGGCGGATAAACGGACATGCCGGATTTATGTGAGCATGATCCTGGGGACGATGGCAACGGTTATCCTGCTCCAGGCAAACTCGGTGATGACCTGGGGTTTTGGAATACTGTCGTTGTATTTCCTGGGTATCGTACTGATCGGAGCCCGTACCTTTCATGAGACGGTGGATGCTTCAATACGGTTACGGCTGGAACAGGGTACTCTGATCGACAGCCTGTCCAGGGCCCGCGATGATGCCCAGTCGGCGGTGAAAGAACTGCGCCATCGTGACGCGGAGTTGCGTCAGAGTGAAGAGCGCTACCGCCTTATCCTGAAGTGTTCACCAACCGGAATCCTGCACTACACCCAGCAACAACGGATCTCCTACTGTAATGACAGATTTGCCTTGATTGTTGGTGTGCCCAAGGAAAGAATTCTTGAATGCAGGCTTTTCGATCTGTTCGATTCCCGCGCTATGACAGGCCTGAAAAAGGCCCTCGAAGGTGAAACATACACCTACGAGGGTGAGTGTTTGTCCCCCCTGACACAAGCAAAAATCTGGGTCTCACTTGCCTGCTCGCCGCTGCTCGGAAAAGATGGGCGCAACGAGGGGGGCATCGCTGTCGTTGTGGATATTTCGGATCGGAAAAAGGCGGAAGAACAGATCTACAGTCTTGCGTATTTCGACCCTCTGACCGGATTGCCCAATCGTCGCCTGCTCATGGATCGACTGCGTCAGGCGATGACGGGAAGTATCCGCACTCAAGCCTATGGCGCGCTCTTTATCCTGGACATAGACCGGTTTAAGGATCTCAACGATACCATGGGACACGATGTCGGTGACCGGTTGCTCACGGAGGTGGCGGAGCGATTGAAGTCGGGTTTACGCCCCCAGGACACGGTAGCCCGTTTGGGAGGCGATGAGTATGTCGTGGTGGTCGAATCGTTAGGCGTCGACAATGATCAGGCTGCGGTAAATGCTGAAAAGATTGCGGAAAATATCCGGACTTTGCTCAACAAACCCTACCGGGTGACCGAAAACGGCAGTCTCTATCATGCCTCGTCGAGTATCGGTGTGGCGCTATTCCGTGGCTTGGAGCAGACCATCGAAGCCTTGCTCAAGCAGGCTGATGTGGCGCTCTATCAGGCAAAAAACGCAGGACGAAATGCCATTCGTTTCTTTAATCCCCAGATGCAGGCGACCATCGATGCGCGAATCCAAATGGAGAATGCGCTGCGCCGGGGGATCGAACGGGAAGAGTTCCGTCTGTTTTTTCAACCCCAGGTCGACAGGGAGGGTCGGGTGGTAGGCGCCGAAGCACTGATCCGCTGGACTGGGAAAAATGGAAAGCTGATCTCTCCCGCTGAGTTTATCCCTCTTGCCGAGGAGACCGGGTTGATTATCCAAATCGGTGATTGGGTTTTGCAGCGGGCCTGTCAGTTTGTGAAGGAATGGCAGCGTGAAGAATCGACCCGGCAGTTGCACCTGGCCATTAATGTGAGTCCGCGCCAGTTTCTGCTGAAAGACTTCGGGGAAAAGGTCACCCGGCAGATTCGTGATTCACAAATCGATCCGACCAGGCTGACGCTTGAGCTTACGGAAACGGTGGTGGTGGATCGTATTTGCGAAGTCAGTCAACGCATGCGCGCGCTTAAGGATCTGGGTGTGCGCTTCTCCCTGGATGACTTTGGAACCGGTTACTCCTCACTATCCTATCTCAAGGAATTACCCCTGGACGAAATCAAGATAGATCGCTCCTTCGTTCGCGATATTCCGACGGATGAAAGCGATGCCGCGATCGTAAGCGCGATTCTTGCCATGAGTCGATCTCTGGATCTGAAGGTGGTGGCCGAAGGCGTGGAGACGGATGCTCAATACACCTATCTCCTGCGCAATGGTTGCCAATATTTTCAAGGCTACCTGTTCGGCAAACCACAACCAGAATTGGCAGTGGGGCCTGCTAATATTAACCCGGCACCTTAATATATTACCTGATTACCCACTTTACTCAGCCAGTGGATCAGTCGCCAACAGCAGTTTTGAGTGTTGAGTTTTTAGTTTTAAGTGGATGAGTTCGCTGCGCTCACAGTTTTTTTTATGCCTCCTCTCCCTGGCCCTCTCCCGCGAAGGAGGGTGTCGCAAAAGGTGGAAAGAATGAATTGCCTCGGCAAAACGTTCGATAAAAAGCACAAAATCGATGGTATCTGCAACCTAAATCCGTTTGAGATGAGTTTTTACAACACCCACCGAAGGGAGAGGGAGAGCCCATACCCCGTGAGCGCAGCGAACTCATCCACTAAAAACTCAAAACTCAAAACTCAAAACTTTTCTCACCCCCACCAACCTATGGCGGAGCATAGTAGGTAATCATGAGTTGTTATGAGCCTCTCAGCCCGATTTACTATCTTCGGCCACCGCCTCGAACAGTCGCTGGGTAAAGTCCGGCATGGCGGAAAGCACACGTTTCCAATTTGGGATGAACGGGGCCTCCAGCGGATTATCCAGAAAGACCTGACCGGCTTCTACGATACTCTGTTGAAAGACCTCGATGGACTCTTCCTCGGCGTGACGGTTGAAGCTGAGGGCGTTGAGCTTGGCGTCGTGGTAGTACATCTCGACCATGTCCAGGGCCTTGCGCAGGTAGGCGGCTTTGAGACTGCGGAAGAACGCCTGGTTCATCTGGATGCCTTCGGTGGCGAGCTTACGATAGAGGGATTTGGCAATGTCCCGGCTCATCTTCGCCAGTCCCCCATCTCGATCCTCGGCGGAGAGTTCCTGGTGCTTGTGATCGTATTGATCGGCGATATCCACCTGGCAGATCTGATGGTGTGAAATGTTCCGGTAGACCTCGGAGAGCAGCCCGATCTCGAGTCCCCAGTCACTGGGGATGCGCACCTGGGAAACCAGATCCCGGCTCATGGCGAACTCACCGGACAGGGGATAGCGGAAGCTGTCCATGTACTCCAGGTAGTCCAGCGGGCCGACCATCAGGCGCAGGGCCCGCAACAGCGGGGTGACGAACAGACGGGTGACCCGTCCGCTGAGTTTGTCTCCATTGACCCGGGCGTAGTAACCCTTGGCGTATTCAAAACTGAAGTTGGGATGGGCCAGGGGGTAGAGCAGACGTGCCGGCAAGTCCCGGGAATAGGTGGTGATGTCGCAGTCGTGCAGGCCGACCGCCTCGAGTTCCTCGATCGCCAGGGCATATCCCAGGCAGAACCACACATTACGTCCCTTGCCCGGTTCCAGGGGGGAGAGTTCCCGCTGCTTGAGCTCTTCATCCAGGGCGCGCAGACGCGGACCGTCATTCCACAGCAGGTGGGTTTTCTGGGGGAGTCGGGCGAAGAATTCCCGGGCGTGGGCGAATTCCGATGCATTGGCCTTGTCCAGGCCGATGATGATATGCGACAGGTAACGGGCCTGTTGCAGCTCATCGAGAATCCGGCTCAAGGCGGGACCTTCGAGTTCCGAGAACAGACTGGGCAGGATCAGACCGATCGGACGTTTACGGGAAAACGCCAGGAGTTCTGCTTCCAGTTCCTCCAGGGGGCGTTCGGTGAGCCGGTGCAGGGTGGTGATCTTACCGAACTGAAAGAAGTCCGCCATATGGGTTCCTCGTGATGAGTGTCAATCGCAATAGAACCCTACACTAATCGGACAGGGCAATGCTACCGGATTGGACGATCCACACTCTGACCCATGCTTCAAGGTCCGCCGGATGACTATCCCCGATTCAGTCGCTCGCTCAGGCTCAGAATCGCCTCATTCCAGCCCTGTGGGCCGGGTTGTCCGGTGCGCAGGGCATCCGGCCGTTCGGGGAGTTCGAGATGGCTGCCGTCGGGTTTGCGCACGATGACCGGATAGTCCACGGCAAGCAGCATGTCCCGGTCATTGTCGCTATCCCCCAGGGCGATGGTGTGGGTAATACCGAGTCCCTGGCTTTGCAGGTGATTGATCACCAGTTTTACCGCGACACCCTTGTCGGTATCCCCCATCAGGTGCAGGAATCGGCCGCCCCGGGTCATTCTGAGACCGGCCTTTTTGACTTCGTAATGGAATGCGGCCAGGTCTTCGCTGTCGCCACGCCAGAGAAAGGGTTCCGAGGCCAGACGCTTTGTGGCGGCCTGGGCCTGGTGGTGTGTCAGGCCGGTCTGCTCGATGACCTCTTCCAGGCTCATGTCGCCGAACCCCAGGTTGTCGAAACGGGGGTTTGAACGGTGATCGATGAGAAAATCGCGGATCAGCAGATAACCGGGCGGGGCGATCTGCGGCTCTTCACCGGGATAGGCGATAACCGCGCCGTTTTCGGCTACGATCGGACCGTCGAAATTGAGTGATTGTTTGAGGTCCTCCAGCTCCGCCAGGGTTTTGCTGGACACCGGGACCAGCGGGATGTCAGCCTCGCGCAGCAATTTGAGTGCGGGCTGAGCAGGACGGGTGTCGTAGGTGTGGTGATCCAGGAGGGTTCCGTCGAGATCCGTAAAGACGAGCCAGCCGTTGCTCATGGTGTTTTCCGGCGTAAAGAGATCATCGACCGCCGGGGGAGGCGGCCCGTCCCAGTCAGTGAAGACGCTGACGATCCGGCTTGGAGGGCGCAGGTGTACAACATAGCTGCAGTAACTCATTGATACAGTGCGTAATATACTCGGAGTGCCCGAATTTGTCGAAACCCTGCGAATATCAGAGACTATCGGCTAGGCAGTGACCTGTTTAATCAGCACATTGAGCGACTTAGCGTTACTTTCCAGGGCATCGGCTGCGGTGGCGGAATCACGGGCGATCTCTGCTGTCCGGGTGGAAATATCCCCGATGTTGTGGATATTGCGATTAATCTCTGAGACGACCATGTGCTGTTCCTGAACCGCGCTGGCAATGCTGGTATTCATCTCGGTTACCCGGTCTAAGGACTGCTGGGTGTCGTTGAGCTCGTGTCGCAGGTTGGAGATCCGCTCAAGTACCTGTTGCATCTGTCCGCGACTGCTGTGCATGTCACTACTGAGATGGTTGATATCATTGTCAAGTTTTTCAAGCAGAGTCTTGATGTTGCTGGTCGATTCCATGGTTTGGTTGGCCAACAGACGAACCTGATCAGCGACAACCGCGAAGCCCCGGCCATGTTCCCCCGCCCGGGCGGCCTCAATGGCTGCATTCAGCGCCAGTAGGTTCGTCTGCCCGGAGATCTCCTCGATGAAGTGGAGGACCGAGTCGACACTGCGAAAATCATTGCTCAGTCGACTGATGACCTCCCCGGTACGCTCCACCTGCTTGCCGAGATCGTCGATCTCTTCGCAGGTATGCTGCAGTTCGAGGTTTCCTTGGTCCATTTGAGACTTGGTTGCCTGAGTCATTTCCGCCGTTGTGTTCGCATTGCGGGCGATCTCTTCAATGGTGGCGTTCATCTCTTCCGTGGCGGTAACGACCTGCTCGACTTCGGATTCCAGATGCTGGACATTCTCTTGATTGAGTACGGCCGTAGCTTTGGATTGGTCGGCTGCGCCGCAGAGAAAGGCCGAAAAATGGTGCAATCGCCCCACTGCGGTGTTGAGCTTCGACTGCAGCATCAGCAGGGCGTGCTCGACCGAAGCGGCCTCTTGGCCGTTGCCGGAATAGAGAAACTCCATGACATCATTGTCGGCAATCTGTTTGCCGGACTTGCGCAGATTTGCCAGCGGGCGCGTGGAAAAGAAGGCGATCGATCCTATTAGTGGCAGGCCAATCGCCATCGCGAGGAGGCCTTGAAGCCAGGAGATCGCGTCGTTGGCGAGGGTTGCCGCGATGCCGGTTATGAACAGAAGTGACAAGGTAGTGATTGCGAGAAAGGTATAGTTGAAGCGCATCATCAGGCTACCCAACAGACCGAGTGTTCCTCCGTTTCGGTTGATCCGGTTATAGAGCTTGGCCGCACGCTGGACCTGGTCCCGGGAGGGTGGATAGCGAACGGATTGGTAGCCAACTACACGGTCTTCCTCGAATATGGGGGAGACATAGGCATGGACCCAGTAGAAATCACCGTTCTTACAGCGATTCTTAACCAGTCCAATCCAGGGTTTGCCCGCCTTGAGCGTGCGCCATAGATTTTCGAAAGCCAACGGGGGCATATCCGGATGGCGCACCAGATTGTGGTTGAAGCCGATCAACTCTTCGCGAGAGAATCCGCTGACATTTATGAAGACTTCATTGACCGATGTGATGATACCCTTCAGATCCGTGGTCGAGATAATGCGTTCGTCTTGGTTAAAGGTGACTTCATGGTCTGTGATTGGGAGATTTTTCTTCATCTCACTACCCTTTGTTGTCTGGGCGCGCGTCATGACATGCTATTGAACAAGCAGCGCCTGGGTGGAAGGTGATCGAACCCGGTGTCAATTTCATCGTCTTGTACTCCCGGTATTGGGCAGTAGGGACGATGCGACGGATTCGACTGCTTAGTGTCAGTCGATCCGGTACGATCCGTGTGGGATGACGAAGAGGCCGGTTATCTTAAAAAAGATCACTCGATGCGACTTACATAGTATCGGAAGTCTGTTGGATATCTTGAATCCTTACCTGCTCGTGAGGCTGAGATGGAAGGGTCTCGCCTGTAGGGGCGTCGGCGGGGGGCGGTGTGTCAGATCCGGGTGAAATCTACGCGGCGGGTGAAACACGCCGATTTCGGTTTATTCCAGGTAGAGGTGTTATGTTAAAAAATGGGTTTGTTTATCTCTTGTTGCCGTTCCTGCTGAGTGGGGTGGTCCTCGGGGTCTCGGCCCAAGAAAGCAACGCCCCCCAGGTGATCGTTGCACAGGTCGTGCGGACGAATTTTGTCGATCGTATTGAGGCGCTCGGTACGCTCAAGGCCAACGAGTCGGTACAACTGACCGTCAATGTTACGGAAACCGTCACCGCGCTGCACTTCGATGATGGTCAGCGGGTCAAGCGGGGGCAGACCCTCGTGGAGATGACCAGCAGTGAGGAACATGCCCTGCTGGAAGAGGCACGGGCCAATCTGGATGAGGCTTTGCGCCAGTTCGAACGGGTCAGGCAGCTGGAGTCTCAGGGTATCGAGGCCCAGTCGCTGCTCGATCAGCGCCGGCGGGAAGTTGAGACCGCCCATGCACGCCTGGGGGCTATTGAATCGCGTCTGGCCGACCGGCTCATCAAGGCCCCCTTCGATGGGGTTTTGGGGCTACGTAACACCAGCGTCGGGGCATTGGTGGAGACCGGCGATCTGATCACCACGCTGGATGACGACAGTGTGATGAAGCTGGAGTTCGCCGTGCCCTCCGCCTATCTCGCCAGCCTGCGGCCGGGCATGAAGATACGCGCCCGGACCCGCGCCTATGGTGAGCGGGTTTTCGAGGGTGAGGTGAAGGTGGTGGACAGCCGGGTCGATCCTATCAACCGCTCGGTGCGGGTACGCGCCCTGCTACCCAACTCGGAACGTATGCTCAAACCGGGCATGCTGATGACTGTGGAGCTGCTACGCAACCCGCGCCAGACCCTGGTGATCCCCGAAGCGGCTCTGATGCCCAAAGGGGGCGACCAGTTTGTCATGCGCCTGCAGGGTGAGCCGCCGAGGGTGGAAAAACTCAAAATTGGCATTGGCTCCCGGAGGGCCGGCGAGGTGGAGGTGCTGGAGGGCCTGCAGGCGGGTGATCGGGTGATCACCCATGGTATGGAGAAGGCGCGGGAAGGTGCGTCGGTAACCATCAAAGGCCGTGAAGGCGCGGGTAAATCCCTGCCTGAACTGCTCAAACCGGCCGCTGCCGAGCCCACCGGGTCCGGTTCATGATCCTTTCGGACCTCTCGGTCAAACGGCCGGTCTTCGCCTCGGTTCTGTCCCTGCTGCTGATCGCCTTCGGCCTGGTCGCCTACCAGCAACTGCCTCTGCGCGAGTATCCCGACATCGACTCGCCGGTGGTCTCGGTGGAGACCCTCTACCGGGGGGCCGCCGCCAACGTGGTGGAGACCCGTATCACCCAACTCATCGAGGATCGGGTCTCCGGGGTCGAGGGCATCCGCTTCATCTCCTCCCAGAGCGAGGACGGTCGCTCGGTGGTGACTATCGAGTTCGAGGTGGAGCGGGACATCGACGCCGCCGCCAACGATGTGCGCGACCGGGTCTCCACCATCCTCGACGACCTGCCCCTGGAGGCCGACCCTCCGGAGATCCAGAAGGTGGACAGCAACGAGGACGTGATCATGTGGCTCAATCTGGTGAGTGACCGGATGAGCGTGCCGGAGCTGTCGGACTACGCCCGGCGCTATCTGGTGGATCGCTTCTCGGTGCTCGACGGGGTGGCTCGGGTGCGGGTCGGTGGCGGCCAGACCTTCGCCATGCGCGTGTGGATCGATCGCCGGGCCCTGGCCGCCCGGGGGCTCACCGTGGCCGATGTGGAACAGGCGCTGCGCAAGAGCAATCTGGAACTGCCCGCCGGCAGCATCGACTCGAAGGACCGGGTGTTCACCGTGCGGCTCAATCGCAGCTTCCATTCCCCTGACGATTTTGCCCGCCTGGTGCTGGCCCGGGGCTCTGACGGCTACCTGGTGCGCCTCGGCGAGGTGGCGCGGGTGGAGAAGGGGGCCGAGGAGACCCGTACCTTTTTCCGGGGCAATGGGGTGCCGATGGTGGGGATCGGCATCATCAAGCAGTCTACCGCCAACACCCTGGAGGTGGCGGCCCGGGCCAAGGCGGAGCAGCAACGCATCAATCCCACCCTGCCCGAGGGGATGGCGATCAAGCAGAGTTATGACAGTTCGGTGTTCGTTGAGGGGGCGATCCGGGAGGTGTACAAAACCTTGGGTATCGCCATCGCCCTGGTGGTGAGCGTGATCTTCCTGTTTCTTGGCAATGTGCGGGCGATGATCGTGCCGGCGGTGGCGGTACCGGTCTCCCTGATTGCGACCTTTTTAGTGCTGCTGGTGCTCGGCTTTACCATCAATATTCTGACGCTGCTGGCCCTGGTTCTGGCCATCGGTCTGGTGGTCGATGATGCCATCGTCATGCTGGAGAACATCCACCGGCGCATGGAGGTGTATGGGGAGTCGCGTCTGGTGGCCGCGTTTCGCGGCGCCCGCCAGGTGGCCTTCGCGGTCATCTCAACCACCGTGGTGCTGATCTCGGTGTTCGTGCCGATCGCCTTTCTCGGCGGGGACATCGGTCGCTTGTTCACGGAGTTCGCCATCACCATGGCGGCGGCGGTGGCCTTCTCCAGTCTGGTGGCCCTGTCGCTCTCGCCCATGCTCGCCTCGCAGATCCTGCCCCGGGAGCATGCGGCGGGGATCAGCCTCACCCGGGGGGTGGACTGGCTGCTCAATCATGTGCGGGATCTCTATGTCATCACCCTGAAGGCCGCGATCCGCCACTACGGGCTGATGCTGGTGCTGTTCGCCGTCATCATGGCCGGGGCGGGGTGGCTGTATGAACGGATTCCCGACGAGTATGCGCCCAAGGAGGACCGGGGCGCCTTCTTTCTGCTCGTCAACGGACCCGAGGGGGCCTCCTTCGATTACATGAAGGATTACATGAACGAGATCGAACGCCGGCTCACGCCCTATGTGGATTCGGGGGAGATCACCCGCCTGCTGGTGCGCGCGCCGCGCACCTTCAGCAATTTCGCCATCTTCAACGGCGGGATCGTGATCAACGTGCTCAACGACTGGGACAAGCGTCGCTCCGCCTGGGTGATCATGGACGAGATCCGCACCAAGCTCTCCGACCTGCCCGGAGTGCGCGCCTTTCCGGTGATGCGCCAGGGATTCGGCCGGCGTATCCAGAAGCCGGTCCAGTTCGTCATCGGCGGCGGCACCTACGATGAGCTGGCGGCCTGGCGCGACATCCTGCTGGAGAAGATCGAGGCGGACAACCCGGGGCTGCTGGGTATCGACTACGACTACAAGGAGACCAAACCCCAGCTCAAGGTCGAGATCGACTACGACCGGGCCTCGGAACTCGGGGTCACGGTGGAGACCATCGGCCGCACCCTGGAGACCCTGTTCGGTTCCCGCCGGGTGACCACTTACATCGAGGCCGGGGAGGAGTACGACGTGATCCTCGAGGGTGAGCGCAGCGATCAGCGGACCCCCTCGGACCTGAGTCATCTGTATGTGCGTTCCGAGACCAGCGGTGAACTGATCCAACTGGCCAATCTGGTGCGTCTGGAGGAGGTGGCCGACTCGATCAGCCTCAACCGCTACAACCGGGTGCGCGCGATCACCCTGGAGGCGAACCTGGCGGATGGTCTGGCCCTGGGCAAGGCCCTGGGCTATCTGGAGGGTCTGGTGCGGGACTATCTGCCGCCGCAGGTGATCGTCGACTACAAGGGCCAGTCCCGGGACTACAAGCGCGCCGGGGGTTCGGTGACCTTCGTGCTGATACTCGGTGTGGTGGTGGTCTACCTGGTGCTGGCGGCCCAGTTCGAGAGTTGGGTTCACCCCTTCGTCATCATGCTGACCGTGCCCCTGGCCATGGCCGGGGCTCTGCTCGGACTCTGGCTCAGTGATCAGACCCTCAACATCTACAGTCAGATCGGGCTGATCATGCTGGTCGGTCTGGCGGCCAAGAACGGTATCCTGATCGTGGAGTTCGCCAACCAGTTGCGGGACCAGGGCAAGGCCTTCGAGGAGGCCCTGCTGGAGGCGGCGCATGTGCGTTTCCGGCCGATCCTGATGACCGGTATCACCACCGCCGCGGGTTCTCTACCGCTGCTGCTCTCATCCGGCGCGGGCGCCGAGACCCGGGCGGTGATCGGCACCGTGATTCTCGCCGGAGTGAGCGCCGCCACGGTGTTCACCCTCTACATCGTCCCGGTGGCCTACCAGTTGTTGGCCCGGCACACCGGTTCACCGCTGCAACTGACACGGCAATTGGAACAAGCGCTTACGGAAAAAACCGATCTGGACCATTCCTGAGGGTGGGCTGGGCAGGGGAGTTTTTAGTGAGATACGCAGTCGATATCGGGTGGAATAGACGGAATTTCCTTATCCATCCGGGGTGCACTACACTTTCTGACATGAGGTTGCTGAAAATATTTCGTCGTTATCGCCACCTCGTGCTGACCGTCCTGCTCCTGATCCACGTTGCCCCCCTTGTCGCCTACGATGACAAGGGTCCGACTGTTGCGGCCAAGAAGATCGGTGTACTCTATTGGTCGATGAATATTCCCGGACAGGTAGTGATGCGTCAGGGACTCGAGGCGCAAGCTGAAGAGATTAACCGTCAGGCTCGGGCACGGGGTGAAGCCGGTGTCTCGTTGACGGTTCGCGTAGCCGGTGATGGTTCGGAGGGCATGGAGCGCCAGATCGCTCAGTTCTTTGAGCTGATCGGTATGGAGCTCGACGCAATCATTGTTCAACCGACGGACAATGCCGCTCTGGCGGCCCCTTTGCGCGACGCCAATCGCCTGGGTGTGCCGGTGATCGCCTACGATCAATACATCAGTGACGGCAGACTCACCGCCTACATCACCTCGGATAACCGCCAGGCCGGCTACCTGGACGGAGAGTATCTGGCCGGTCTTTTCCCCAACCGACAGAAGGTCAAACTGATCCTGGTCGAGTATCCCCATGTTTCCTCCACCGTGGAACGGCTTAACGGTTTCCTGGACGCTTTGCGCGACTACGGTCAGCGGTTTCGCATCCTCAATACCTACATCGCGGTTCAGCCGGAGGAGGGGCGCCTCGCGGGTGAGCAGATCCTCAAGGACTTCCCCGAGCCTGGCAGTGTCGATGCCGTATTCACGGTCAATGACGGCGGCGGTCTGAGCCTGGTGGACGTATTGGCCCGGGCGGGTCGAGACGAGATTATGGTGGCTAGCATCGATGGGGATCCCGAATCCATCAAGAACATCCGCGCCGGTCGCCTGACCCGGATCGATACCGCGCAGTTCTGCGGTGCACTGGGGGCAACCGCGATGCAGCTTGCCTACGACGTAGTGTTGGGTCGTTCGGTACCCCGTCTGACCTTGGTGCCGGTCTTCCCGGTGACCCGCGAGACCCTGCCTCGTTATCCGGGCTGGCAGGGTGAGATCCCGAACCCGTTTGAAAAGCCGTGGAACGCCATCGATCCGATCTGGTCCGGTACGTTGCGGGAGGATCCCTGATGGCAGGACCGGTCAGCGAGGAGGGCGCGATTTCCAGGTTGGTTGCAGTGGATCGACGCCTGACCCTCTCGTTTGGGGTGTTGATTCTGGCGCTGATGCTGATTGTGTTGACCGGGGCGGTGATCTACCTGAACGGGGTTATGAAACGGGAGGAACAGCAGCTTTCCACCTTGTTGACCAAGGTGCTCGCGGTCTCGGTGTCCCGGGTCAGCTTTTCGGGGCGCTACCATGCCCAGTTGCTACTGGAGGATCTTCTGGCGGATCACCCGGATATTCGCTATCTGCGGGTGACCGATACGCAGAACCGGGTGCTGGCGAGCAGCGATGTGGACTTGATCGATACCCGCCTCACCGGTGAGGCGGCGGAAAAGGCGATGGCCGCCCTGAGTGGCGTCAAAACGGAATTGTCCCGGCACCTCAAGTGGCGTGGCGAATCGGTGCTGGAGGTCACCCTGCCCTATAAGGGGGGATTCGATCATGCCATTCAGGGCGTGGTACAGGTGGGTATCTCCCAGGCTTCGCGGGATGCGGCCCTACGGCAGGGCATCTTCTACGTCATCGGCATGGTTCTCGCACTGCTGCTGATCGGCAGTTTCGCGGTGCATCGGCTCAGTCGGGTATTCGGTATGCCGGTGCGTCACCTTGCCGAGGATATGGCCGCCACCCTGCAGGCGATTCCCGACATCCTGTTCGAACTGGATGACCAGGGCCGCTATATCCAGGTGCTGGCCCATCACCGCCGCCTGCTGGTGGATACCCCCGACCGATTGATCGGTGAAACGGTGCGGGGCATTCTCCCTGAGGATGCCGCGGATGCCATCGAGGCCGCATTGCGTGAGGCGGATCGGGAAGGGGTGTCCACGGGACGGCAGTATCGCCTGACCCTCTCCGGGGAAGTGTGTTGGTTCGAACTCTCTATTGCCCGCAAGCTGTCCGGCAAGGGCGAGCGCCCACGCTTTATCGTACTCGCCCGGGACATCACCAAGCGCAAGCAAACCGAGGAGAGTCTCTACCTGTTCGCCAACGCCTTCAAGCACAGCGGTGAGGCGATCGTGATTACCGACAACGAGAACAGAATCATCGCGGTCAATCCGGCGATGATTCGCCATACCGGTTACGATTACCACGAACTGATCGGTCAAAATCCCAGGATGCTCTCATCCGGTCACGCCCCCCGGGACACCTACCGGGAAATGTGGGCCGCGCTCAACGCATCCGGATACTGGCAGGGTGAGCTTTGGCATCGCTGTAAAAACGGTATGGTCTACCCGAAATGGGCGGCGATCTCAGCGATCCGTAATACGGAAAACGAAGTGACTCACTACATCGCCAGCTATACCGATATCTCAGAGCGTAAGGCCGCAGAGGCGCGCATCGAGTTTATCGCTCATCACGATGTGTTAACCGGACTGTTCAACCGCTACAGCCTCGAGGAGCGTCTGGAGCAGACGCTCCTGGCGGCGCGTCGCAACCAGACACTGGCGGCGGTGATGTTCATCGATATGGACAGGTTCAAGAACATCAACGACACCCTGGGTCACCATACGGGGGATGCGTTGCTGGTGGAAATCGGAAACCGGCTCGATCGGAAAGTGCGAGAAAGCGACATCGTGGCGCGTCTTGGCGGGGACGAATTTGTCGTGGTCCTCAGTGGTGTCGATTCGACCCTCGCCGCCGGAGCGGTAGCGGCGGAGATCGTCGACTGCCTGGGCGAGGTGTACACCATCGATGCCAAGGTGCTGCATATCACATCAAGCATCGGTATCAGTATGTTTCCCCAGGACGGAGAGGATGTGGAGACCCTGATGAAGCATGCCGATGCCGCGATGTATCACGCCAAGGACAAGGGGCGAAACAACTTTCAGTTTTTCACCGCAGCGATGAATATCGCCATCGAAGCGCGCATGATGCTTGAGACTGAGTTGCGCCGGGCGATCGAACAGCGGGAATTCGAGCTGTATTACCAGCCCATCTGTAATACCCGGGGAGAGTGGCGCAGTCTGGAGGCGCTACTGCGTTGGCGTCATCCTGAAAAAGGTCTGATTCAACCCGGTCAGTTCATACCGGTCGCGGAGGAGTCACGTCTGATCATTCCCCTGGGGATGTGGGTGATTGAAGAAGCTTGCCGTCAGAGTGCCGAGTGGCGGGACAACTACGGGATTGCCCTGCCGCTATCGGTCAATATCTCGATGCATCAGCTCTATTCGATCGGACTGCATGACAAGGTGAAGGCCTTGAGGAGTCGCTATAATCTGGATGTGGGGAGTCTCAGGTTCGAGATCACCGAGTCCACGGCAATGGATAATCCGGAGTTGGCCATTGAGCAACTGTGGCGGTTTCGTGATGCGGGTATCGAGTTGGCGATCGACGATTTCGGGATTGGTTACTCATCCCTGGCCTACCTCAAGAAATTGCCGATCCATACGCTGAAACTGGACCGTACCTTCGTCGATGATATCAGTCGGGATGACAATGATGAGGCGATCAGCGCGGCCACCGTGGCGCTGGCCCATAACCTGGGGTTGAATGTGGTGGCCGAAGGGGTGGAAACCGAGGCGCAGCAGGATTTCCTGATTGCCCACGGCTGCGATTTTCTCCAGGGATTTCTCTACAGCCACCCTTTGCCTCCGGCCGAGGTTGCCCGCCTATATCGGACGCGATCCGAATATATGAGCAGAGCTTGAAAAGTGTGTTCGGATCAGGTCCATTTCTGACGCGCTAAATGGACCAGAATCTGTGATGGTATACCCCCTTAAGACAGGGTGCCGTCATCCATGCGGCTGGATTCCAGCAGAAAGTCATAGCACCGCTCCCGGAGCTCCTCATCGGCGCGCACCTTCATCGCGGCGCGGGGATGCTGGTTGAGGTGACCGCTGATTCCATAGATGTCATTAAAGCCCCATTCGATCTCCTTGCGAAGGGGTACGAACTGATCCTGGATGACCCGGTAAACAGGGCGCACATCGAATTTGGGGTTTTTAAGAAAATTCAACAGCAATTCAAGATTGCAGTTACCGGCTCCCCGGCCGATCCCATTGACGGTTGCGTCCAGGAGATTGACACCATCGATGATCGCCTGCTGGGTGTTGGAGAACGCCAGTTGCTGGTTGTTGTGGGCATGAAAACCGAGTTCCTTGCTTGGCGCGTGCTTTTTGTAGAGGTTCAGGTAATCCGTGACCTGTTCTGAATAGAACGCGCCGTAGCTGTCCACCAGATAGAGATAGTCGAGTTCCTTGGTCTCCTCGACCTGATTGAGCGCCTCGATCAGATCGGTGCGAATGGCCGCCGAACAGGCCATGATGTTGATGGTGGTTTCGTAGCCGAGATCCTTGGATCGCTTGACCAGGTCCAATCCTTTATCGATATCCGGCACATAGCAGGCCACCCGGGCCATGTCGAAGGGGCTCTGATCCCGTGGCTTCAGGGTCTTCACGTCAACCCTGCCGATGTCGAACATGACGGCCACCAGGGGGCGATGCTCTGCTTCGTGGGAATCGATAACCATCTTCAGGTCGTCGTCGTCGCAGAAGTTCCATTTACCATAGGCCTCGCGGGTGTACTCGTCGCTGACGGCCAATTTTTTCCCCAACTCGATGATGTCCACGCCCGAATCACACGCGGCGCGGTACACCGCCTTGACGAAATCATCTGTGAAATGAAAGTTGTTGATCAAGCCACCATCACGGATGGTGCAATCCAGGACTTTAAGTTCTTTGCGAAACACGATTCTATCCTCGTGGCGGTGTGCGGGCATGAATACGATCATTCTATCGTATCGCTACGTACCGAACCACCGATTGATCAGTGCTTTTGGCTGGAGGGGCGATGGAGATTTCCTAGAGAGCTTTGTGGTATCCCACATGGCTTCTCTTTCTGCCCGATTCCGGATTTCGCTTCGCTCCATCCAGGCGACGTTGGGCTGCTTACTGTCGCGAAACTTCTTATGCAAATGCCATTCAACTCCGAGTTGACATGCCAGGTTGCGCACCTAATAATTCCGCTCCAATGAGAATACTCAATCAACCACAACTATTCGCCAAAGAGCCTGCCCGGTCGATACGCTTCAGACTGTGCCTGTTTGGCGTACCTAAAGCGTTAGGTTCCTAGGAAATAACCATTCCGCGGGGCCGGATCAAACGACCCCGCAGATCGGAAACCCGGTCAGCGGAAACGCTGTCCGGGTTTTTTTTAGGAGAACGGCTATGCCGGAACAACGTAGGCGAACGCCTAACCCGCTCATGCGCAATCCTCTGTTGCGCAAGGGCGGACCCCATCAACCGGGCCGCTCCAGTGAACGGCAGCAGCATCGCCAGACACTTGAGATGGAATTGGAGCACTGGCGGGAGGAGCAGGAGAACGATGATGTGCTTCCGGGTGACGGAGAGTAAAAATTCAAGTGCACAACCGATCTCTTTCGCCACGAAGGATCGCTGCACGAGTCGTTTAATTCCGCCCCGTAGCTTTTAGACGTTGATATCCCTGGGATTGTCCTGCTCTAGCAGCATGTCATTGAGGCCGATGACTTATTCATAGCCGGAGAAATAACTGGATATGTGCTGCTTGAATAGTGTCATTATACGCGTTGTTGAGGCTCGCCTGCGATGGACAAGATTAATCGGGATCCGGGGAAAGTTCACATCAAGCCCAACCGCAACGAGGTGGTGACGTTCAAAATCTTTTTCGACAAATATATGTGGTACTAAAGCCATGCCTTGCCCGCGTTTCACCAGCTTAATGATACTGTCCAAGTTGTTGCTGGAGTGAGAGTCGACCAGATCCTGATATTGTACGTTATGATGAGAGAGCAACTGCTTGAATTTCTCGTTTAGATTGACATAGGTTGGAGTGATAAAATCTCCCGATTTAACAGCGGCGTGAAGGCTGTCCGGCTGACCTTTTTGCTCTAAATAGTTCGGCGATGCGCACAATACTGGTTTGGTGCCAAGTAATGTCATTGCAATGAGTTGTGAATCTTGCAGTTCACCCGAACGAATGAAGAAATCGATTTGTGTATTGGAAGTATCAACAACCTTGTTGGTGACTTGAATATTCAATTTGATATCGGGATAGTGTTGCGAGAATTCAGCGATACAATCGTAAAAGATATCGTTGTTCATCAATTCGGGTATAGATAATCCCAACTTTCCTGAAATTCGATTGTTGGACTCCAGAAGTAACTCTTCGCATTCCTGAATCTTGGCCATGATTTCTTTGCACTTCACATAAAATTCATGCCCGATCGGTGTGATTTCGAGATAATTGGTGGACCTGTCCACCAACTGTACTTGCAGCTCGTCTTCCAGTTTTGCCAATTTCTTTGAAATTGACGATGGGGTGCGGTTTAACAACAACGCCGTGTTCGAAATACTCTTGGTTTCGAAGATATGAATAAATGTGAGAAAATCCCGTAGGTTAGAGATCATAGCTATGACTTTGCGACTCAGTTGACAAACACGCATCGGCAGCGGCGTTATCGGGCTGGTAAGTTAAACTCAGGCCCAATCCGCAGGCGATACCTCACTATTGATCATCATAGAAGAACTGATTAATCGACGTGGGTCAAGTATCGTAATTAATTATAAAAACAGCAACTTAATATTGATGGGCAAACTCAATGTAATAGAGACCGTGAAGAAGTGCGTAGATATTGGGCAACAATATCACTTAGCAAGTTGGATATGACAGATAATTGGAAGGAACTGAATCAAATCACACACGTGGAAACAGAGAGGACAAACCATGGAACATCCTCACTGAAGAAACATGATCATATTTGCAGCACAAGGCTTGGCGTAGAAGAAATTATCTCTTTCATTCTCAATCACAGGTAAGTTGAAAATACATTTACCTTGAAGATTTGATATGGATTTTTGAGAGGATGAATATCAAGTGTGTAAAGGCTGTGGTGCCAAATATTTAGCTCGATTAAGACGCGCTTACTTGAATCTACTGAAACAGGATAAACAGAAATATTAGGTAAAAACATGTCTCATACGTGGTGGGGCCTGGATTACCTATTATATTTATCCATTAAAATTATTAAACATAGTTCGTTTGATAGGGTTTCTCCCTCCGCTGTCCGCATGGCATGCTCAGGCGAGAATTATTGGAAATTCCCTTGTTCCAAAAATTCACGACCGGCCTCTTTTGTATCGCAATTAGTCTCGTTTAGACTTACGGCATTCAATTTAGTCTCGTTTAGGCTTGTGAGATATTCAATGTTCGTAGAGGAATGTGTGACTTTCACACACGACAGGGAGGCTTTCATGTTTAAGGTTGTAGTTGGAAACAGGTTCAAGTCCAGTACGCACAATGCAAACTATATTAGCATGCAAGATTATCTGGCATCGCATAGAGATATGCAGGGTGTCATGTTTATTCCTGGACAAGGTGTCAATGTCGAAGAAAGAAACTTTATACTATCAAACAATGTTCAACAAGTTTCGAGCGATCTGCTTAGGCATATAACACAACAATGTCGCACCAGCGTGCATAAGTCAAAGCAACAAAATGTCGTTATCTCTCAGTTAACTCCGATCCTCAACAAAGATCTCACCTACAAAGCCAGTCTGGTCGTAGATAATGAAAACGAGCTGATTCTGGATCATGTCTCGGGCTATCACGTTCCGGGAATGATTTTTGGCTCCTCCGCAGAATCTGTGGGTGACTTGAAGAGGGTGTGATGAACGAAACGGCTATGATATTTCAGTAGAGCATTCTGCCTAAGTTCTGAGAGAATGAAAGTGCGAACAACCATTCATCAGGACAAAAAGGCAGAAT
>JBNKJP010000002.1:0-91467 GCA_050291245.1 Candidatus Thiodiazotropha sp. | reverse complement strand
ACAGCAATCTGAAAAACAGTTTTCGCCAGATCGATACAGATAGTGGTAGTCTTTTTCATGGTATGGGCTCCTTTGTTTGCTTGACAACTTCCCCCTCACCAACCTTAGGGCTCGGTGGGGGAGGAGTCCATACCATTGAGAGGAAGACAATAGACAGGGCTGACGGACTATCTGAACGTAACGAACGCAAACAAATCCACTACGCGCCATCCAAACCACGGGACACTTGCGAGAGCGATGATGCCTCGGCTTTTTTGTGAGGCATGAAAACGAGTGCGGCGGCTGCGATCAATGAGCCGACCGCCATGATCATCGAAACCATCAGTAAACCTCCCTGACTGCTCTGGAACAGAAACCCGGCCAATACCGGTCCCATCACCGCCCCACCCCGGCCGATTCCAATCACGAAACCCGTACCACCGGCACGCACTTCGGTAGGAAAGGATTGCGCGAACAGGGCATACATGCCAACGATGGCCGCGTTGGTGAAGAACCCGGCGATCCCGGCAACCAGGGAGAGTTCAAAGAGCGTGGATTGACCGGTACCAAATACGGCAACCATTATCGCGGCGAAAAGCAGTGAACCGATAACCAGATTGTTCACCGAATAGCGCCGGGTCAGCAATCCGAGCAGAATGGCACCGAGTATTCCACCCACATTCGCCCAGACCAGCACGGTACCGGACAGGGCGGGTGAATAACCCATGTCAACCACCAGCTTCGGAATCCACTTGATAATGTAATAGAAGGTCATGATATGGGCGAAATAGGCGATCGAGAGTAACACGGTCGCACGGATCATGTCGGCTTTGAAGAGACGGGCGATATGCGTATGGACCGGCTGCTCCGGTTCCGGCGGAAGAACCTCAAGGGAAGCGTGCCCCATGCGCTTCAAAGTACGGTTGATGCGTTGCAAGGCATTCGATGGCCGCTTGTGCATCAAATGGGCGATCGATTCGGGCATCAACAACCAGGTCGCGGGGAGAAAAACCAGGGTCACGATCGCACCGAAGAGGAACACCGAACGCCAATCGAAGTTCGCCAGTAACACCGTGGCGACAGAGCCGCCGATGATGACCCCGAGCGGATATCCCGCCGCCATCAACGAGACCGACAGATTGCGGGAGCGGGCATTGGAATACTCCGCCGCCATAGCGTTGACCGAGGCGAGAATGCCGCCAATACCCAGGCCGGTGAACAGCCGGACGATCGAAAGCATTACCACACTGCCCGCGACCGATGCCAGATACATCCCAACCGCCATCATCAACAGGCTCATCAGAATGGTGGGCCTGCGCCCGATCCGATCCGCCAGATGGCCGAGAATGAAGGCACCGAATCCCATCCCGATCAGTTCCATCGAAAGGACAATCCCCAACCCGGCCCGATCGATGCCCCACTCCTTGGCAATACCGGGCGCGGCAAAACTGATCGAAAGCACGTCGAAACCATCCAGGGAAACCAACAGAATACACAGAGTGATAACACTGATCTGCCACTTGGACATGGCGGACTGATCGATTAATTCACGGGGATCTTGGGTCATTTCAGTTCCTCCTGTATCGGGTGTCCGTCCGGAGACACCTGTTTTCTTAGTGCTGCGTCATCCCGGCGCATACCGGGATCCAGGGAGTTTGACGAATTACTGGATTCCGGCATACGCCGGAATGACGAGCGTTGTAGTTCGCGGATGGGCACAGACTCGTGTAGTGCCGCATCGTTCAGTTCGGCCCGTACCGACATTTATACTTACGCATCAGTATAAGACACTAGTGCATTGCACCCGTGGTTACCACGATTTTTCCAATCTGCTGATTGGACTCCAGGTAACGATGCGCCTCGACAATCTGATCAAGACGAAAATGTTTTGCAATAACCGGCTTGAGGCTGCCCTGCTCCAAGCCCTGTGCGATAAACGCAATGGCTTTGTCCCGTCGTTTAAGATCACGGGTCAACTCGAACACCAGATAACCACGCAGAGACAAACCTTTTCCAACTGCTGAGAAAAACGGAAACGGGGTCTCCGCGGCCTTTCCACTCAGGTTGCCATAGAGTACCAAAAAGCCGCCAACACCCAGCATCTCCGACAAGGCCATCACGCAGGGACCGGCTACCGGATCAAATACCACACGGGCACCCTTCCCCGCCGTGACCTCCATTACGCTGTCCACGACACGGTCTGCATCACCGATCAACACATGTGCGGCGCCCTGTTCCCTCAAAGCATCGACCTTCCCGGCACTCCGGGTCACAGCGATCGGTACCCCACCCAGTTGTTTGCAAATCTGAATCGCCGCAATACCGACACTCGAAGAAGCGGCGGTGATCACCACCGGATCACCCGGGCCAACCGCTACCAGATCGGCAAGCGCGCCATAGGCGGTCAGATAGGGCATCCACACCGAGGCACCCTCGATAGCGCTCATACCCGCCGGACGCTTGATCAGCACCTCAGCGGGAAGCTTCGCCCAATCGCCATACACGCCGTATTGGCTCATGGGATTCATCGAAGGTATCACACACACCTCATCACCCTCTGCGAACGCCGTCACCCCATCACCCACGGCCCGGACCTTTCCACTCGCCTCGTATCCCAGTCGCGCGGGATATTCGGGTTGTTCCAGATATTGCCCCGCGCGGAATGCCGCCTCGGCACGATTCAAACCGATTGCATCGACCTGGATTACGACCTCTCCCGGGCCTGGAGTTGTCGGTAACGCCACCTCGATACGCAGGACCTCCGGACCTCCGCACTTATGAAATCGAATGACACGTGATTGCATTGCCCCCCCGCTCAACCAATAGTACTTACTTAAGGCGATTCTCTAGATTTTCGTCATTCCGGCATACGCCGGGATGACGGTGATCTTTGATTTGAGTAAGTGCCACCACCCTCAACCATGATTCGTTGCCAGATCGGATACCGCCACTTCCGGCTTAACCTGCTGCGGGAGTAGAAAATAGGCCAGGGCCGGTAACAGCAACAACGCCCCAAGCATGTTCCAAAGAAACATGAACGCAAGCAGTATGCCCATATCGGCCTGAAACTTAATCGGCGAGAAGGCCCACAAGGCCACGCCGATCGCCAGTGTCGCACCGGTCAGCACCACCACCCGGCCGGTAAACAGCAGCGCCCCATAGTAGGCCTTGGACAGGCTTTCGCCATTACGCATGTAGGCGAGAATCACTGAGAGCACATAGAGCGCGTAATCAACACCGATCCCCACACCCAGCGCAATCACCGGAAGCGTGGCCACCTTGACCCCCATGCCGAACATCACCATCAGGGATTCACACAGGATCGAAGTCAGCACCAGAGGCAATACCGCCGCCACCACGGCACGCCAGGAACGGAAGGTAATCCAGCAGAGGATGATCACCGCTCCGTAGACCCAGAACATCATTTCGTGACTGGCCTTCTTGACCACGATGTTGGTGGCTGCCTCGATACCGGCATTACCGGCCGCCAGCATAAACTCCGCATCCGGTGTGGGATGTTCGGTGATGTAGGTCTGCACCGCATCCACCACCCGGGTCAGGGTCTCCGCCTTGTGGTCGGTGAGATAGACATAGAGGGTGGTCAGACTGCAGGTGGTATTGATGACTTCCCGCGGCGCCCGGCTCTGCACCCCGCCCAATACGGCGTTGTTGGGCACCAGCCCGATCCATTTGAAGTTACCCTCGTTGTAACCGGCGGAGACGATTCGAGAAAGCTTGGCCAGTGAGTTGGTCGCCTCTACGCCTGGCAGTTGTTCCAACTCCCAACCCAGTTCGTCCACCAGGGACAGGGACTCATATCGGCTGCAACTGTCATCGGCGGTCTTCACCATGACAACGAAGATGTCAGAACTGGCGGCATAGTTTTCCACCATGAACGCGTTGTCCAGATTGTAGCGGGAATCGGGGCGCAGTTCCGGAGCACCCGGATCGAGGTCACCAACCTGCAGGTGGGTGCTGATCAGGTACCCGCCGATACCCATCGCGAACCCCAGGATTACGGACAAGGTGGCCATGCGTTTCTTGGTGAACAGATCGAGGGTAGCCCATAACCAGTGCTTGGCCCCCGCAATATCCTGCTGTTCCGCCTTCAGGCTGCGTTTGGCCGCCTTGTGGCTGACCCCGGTGAAGGAGAGCAGTATCGGCAACAGAATCAGATTGGTGAAGATCAGCACCGCGACCCCGATACTGGCGATCAGCGCCAGATCCTTGATCACCTTGATGTCGATCACCATCAACACCGCAAACCCCACCGCATCACAAAGCAGCGCGGTCAGACCCGCCACGAACAGGCGCCGGAAGGTGTGACGAGCGGCAACCACCTTATGAGTGCCCCGCCCCACGTCCTGCATGATGCCGTTCATCTTCTGCGCCCCGTGGCTCATGCCGATGGCGAACACCAGGAAAGGCACCAGTACCGAATAGGGATCGAGCTCATAACCCAGCAAGGTTACCAGGCCAAACTGCCAGACCACCGCCACCAGGGAACAGGTCACCACCAACAGGGTCGAGCGCACACAGTGGGTGAACCAGTACAGGGTCGCGGTCGCCACCAGGATGGCGACGAGAAAGAACCCCAGCATCTGCAGCAGTCCATCAATCAGGTCTCCCACCACCTTGGCGAAACCGGTAATGTGGATGCGGATCTTGTTGTTCTGATACTTGTCGCGAATCAGTTCGATCTGTTTCGCAAACTCGTGATAATCAAGCGCCTCACCGGTCTTGGTATTGATATCGAGCAAAGGTACGAAGATGATGCTCGATT
This sequence comes from Candidatus Thiodiazotropha sp., assembly GCA_050291245.1. Taxonomy (GTDB): domain Bacteria; phylum Pseudomonadota; class Gammaproteobacteria; order Chromatiales; family Chromatiaceae; genus Thiodiazotropha. Next base: position 86,705 of record JBNKJP010000002.1, on the reverse strand, counting down.
TGAAATTGGCCGCCACCAGTTGACCGATCTCACCCGAACGTTCAACGTTGAGCCGTACCTGATCGAGGCTGCGCTTGGAACCGTCATAGTTCTCGGGCACCACGGTACCGCCTTCCAGCCCCTCTTCAGTGACCGCGGTCCAACGGGTGGCACTGGTCCACAACGACTTCATAAAGGGGCGGTCCACACCCGGCAGCAGATAGATCTCGTCGTTCATCTGCCGCAGGGTTTCCATATACTCCTTGTTGAAGATACTCCCGTCAGTGGATTCCACCGCAATCCGGATGGCGTTGCCGAGGGTGGAAAGATCCCCCTTGTTGGCCAGATAGTTGACCACGAACTCATGGTTGGTGGGGATCATCTTTTCGTAGCTGGCGTTGAGCTGAATCCGGGTGGCCTGCCATCCAAGAAACAGGGTGATGACCAGACACAGAAACACCACCAGCTGACGATTGTTGAACAAGACCCGCTCGACCAGACTTCCGGATCGGGTATCGAAATCCTCCAACCGTTCTACGATGGGTTGTTGTGGTGCGTTAGCATGCACGCTCACAGAGTTCTCCTAATAAAATCAGTGGCGGGGAACGGACGACGGGACTTGGCCCAGTCCACGCAGGCTGGCGACTACCAGCTGTCCCGATCCGGCCTGGGTCAATGCGGCAAAAGGCATGCCTGGCAGACCACCCAGGGGTTGAAAATGTTGGCCGTTATCGGTGCTGACCAGAAGCTGTCCGGCCTGATTGGCCAGTACAACCCGCCCGTCCTCCAGCTCAATAGCATCGGAAACACCCACCTGGCTGCCGGTTTCGCTGGGTTGCCAGCTCTCGCCCCCATCCAGGGAGACATAGGCATTACCGCGCAACCCATAGACCAGAAGCGCGCCTTTGCGGGTCGCGAGTACACCGAACCAGCTCCCCTCGTAGGGTGTCTCAAGGGATTCAAAGTGTTCTCCACCATCACGGGATCGCAGCAGTAGTCCCTGCTCGCCGGCGATAATGTAGTCCTCTCCCAGACGGGTAATGCCGTACAGATGCAGACCATAGGGGTTCTCCAACCGGGGCGACCAGTAGCGCCAGTGTTCCCCCCCATCCTCGGTGTGAAAAATCAGGTTGAAGGCGCCGATCGCAAACCCCCGGCCTTGCGCATCCATCATGATGTCGAAGAAGGGTTTATCGGGACCGTCGCTGACCAGGTAGTTGGCCTGCTTGATGGCGCGTTCATTGCCACTGTCGCGTACCGCCTCCACCGCCAGTCGGGCCGCCTCGACTCCGTCGAGCTGTTTGTGCCAGCTCAATCCGCCATCCTCGGTATGCAGCACCACTCCCATATGGCCCACGGCCCAGCCCTGCTGAGCATCAACGAAGTACAGGGCGGTAAGATTGACGCTGGTGGGTACCGACGCCTGTTTCCAGCTTTTGCCGTTGTCATCGGAGGTGAGAATGATGCCCCGCTCTCCCGCCGCGACCAGGCGAGTCCCGGCCCGGGCCACACTCAGCAGTGTTGAGCGCTCGGATTTGACACTCTGCAGAGCAGGCTTGTTCAATGCCTCCGGTGTCGGCGGCGCGGGTTGAGCCCAACCTTGGACGGCCACCATCAAAAGCCCGGAGAGGCCAACAAGCTTATGTAAATTGGATCGTTTCATCATATTATTTGTCGGGATGCAAAGGGGTGGTCATCGACCACCCCTCGACTTAAGTTTCTACCCAAAAAACGGACTTATCGGAGTCCGAGATTCGCCAACTCCTCAGGAGAGAAGAAATACTCGGGTCTGCGATCCACCACCTTGAACTGCGTGGTGCCATTGGTTGCCGCATTGAGGTAGTAACCACCGGTCTGCAGGTTATAGACACCCCAGGCCATGTTCCCCACCAGAGAGGGTACATCGGGGGCGAGTTCGGTCAGGGTGTAGACCATGCGCCAGAGATCGCCCTGGGCATCCCAACCGTCAGTCAGCAGGATCTGCCAGGTGTCCTCGTCGAGGTAGAAGCGACGCTTGGCCACCACATGGCGTTTGCCCGGAGCCAGGCTGGCATCGATCACCCATACCCGGTGCAACTCCCAGCGCACCAGATCCGGATTCATGAAGTTCGGAGTGAACAGCGCCTCGGGTTCCGCGGCATTGGCCTTGTTATTGTTGTACGGCACATAGATCTCCTGTTTTCCCACCAGTTTGTACTCATGGTGATCCCAGGGACCGAACTGCATGAAGGCCTCATCGAAGAAACCCATGCCGGAAGTTACCGAATCGGGGGTGTCATAGGAGACCGAAGGGGCGCGACGCACACGGCGCTGACCCACCAGGTACTGCCACAGGCCGATTCGCTTGCCCTCCACGGAGGGGAAATGGGCCAGGATCGACTCACCCGCCTTGGAAGCCGGCGCCGACTGGACATAACGGCCGATATTGTACAAACCGCTGTATTTCTCGAGGCTACCGTCATGATAGTTGTAGGGATACTGCAGGTTCTGTATACCATCACTGACCAGGGACATCTTGCCATCCGGAGTCACCGTGAAACAGCGAGACGGACTGGTGGAGGATTCGCCCCTTGTCCAGGCCGTCAGATGATTCAGAATCATCTCATGGGGGTTATCGGTGATAGGGAAAGGCACACCGCCATAGGCACCTTCAAAGGTATAACCGTCACCGTTGAGTTTCGCCCGGGTGGCGTTTTCGAAGGTATTGTCGTAGAACCATTGGGGCGCCGCCGCCGAGCGATGGGTCGGGTAGACGTCGATACGGAATTTCGGGTACTTTTTCATCAGACCCTTGACCCCATCGGTCAGCTTGTCCGCATACTTATCCATATTCGCGGCGGAGATCGAGTAGAGTGGTTTTTCATCCGGAAAATAATCCGGCCGCGGATCCCCGGACTTATATCCGGGAGCAGCCTGAGTCATGCCCCCGTCCCAGGCGGGAATGGAGCCATCCGCATTTCCGGCACGCTCAGCGCCCATGGGGGTCAGCGTGGTTTTCAGCTTGGCCGCTTCCTCGGCACTCACCGCCGCCTGGGTGGAACCTGCCATCAGCGTCAATAATACGGCCGTGAGCAGCCCGATACGATTAGTCATAGTTTTCTTCATCATTAGTTAACCTGTCTATCCTGAATGCTCAGAAGCTGGCTGAGACGTTGAAAGAGACGTAGTCACGATCATATTGGGTCTGATCGAAACTGCCGGCGCCGATGCTGGCTCCTTCGTCACCCATAAAATGGTGGTAGTTCAGTCCACCCTTCCAGTTATTGCGGTATTTGAAATTCACACCGAGATCGAGAGAACCGCCATCTTCAACCCAACCCACATAAACCCGCGAACGGCCATGCAGGTTGCGGGTCAACACCACCGGAAAGGAGAGATCCAGACCGTCGGCCACCTGAAAGTAATCGGCATTGAACGCCAGGGTGACCGAGGAGGCGCTACGAGTCGTGGTGGTATCGATCATCGACTTGTTATCGGTCACGCTGCCGACCCGATGGTAGTCATACTGGATCGCCACCGAACCACCATCCCTGAGCACGGGATTGGGCTGGAAGATATGGATATCCACCAGGGTCATGTGCTGAGTCTTACCCACCGCGTAGCCGGGATGATCTTCGTTGTCATATGCAGGGCCACCCAGCAGAGTGGTGGTATTGACAAAGTAACCACAACCCGCCGGATTACTGGAATGACACATGCCCCCGGTCAGCGGCATGTTGTCACGTACGGATGCTTCGATGGAGACATTGTCATCAAACAGTACGGTGCTGGCGCTGATGCCGTAGGTACGGATGTCTTCGTGGTAAACCCGGGTATAGGAGGCTGGTGCGATATTGTCGGGCGGGGTCAAACCGATTCCGCTCAGGAAATCATTCTCGCCGATATTGACATAGATCGCCGAAGGCGTCTTGTCATGATAATTGGCCGCATACAAACCCAACTCGACATCGACACTCTCGGGCCGATAGCGCAGCTGTGTGCCCCATTGTCCGCTGTCCCTGGCCTCCATATCGTCGGTGCGATACACCGGCAGGGTATCCAGAAACGATTCAGCACCCGGTCCCACCACATCGTTGGGGGAGAGAAAACTGCCGGCGGGGAAAAAGTGCGACTTTTCCCATTCGAACTGGTAATAGGCACCCAGGGAGATGTTATCCACGGGCTGGAAGGTGAGTGAAAGCTGATTGGTGGGCAGCAGGAACTCTTTGATCTGCGCACCCGGAACCGTCGCGGCCTTGACGATGTCTACCGGTCCCTGGGCCGCCGCGATACCGTTTGCGCCCGACATCAGGGTTTCACCATAGATGACCGTATGCCGCCCCAAACGTACACCCACAGGCTTCTCGGCAATAGCCGTCTTGAAAAAGCCGAAGGCATCCAACAGTTCCATGTCCTTGCCGACAGCCTCTTCGGTTTCGGAGTTGAATTCGTCGGAATCCACGCTGGTGTTGTGGGACAGACCGGTATCGTTATCGTTTTTGCCGTTGTAGACCGTGTCATACCACCCGGCAGCGCTGATTCGGAACCCTTTATTACCGCCATGAACCACATCGAACTCGGTCAGCAGATCGATACGGTTGGAAGCGATACCCTTGTCGAAGTTGCGGTCACCGTCACCGGCGGGGCTGCCCTCATAGCGCGCCAGTTGATCCTCGTCCGGATCTTCCAGGCGATAGATGGTGCTGTATTTAATGGTATTGTCCCAGCGCACCCGAAAATCGGAATCCCCGGTATCGAACTTAAATGCGTGGGTCGCCGGTGAAGCTAGTAATACCGCCATCGTGAGCATACTGCGGCTCGGTAGTTTTTTTATCATGCGTCCTCCCATTTGGGTTGAAGTCCGGCGGTACCCCCTTTGGTAAGCACCGCTCGCTTATCTTTATCCTGATGCACGTAATCGTCCGTTGGTCTGCCGTTACGCTTGCAGCATCACCCATCCACTGGGTGATTCAGAATCACCTCCTGCCCCATCTAATTCGCATACTCAGAAGGGATAGGGATGTGCGGCGCCTTGCACGGTGATCCAACGCAACTGGGAAAAGTTCTCCCAATTGGCCGGTCCACCGATGTTTCCGCCGTTACCCGAACAGCCACATCCGCCAAAGGGGTTGACGCACTCGTCATTCACCGTCTGGTCGTTGATGTGCAACATGCCGGAGTTGAGCCGATCGCCTATGGCTTGGGCCCGGGCGATGTCCCGGGCGATGATGCCCGAAGAGAGGCCGTATTCGGTGTCGTTAGCCATGGCGATAACCTCTTCGTCAGTGCTGAATCGGATCACGTTGGCCACCGGTCCGAACACCTCCTCGGAAAAGGCGCGCATGCCCGGCTTGACGTTCGACAACACAGTGGGTTTGTAGAAGAGCTGATCAAACTCGCCGCCAATCTCGAGTTTCGCCCCTGCCGCGACGCTCTCGGTGACGATACTGTGTACCTTGTCCCGTTGCGCCTCGTTGATCAGCGGACCGATGGCGACCTCTTCGGTTGCCGGATTACCCACCGGCAGGCGCCCGGCGTGTTCCACCAGACAACGGGTAAACTCATCGGCGATCTTTTCATGCACGAAGATGCGTCCGGAGGCCATGCAGATCTGCCCCTGATGCAAAAAGGCGCCCCAGGCCGCGTTGCTCGCCGCCACTTCCGGATCGGCGTCATCGAGGATGATGAGCGGACTTTTACCACCCAGCTCCAAGGCGACCTTTTTCAAATGCTTGCCCGCGGTCTCAGCCACCAAACGCCCGGTAGCGGTTGAACCGGTGAAGGCGATCATGCCGATTTGCGGCGCGCTGCACAGGGCATTACCCGCCTCGGCACCACCGGGCAGGACCTGGAGAGCCCCTTCGGGCAGGCCCGCTGCGTGGAGTGCCGCGGCAATGATGTAGCCCCCGCTGATGGGGGTCTGGGGATCGGGTTTGAGCACCACGGTATTGCCCGCGGCCAAGGCCGGAGCCACTGCTCGCATGGAGAGAATCAAGGGAAAATTGAACGGCGAGATGACACCCACCACCCCCAGGGGAATGCGCTTGGCATAACTGAGCCGACCGGAGGTGGAAGGCAACACCACCCCTTGGGTATCGAGGCACATACTGGCGGCGATATTCAACAACTCCGCGGCCTCGCGCACCTCGAGCTGACCTTTGGCGGGGATCGCACCGGTCTCCCGTGAAACCCAGGAGGCGAGTTCATCCATGCTCTCCATCAGGATATCGGCGGCGCGCCGAAACAGGGCCGCCCGCTCCCGGGGAGCCATGTCGTACCAGGCCTGCTGGACCGCTTGCGCACGCTTCGCTGCTCGGTTCACATCGTCGGCACTGGCCAGCCCACCCTCGGCCAAAGGCGTACCGGTTGCCGGTTCGTTGATGGGATAGGCACCCCTTTCGCACGCTGTCCAGCTACCGGTGAATATATTTCCTGACCACTGGCTAGGATCGAGTAGTTGGGCCTTGCTAGTCGCTACCATTCGGCGTCCTCCGCTATATAAGTATTTGGTTTATTGGGGCTAATTATTGAGCTGGTCAATACGTAGCACACACTGTGCCAACATCATCCAGAACCCAGCATGCTGCACTGCACATGGTGATAAGTATCAATTTTCTTGATATTTTAAGTCCCGCAATGTCTGAGATTTATTGCGACGCAACAAAATCCCACTGTTTAAAATATTTATTCATTTCGTAAAATGCCCAAGAAAATCTCTGTTATGATTTCATCATTTCGTAACATCTTTCCGGTTGATGCCGATGCCACCTAAACGCATATCCCTGGCCGAAGCCTCTCGTGTAACGGGCGGAATGCTCTCCACCGATGAAACGAAACAGCCGGATGTATCCCCTCCTACCCTTCAGGATCTTTCCGAACATATCTTCTTTTCTCCGGGTGATGGACGCATCTGGCTGAATGACCAGCGGATGCTGCTGATGCGCAGCTCCTCCATGGGGGTATTGCGTAAGGAGCTCATCGCCATGCTGGGTCTGGAGCAGACCCGGGGACTGCTGACCCGCACCGGTTACGTCTCAGGCATGCGTGACGCCGAGATGGTGAGAGAAAAGTGGGGAGACGCTGACCTGACCGCCATGCTTCTGGCCGGTGCGCGCCTGCACGCCCTTGAGGGCATGGTTAAGGTCGAGCCCTTGCAGCTGCAATTCGATGTTGAAACCGGTGAATACCAGGGGGAGTTTCTCTGGCACAACTCCCATGAGGTCGAAGAGCACGTCGCCGCATTCGGCCTCGGCAAAGACAGTGCCTGCTGGAGTCTTACCGGATATGCCACCGGTTATGTCACCACGTTGCTTGGTAAGCTGATCATCTTTCGTGAAACCGAATGCCGGGCCGCGGGATGCCAATCCTGTCGTATTATCGGGAAACCCGCTGAAGAGTGGCCGGATGTAGAACAGGACCTGAACTACATCAACGCGAACGGTTTTATCAGCACCGGGACCTACCAGGCCCCGCCCAGCACGGAAGATGAACAGCTCCTGGTACTGCCCGATACTCCTTTCCCAACCGAGGACATGCATAACATGGTTGGGATTTCCGCGGCATTCAACACCGCCTGCCATATGCTGCAACGGGTCGCCCCCACTCGGGCGACGGTGCTGTTCACCGGTGAGTCGGGCGTGGGCAAGGAGATGTTCGCCGCGATGCTGCACAACATCAGCCCGCGAAAGGCGCAGCCCTTCATCTCCATCAACTGCGCCGCGATCCCGGACACCCTGGTGGAATCCGAACTCTTCGGCGTCGAACGCGGAGCCTTCACCGGCGCCACCGTCTCACGTCCGGGACGATTCGAACGCGCCGATGGCGGCACCCTGTTTCTCGACGAGATCGGCACCCTCAGCCTGGTCTCCCAGGGCAAACTGCTGCGCGCCCTGCAACAGGGGATCATCGAACGGGTGGGCGGAACCAAGCCGATCAAGGTGGATGTGCGACTGGTGGCTGCGACCAATGTCAATCTGCGCCAGGAAGTGGAGGCCGGTCAATTTCGCGAAGACCTGTACTTCCGGCTCAATGTCTACCCCATCCACCTACCCCCGCTGCGTGAACGGCGCGACGATATCCCCCTGCTCCTGAGTTATTTCCTTTATCAATACAGTCAGCGCCATGGCCGTACGGTCAAGGGGTTTACCCAACGAGCGATCCGCGTGTTGCTCAGTTATCAATACCCGGGCAACATCCGGGAACTGCAAAACCTGGTGGAACGAGGTGTGATCGCGGCCGAAGAAATGGGGCTGATCGATCTGACGCACATCTTCCGCAATGAAGATGTCGCACTCGACGCCCTCTATTCGCTGGATCAACATGGAGGATTGTCCCTTCAATCCCATGGTGGACAGGGTGACAAGGCGGAAACGGACTCAGAAGACCTCTGCTATCTTGAACTTCTGAAAAACGATGATAAAACCCGGCCTTGCCTGACCTTGGAGGCATTGGAACAAAAAATCATCGAAGAGGCCGTGGCCCATACCAAAGGCAATCTCGCCTCGGCGGCTAGAATGCTGGGGTTGACCCGCGCTCAACTCGCCTATCGCCTGGAGAAGGCCAGTCGAAATCCGGGGGAGTAATTTTGAATTGATGAGTTCGCTGCGCTCACGAGTTTTTTAAACTTCCACACACTACTCTCTGGCTCTACAGCAATAGGAATTCTGCATGTATGATGAGATAAATAACGCGGTGACCCATTTCCTCTCTGCTAATCATGCTTGCCACCTGATAGAGGCTGTAATCGATACAAGCCTATTGAAAGTCAATGGAGAATCAAGTGCTCAGTACCTGCCGTTTCTAAACCTGTCAGCACTTAACATTTCTCAAGATAACGATCTAATGGCAACATTGCGAGAGGTAGCCGATACGGAAAACTGGGGGTATCTTGAGGATATTGTTCAAGAGCAGGACAGCTCGTTTTTCGAGATTTCGTTGCTTGAGATTTTTCCCCACTGGCCGGATGATCTTGACAACGGCAATGCCAGGATCATCAGCATTTTGATGTCCAACGCCAAACTGATATCACCGGAGACTGTTTACCTGTTTCATCATATTGACAGCTGGCCACCCCTTGACCTACGCACGGGAAAGGATCTCGACATCTCTAAAGCACAGTAAATTCGCTCGACGAGCTGGAAGATACCCTTTGGAGCATTCACCAGCTTTCATACCAAAGTCATCGAACTTATTGTTACCTAGAGGTTGGCTCAGTGGTTCCAGCGATGCGAACATCCATTGAAGCCACGGGCCTACACCCTTATAACTCATGCAGCCGCACCAATTTAATTACTCATAATATAGTGAATATATCACACTAAAAAACAAGTAGATGTATATTAATACCATCATTAATGCTGCATAGTAAATTACGCCGACGTATGTACCTCGCCCCAAAACACCATAACAATACAGTTGCTTCACGTTATCCTTGTATGCCTTACAAAGAGTTCTATACATCACCACATAGTATAAGGAATATATAGGTATGATTGAAATAAACATCAATCTACCAACATTCTTTCCGAATATTACCGAGGTCAACATCAAAACAAAGACACAAAGCACAAAACCATGCGCGCTATTCCTGATTATTCTATCCCGATCTCTATCATTCATAACACGAGCAAGGCACGAACATCGAACATGATTTGTATTTCATACCTTATTGAAAGTCCTAGGAAACAATTTTCAACAAATCAGAAAATTCGCCGAGCTGTTTAACGCTAAAAGGCTCGAATAGCGCAACCGAAGCGTGCGCAAATGAAACCTGCGCATCTTTATAAATTCGCTTTCCGGCAGCTGAAAGCGTTACCAAGCTAACCCTAGCATCACGAGGATTCTCCTCCTTTTTAACCAGTCCAATTTTTTCCATGGGGTTAATAAGACGAGTTATACCCGACTGACTCAAGCCGATTCGTTCAGCGAGATCAGTACGCCGCATTTTTTGCGTTGGAGACATGTATAATTGATTCAGAACGAGATATTCGGTTACGCCGATACCGTGGACAGAGAGCGCACCGCCCATCCTTTTCTGGACTTTACCGTGGAAGTTGATGATCTTAACCACTAAGCCACTTTCTATTTCTTCTGTCATGATAATTATCCTTGCGAAGTATTTGAGATAGCAAGCATATCCCCGGATACTTGACATGTCAACTATTTAGCAAATATCAAGGCGGATGGTTGTTAGCCGAAAGCATTGCGCCGGGGCATACCGCCGCGCAGCATATATTTATCATCAGCAACCGATTTCCCGCGCCGAGTTGGATCTTATCGAGAGGCTCGTGGAATATTAGCCGTTAGTTGAATTCGAACACGTATCGGCCTGTTTTAGCGCTTGTAGGATTGCCGGGTAGTCAAAGGTTTCAGCAAGTCGAGTCAATGGTTGCTCAAGCGCCTGGTCGTGTACCGCTACCTGTTGAATAATCCGAGTAATGCGGTTGCTTTCCAGGCTTTCCAACGCTGTCTGCAGCTCAGTGCGTAACGATTTAGGTACCGTAGAGAGCATATCGGGTGTCAAGGCCCTTTCCTGTTCCTGTGCGGTAGCTATACCTTCGTATTCAAAGTGTATGTCCAGTTGCTTTGCCAGGCATGCGTAGATTTCATCGGCGCGGTATGGTTTACCTACAACGTCATCCATACCGGCATCGAACATCTCACTCTGTTGCTCCTTGAACGCCGAGGCGGTTACCGCGACGATCTTGATCTCCCGGCCGCCGGGTAGCTTGCGGATACGTCGCGTCGCTTCTTTTCCGTCCATCACCGGCATGCGCCAATCCATCAAAATCAAGTGCGGCTTCCAGCTCTGGAACAGTTCTATACCCTGTTGGCCGTTTTCAGCGACTTTGGTCTGAAGTCCAACGCTCTCCATCAGGTAGCATAGCAGTGCCTGATTATCCGCCTGGTCCTCGACGATCAGGATGCGGTATTGCGGTTCTCCGGGAGCAAGCCGTACCACATGACTGGGTGCATCGCGCTTCGAATGATCAATGTCTGCTTTCGTGGCCTCGGATAAGGGCAGATCGATCCTGAATACGGATCCTTTGCCCAGTGTGCTATCCAGAATGATGTTGCCACCCATCATCTGCACATACTGACGAGTAATGGCCAACCCCAGCCCCGTGCCCTTGCTGCTTCCGTGTTTGCCAAGCTGTACAAAGGGCTCGAAAATGCTCGGCTGGTCCCGCGCTGCGATGCCAGGACCCGAATCCTCGACTTCAACCACTAAGTGTGAGCGTTCGTTTTGTCTGGTCCCCAGCCGAACGGAGACCCCGCCTAGCTCGGTATACTTGATGGCATTGCCTATCAGATTAAGCAGGATCTGACGCAAGCGCGCTTCGTCGCCGACGACGAAGCGCGGAAACTTGGATGTTTGATCGACTTGAAGTTGCAGGCTCTTCTCCTTGGCGCGCATCTGCATCATATCGGTGACATCGCGCACCATGTCGCCCAGGTCAAAGGGGGAATTGCTGAGTTCCACGCTTCCTGCATCGATTTTTGCCATCTCCAGAACATTGTTGATCAGGATCAGCAGATGCTCGCCGCTGCGGTTGATGATGTCGAGATTCTGCCGCTCATTTTCCGGTAGCATGGGATCCTTTCTCACAATGCTGGAGAAACCAAGAATGGCGTTGAGTGGAGTGCGTAGTTCGTGGCTCATGTTGGCCAGGAAAACGCTCTTGGCCTTGTTCGCAGCCTCGGCCGCGTCGCGGGAGAGCCTCAGCTGCTCGGTACGCTGTCTGATCGTATCCTCCAGCATGTTTTGATAACGCTTTAGCTCATCCTCGGAGCGCCTGCGCTCGATAAGCCGCCACATGCCTTCCATCAAAAGGCTGAGTTGCTGTACGTCGGCCTGAGTGTAATTCTCCTCTTTGTTGCCGACGCCGGCCACCAAAACGATTTTATCACCGACGATTACCGGTAGATTCATGTGGCGAATCAGTTTTAGGTGGCCCTTCGGTGTGCCCTTCTTCCAAGGATTGGGGGCACTGTAATCGTTGGTGATGATGGGTTGGCGCTGGCGCACGGCTTCACCCCATAGCCCGGTGATTTCGACCGGATACAACCGAGGAGAACCCGGGACATTACATTCAGCCACGGCCTCCTGGGACCAAAGTTGCATAGTCAGTACAGATTCATCTTCGTTCATCAACGCCAGATAACCCAGCTTGCTCCGGGTCAGTTGTAATGCGGCCTCGAAGGCGAAACTCATGAGTTCATCCTGACTCGCGTCGGTCATCTGAGTCAACTGTAGCAGTGTTTCCATGCGCTCTGAGTTAAGTTTCAGCATCTCCTCCGCTTTCCGTTGAGTCGTCATGTCAAAGATTGCGCCATCCAGGCAGAGTAATTGCCCCTCCGGATCAAATACGCCCCGACCCTGTTCATGCACCCAACGCAGGGTGTCGTCCGCCGCGACCAGGCGATAGTCCATTTCATAGCGACTCTTGTTGTCTACACCGGCGGTTACGGTATTGGCAACATTTTGACGGTCGTCCGGATGTATGATGCTAGCGTAGGAACGGACCTGGTTATTGAGAAAATCCTCTGCGGGATACCCGCAAAGCTGCGTGATTCCGGCGCTGATAAACGTCATGGTCCAGTGTTCATCGAAAGCGCAGCGGTAGGTGGTGACCGGACTGTTAGCGACGATGTTGTCTAAACGTTGGCGACTTTCGCGCAACTCTGCCTCAACCTGCTTGCGTTCGACAATCTCTTCCTGGAGTCGTCTATTGGCGAGCGTCAGCTCTTCGGTGCGAGTATTGACCGCTTGTTCCAATCCTTCTGTAAGTTCTCGTATGCGCAGATGCGTGCGGATTCGGGCCATCATCTCTTCAGGCTGGAAAGGCTTTGTGATGTAGTCCACACCGCCGGCCTGAAAGCCGGTCACTATGTTCTGTTCCTCCCCCAATGCGCTGAGGAAAATAATGGGAATCGGGCGTGTTCTTTCATCGGCCTGGAGTCGTCTGCAGACCTCATAGCCATCCATTCCAGGTATCCTGATGTCCAACAAGATGAGGTCCGGGAGCGTCGACTGGACAAACTCCAATGCAAGTTCGCCATCATAAGCGGGAAAGACAGTATAGCCCTGATCGGATAACAGGTTGATCAGCAATCGAAGATTGGCGGTACTGTCATCGACAACCAATATTTTGTTGAAGCGCTGTTGGGTCATTCCTGCGGCTCTGCTTCGTTTGTGGTTTCAGGTTCGCCCGCATAGTTGAAGCGTACACTGAGATGACGCGTAAAGGCATCAAGAATTTCGGAATAGACAGTCGCACATGCCGTCAACCAATTGACAACAGGGGGCAATCCGGGAAGTACGGATTCCACCTGTAAAGATAGTCTACAGCCAATGGCCTGGCCATTAGATCTAAGATCTCTTGTTTTTGGCAGGGTTTATGCAGTGCGATTGCACACCCAGGATTGGGTACTTACACTCTGTGTTTTTATAAATTTTTTGAATATCTACACATTGATTGCCATAATTGTTAGCTGTCCGATTTATTCCACTCAACACAAACCGCGTTAACCTGAATGGAACTTACTTGAGAAAATGGAACCGCAATTAAGTGTCATTCTCCCCAAATTGGGTCACAAGATTGAATTCTGATATCTGAGTGACAAGAGGCAATCAGTAAAGCGAGATCAGCCTCACATCACCTCGTACCTATATCCGACAATACTTGGTGTGTAAGCATGTATCGTTCACGAACGTTCAGGGATGATGCGATAGCCATCGAGATCCCTGATGAAAAAGATTCATAAACAAAAGAAGCTCTCATTTATCAATGAGTTGATATGGAAAAAGCGTGTCAACCACAAGCATTTACCCCACGCGGGTTATATGGGAAATGGCGGGGACCTTCATTTGATATTGGGTGTTAATGGCACCGGTATCAACCATTTGACTCAACTTTTGTCTCAAGCACTGCCCAACAGTCACTATATTCACTATCCATTAGCAAAGTTTGAGCCCAAACTCTCCTTGTCTTATCCGGGCGATAGACTGGCCATCCCTTACCACAAGGAGCTAACAACAGACCATCCCATAAACCGGATCTATCGTATATATGCTGAAAGGAATCTGGTTAATACCTATCGCAATGTATTGCTAAATGAGAACGAAACACCTCAGGACGCATTTCTCATTATGAAAGAGGTACATAGCCTACTGGCCTCTGAAGCCCTGTTACGGGAATTAAAATGCCATGTTTTGTTTTATATCAGCGATCCTGTCATTCTCGCTGAGCAGATCTTTTCACGAGAAGGACCAGATACTCCCTATCTTGATTTGGAGAGTCAAGCAGTCATGGATTCGCGCTTTCTGAAGCGCTTTTTCCCTCACGATCTTCGGTCAGTGCTGCACGCTTATAAACTAATACAACGTCTATCATCGCGCCATCAACGCCGCTTGCAAATGAAGATATACACGATCACCCTGATACAACATATGTTTCGTATGTTAGTTGTGCGCTATCCTGAATTAGCAAGCATCGCCGATTTCCCGCTTATCGAGAATGATCCCCAGCGCCTGGAGTTTCCTCTGGTAAATTGGTTAGGCCCGAACAGTTTGGAATATTCAAAACAGGTACTTAATGCGGCAACATTCTCACCGGATGGTCAAAAGTTTCGGCGCTGGACACGGTCCTGGCCGGAATCAATCAACAGTTTTGAAATACTATCCTCCGAGGATGTGAGAATGGCATATAAACTAATTATTGATCACGAATTCATGCGCGATGAAGGCAATAAGAAAATCTTGGCTGAAAGATCTATCAGGTAAATTGTGCTAACACTTACTAACCAGGTTATAGAGTCATTAATTTATACAGGTGTCCTGTATCTCTCATATTTCTTATTACTTCGCCTTCTTTAACGCATTCAACACTTGCTTTCGGTAAATCTCTTCCACTATATGTCCTGTAGTCTCCGCTGGCAGACTAATATATTTCTTATTGTAGTAGTCTCGTTTTTCTTTTAATACTTTTATTTGTGCCTCAATCATTCTAATTAGTTTTTTCCTGATCCCTAATGGAATATCTCCATTTCTATGCTGCGGAAACTCTGATCTAACAATATCTTTATGGAGCCAACTATTATATTTCTTCAAACTGTCTAATACAGATTCCTTGCGCCCTAGTTCGTCTTCATATTTACCATGTAATTTGGCCGGGTTTTCAACTTCTTTTTGCAGTATTGTAAGGTAAGTGAACCAATAAAATTCTTCTGCTTGTAAAAATTCTATAGAATTTACTTTTAGTGGTTGAGATTTTGCTATTTTAATTATGAAATCAGGGATAACTAACCGTTTTGCGATCCAATTCTCTTTGTCTCCTTTTGAGAGTGCGAATCGAACTGCATAGTAGGCATCAATAGCATGTTCATATTCGTGCATAATGGTCGCACACAGGTTTGCAAATTTATTTGGTGATTTATTTGGTTCTAATGGTATACCTGCCGTTCTAAAATTTATTATCCAGAGCCCTTTTGGTGTTTCCTTATCGTTGTTGGCTCTGGAGAAACCACCTGCTGAATTTACATCTGTCTCTTGTTGAGATAGCTTAGGTATTGGAATTTTTAAGCTTGTTAAATATGGATTTACCACTTCGGTCAGTGCTTTAATCAACTGAAATTTTGACGTATATGCCTTTTTTCCAACGGATACGAATCCTGCAACAATGGCCTGAACGTAATTCGGTTTACCAAGGATATAAGGCGGCCCATTATACTTGGGTTGATTCCTGTAACTATTAACAGTGTTTATCAATAACGCCGTAGCGGAACTATTCACTGTCCTACCAACAACCCCTCTTGTATCAGTGCAGAGTACTTCACCCTCTGGATCACCTGCATCATTCAAACCTATAGGTCCAGGTGTAAACAGAAATGGCTTATTTGTTTGACCGCACAGCGGACCACGTCGCTTATTGCACATCGAGATTTCCTTTCTAATTGCTTAGTTGGTCACCGTGTTATCAGTTCTGGATAACGAGACTGTAGAAAAACTAATCTAGAGCTCTTTCTATAAATTTCCACAAGAAAAACGCGCTCTCATGCGAATTCCAGGTCTCTTAACCTCTACTGAATCCATTTTAAGCCACTCTCCGCACTGCTAAGGAAAGTCAGCGAAAGTCAGGACACCCGATAATTGTTTCGATTCCATACTTCATTCCATATCGGCTAAACCCTTTCTACGCGATCACAAGACGATAAGTACGCTGTACTGTGCGCTGACCTCTTTGCCAATTCTTACCCTGCATCTGAGCATAGGCCTTTATGCGATCGATTGCACCCAATACCGAAAAGTAGTTTCTACTATAGTGACTGACACTACTCACCCAGGCATTCGGATTCAACCCAATGCGTTCGAGGATTGGTGCAAGATCTTTGGGTATTGACCCTTTTTTATCCTCTCGGATGGCACGCCCTGTCCGATCTACCAGACGTAGGTATTCATTCAGCTCAAAATCTATTTCCTTTGTTTGATCATACCCTTGCGTCCCTTTGAATGGTTGGAGCTTCGTGTGCTGGCATTCCGACCCTTGTTGGGCTTGCTGCTGCTTGGTAAAGAACTTGATGCGTTCTTGGATCGAGGTAAAATTCGATCCCTCCGGTGTCTCCGCCAACCCAGCACGTATCGGATTGAGGTCCACATAACTCATACAGGTCAGTAGCGCCCCTTCGTCCAGCAGGGCTTGACTCTTGAAGCGTCCCTCCCAAAACCGGCCTTTGCATTGGTCTTCAGCATTGGCTCGTTGTGCCAGATATTCGTTCATACAACGCATGAACCAACTAATATCATAAAGGCGTGTTCGCCACTTATCGATCAATTCTGAGAGCGCCTCCCATTCCGTTTTACTCATAACCTCCCCGGCCAAATATCGATCTGACAGCATATGGCCTTTGTATAACCTACACCACTGTTCGATAACCTCCCGGTCTGTCCAGCCTTTAGCCTTTTCCACATCCACATGCAGCACCACATGAAAATGGTTCGAAAGAATTGCGTAAGCGCACACATCAATAGCGAAGATCTCTGTCAGTGCTCGCAGTCTATCCAACACCCATTGGCGACGATGCTCATAGCTTTTTCCTGAATAGGAATCTTTACCACATAGCCAGGCACGGCGGACGCATCGGGAGATGCAATGATAGTAGGGAGTGGCTTCCAAGCTGATCAGGGTTTCGCGGGCGCGTGTCATTACAACCTCCTTGTTGTAGCTAAGGACTTTAGAAAAGACTATCTAACCGAGGACAAAATTGCAATATTTATACGGGTATCCAATTTATATCGGTCCAATTTATATCTTCTTTTTGTTCGCGGTTCCAAGACCACTCCGCCATAGGCGCAAGACTCGATACTGGTTGTTGGTTAGACCTTACCAGACAGGGACTTTCACTCTGCAAGGTGCACCAAGCTGCACTTGGCACTAACCCTCAGCGAACCGGCGGAGGCGCGTTAGCGCCGGAGTCAGTGTTGCGCTGTTGGTTTGCTTCTATTTTCTTTACTGTTCGTGTGTTTCTAATTGTTGGGCGAACTTTTTTATTGTAGTAATAAACAGAAAATAGTCCTACTACATAAGATGTTAACCATATTAATATTAAGTCTAAGCTTGTAAATGCGATTACAAATCCAAATATTATAAATATAATAGCAACCATTGAATTAGAATAAAACAAACCAAAAGGACCAAAGAAAAAAGTTAAAAGGATCTGTATACCTGAAGATTTTTTTATTGTATTCATAACTCTGGGCTTGAGTTGGCGGTTCAACCTCCGTTCCATCAAGTTCTATTAAGTTGGACCTGGCTGTTTCTGCTTCTCTTGAACCTGGAAATTGCTTAGCCAATCTCAAATATACTAGTTTCGCACTTTCTTTATCCCCAGAACGCTCTGAAGCATACGCCTTTTTTAGCAATGTCTTTCTGTTTTCTGCGGGCATCTGCGGCACCTCCCCATGTGCTCTGATAGAAAAGCTAACGACAAGATATGCGGCGCTGACGCTTTTGCGACAGCATTCGATCAAACGGTAGTGAACGGCATGATTTTCTTGTTGGCGCCTCACACATTATTTCATTACGTTTTCGGTTAAATACAAAAAAATCACATGATAATGTCTATCTTATTCCCTTACGCCGGATATCCTATTCGATCCTACCGCGACCACAAAAATAGCGAGTTATTCCCCTTATATTGCCCCATTAATCTCCAGACAAAATTCCTCCGCGAACTAATAATTAGCAGCATAAAACCCGACCCAAACAGCAAGACAGATGAGGGAATCGGTATAGTAGGTGTTTCATTAACTCCAATACGAATACGATAACTACCATCATTGTCATCATATGCACCAGGAGCCCCAATAAAACCAAAACCATCTGGTATGCCGAGGAATAATCTGGTAGCACCAAGAGGAGCAACGAAGTCTTGAAATCCGCCAGAATTAATACCATCTCCGACAAAGAAAATTTGATTTAGCATCGGTGAAAGCATGTCAAAATCTGTTCCAATTCCGCGTATAGAAAAATCTAATATTACCGGTGGCGGACCACTTCCAGGAATTGAATCATCAAGAAAAACTCCGGTCAATGCTCCTTGTTGCCCCTTGTATCCACTGAGACCATCCATAGAAGAAAGGTAGCTTCCAGATCCTCCAGTACCATTGGGACCATAATATGGCACACCAAAACCATTTAGAAGACTAATACCCCCTATTTCCGGATCCAAAACTCTAATAACATCGTTACCTACCACTGGAATATATGGTGGCAAAGTCTCTTGAATATCCTCTGGTATAGGATGTGTATGTCGTACTAAGTGGGTACCAGTGGTCCAAGTTTCTGAAGCTGATGGAATTACCACATCAGTTCTTCCAGCTAAAAAAATCGCATCGCTTCCAAATATTGTTACATCATATTCAGACGCCGTAGCTGCGTTTACTATGAGGAAAAACATAGCCACTAAAGTGCTATAAAGATAATGAGCGTATACTCTCTTCATAAGGATCCTCCTCTTCTTGTACTTACACTATAGCTTGATAAAACACCTTAATTCCAAACAAGCCCCAGCCAAGTACTGGAGTTCTTTGTGGGCCCTTAACGATCCAATACACCGGGGGCGAGCGATCAGGTAGAGATCAACGAGGAATCGCGGACCAATCAGGGTGAACCGCCTACCCCGAACTGGCTGGAGTAATACGTTTGCATACAGACTGCAACTCATCATAGACACGAGAAGCCGCCCGGCATCCGACTTCGGAGGATCCTGAGATCTGTCGGAGTCTCAGCCGGACGGATCCCTCAACTCAAGTTCGGCAGAGGCGTTTGACCCGTTCTATGTCACGTTCACACGCCTCGCGGGTCTCGTATCCCTCCCCGGAGTCTGCCACGATGGTCTTCTTGTCATGCAGTAAACGCCACCGGTACTCGCCCGCCTTGTCTTTGTAGACTTGAAAACCGCGCTCCTTTCCGGAGATCTTCGGCTGCAGACGCCAGGTCACGCGGCCAACTTCATCTCCTTTGTATAGCTGACGCACCGCAATATCGTAGGTCGCGCGCAGTGCTTCCTTTGGCAGGTGCACCAACAGACGCATGCGGTTACGAACCTTTGCTGGATAGACGACTTCAGGCAAAGCCATGCGTCCGAACTGCTTGATGGGAACGAGCCACCGATCCGCGCCTTTGAGGGCGAGAGTGTGCTGCCCGCGTTCCTTCAGCATGTCGCCGTAGTAGCCAGGCACCTCCAGTAACACACGGGCACCCTTCGGCAGTTTTCCGATGACCTGCAGCCGCATCGGAGCGGCTTGGCGAGGGGCGCCGGGTGATATGAAATCCACCGCCTTAAACTTAACCCCGGGCGCTATAGCCACTTCGGTGTTTAGCAGATTGTCCACGACGTTAAAGTTCCGCCAGGTCACGTTGTTGTTGTCGCGTATGAATCGCTGAAAGTTCGCCCAGTCGAGAAAATCCGCCGGGTTCGGTGCCGGATCGTTTGCCGTGCCGATGATACCAACGATGCAGTAGTGACCTGTTGCGGGAATCTCTGCCGCTGGCCAGACGATTGCATCCGACACCGTCAGTACCTCACCGGAGGGTACGTTTGGCATCACAGTCGAGCCGATCAGCGTCCAATGATCCGGTGTGACCAGGGTAGAGACCTCGGACCAGAACAGGGTTACCTCCACGTCGGTAGCGTCACTACCACCCTGGTTTAGGACACGTGCGTAGAGGTAGTTGTTTTGTCCGGCTACGGCCTCATCGCCGAGGGTGTTCGAATTCTCTGTACCGCTCCCCGCACCAAAGGCTAGTTGCGGGTCGGCGACCGGGGCAGGCAGAAGGATAACATCGGGTGAGGCGGAGATAGCCCCCGTATGAGGTTCGCCCTCATCCCCCACGAAATCACGGATGTATATGTCCGGAGCGATATTCAACACGTTGTCGATAATCAGCTCGAGATCCGGCATCACCCCTATGGCGGTGGTTTCGCTCGGTGCTGGGGCAGTACCGTTAGCCGGGTCGTGGAGGATAGCCCGCATCTGATAGGGACCGAAGCGGTATCCGAGGTGTGCCTCCGCGAGTCCCTGAACGGCGAGCGCAGCACCGGTGATAATGGGGGACGCCCCGGATGTACCGCCGAAGCTGGTCGTGTAGGCTGCGGTGGAACCCGCATCGTTGGATGAGCATGTATCGATGTGCTCAGACCAGGCGTAACAGTCGATGCGTGCACCGTAGGGGCCGTAATTCCGACGTGTGTGCGGGGCCGCGGAAGTTGCGGCTGTCACGATGATTGCACCAGAATCGCGGAAGTCGGGGCTGGCCGGATTGAAGATTTGCTCTCCTGCAAGGGTCATATAGTTGTCCATGTTCAGCGCCGGCGCTTGCCCATTATTTGTGCCGTTGCCGCCAGCCTCTACCACGATGATACCCAACGCCGTTGCAAGACGGATCGCTTCGAACTCCGCTTCGTAGGCTTCAATCGGGCCGAGTAAATTCGTTCCGTTGAGCCAAACCTGCGCCTCCAACAACAGCGTATCACCAAAGCTGAGGTTGTCGATGGCAGCCAGGATCGCAGCCGGACGTGTGCTGCCGTGGAAGGACACCACATCGAAACTGTCGATATTGGGGACAATGCCTACGCATCCGAGAGTATTGTCAACCGCACAGATTTCCCCGAGCACGGATGAGCCGTGGGCACGGGAGCTATTGAGCAAGGTTCCATGAAGCAGCGTTCCGCCGTGGTCGTTAAGATCTTCATGATTGAGGGTCCAGCCTTGCTCCATGTCGATGAAACGCTGTCCCTCTCCGTCACCGCCTATGAAGCCCCAGGCATATTCGGCATCGATACCGTCAGGCGCGGGGTCCAGGTAACCCTGGTTCGGCCACCTTGTGTCGTCGGACGGATTCACAAACGGGTCCGGACCCGCTTGGTCAATATAGGCTGTCTCGACACTTTCCCATTTGAGCAGCGTTTTAACCGGCTCGGTCAACTCATGAAAGTCCTTGAAGTCAATGGCGTAGAAACAGCGGAAGTTGGCGGGCCTGTAGTCCTTGTCAACTTCCATGGCCCGACCGGCCAGTTTCTCCGAAAGCTTGATTTGGGCGGATGAAAGAAGTGGTTCTATGGAGAAGCCGCCGTAGCGCTTCTCGAGGGATGCCAGTTCACTTTTTAGGGCGCTGCCCATCCACTCCTTGGCCCGCGCATCGTCGGAATATTGACCGAGATCCCGGAAACGGACGACGATCTTTGCGTGGCTATCAGTAAGGGCTAGGCGAGTCTGCGGGGGAGTCTTCCGTGTGGTAGTTGCCATGGTATCCTCCTTATCACCATTCTAGATATGTTAAATGTAGTCTCTAACTATTGTGATTACCACAACGGACAGAAATGGCAAATAAACATCGTTAGAACCGAATGGTACATACTTAGGGGACACTGCGGATTTTCGTCATTCCGGCGCATGCCGAAGAAGTGGTGCAGGGATGCACCGTTTACGGACCTAAATGGCATCCAGGAGTGGCGCACCGTCAAGCATTCTGAATCCCGGCATACGCCGGGATGACGGTGATTTTTTTGGCTTAAGTAAGTACCATTCGTGAAAGCGGAATCCGGGACAGTAGAGATCTTTTTCCTGGATTCTGGCATACGCCAGAATGACGATAATTTGAGCATCGCCTTAAGAAAATGCCATTAACCTGAAAGAGCATTCTTAAAGCTCTGAACATGACCTGTTTATGGCGTCCGTTTAATATTCAATCGGCCAGGGAGAGTTTCAGCATGGCCTTTCGCACATATTCCAGCAATGGCCTATCAACAAACGTGCCTTCCAAAAGTTCGGGCTCCGCTTCATGCGCCGCCCTGATATTCGCCTGGGTCTGGGGGTCGTCTCCCGCGTAGGAACGGAACAGTTCCAACCACCTTTTTGTCAATTTGTGCATACGCGGATCATCCACCGGTGTTCCATCCTCCAGGTGTTGTCGAATTTCTCCGATCAAAGGCGGCCATTCGCTGCTGTGCTTGGTATAGTTTTCTCGCATAAAAGCAACTTCATCGGACGACAGATAGCGCTCGTATATGGTCAGCTTCGAAGCGGCGAATGCTTGCTGTATAAAGGTCTGTACTTCTTCTGAGATTCCTGTTTGTTCCTGCATTTCAGGCTCTGCATCATGCATGGTATTCAATTTGACGAGTAACCGGGGATCTCCCTGCGTATCCCGCACCAACATTTTCATCCATCGTTTCGCAAGCGTTTGAGCTTCAATACTTTCTGTTGATATGCCCGCACTCATCGCCTGCCGCACGGAACCGACCAGTTCGGCCCACTCCGGACGAGTGGAATCATCTCCAATGTTATTAATCAAGGGCAGGCGTTCAAGTTCTTCCGCAGTAAAGTACTTGTCGTACATCGTCATCATCTCCAGGGTCGTTAGCCAATCAGCAAGTTCCGGCTCCTCCCCTCGTTTCAGCAGGGCATGCAATTGAAACAATCGATTATGCAGTTTCCTGCTTTGATCCATCTGTCTTTTCAGATATTCAAGTTGTTGCCCAATAATCGATACGAGGTGTGATCCGGGATTTGCCAGAACCGCTCCGATGTCTGACAGGGAAAGGCCGAGTCGTCTCAACGCCTGAATTTGATGCAGACGCGCGATATCGTCTCGCCCATATAATCTGTAACCCCTATCGGAGCGTGCCGAGGGCTTGAGCAAACCGATGGTGTCGTAGTGATGCAGCGTGCGCACGGTCAGCCCGCAGCGTTTGGCCAGTTCGCCTACTTTCAACATCATTGATATACCCTCCTTCGTGCACGCCGATCATGTTAGTGCCTGACGTTGCGTCAGGGTCAAGGACTATAGCAAGGGCTGGCGAAAAGGAAACGGTATTCAGAAATTGAACTGCAAATGCACGCCTAATTCATGGCGTATTCATCAGAATTGATAGGTCTACTGAAGCCAAGGTAGGCGTTCCCACGCAGAGCGTGGGAACGAGGCGACCAGGTCGAGAAAGCGTAGCCTGGATGGAACGAAGTGGAATCCAGGCTATTAACTTTGCTTAATCAAAACTGCATTTTGGATTCGTGATACCGAAATGCGATCAAAGGGTTGCCAGGAGATTCTGCAGCCCGGCTTCGTCCAGTACGGCTACGCCCAGCTTTTCCGCCTTGGCGAGTTTTGAACCGGCCGCTTCCCCAGCGACCAAATAGTCGGTCTTGGCAGAGACACTACCGGCTACCTTGGCGCCCAGAGCCACCAGTTCCTCTTTGAAGGCATCACGGGGCCGGCTCAGGGTGCCGGTGAGGACGAAGGTCTTTCCCGCCAGGGGCAGCTCATCCCGATCGGGCCGTTCGATCCGGGGCCAGTTCACCCCGGCCTCCCGCAGGGCATCGATGACCTCCCGGTTGTGGGACTGGCGAAAGAACGAGACGATGTGCGCCGCGACGATGGGGCCCACATCCGGGGTCTCCTGCAACTGCTCCTCGTCCGCCTGTTCGATGGCTTCCAGAGTCGTGAAATGCTGCGCCAGGGCCTGAGCGGTCGCCTCCCCTATCTCCCGGATACCCAGGCCGTAGAGAAACCGGGCCAGGGTGGTGTCGCGGCTCTTGGCAAGGGCATCGAGAAGGTTCTGCGCCGATTTTTCGGCCATGCGCTCCAGTCCCGACAGTTGTTGCAGGCTGAGTGAATACAGGTCCGCCGGGGTGTGGATCATCTCCCGCTCAATCAACTGTTCCACCAGTTTGTCACCCAGACCTTCGATGTCCATGGCCTTGCGGGAGGCGAAATGCTTGATCGCCTCCTTGCGCTGCGCGGGACAGAACAGACCGCCGGAGCAACGAGACACCGCTTCGCCCTCCGGACTGACGATATCCGAACCGCAGACCGGGCAGTGGCTTGGCAGCTCCACGACTTGGCTCTCTTCCCTGCGCTCGGCGAGGACCACCTGCACCACCTCCGGGATCACATCGCCAGCCCTGCGCACGATCACCTGATCCCCGACACGGACGTCCTTGCGCCGCACTTCGTCCATGTTGTGCAGGGTGGCGTTGCTGACCGTGACGCCGCCGACGAAGACCGGCAGCAGACGGGCCACCGGAGTCACCGCCCCGGTGCGCCCCACCTGGAATTCAATCGCCTCCACCCGGGTCATCTCCTCCTGGGCGGGGAATTTGTAGGCGATGGCCCAGCGGGGCGCCCGTGAGACGAAACCCAGTTGTTCCTGCAGGGTCAGGGCATCCACTTTGAACACCACCCCGTCGATATCGTAGGCCAGCCGGTCCCGTTGCCCCTGAATGTTCCGATAGTAGTCGATGCAACCAGCACTGCCCTCCACCACTTCCATCAGCGGTGAGATGGGCAATCCCCAATCACGTAACCGGCGCATGCGTTCACTGAGGTTCATCTCCGCCAGCGCGGGATCGACCTCTCCGAAACCATAGGCGTAAAAGGTCAAGGGTCGTTGCGCGGTGATACGGGGATCGAGTTGCCGCAACGAACCGGCCGCGGCGTTGCGCGGATTGACGAAGGTCTTCTGGTCCTCAGCACGGGCGCGTTCATTGAAGGCGTCAAACCCTTGGCGAGGCATGAACACCTCGCCCCGGACTTCGAGAACCTTTGGCCAGTCCGAGCCCTGAAGTTTCAGGGGGATCGCCTTGATGGTGCGGACATTGCTGGTCACATCCTCACCCCGGGTGCCATCGCCCCGGGTCGCGCCTTGCACCAGCCGCCCGTCCTGGTAGCGCAGGCTCACCGCCAGGCCATCGAGTTTTGGTTCGGCCAAATAGCAAATAGGCTCTTCGGGCTGCTTGAGGCGATCCCGGATGCGCCGCTCGAACTCCTGCATCTCGGTTTCGTCGAAGGCGTTGTCGAGGGAGAGCATGGGTACCGCGTGGACCACCTCATCGAAACCTTCCAGAGGCTTGTCACCCACACGCTGGGTCGGAGAATCGGGGGTGATCAGTTGCGGATAGCGGGCTTCGAGTGCCTGCAGTTCGCGCATCAGGCGATCATAGGCACTGTCGTTGATCTGGGGAGCGTCGTAAACGTAGTACTGGCGATTGTGGTAGTCGATCTCCTGGCGCAGACGCTCGATCTGCTCGATGACCGATTCGGGTATGCTCAAGCCTTACTCCGCGCCAATTGCACCTGACGCCGATGCTCCATGATCTGGCCTCGAATATGTTCAATGGTCTGTTTCGACAGGACACTGTGAGATTCGTCCTGAAGCTCTCCACCCAGGATCGTGGCCAGTCGCTCCGCGGTGAAGAGCATGTCGGAAAACACCGCCATACTGTCGCCCGGAACCGGTAGTTGGGTGAACAGGGTCAATCCGGGAGTCTCGAAACCGGCCAGTTCCTTCTCCTTGGTTGGAAAGACCCCCGGCTCCACCATGCTGGCAAGATTGAACTGGGGATGATTCGCATCCCCACCGGACAGCCGTTGATAGATGCTGAGCTTGCCCATGATCATGCCGGTCTCAAGCATTCCCTTGTGGATCTCCAGACCCGGGAATGGCGCGCCTTTCGACTTGACGATGATCTGAATGATGAGCTTGGGTACGTCTACAGGTGAGGCTTCCTGGGCGCTAAAACCAAACAGTTCCTGTTGTTCCGGCAAGGCGAATTCTTCGTCATTTTCGAGGCTCAGCTCGGTATCGGGTTCGTCATCGGCCGACAGTCCGGCGACGTAGTTCATATCGTCTTTCAGAGGTTCGGTATCATCCTCGTCCCAATTGACCCAGGTGTCGTCCTCTTCATGCATCGAGGCCGCATCGTGATCTGACTGCCCGTCTCCAATTTCGGGATATTGATTACTCAGCCCGGGTTCTCGCAGTTCCGGTGCCACGCGCCGTTTCGCCTGCGCGGACTCCCGTTTCCTGCGACGGGTCTCATAGAGGTAGATCGCGGCCAGGAAAGCCGCGCCCAAAATAATCAGGACGATGCGCAGGAGGGTGGCGTCCATCAGATCGCGGCCAGCTGCGCCGCTTCCTCGACATCGACGGTAACCAGACGGGAGACGCCGGGTTCGTGCATGGTAACACCGGAAAGTTGGTTGGCGATTTCCATGGTGATCTTGTTATGCGTGATGAAGATGAATTGTACCTGATTCGACATCGACTTCACCATTTCGCAAAACCGTCCCACATTGGCGTCGTCCAGCGGCGCGTCCACCTCGTCGAGCATGCAGAACGGGGCCGGGTTGAGCTGAAAGATGGAGAATACCAGGGCCACGGCAGTGAGTGCTTTCTCACCGCCGGAGAGCAGATGAATGCTCGCATTGCGCTTGCCTGGGGGCCGCGCCATGACGGTGACGCCGGTATCGAGCAGATCCTCGCCGGTCAGCTCCAGGTAGGCGTGTCCGCCACCAAACAGCCGGGGAAAGAGATCCTTGATCCCCGAGTTGACCTTGTCGAAGGTCTCCTTGAAACGGGTGCGGGTCTCCCGGTCGATCTTACGGATGGCGTTCTCCAGGGTTTCCAGAGAGCTGGTGATGTCCGTGTGCTGCTCTTCGAGGTATTTGAGTCGCTCCGACTGTTCCTGGTACTCATCGATCGCCGCCAGATTTATCGGCCCCAGGCGCTGGATACGGTTGGCTAGGGTCTCGACCTTGTCGTGCCAGCGAGCCTCGTTGGCCTCCTCCGGCATGTTGCGGAACAGCTCCTCCACATTCAATCCGCCCTCGTTGAGCTGTTCCTCCAGGGTGCGGCGGCGTACCGTGACTTCCTGACTCTGCAGGCGAGCCTGGTTGAGCCGGTCACGGCGTTCCTGAACCAACTGTTCCGCCTTGTGGCGCTGCTGTTCCTGTTCCCGCAGCTGCCCGTCCACGGTTTCCAGTCCGTGCCGGGCCGCGCTCAGCTCCTTTTCAACCTGGTTGCGCTCCTCGAGCTTCTGATTCAGCTGCTCGGTCTGGCGCAGCAACGGCTCCTCGGCATTCTCCAGGGACATCTGCAGCTCGTCGCGGCGTTGTGACAGCTGCTGCAACTGCCCCCGGGCGCGCTCCAGATTCTCTTTGAGTGAACTCTGCACCGTGCGCATCGATTCGACTTGAAGCGCCAGTTGATGAGTGCCGGAGCGTTGCTGATTGACCTGCTCCCGGGCCGTGCTGACACCCTGGCGCAAGGCGTCGCGACGCATCACCAGCTCTTCCCGGCGACTGCCCAGGGTTTCGATGGCCTCGAGCGCGGCATGCAGACGCTCCCGGGTCTCTTCCATCAACATCTGATCGTTGCCGATCTGTTCGGCGATCTCCTGCTTCTCCTGAAGCAGCTGTTCGCGACGCTGTTTGAGATGATCGGCCCGGGTGCGCTTGCCGCTGAGATTGGAACGGATCTCCGAAAGGGTCCGGTTGATCTGATTGAATCGGGTCTGCAGCTGCTCCCGGTCCTGTTCCATCTGCTTGAGGGCCTCTCGCCCCGCATCCAGCTGATCGACCAGCTCGACGACCTGGGCCTCCTGCTCCTCAAGCTGTTGCTTAAGGGTGCGCAGCTCCTCCTCCCGAGCCAGTACACCCGCGTGCTGATCGCTCTCCCGGGTGACACGCAGCCAGTTTCGGCCGATCCAGATGCCATCCGGGGTGATCAAAGACTCATCGGACGCAAGTTCATGGCGGCGCTGCAATGCTGCGGTCAGACTCTCCGCCATGCGCACCCCGGCCAGCAAGCCCCGTAGATCCCAGGGCGCCTGGACCTGGGTCGCCAGATCCTGATCTGTGGTATTTGTATCCGGGTTTGGCCCCGATGGGGGTTCCCACAGGCTGAGCGAACCTTTATTGAGCTGCGAGATCAGGATCTCCAACTCGTCGAGGCGTTCCACACACACCGCCTGAAGGTGGAAACCGAGCACCACCTCCACCGCCTGCTGCCAACGGGGCGTCACCTGGATCTGCTGGGCCAGGCGCTGAGCAGTCTTCAACTGTGCCCGATCCAGCCATTCAGCAAGACCCTCGTCGGAGTCCCCCAGGGCCGCCTGTTGCAGCGCCTCCAGAGAGGCCCGGCGTCCGTTTTTCGATTGCAACTCCGCACGGTCCTGATCCAGACGCTGGTTGAGCTGTTGGTTGGTATCCCGTTGCCGGTTGATGGATTCCAGGGTCTCGCTGAGTTGCTCACCCATGCCATCGAGGATCTCTTTCTGAGTGGACTCCTCGCTCTCCAGTTCGGTGATCTCGCTCAGCAGCCGAGTGTCGTCAAGGCGACCCAGCTCCTCGTCAAAGCGCTGCAGGCGGCGCTCCAGCTGCCCACCCTGTTGTTCGAGATGATTGATCCGGGTGCGTTCGACCTGGGCCGTCTGTGCCGGTTCCGCGGCCTGCTGGTTGAACTGCTCCCACTCCAGTTGCCAGGCCTGCATTGCCTGTTCCGCCTGGGTCAGGGCTTCGGCTAACTGCTGTTCCTCCTGGCGGGCCTGTTCCAGCTGGGGTTCGACCGTCAGCAGACTCTCCACCAGCTCTTCCAGGCGCCCTTCATCCTGCTCCCGATGGGCCTCCGACTCCTGGTAGGCCTGACTGACCTGTTCCAGATCCTGCTGCTGCTGCCGCTGGGTGTCCCGGGCGAACTGGATGGCCTGCTCCAAACCGCTGATTTCAGCCCCGAGACGGTAGAAACGGCCCTGGACCTCGTTGAACTGTTCGTTGACCTCGACCTGATGCTCCCGATCGGTCTCAATCTGGGCTTCGAGCTTGCGCTGATCGGCCAGGGCCGATTCCAGATTGTTCTGTAACTCCGCGATGTGCCGTTCCCGCTGCTGCAGATCCTGATCCAGGGTGCGCCAGCGCAGGGCGAGCAGCTCCGCCTTGGTCTGTCGCTCCTCCTGTTTCAACACCTGGTATTTTTCCGCGGTGGCCGCCTGGCGTTGCAGATGTTGCAACTGTTTGGCAACCTCGTCCCGCAGGTCGGTGAGACGTTCGAGATTCTCCCGTGTATGGCGAATCCGGGTCTCGGTCTCCTTGCGCCGCTCCTTATATTTAGAGATGCCCGCGGCCTCCTCCAGGAAGGTGCGCAGATCCTCGGGGCGGGCCTCGATGAGGCGGGAGATCATGCCCTGCTCGATGATCGAATAGCTGCGTGGCCCGAGACCGGTTCCGAGGAACAGATCGGTAATGTCCCGGCGCCGGCACTTCACGCTGTTGAGAAAATAGAAGGATTGACCGTCCCGGGAGACCTGACGCTTGACCGAGATCTGGTTGTACTGGGCGTACTGCCCCCCCGCGCGGCCCTCCGAATTATCGAAGATCAATTCGATGGTGGCGGTTCCCACCGGTTTACGGGCGGTGGAGCCGTTGAATATGACATCCGCCATCGACTCGCCACGCAGCATCTTGGCCGAGCTTTCGCCCATGACCCAGCGCACGGCATCGATAACATTGGATTTGCCGCATCCGTTCGGCCCGACGATTCCCACCAGATTGCTCGGAATGGGTACCGTGGTGGGATCGACAAAGGATTTGAATCCGGCGAGCTTAATTTTCTCCAAACGCATGGGCGGCTAAGATACACCAAAGATCGCACTTATGACAGGGGACGAGGGAAAATTTTTGACTTTAGGTTAATCGTTTAAGTTATTGTTTTATATAAAATATTACAAGCCTACCCCAGTCACCTGTTTTCCTTGTGGCAATTTGTGAGCAAATTCCTGTGAAGCACCCACAGCTGAGAAAGCAGCGACCTGTATGGCCCGAATTCCACAGCGCTCCAACCGGGTTGTATGCAATGGCACTTATGTAAGGCGATGCGATGGATTTTCGTCATTCCGGCGTATGCGGGAGAAGTGGTGCATGGATGCTCCGTATACGGACCTAGGGACGCCATCCGGAAATCTCGCGCCGTCAAGCATCCTGGATCCCGGCATTCGCCGGGATGACGGCGGTTGTTGGCTTAGGTAAGTGCCGTTCGGGTACCGCAAACGATTCTTAGAGTGGAATGCGCCCTCTACTGCATTTATGGAATCCACTGTAGGCGCGATCACGGAAACTTAACAAAACGAACCATTCAATACCCTTTCACCCTACTACTGTTTGGGACGGCTCGTGGTGATTGATATGATTGGCGCCCTCTCTAATAAATTGAAGATCCTCTGATACTTTTCCCTGTTATCAGGGTGCAGTTAATGTTCTACTCATCATATCAATCATAATCCCCATAACTTCCAAATCACCATCAAATCGCTGTTTATTTTGAATGAGCTGTGCATACTCAATAGCATTCATCCCATCGACTATATTTCCTGGACTTTCCATAACCATCATCGGATCAGCACCGCGTTCCAGTAACTGCCGGAGAAGCGCAACATCTCGCATCAGGATGGCATATATTAAGGGAGAAAATGGCCCTATCTCCGGTGAATAGCTGTTTGGATTACACGCTAAGATTGCCTTATCCAGTAACTCCCTGAGCAAATCGCGGTCAACATTCCGTCCCCAACCATCGCTCCTTTCTCTTTCCCATGCTGCCATCAGAAACTGCAGTGTACCATTCTCAACGGACACCATATGGCCATCGATCGTTCCGGTAACACCGCAGTATTGTTTTTCCTTCATACTCAACAGCCCACGAGAAATCGGGGAATAGTATGGAAACGAATGATCTACCAAGTTAAGCGCTATAACCATATGGTCGCCATAGGGCAACCTAACATTGGCTTGAGTGACAAAAACCGCAACACTAAACACTACGATAAAGGATATCCAATATATCGTATTCTTCAGTCTGAGAAACGAGCTCATTTTTCGATGTCAGGCCAATTATCTGTCGGTTGTTTAACTGCTTCTACAGCACGCCCCAAGAAGTTGTCATCATCTGTAACACCATCCACAATCTCAGCAGCAGTACACTCAACCACCTTATCAATCCCTACACAAACCTGATCACACAGCTACTGTTTGGATTGGTTCGTAGTTGTCTGCATATTGAGATTTCCCTCTAATACATTAACAATCCTCTGATACTTTTCCTTATCAATTGCAAAGCCTTCTTGATTCATCAAGAAATTTGCATATTCAACGGGACTCATACCATCTGACAATTTACCCGGACGACTGAGAGTAAAGTTGATATCGACACCGTTAGTGATCATTTTTTCTACGAAATCAAGCCTGCCGGTCAATATCGCATAAATTATTGGCGGCGGCGCCCCAGAGTAAAGCAAGGCTTCCCTGTCACAATGGTTTATTACTGTATACGTAAATTTAGTAAAGTAACTGGCATCGTCCTGACTTAAGTCCCTACCGAATAAATCATAAAAAACAAACATGGCAGGTACTGCTTTATAGCGTGGTGTATTACCTGCAAGGATCTGCTCTTTTGGATCAAATAACTCAAATTCACATCGTAGTCCTTGTGACTCCAAATAGGTTCTCGAGATAAACGTCGAATGAAATATTTGATTTATTCCATCTGGCTGTTGAATTCCCGTAGCCACCAAAATGTGATTACCATATAGCATCGTGACATTCAGGTAACCCACGTATAAGAGCATTAAAACGATGCTTGTAAGCAGAAAAAGTAACCAATATCTGAGGTTGGCAATCATAGACCTGCTTCAGATTCCCTGGCTTGTAAAGCTGCACCTGGTTTCACAGCATCTACAGCAAGACCATTGTTATTCAAAACCCCATCAACAGCTTCTGCTGCAGTACGTTCAACCACTCGCCCCGGGTCAACACAAACCAGATCAGCACTCGCCTGCGGCCCATGGGAACCCGCCAATCCGAACGCCTTTCCGAGGAATTTCAAGGTACCCGTGATCAACCCAACCTCCTGATCCTTGCAGGGCTCGCCAACTGTCCATCGGTCATCGCTTTCGCTCAGAGCACGATATTCGGCCAGTGAGCCGGATGCACGTCCGGAGGATCGCTCTCCCCCGCTGACCCCCATCGTGGCATCCCAGGTGGAAATGGTCGCGCCACCCAGGCGAACGCCGCCACCCTCGGCTTTGATGGCTTCGATCTGCTGTTTCATACGTGCCAAACCACCACTGGATGATTGGCTGGAGCCTGTACCTTCGTCAGCGGCGGGATAGGCTCCCATAGCATGTCCATCCTCCACGGACTGGCGATCGGACAAGGATTTTTCTAAGGGATCGATACACTGGGTCTGACGACTCTGGCTGCGGGTATAGTCGACAGCGACATTACCCGATTCCAGTTGCCGTTTATGGACAAAAGTCATGAAATTCCGGGTTTCACAGTCCGCATGATCGTACACACACAATAAGGCATGCTGGCCACCTACGGTCTGGGCCAGGGCATCCAACCCACTGCCACCCAGCGAGTCTATGAACCTGCCTGCGAGTTGTTGCTGTTGGTCCCTATCCAAACGACCGAATGTGTGTTGAAAAGTTCGTTCAGCCTGGCCGGGTGAATTCACTGCGCTACGGTAGAGTTTCTCCACCGTCGCATCCATTGTTGATATCTCAGCGGTTGATTCCAGTCCACCCGAGGTCTGTACAGACCGGGATTGATTGATTCCGTTCATTTTGCTTCCCTTTTGTTGCTGTCATGCTTACTAATCAGGTTCCGAATGGTGCTTCCTTAGGGCGATGTTCTAAGGCCCCGTCATTCCAATATATGCCGGAGAAGTGGTGCTTGGATGCACCGTTTCCGAACCTGAGGATGGCATCCAGGAAAATCTCACCTCCAGGCATTCTGGATCCCGGCATACGCTGGGATGACGGTGGTTTTGGCTTAAAGTCGCGTGTCATTCGGCCATGGACCCAACATACCAGAGATGAGTCCGGTGTAGCATAGGGGATTTCACTAACGAACAGAGGCAGTCAAACAAGTAGTTTCGGTTAATTGTTTTTTCCAAAGCCCTTACACCCTTTGGTCGAATGCGGACGGGTCACGTATAATCCAACACCATTTTACAACTTGAGTTTTCAACCATGCCCAGCCAACCCAGCAAAGAACTGGAAACCTTCGACAATCCCCGACCGGAACGGGACTACACGATCCGTATCTCGATTCCCGAGTTCACCTGTCTGTGTCCCAAGACCGGACAGCCCGATTTCGCGGAGATGACCCTGGAATATGTGCCGGATCAGCGCTGTGTGGAGTTGAAAGCGCTGAAGATGTACATCTGGTCTTTCCGCGACCAGGGGGCCTTCCATGAAGCAGTGACCAACGAGATTCTCGCGGATCTGGTACGCGCCACCGAACCCCGTTTCATGCGTCTGAGCGCTGAGTTCAACGTACGCGGCGGCATCTACACAACCGTGGTCGCCGAACACCGGGCCGAGGGCTGGGTACCGCCCACGCCGGTGACCCTGCCCTGACCCCGTCAGGCCCGGGCGTTCGATGAGCCTGTTCATCGGCATCGACCTGGGCACATCCGGCTGCCGCGCCATCGCCATCGATGACCGGGGCATAGCCCAAGGCACCGCCATCCGGACTCTGGAGAAACCGGTCTCGAACCACCCGGGACAGCATGAGCAGAATCCCCAACTCTGGTGGAATGCGGTCTGTGAGGTTCTCACAGAATTGGTCCAGTGGATCTGCCCAGCGGATATCGCAGGCGTGGCCGTGGACGGCACCTCTTCGACCCTGCTGCTTGCAGATCCGGACGGGAAACCACTGACTCCGGGCCTGATGTACAACGATACCCGCGCCCGGGATTCACTGAGGGTCCTGGAACGGGCCGCGCCCCCGCAAAGCCCGGTACTCAGCGCGAGTTCGAGTCTGGCGAAACTACTCCATTTGCGGCGGACACACACCCATTCGGCGTGCATAGCGCTACATCAGGCGGACTGGATTGTCGGGCGACTGACCGGAAACTACCCGGTTAGCGACGAGAACAATTGCCTGAAACTGGGTTATGACGCGCTAAACCGGTGCTGGCCGGAGTGGTTCGGATCCCTCGATATCCCCCTGTCCTGCCTGCCCCAGGTGGTGCCCTGCGGATCCCCGCTGGGTAGCTTGAGCGAGCAGGCGGCGGCCCATACCGGCCTGCCTCCGGGTACCCCGGTGATCGCCGGTACCACCGACAGCAATGCCGCGTTTATCGCCAGTGGCGCCCGGCAGATCGGTGATGCGGTGACTTCCCTGGGCAGCACCCTGGTACTCAAGGTGCTTACCGACCGCCCGGTCACCCTTGCCCGGTATGGGATCTACAGCCATCGACTGGGCGACCTGTGGCTTGCCGGAGGCGCCTCGAACAGCGGCGGCGCGGTTTTGCGCCAGCATTTTAGCGACGAAGCAATTCAGCGAATGACCCCTGCACTAAAACCACAGTTTGCCACCGGATTGGATTACTACCCCTTGCCCGCACAGGGTGAGCGCTTCCCGATTAACGATCCGGACAAACTCCCCAGACTCACCCCCTGCCCCAACGATCCGGTAACCTTTTTTCAAGCCATTCTGGAGGGTATCGCAAAGATCGAACATCAGGGCTATCGGCTCTTGCAGGAACAGGGAACACCCTACCCGAACCGGGTCTTCTCCATGGGCGGCGGCGCGCGCAATCCGGGCTGGTGCGAGATACGTCAACGGTACCTGCAGGTGCCCGTGCTCGTCGCGGATCATCAGGAGGCGGCCTACGGCGCGGCCCTGCTCGCAAAACAAGGGGTTGAGAACTTCTGCTGATCACCGCTCATACGGAATCCCCGAGCAATCGGCTGATCCCACGAGCATCCAATGGGGGTGAATCATGAGTTTCGACGAGACGCGGCATACGGGGCTGAGTGACCTGCTTGCGACGCCAGAACCCCGGTACCTGCATCGACTGGTTGAGGGCCTGCACCCGCCGGTCTCCGGAGTAGTGTTCGGCCAGACGCTGCTGGACCTCGGAAAAACGCTCCTTGGACAGTGACGCCACCCGCCAATAGTAGTGAAAATGCCCCGCTGAGGTGTTCACCACGAGATGGGGCGTAATCGTCAGTGCCTGTCGATCCAACCCCTGGTCATCATCGACAAATATCGCAGTCACACACTGGATATCACGCACCTCACGACCGATCCCATTGGTCCGGTTGATGGTCACGGTAATCACGGCTCCGGCCTGGTTCAGCGCAACCAATTCGTTCCAGCACTGGCTCAGAGTGCCATGTATCGCCTTTTCCAATGGGTCATGAGTACCGTTCCGGGTATACCCCGAATCCGAGAAGGTTCGAAAGGAGTAGCAACCGCAGTCGGGATCGAGACTGTGCAGAAAGGCCTCTGCCTCGGCCCTGTCCGGGATCAGGGATTTACCCTGCTCCTGTAACCAGCGGGCGACATGGGTGATGTAAGGATCACGGATAAATCGCCCGCTCATGGAGTGGGAATAAAGGCATAGGCACCATAGCCGACCACCTGGTCCCGGCTGCCGGCCGTGTCCCCGGAATTTCGCAGATCGACCAGTTCCCCCTCAAGACCGTGCCGCTTCGCCAACAGCAACAAACCCTGAACCGGGATACGCCCGCAAGCGTCCTCGTAATCCAGCTTTTCCGGATGCAACGAAACAATCGCCTCACTGGTCCGGCGGTCCATGCGCTGGGCGGTGGCATAGTCGTGGTAATGGCTGAGATCGGAACTGATGACGATGAGGGTTTCCGCCCCCCCCCAGAGTCGCTCCAACACCTCGGCAACCTCCTCACCGGTGGCCTGTCCCACCACGATGGGTACCAGGCTGAACTCACCCAGCACCGCCTGCAGGAAGGGTAATTGCACCTCCAGGGCGTGCTCCTGGGCATGGGCCTGTTCCAAGTGGGTGATCTGGGGCAAGGTATCCAGCGTCTGGATAGTTGCGTGATCGACCGGTATGTCGCCGAGCGGGGTACGAAACAGATCCGCGTCGCTTACCGCCAGTCCGTAAAAAGGCACCCGGTGAGCCGGCCCCAGCAGGACCACCCGCCGGACCTGTCCGGCCAAAGGTTTGAGTCGGGCATAGACACGTGCCGCCACCGGTGCGGAGTAGATATAGCCCGCATGGGGAACGATCACCGCCTTCGGTTCCGCCCCCCCGGGGATATCCGGACCGAGATACTCATCCAGCATGGTCCGCAGCTGCAAAGGATCTCCCGGATAGAACAGGTCGGAAACCGCAGGTTGTCTGATCGTCGTCATAGTCGGCTCCTCATGTATATCGGCAGTGAAGTCAGATTGCCAGTCTCACCGGTTGCCGGCGACTGCCCCAGGTCCCCGGTTGCGCTTCGAACACACCGGGTAACGGTGTGCCGCAATGCCCGCAACAGCCCTGGGCATTCAGCCCCCAATGTCCCAGTTCATACCAGTCCCGTTGGATCAGAAGCTCGCCACACACCGGGCACCAGGTGCTTGATGCCTGCTTGTCGTGAACATTGCCGACGTAGACATGGTGAATGCCCTGATCGATTGCAATACGCCTTGCCCGGCTCAGGGTCGCATGGGGTGTGGGAGGCCGATCGCGCATCTTCCAGTCCGGATGAAAGGCGGTGAAATGCAGGGGCACATCCGCCCCCAGGTGTTCCATCACCCATTGGCACATCGCTTCAATCTCCGCATCCGAATCGTTCTCCCCGGGTATGAGCAGAGTGGTGATTTCAAACCACACCGAGGTCTCTGTTTTAAGGTAGATCAGGGTGTCGAGCACCGGCTGCAGATGCGCACCGGTGAGTTTGTAGTAGAAATCTTCGTTGAACGACTTCAGATCCACATTGGCCGCATGCATATGGCGGTAAAACTCTTCCCGAGGTTTATCGCACACATACCCCGCGGTCACCGCGACCGACTTGATATCATAGTCGGCGCAGGCCTGGGCTACATCGATGGCATATTCGTGAAAGATCACCGGGTCGTTATAGGTGTAAGCCACACTGCGGCAACCCAGTCGGCGGGCGGTCTCGGCGATGGTCTGCGGATCAGCGCTGTCCGCCAGGGTATGCATCTCGCGGGATTTGCTGATATCCCAGTTCTGACAGAATTTACAGGCCAGATTGCAACCGGCGGTACCGAATGAAAACACCGGGGTTCCGGGGAGGAAATGGTTGAGCGGTTTCTTCTCGATGGGATCGACACAGAAACCGCTGGAGCGTCCATAGGTGGTGAGCACCACCGCTCCCTGATGATTCATCCGCACGTAGCAGAACCCCCGTTTGCCTTCCTTGATGTGGCAATAGCGGGGACACAGATCGCACTGAACCCGATCATCGGAAAGTGCATGCCAGTAGTGTGTCGGAAAATAGTTTTCCATGGGCGCCACCCAATCGATCACTGACCTCTTAATGACTATTTTAGGCCCCCGGGAGCCGTTCCGACAGCCCCCGGGAGGGGTATCCGTCGGATAGCCACCTCTGAAACAATCCCTTCCCGTTCCAGTTAAGCTTTGGGGTATGATTGCCACAAATGGACCACCCACTTCACTATGACCCGCACTGCGACACCAGTAGCCGGGAGTCCCTCCTCGCATGGGTGCTAGAGAACCGCGAGCAGGCTCGCCAGAGGGGCCACCGATACCTGCTCTGCCTATCCGGCCCAAAATCCTGGTGCATCGATCATGCGCGGCAGCTTGTCACGGCCCTGGGAGAAACGAACAGTCTTTGGATCGGCCAAAAGACAGACGCACCTTGTCACGCACTGGACAACGAGAGGGCATTGACCCGTCTCGGCAGTGAGACCGCACTGCTCGTCTATGACAGCCACTGCGGTTTCGATCCCGATGCCTTTGGCGCACTCAGCGGAACACTGAAGGGTGGCGGCCTGTTGTTGTTGCTCACCCCGCCCCTGGCGGACTGGCCCGCCTACCCGGACCCACAACGAAATCGCATCGCCGTGGCCAACTACGACATCACCGCTCGACCGAGCCTGTTCCTGGCACGCTTGGCGCGCCAATTACAACAGGATCCCAATATCACCCTCTTCACCCCCCAGGGCCTGCGACCCGGGCTGTCCGCCCCGGTAGAGACACTCGATCACCCGTCGGAGGATGAATGGTGCCGGACCCCCGATCAGGTCCAGGCCGTGCAGGCCATCATTCACGCCGCCCGGGGACACCGCAAAAGACCCCTGGTTCTGACCGCGGATCGGGGACGCGGCAAATCCGCGGCCCTGGGTATCGCTGCGGCCCAGTTGATTGACGCAGGATACCCTCATATCCAGGTCACCGCGCCATCCCGTCAAACTCTGTCTAGCTTCTACACACAGATCAGCCGTTTTCAACAGCACAGGGAGGCAGCCGGATCACAAATAACACCGTTAGACCAGGCCCTGGAATTCGTCGCGCCGGATGAATTGTTGACCCGACCCCAGCATGCCGATCTGTTGCTTGTGGACGAGGCCGCCGCCATCCCCACGCCCCTGCTTCAGGGCCTGCTGAAAAAATTTCCCCGGATCGTCTTCGCCACCACGGTGCACGGTTATGAAGGCACCGGAATGGGCTTTACTCACCGGTTCAAGAAGCACCTGGATCAGGTCCGGCCGCAATGGCGTGAGTTCGTACTCCGGGATCCCATCCGCTGGAGGCGGAACGACCCCCTGGAACGAACCGTCTTCCAGCTCCTCGCTCTGGATGCGGAACCGGCGAATGAAAGCGACCTGGGGCAGTTGGAGATCAAGCATTCAACAATAGATTTTCCCGACCAGAGACAGTTGCTGGAATCTGAAACGGATCTTCGACAGCTGTTTGGCCTGCTGATCCTGGCACACTATCGAACCACCCCTCTGGATCTGCGCCAGCTGCTCGACGGGCCCAATCTGCAAGTCATGCTGGTACGCCAAAACAACCGGATCCTCGGAGTGGCACTGCTGGCCTCCGAAGGGGAATTTTCAGACCGTCTGACCCATGACATCTGGTCAGGCATCCGACGTCCCCGAGGTCACCTGCTGGCCCAATCATTGACCGCTCACCTCGGACTGCCGTATGCGGCAACCCTGCGAGGTCTGCGCATCATGCGCATCGCCGTCCATCCCGCAAGACAGGGCCGGGGGCTGGGGAGGCGCATGCTGGAAGCGATCGAGGCATATGCCCGGGAACAGAGATTCGATTACCTCGGCGTCAGCTGCGGCGCCACCCCGGATTTGATCCGTTTCTGGCAACACAACCGATTGCAGGCGATTCGCCTGGGGATACGTTCCGGTGCCAGCAGCAGCGCCCCTTCGGTGATGTTTCTACAGGGATTGAGCGTTTCGGGGAGGAGCCTGCAGGAAGAGGCCCGTGAACGTTTTGCCCGGCAACTGCCGGGATTGCTCGCTGAACCTTTACAGGAGTTCCCCACGGAATGGCTGGGACCGATGCTGGCCGACTTACCCTGCCCCGGGTTAAGCACCCTCAGCCACCAGGACTGGCTCGATCTGGTTGCCTTTGGCTTCGCGCGAAGGGGATACGAAATCAGCCGGACGCCAATCGATCGCTTAACCTGGTGGGGCCTGACTCATCAGCAATTCAGTGGTGTCGATAGCGAGGTACTGATCATGCGCGTGTTGCAACGACACTCCTGGCAACACTGTGCCCGGTCCTTCAATCTGCCCGGTCGCAAGGCTGTGGAAGCACGCATTCGACAGATCCTGAGGCCCTTGATTCAAAAACAGTGTGACGCATCAGTCAGGCAGCGGATAAGTGCGCTTAGAGATGAAGGCGACCCACATCCGCCGGCCACATGAACCCCAGGTGCTTGTTACAACAAGCTGAAGCGATCGTGTTAAGTCAGTGTAAGAAGACATCAAGATAAGCTTTCTCATTCTCACGTTCCGCGTGGGAATGCAGACCGGGGATACGGATCACTCAGCAAGGCGGAGCGTCACAATAGGCTGAGTAGGGATTCCCACGCAGAGCGTGGGAACAAGTTAGTTGAAAGGTTTGTAAACGGTGTATCCCTGCACCCCTTCTCCGGCATACGCCGGAATAACGAAAATTAAACCTAGTATAGGACACTACACTAGAATCAACCGGCCCTGTCTCTCAACATCAGATACCCACCCCGATAGTGAGTCCAGAACCGAACGCCAGGATCATCGGCTTGCGGCGGTCGATTCGAATCAACCACCACCAAGCCGCCTTGATGCCCCTCGAGCCAGTCACCGATTTGATTCTGTTTGATGACATCGATCGGCTGAGTCAACCGCCCGACATAGGTGAACTCCCCGTGGTACTTGTCAATCACCGCCACCGAGCGACCCTGTTCCTGCGACGCCCGTATTTCCAGGGCGATCTCCCGCACACTGTAATATTTCGAGAGGTCTCCGATCATGCCCGGTATCCCGACACCCAGGAGGGTTAGTGAAATCACCCCCGGCCAGACGACCCCGGACAGGTACCGGGACAACCCATAAGCCAGGAACAGGGACAACAGGATCCCGACACCCCAAAGGGATGTGCGCGGGGTGAGCCAGACGACCTTCTGGCCGAGGGACCCCACATAGGGGGCGAACACCAGGATCAAACCGATTGCCGCCAAGGGCAACAGAGGTATTACAAGATCGCGCAGTACCGGAATCCGGGATTCCGACGTCTGCAGGGCGCGGCTGAAAAAGAGCGCCATCACCGGCATGAAGGGCAGCATATAGTGAAACTGCTTGCTGCTGATCAGGCTGAAGACAATCAGCCCCGTCAAGCCGATGGCGATCGTGAAACGCTCACCGCTGTCCCAGCCATCACGCCATCGCTGTCCCATGCCTCGCCACAGGGGGAACCAGAGGATCCACGGATACAACACCACGGGGATCAACGGCAGATACCACCACAGGGGGCGACGATGGGCAAAGGCATTCACCACCCGTCCGGCGGTCTGTCCCCATAGGATATGGTTGGCATAATCCTCACCACCCGCCGCGGCCGCCGGAATCGCCCAGCTCAAACCGATCACCGCTGCGAGCAGAACCGCACCGAGGCCGGACAGATACCACTTCAACCAGGATTCTGGTCGGGATTCTCGCATCCACCAGGGTGCGAACAACAGACCCGGCAGAACATAGACGAAGATCACCGGCCCCTTGGCCAGTATGCCCAATCCCATGCCGATTCCCGCCAGCAGCCAGCCGGATCCGGATCGGCCGCGCCAGGCCAGGAGCAAACCCAACCAGGCGATCTCGGCGCAAACCGAAACCAGCAGATCGAACATCACGGATGAATTCCAGATCATCCAGAACAGAAAGGTCAAAACCAACCAGGCCGCGTGCATCGGGATCCTGCGTCTGTCCGGCCAGATCAGGGTCGCCATGGGGATCACCAGCAGAATACCCGCGAGTCCCAACAGAGACAGGGCCAATCGGGCCGCCCAGTCGCTCACGCCGAACAGATACCAGAAGGTGTGAATCAACCAGAACAGCAATGGGGGCTTGTGGTGATAGGGCTCGCCGTTCAGGTGGGGCACCAGAAAATCCCCCCGCACCCACATCTCCCAGGCCGCGCTGAGGTAGCGGGTTTCATCCACGGCGGTGACGTGTCGGAACAGGATCGCCAGCAGGGTCAGAAAAAACCAGGCGCCGAGTATCGCCCAAAGTGATCGGGATTGCCCGTTCATGAATGGGACAGCCCGGTCTGGTACTTGCCCGTCCGGGAGAGCAGAATCAGATTGCGTCTTACCCGTTCGCTCATAATCCACCGGATGAGGAAACGGGCAGCAAAACATCCTAGCGCCAGGAAACCGGTCCCCAGCCACAAAATCTCATTCACTGCCATGTTGGGTCTCTGAGTATGAGGTATGCGATCGATACCGCTGATGTCACATGGCCCCCATCAAGTCCGACACGCTCACGACGAGCCGATCGAGGGTGCCGTATTTCGAGGTATACGGAGAATACCCGCAACACCCCCGCAGTTCAATTCAGAAACATGTAGAACGCTCCCCGTTTCAGCATGTTTACGGATGAAATATTCGGGTTAGGGTTTCACCTCTTTATGCAGCGCCTTGAGAATCTCATCGAATCGGTAGTCATCGGCCGCAGCGCGCAGGGCATTGGCTTGCTGTGGCGAGAGGGCTTGAATGCGTTCAATGACTTTGTAAAGCTTTTCCATATCCAAAGCCAGCGCAGCCTCATTGAGCCCCGAGACCAGTTCTGCGGGTAATTCGTCCAGTTCCAGCCTGCTCACGGGCACCCCAGGCTCAGGCTCCTCTTCATATACATATCGCACCCCCAGCAGATCGCCCATAACTTTGAACAACTCGTTCTCCTTGAGCGGCTTGCGGACAAAGGCGTCACAACCCGCCGCCATCACGGCCTCACGGTCTTCCTCGAAGGCGCTGGCGGTCAGGGCTGCAATACGGACCTGTCCATCCCCTGACATCTCCTTGATCCTGCGACTGGCCTCATAACCGTCCATCACCGGCATACGCATGTCCATCCAAATAAAATGAGGGTGCCAACCCTCGAACGTCTCGATCGCCTTCTGGCCGTTGTCGGCCGTACGTACATTAAAGCCGGCTTGTTCCAGCAAGGCGGCGATGAGTCGCTGATTGTCGGGACTGTCTTCTACCACCAGGATGCGATAGTCGGGTTGCCCCGATGCCAAACCGACAACACGACCCGGACCCGACGCCTCCTGCTCCACGGCTTGCACAGACTCCACGGGCAGGCGCAGACGGAAGATCGAACCCTGTCCCGGGCTACTCTGAGCCGTCAGGTCACCGCCCAGCAGGCGGGTGTACTCGAGGCTGATGGTCAGTCCGAGGCCGGTGCCACCGCTCTCGGTGAGGACAGCGGGATTGGCCTGGTAGAAGGCACGGAAGATACGTTCCAACTCCTGCGGCTCAATGCCGATACCGGTGTCAGCAACCTCGAACCGCAACCCTAGTTGTTCGGCCGACCCTTCGACAGCCGCGCTGAGCATGACACTCCCCTTCCGCGTATATTTCACCGCATTGGAGAGCAGATTCAGCAGCACCTGCCGCAGCTTGGTACGATCGGTTTTTATATAGTGGGGCAGATTGTCTGCCCGCTCCAGAAGCAGGTCCAGCCCCTTCTGTCCGGCTCGTACCTTCATCACCTCGATGAGGCTTTCGAGCAACTCGTGCAGGTTGGTGGGTATGACGTTGAGAGTGAGCCGCCCAGCCTCGATCTTGGAAATCTCCAATACGTCATTAATGAGTGTAAGCAGGTGGTTTCCACTTCGGTTGATGGTCTCAAGATTCTTGCGTTCGTCTTCAGGGATGCGTTCGTCGCGGGACATGAGCTGTGCAAAACCGAGAATGGCGTTTAACGGAGTCCTCAACTCGTGCGACATGTTGGCCAGAAACACACTCTTGGCCTGATTGGCGCTTTCGGCTGCTTCCTTGGCCTGCTTCAGCTCGGCGGTGCGTAACTCGACCTGCTCCTCCAGGTTTTCGTGAGACCGCTGCAACTCCGCCTCGATCTGCTTGCGCTCGGTGATATCGCGGGCGAAGGCAAAATTGTATTCATCGTCCGCGTAGCGGATGTAGTTCGCGGCAATCTCCACCGGAAAAAGCGTACCGTCCCCATGCCGGTGATGGCTCTCGAAAATCAGGGTCCCTCGTTGCCTCAGTTGGGTGAAATGTTCGGGCCAGCGCTGCAGGGGAAAATGGGGGTCCACGTCGGCCACTCCCCGCTCGAGCAGTTCCTCCCGCTTCAGGCCGTGGCGACGGCAAGCTTCGTCATTCACATAGCGAAAGCGGGCGTTGGTGTCGATCAGGTAGATCGCGTCCGAGACATGGTCGATGCCAAACTGGGTCAGCTTCAGGCGCTCATGAACCTGCCGCAGTTCCGCATCCCGTTCGCGCGTATGACTCAGGTCGTGAAGACTCACCAGAAAACCGGCTGACTCGCCCAAATCGTTGCGCACTATCTTCACCCGAACCTCGATAGGGATCCCTGTCGGATTGATCGGGTGATCAGCCTCCAGAGTGAGAATGGCGTCCCGTTGCTCCTCCTGGGCCCGGCAGACCGGACAGAGAACCGACTCTCCCTGGGGATGGATCAGCTCCACGATATGCTTGCCCACTGCCCGATCAGACGTTAAAT
The DNA here is from genome assembly GCA_050291245.1 of Candidatus Thiodiazotropha sp. Taxonomy (GTDB): domain Bacteria; phylum Pseudomonadota; class Gammaproteobacteria; order Chromatiales; family Chromatiaceae; genus Thiodiazotropha. The sequence continues at coordinate 42,405 of JBNKJP010000002.1, read as the reverse complement.
GAAAAAATCCGTAGAAAGCCTGGTTGGCCCGCACCAGACGCCGGTCCGCGTCAAGCAGATAAATGGCATCATCGAAAGCGTCCATGGCCAGGGTCCACTCCCTGGCCGCCTGTTCCAATGCCTGCTCCACTTGAGCACGCTCTGTGATATCGCAATCGACGCCACGATAGCCCAGGAGCTTGCCGTTCTCGTCGAAAAAGGGGACACCACTGGTTTCCACCACCAGCCGGCGACCATCCCGGTGCAGGCAGGTATTTACCTGAGCTACAATAGGCCGCTGATCTGCCGCGAGACGGGCGAACTGTTCCCCCTGACCTTCCGCCTCCGCCGACGGCATAAAATCGAACAGCGTCCTGCCGACCACCTCATCGGGCCGATAGCCCAGCAATGCCTCGACCCGGGAACTGGCATAGGTGTAGACACCGGCGGTATCCACCTCCCAGATCCAATCGCTGGTGCTCTCCACCAAATCTCGGAAACGCTGTTCACTGCGCTGCAACGCCGTGAAACGGCTCTCTGAGAGACGCGACATATCGTTGAAACTCCGCGCCAGCGCACCGACCTCATTGTCCAACGCCAACACCTCCTGGGGAATCGGCTGCTCCAACCGGCCCCGGCGCACGCTGGCGATGGATCGACCCAGTTGCCGGATGGGGCGGGTCACCCGGGTGGTGGCGAAGCTGATCGCCACCACGACGACCAGTGCCGAAAGTGTCAGCAACAGCAGGGAAAAGGTGCTGAATCGACCGACGGTGGTCTGAACCTCGCCCAGGGGGCGCATCTCGACCAGATGGAGACCCGCGATGCCCAAAGGTCGGTAAGCCTTGACCATCTCCTTACCGCTGACCGGGTGCGGCTCGACCCGGTGCCCTGTCCCGCCCGCCAGCACCTCTCTGGTGGTTTCCTGCGCCGACAGATCCCGGCCGGAAGCAACCCCCTGGCCACCGGCCACCAACCTGCCCTCATCGTCGAGTAAATAGAGTCTATCCGCGGGCTCCCCTGCAATCGCTTCGTTGAACAGATCCGCAAGGTGAACACGGAGATGGATGAAGCCGACCGGCCGTTGCGCCGGATCCAGTACCGGACGCACGATGCGCACTGACGCCTTTCCGTGGGCCCTGCAGAGATAGGGATTGGAAACATATTTCCCATCAGCGCCGAGTTCCGTTGTCGCGCTATACCACGGCATACCGGACAGGTTCTGGTGGCGATAGGCGATTTTCCCTTCCTCGATATCCACGACCGAGTGTCCGTCCGCACCAATCAATTGTATGGCGTCGAACATCTCGATTTCTCGGGCATAATCGTACAACTCCCGCTCCACCTTGGAGCGGGCATCCTCCGCATAATCGACCAGTCCCACCTGCCGATACATAAAGTACTGACGCATCGCCGAGCTGGAACGCAAGGCGCCGAGTGTTCCCTCCAGTTCACGGAACTTCTGCCGCACCTTCACCGTGATCGCCACGCTGTGTGCCAGCAGCCGCTCCCCCTCGTCCCTTTCCACGGCGTAAAGGGAGTAGCGGAACAGGATTCCACCCCCCAACACAACCAGGATTATGAACGGCGTCAGCACATGCAGCAGGAACAGACGGCGTATATTCACCGGGCCTGAGTCCCTGGAGGATTCGTGAGCAGATCGGAAGCCGGCATGTAGCGGAACAGCGTCTCCAGCGCGCGTCCCTCCTGTAAGGTCACGGTCCCCTGTTGCGCCACTACCTGTTGACCCGCTTCCCCGATCAGCCAGTCGATGAAGTGAGCGACTTCACCCTGAGGGACGCCCCGCGTAGCGAGGTAGAGTGGACGAAATAACGGATAGTGTGCCTTTATGATCTCATCCCGAGAGGGCTCAACACCGTTCAAACGCAGGATTTTTACATCCCGCTTGAGCGCTGACGAGACCCCTGTTATGCCGAAGGCATAGGGAATATTTTCGATCGCTTCCTCCACTTCGGCGGAGTGACCGAAGAAGAGTGCTTTTTCGGTGAAATTGTACTCAGGATCGTCGAACAACATCACTCGCGCCATGTGACCGACCCCGGAATACTTGCCGCCGCTCTCGGGAACCTGGCTGCGGAAGACCGCGATGAGCGGCCGATCCGGTCCGCCCAACACCTTCCAGTTATCGATCCGGCCCTGCAGCACGGCCTTGGCCTGTGCCAGGGTAATGGTATCGACCGGATTGGTGGGGTGGGTGATAAACGCCAGGGCATCCCACCCGATGCGGGTGAGCCGGACCCCTCGTTCCGCCGGGAACCGCTCCGGCAGTGCCGGACGGCAGCTGCCGCCGATATCGGAGTCTCCGGCCGCCGTGGCGCGGATACCCAAAGTGGCGCCACCACCCATAACGTCGATGTGGCGCCCCGTTGCCTGCTCGTAGGCTGCGGCCGCCTCACTCATGAAAGCGCGGCGGATGATGGAACAGCCCTTGAAAACCAACGTGGATTCTGCGTAAACCCAGGTTGCCGACAACAGCATCGTGAACGCCAATAGAAACCTTTGGAGAAACTTTTGCATTGTCCTCTCCCTCCAGCATTCCACCTCTAGTGTACGCTACGTCGATAGTCTACCCGGGACGAAGTCGTTCAGCCTTTGGTAAGGGCCTTGGAAAACAAAGATCCCGCTCATGAGGTCGCTACCCGGTGTGCCTGGTTTGCATCCACCCTCGCAGCTTTGGCACGGACGGCAGAATCCGTGTCGTAGTTGACTCGGATCCCCCCCCGTTCGGCCTGGCTGACCAGGCCCTCTTCCACCAGACTCACCACCGCATTGACAGCCGCTGCGTCATAACGCGTGCCACTGCCACTCTTCACCTCGTCCAACGCTGCAGCCAAACCCAGAGCGGGGCGGTAGGAACGGTGGCTCGTCATCGCCTCCACAACGTCGGCAACGGCAAGAATACGGGCCTCCTCGATGATCTCGTCACCCTTGAGGCCAAGGGGATAGCCGCTGCCGTCAAGGCGTTCGTGGTGCTGCAGGATAAGCTGTGCAATGGGCCAGGGAAACGCCACATCACACACGATTTCGCTGCCTTCCTCGGAATGGGTCTTGACCAAGGAGAGTTCAGTCGGAGTTAGCCTTCCTGGCCGGCAAAGAATCTCCGTAGGCAGGTTGATCTTACCGATGTCGTGGAGCATGGCTCCGAAACGCAGTCCCTCCCTGCGCTCCCGAGCCAGCCCGAGTCGGCTGGCAATGGCGCTGGCGAGTTCTGCCACGCGTCGCTGATGACCCGCCGTACAGGGATCGCGTTTCTCGACCGTCAGGACGATGGCCTGAACCGTCTGTTCCAGTACGGAGCAGTACTGCTGCTGGCTGCGTCTTGACTCATCATAGCTCTTGTGCAGATTCTCCGTCCGCTCGGCGACGATGCGCTCCATATTTCGCTGCATACGGTAGAATCCAAGATGCGCCTGCACACGGGCCAGCACCTCTTCGATCTGGAAAGGTTTACTGATGTAATCGACGCCACCGGCCTGGAAGGCCGCCTGTTTGCCTTCTGTTTCGTGCAGAGCGCTGATGAAAATGACGGGAATATCCCGAAGATTTTCACTCTCCTTGAGACGACTGCATACATCGTAGCCATTCATCCCTGGCATACGGATATCCAAAAGTACAAGATCGGGGGGGAAGCTCTCGATCGAGTGCAGCGCGAGAGCACCACTCAGCGCAGGGCGGACTTTATACCCAGCCGACTGCAACATCTCCCCCAACACACGGAGATTATTGGGATTATCGTCCACAATAACGATATTTCCCGATTCATGTTTGGTCTCACTCATGATCCAGGCTCACCGTTGCGCTGTTCGATCCCAGATAGTGATACTCTATGGTTTTTTTATTATATACGCTGGATCGTCGCCTGTTTGCGTGCTGTGAACAGCATGCTGTATTCGTAGCTACACGAGACTAAACAGGCATCATGAATGGGACAGCCCGGTCTGGTACTTGCTCGTCCGGGAGAGCAGAATCAGATTGCGCGTGTAGATGATAAAGCCCAGGCTTTGGCCCAGCATGATCACCGGATCCAGCATCGCGGTCGCGTAGATCAGTAACATCAGACTGCCCACCAGACTCAGGTACCAGAAACTACGCGGCATCACACTTTGCTTGTGACGTTCGGTATACCACCACTGGGCCAGGAACCGGCTGGTGAACAACATCTGCCCGAAGAAACCGAAGGTGGTCCAGAAGTCATGGATTTTGACCACCGGTGCCTGAGCGCCCCCCCCGAACAGATAGCCGATACTCACCGCGGCGCCAACAGCACTCACCCACAACCAGAACCAGGTGTGACGAACCCGTGCCATCCACTCCGGATGGATATATTTCAGATTGCGCAAGTAGATCAGCAGGCCGATCATCTGGCCCAGTGCGATGACCGGATCGCGGCGGTGAGTCGCGTAGCTCAGCAGCAGTATCGAGCCGACCAGACTGAAGTACCAGAAATGCACCGGCATCAGACTGCGTCTGGCCCGCTCGCTCATGATCCACTGGATGAGAAAACGGGCGGCAAAACATCCTTGCGCCAGGAAACCGGTCCCCAGCCACAAAATCTCACTCACTGCCATGTTGGGTCTCTGTATAGGGGGTATGGGAGCCACGCCGCTGAAGCCACATGACCCCCATCAAATCCGACACGCCCACGACGAGCCGATCAAGGGTACCGTATTTCGAACTGCCCCGGGTGCGTTCACGGTGATTGACCTGCTGCGAAATGACTCGCCCGCCGTTACGCAGCACCAAAGCAGGCAGAAACCGGTGCATGTGATCGAAAAAAGGCAACTCGAGAAAATCCTCCCGGGCGATGAGCTTGAGTCCGCAACCGGTGTCGGGGGTATCGTCCCTCAACAGACGGCTTCGGATGCCGTTGGCCACCCGGGATGAGATTCGTTTGATCCAGGTGTCCCGGCGTTTTACCCGATACCCTGCCAGTAACACCGGCGAACCGTCCTGACGTTGCGAACGCAGGATTTCCAACAGTCTTGGGATGTCACCGGGGTCGTTCTGACCATCACCATCCAATGTGGCGATCCAGGTTCCACGGGCCGCCTTGATCCCATTCCACAGGGCGCGACTCTGCCCGCAGGTACGCTGATGAGTCAGTACGCGCAAGCCTTCGTACCGGGATGCGGCGCGAGAGAGTTCGGCCGGCGTATCATCCTGACTGCCATCATCCACATAAATTACCTCGAAATCGGACGCAGTCGACAAGGCCGCATGTATTTCGGACAGCAACGGTTCGATGTTTCCCGATTCGTTAAGTACGGGAACCACAATGGATAATTCGCAGGGCAATGACTTCTCCGTCTTTAGAGAATGGCAACGGGCGATTTTACAACTTTTCGGCGGAAAATGGCCAGCTCATGACATTTCCGGGTTCCAGTCTGACTCGCTTAATGGTACAGAATCCGTGACGGGGCACACACTAGTGAACAGGATCAGAAACTGGCGAATCACTCTCAGGGACGGAGCCCTCATCGACTGGCAATACCTCCACAGGGACACCTTTTTTGTGCTGCCTGGGCCAGATCGCATAGCGGCCTGGACGGAGATTACGCCCGGACTGACGGTTGATCATAACAACAGCCTGATCGCTGAGATTCAGGATCGGCAGACGTCTTCGGCTGCCCTGCACCACATACCCCCCTGTCTCCCGCAGGCGATGGGCGATCCAGTCAGGGGTCTTGCCGTTGACCAGACTGAACTGGGCATAGTCCCAAAGCAACCACTCGCCCAGCACGGGATGTTCCTTCAGAAAGGGTTGCAGAAAGCCGCTCATGCGTTCGAACAGACTGTCCGGTTGCAGGTTGTCACGCACCAGCCCAAGCCCCGTTTCAATCAGTAGCGCGTCGAAACAGGCACACAGACTGCTGTCGAAAACCCGGCTCACGAGCCCTGCCAGGGTACTTCTCATGTAGCCGCTGTTATACAACCGCTCCAGCAGCTCCGCATATCGTTTGAAGCGCACCAGTTCGGCGAAATCCAGTTCAGGGTGTGAAAGGACTTCGTAAGGAGGCTGAGGATCCCAACGATACCCCAGGGAGCGGGCTTGTTGCTCCAGGGGGGTTCCAGGCAACAGTTTCAGGGTGCCCAACTGCAAATGATCCGGATAGAGCAGAAACGTCCGATCCAGCGAACGGGCACACAGCTCCGCAGGTTCACCGGGCAGCCCCACGATCAGATCGAGATGCACCGGATGGCGGCGCTGTTCCACGAGCACCCGGATATTCGCCAGTGCCTTATCCACATCCATGCGCCGATCAATGCGCATCAAGACCTGATCATCCAGGGATTGCAAACCGATTTCGAACTGAAACTTGCCCGGCTCACAGTTCCGGAAGATCGTCATGGCCTCTTCGGAGATCCGATCCGGATTGAGTTCGAGATGGAATCGCAACCCCTGAGGGGTATCCGCGAAACACCGCAAGAGTTCACTAGTACGCTGTTTCCCCAGATGGAAACTGCGATCCAGCAGTTTGACTGTTTTATTACGTAGCGTGCACAGCCGTTCCAGATCGGACAAAACCCGTTGCATGGGAAAGACCCGCAGGGACTCGGTGGCGCTGCTGCAGAAACTGCAGCGATAGGGACAACCCCGTGAGGTCTCCCAGTAGACCAGGGCCTTAGCCTCATCGGTGCTCCCCTGCTCTGCCAGGGTCGGTATCTTCTCTACCGGTACCGCGCGGATCGGATTTCGGACCACCCGGTTGTCGCAACGGTAGTGCAACCCGGAGACTGTGCTCCAATCGGTTTCATCGCCAAACAGGCGATCCATCAGATCCGTGAGGGCTGCTTCCCCCTCACCGGCGATTACAAAGTCCACATCAACCACCTGATTCAGCAGCGCCTCACCCCGGGGTCCGGCCTCGGGACCCCCCAGCAGGATTCGACATTCAGGCAACAACTGTTTAAGAACCCGGACCAGATGCAGACTCGCCTCGATATTCCATAGGTAGGTGGAGAAACCGATCAGAGTCGGGGCGAATTCGACCAGGGATTCAATGAGCACCTGGTGACGGATATTAACCAGGGATTCGAACAGCGCCATTTCATGTTCACAGCCCCAGCGACGGGCATAGGCCGCCATGGAACGTAGCGCCAGCGAGCTATGGCTGTAACCGGCATGCAAGGCCACCAGAGCGACCCGCCGATTGGTTTCTGTCATGTGAGGGTTCCGATCTGTGAGCAAAGACGCATACTTTAAGAGAATCGAGCCGAAAAATCGCGTCTATGGGCCAGAAACCATCGTCACCCCGGCGCATGCCGGGATCCAGGGCGCGAAACCTTAAATCCGCTCGATTTCAAAGGCATGGCACGTTATCATTGGCGCCAATTTTCATCTTGTCAGCGATTGGCGCGTATATCCGTGTCAAGTGATGTCCAGCGCATTCTTCCAGACATTCCCTGCTCGGGTTCTGCGTAATCCGACAAGGCGGCCGGATGACAACCGGTATTCGGATATCAGTCCGGGTAGAACGATCTGACATACAAACCAACCATTCATCTCAAAGCAGGAAGGAATCAGAGCATGAGCGATCTCGAAAACGTGCACATCGGTGTACTCGGCCTGGGTTATGTGGGTCTGCCCCTGGCTGTCGAATTCGGTAAGAAATTCCCGACTGTGGGTCTGGATATCAACGAAGCGCGGGTACAGGAATTGAAATCGGGAAAGGACAGTTCCCTGGAAGTGGATCCCGAAGAACTGGTGCAGGTCCCGCACCTCAGCTACACCAGCAATCTCGAAGACCTGAAACCCTGCAATGTCTACATCGTGACGGTGCCAACCCCGATCAACGAACACAAGCAGCCGGACCTGTCACCCCTGGTCGGTGCCAGCCACGCCCTGGGCAAGGTGCTCAAACCCGGTGATGTGGCCATCTTCGAATCCACCGTCTACCCCGGCGCCACTGAAGAGGTCTGCGTGCCGATCATGGAGGCCGACTCCGGACTGAAATTCAACCAGGACTTTTTCGTCGGCTATAGCCCCGAGCGCATCAACCCCGGTGACAAGGATCATCGGCTGCCGACCATCAAGAAGGTCACCTCGGGTTCCACCCCGGAGATCGCCGATTTCGTCGATGCGCTCTATCGCAGCATTATCACCGCCGGCACCCACAAGGCAAGCAGTATCAAGGTAGCCGAAGCCGCGAAGGTGATCGAAAACACCCAGCGTGACGTGAACATCGCCCTGATCAATGAACTGGCCCTGATCTTCAACCGCCTCGGCATCGACACCCTGGAAGTGCTGGAAGCCGCCGGCAGCAAGTGGAATTTCCTGCCCTTCCGTCCGGGCCTGGTCGGCGGTCACTGCATCGGCGTCGACCCCTACTATCTGACCCACAAGGCCCAATCCATCGGCTACCAGCCCGAGATCATTCTTGCCGGACGCCGGCTCAACGATGGCATGGGCGCCTATGTCGTGCATACCGTCATGAAGATGATGATGAAGCGGGGAACCGCGAGCCGTAACAACAAAATTCTAGTGCTCGGCCTGACCTTCAAGGAGAACTGCCCCGACCTGCGCAACACCCGGGTGGTGGATATCGTCAAGGAGTTCGAGGAGTACGGCGCCGAGGTGGATCTCTATGATCCCTGGGTCAATCCGGACGAGGCCGAGCATGAATACGGCCTGCGTCCGATCCCCGAATTGCACAATGGTACCTACGACGCGGTCATCATCGCGGTTTCGCACCGTGAATTCGTCGCCATGGGCAGTCAACAGATCCGCGCCCTGTGCAAACCAGACGGGGTACTCTATGACGTCAAACACATCCTTCCCGTTCAGGATGTGGATGCAAGACTATGACGACCTACGACACCCTCAAACAGACCCTATCGAGCAACCCCGCGACCTGGCTGGTCACGGGGGTCGCCGGTTTCATCGGCTCTAATCTGCTGGAGACCCTGCTGACCCTGAATCAACGGGTTGTCGGTCTGGACAATTTCTCCACCGGTCACGCCTACAACTTTGACAAGGTCCAGTCCGTGGTCACCCCGGAGCAATGGCAGGGGTTTCGCTTCATCGAGGGGGACATCCGTAACCTCGACACCTGCCGCCAGGCCTGTGAAGGGGTGGATTACGTACTGCATCAGGCGGCACTGGGTTCGGTGCCCCGCTCCCTGGCCGACCCGATCACCACCAACGAGAATAACATCAGTGGCTACCTCAACATGCTGGTGGCGGCCCGGGACGCCCAGGTCAAGCGCTTCGTCTACGCCGCGTCGAGTTCCACCTACGGAGACCATCCCGGCCTGCCCAAGGTGGAGGACGCGATCGGCAACCCGCTCTCCCCCTACGCGGTCACCAAACTGGTCAACGAGCACTATGCCCAGGTGTTTGCCCGTTGTTACGACTTCCGAACCATCGGCCTGAGGTATTTCAACATCTTCGGACGCCGTCAGGATCCCAATGGGGCCTATGCCGCGGTCATACCCAAATGGGTCGCCTCGATGATCGACAAGGAAGATGTGTTCATCAACGGGGACGGCGAGACCAGCCGGGATTTCTGCTATATCGACAACGCGGTACAGGCCAACCTGCTCGCCGCCACCTGCGAAAACCCGGATGCCACCAACCAGGTCTATAACGTGGCGGTGGGTGACCGGACCAGCCTGAACCAGTTGTTCACCAAGATCCGCGACATCCTGGCGCAGGATTTCCCCTACCTGACGGATATCGCCCCGGTGTACCGGGATTTTCGCCCCGGAGACGTGCGGCACTCTCTGGCAAACACCGAAAAGGCACAGCGACTGCTGGGCTATCAACCGAGTCACAACATCGACCAGGGACTGGCCGAGGCCATGTCCTGGTATGTCAACGACCTGACAGCCTCCGAGGCGAAGGTTTAACAACACTGAATTATTTGCCCGGATCCGAAAGGTCCGGCGCAATCTGCTGGAAGGAAGATCATGCGAGTACTCATCACGGGAGGAGCCGGCTTCATCGGCTCCGCGCTGGCGCTTCGGCTCCTGGATCGCGGAGACGAAGTCATCAGCATCGATTGTCTCAACGACTATTACGATGTGAGCTTGAAAAAGGCACGGCTGGAGCGGACCCTGGCCTACCCGAACTTCACCGACCTGCGCATGGCCCTGGAGGATCGTCAGGGCATCGCTGATGTATTCACCGAATACAAACCCCACCGAGTGGTCAATCTCGCCGCTCAGGCCGGGGTGCGCTACTCCATCGAAAATCCCCTCGCCTATGTGGATTCGAACCTGATGGGATTCGGCCACATCCTGGAAGGTTGCCGGCATAACGGTGTGGAACACCTGGTCTACGCCTCGAGCAGTTCCGTATACGGCGCCAACACCTCCATGCCTTTCTCCGTGCATGACAACGTGGACCATCCGGTGAGTCTCTACGCGGCTACCAAGAAGGCCAACGAGCTGATGGCCCATACCTACAGCCACCTCTACCGCCTGCCCACCACCGGACTGCGTTTTTTCACGGTCTATGGCCCTTGGAGCCGCCCCGACATGGCGATGCTTAAATTCGCCCATAAGATCATGCGCGGCGAACCCATTGATGTATTCAACTATGGCAAGCACCGCCGGGACTTCACCTACATCGATGACATCGTGGAAGGGGTGATCCGGGTGCTGGATCGCATCCCCGAACCCAACCCGGAGTGGGATTCCGACCATCCTGATTCCGCCACCAGCACAGCCCCCTACCGGCTCTACAATATCGGCAACCATCAACCCACCGAGCTGATGCGCTACATCGAACTGCTGGAACAGAGCCTAGGCAAAAAGGCGGAACTCAACCTGTTACCCCTGCAAGACGGCGACGTCATCGCTACCTATGCCGATGTGGAAGACCTGATCGCCGATACCGGATACAAACCCGACACCCGACTGGAAGACGGCGTGGCACGCTTCGCGGAGTGGTTTCTGGACTATTACGATTACAACTGAGCGTGGTTGTGGAAGCGAAGCAAGGAGAGGAAAAAAACAGGCGGGGGTGCGATCCTGGAGGCAATTGGACCCTGGCACCCCCGCCAGACTAGCGCTTTACACGGAAACGACCAACCGTGAGCGTGTGAACAGCGTAATGATTCGACCCCGGACTAGCATTGACCTGAATCAATAAACCACTATATAGACCAGGTTATTTCACAGCCTGTTGAACAAATCTCAATGAAGGCGCCCTATGAGGCAATGGCACTTTCATAAGCCTATAACCACCGTCATCCCGGTGAATGCCGGAATGTCGAAAATCCAGTGCATTGCCTTAAATAAGTACTGTTCGTCTCAGGATGAACCCTCGACACCGCCGAACAGTTCAAACAGCTTCGGTAGAAACCGGCGGAATTCCAAGGTCATGAGACTGAATTGACTGTCGAAGGCATCCATCTCACCACTCACCTGATGATCCGCCGCCTGTTCCTGAATCAGATCGAGAAAACGCAACCGCTTGACCGAAAGATCCGCATCCAGCAGGCAGGAGAGGTGCTCATCCCACTCCACTGATAGCTTGACCACATCCTTGCCCGCCTCAAGGTGCGCCAACATCTCATCGGCGGTAAGATCCTGCCCCTTGCAGCGCAGCACGCTCGATTCGTCCGAGCGGTCCTTGAGTTCGCAGCTATCCAGCAGCGTGAAGCCCGGGTGTTGAAGCGGATTCTTCAACCACTCAGTCATGACATGGGCCGGGGACACGTGGCTCTCCCAGGGTTTGACGGGTAGACTGCCCAGGGTTTCGCGCAGCAGACTGATCAGGCTCTCCGCCTTGTTGGCGCTGGCGGCATCCACCAGGATCCAGCCTTGTTGCTTATCGATCATGGCATACTGCCGGGTGTGGCGACTGAAGGCCTGGGGTAGTAACTGCTGATAGGTGTCCTCACGCAGTTCGGTACGCTCCTTGCGCCCCACCTTACGCCCCTCCTCCTGCTCGATCAGGGCAAGCTTCTCATCGACCAGTTCATTGACCACCGCAGAGGGCAGCAATTTGTCCTCCTGGCGGGCGCAGATCAGCTGACAGCCGCCGATCTCATGCACCAGGATCTCGGCCTGGCGACCTACGGGACTGTCCCAGCCCACACTGCTCACATCATGGCTGCCGCAGGGTTGGAACCCTTTGCCCTGCAGGCGTTCCGTCAACGCCTCCTGGGTGAGGTTGAACGGCTGCTGCAGCAGATAGATCCTGAGATTCTTGAACCACATATCTGATCATTCCCGGGTACATAAACGAGGGCGGATTATGGCGAACCTGGCACGACTATGCCAGTGGATTTCCGATTTGTTTGGAATGCTGTAACCGTCATCACGGCGGGGGAAGAATAATTTTTAGTTTTTAGTTTTAAGTTTTTAGTTGTGGTGTTCGCTGCGCTCACGTTTTTGTTCCCCTCACCCTGGCCCTCTCCCGGAGGGAGAGGGAATGCATGGATCGGAGGTCGGTGTAAACCAAAAACTTGTTAGCATGATCTGACTGACCGCACATGATGTATTTTAAAAACACGTCCCCTCTCCCACCGGAAGAGGATCAGGGTGAGAGGATATAAATAACCGTGAGCGTAGCGAACACCACAACTAAAAACTTAAAACTAAAAACTCAAAATTACTATCCGCCCTTGTACCCAAGCAGAATATTCACCAAGATTAGGCATAGGAAGGCATTCCCGAGAGGACCCGTCTCATGAACATTCCATCGACGACCCATCTCGCGCAACCGCTTCGCAACCAGCTCATGGAAGTCGCCTGGCACTCGATCCGGCACGGCTTGCAACATCAGTCACCGCTGAGGACCGATCCCCGGGACTACCCGGAAGCACTGCGTGTGGAGCGTGCCTGTTTCGTAACCCTGAACCGTGACAACCTGCTGCGCGGCTGCATCGGGCATCTGGATGCCTACCAGCCACTGGTAACGGATGTCGCGGAAAACGCCTTTTCCGCGGCGTTTCGCGATCCCCGCTTCCCGCCCCTGACGGAGCCGGAACTGCACCATCTGGAGATACACATCTCGATCCTCACCCCCTCCGAACCCCTGTCATTCAAATCTGAGGAGGACCTGCTGCGTCAAATCAGACCGGGGATTGACGGCCTGATCCTGGAGGACGGTCGCCACCGTGGCACCTTTCTCCCCTCGGTCTGGGAATCCCTGCCCGACACCCGGGATTTTCTCAATCACCTCAAACAGAAGGCCGGGTTGCCTCCCCACTACTGGTCGGACAACCTCGAGGTGTATCGTTACGAAACCGAATCATTCCCCGAAACGGCAAGCACCCACTGATCCGGTAGTGCAGCTGCGGCCATCGATCCAGATCGCCTCGTCCAGATGCGCACCGTTCAACAGCAGCCCCTCCACGCGACTGCCGGTGAAGTCCGCGAAACGCAGATCGGCACTGCTCAGATCGGCCTCCCGGAGATCCGCACTCTGGAGGTTCGCGCCCAGCAGCGAGGCGCGATGCAGCCGGGCATAGCTGAGATTCGCGGCACGCAGATCCGCGTAGTCGAGCCGGGCGTCGCTCAGATCGGTGGCGCTCAACTCAGCGTCTCGCAACACCGCACTGTTGAGATTCGCCCCCGCAAGGCTGGCCGATCCCGCATCCAATCCGACCAGCATACAGTTTCGCCAGTTCACACCCGGCCCCGGCGGTGCATCACACAGGGGTGAATCCGACTCGCCACCACGATTCAGGAACAACGCCAGAGACACCACTGTCACCAACACCAGGGTAATCACCACCAGGGGTATCACCGGGATGCGCCGGATCTCCTCCCGGTCCTGGGCGGTCAACTTGTCACGGGTATTGATTTGCATCCGCGCACCGGCATCACCCGCTTCGGCGCGCATCTGCAGCGGCACCACTTTGGGTACACTCAGCAAAGCCTGCCAGTTCTTCTTGTCCAGACTGATCTCATCCGACAACACCCAGGTTCCGTCCAACAGGTGCTGACGTATCCGGGCCTCGGCATGGGGACCGGTCACTAAACCCTCGTGCCTGATATACCATCCCTGCGGCGTATTTTGTTCCTGTGACGTCATAAACAACCCTTCCTAAACTCAACCAAACTATAGCCTGAAACAGAGCCTTGTGGGTTGCGTGAGAAAACACCCGGCGGATCGGGTAGTCGATCGGTCCTGTTCATAGCAACACTTTCATCAGACTCGTACAGATTCACGTATACTTCAGAAAGCGCCCTGAAACCCCAACCTGACCCGAAGCGACCGGCAACCATCAATCCATGCAGATCCCAATCGCGAAAATCCTGCCACCCCTGCCCTCGGCAACCACCACCCGAGCCCTGTTACAGAATCTTCAACCCGGACAGCTCCTGCACGGTACCGCATTGAGTGAAACCATCGAAGGCGCCATGCAGTTACGCATAGGTGTCACCCGGCTGACCGCGCAGACCACCCTCAGCGTCAAACCGGGTCAGCCCCTGCTGTTGCAGGTTGAAAAGACCGGCGAACTTCCGGAACTCAGAGTCCTGACCCTGCCCAGTCAGAAGGCCCTGACCGCAATGGCACTGAAGAGCACCCTGCCCCGCCAACAACCCCTGCCCCGATTGTTCCAGGCCCTGAGCCAGACCCTGGCGAAACCCGATAGCACTAGCACGCCGCTGCCAACCCCGGTCCGGCAGGCCGTGGAGCAGTTAATCAATCAGGTGGTAAAACTGAACGATCCGCAATTTAAGACGGTCCTGTCCCGTGCCCTGCCCATGAGTGGCAACCAAACCGAGTCCCTGCTGCTGCAAGGCAAGGTGAACTCACAGGATTTAAAACTCAACCTGATGCGACTCGTCGGATTGGTACGCAGCTTCATCAATCCCTCCCCACCCATGACAGGAGGACAACAATCCACTCCCGGCACAGGTACCCCACCCCCGGGCACACCACCCCAGACATTGCCCCAAACAATACCCCAGACAAATGCCCTGACGGTCCCGCAGAGCCCGACTCCCGTACCTGCTCAGCCTCCGGCCACTGCCGCGGAACCCAACCCGACGGTGAAATTACTGTTGGACCTGTTCAAACACCTGGATGGAGCGGTGGCGCGCATCCAGACCAACCAGTTGCATTCACTCGCAACGGAAGACAGCGGACGCCCGATCTGGCAGTTCGAACTGCCGGTCCAGCAGGAAAACGGCATCGATCTGTTTCAGTTCCGGATCACCCCCGATGCGCATCACGGCCGTAAGGAGTTGGCATCTGGCTGGCGTCTAACCCTGCATATGAACCTCAGCCCGCTGGGACCGATGAAGGTGCAGCTGCATCTGGTTGGCGAGCGTGTATCGACGGTGATCTGGTCAGAAAACCCCGAGACCTCACAGCGTGTGGTGAATCATCTCGACACCCTGCGCAGGGGACTGGAAGCCGCCGGTCTCGAAGTTAGCAAGCTTGCCGCCTATCAGGGCTCGGCGGCCAATGAACAGGAACTCCCCAGTGACCACACACTACTCAGCGAGAAGGCATGAAACGAAAAAGCCAACCACCGGACGAGGTCGCGATCGCGCTCAACTACGACGGTGAAAATGCTCCCAGGCTTACCGCGAAAGGGCGCGGTGAACTGGCGCAACGCATTCTCGCGCTAGCCGAGGAACATGACGTGCCACTGCACGAGGACCCGGAACTGGCAGCCCTGCTGGCACAACTCCCGCTGGGCGAGGAGATTCCCCAGGCCTTGTACCGGGCGGTAGCGGAAGTCATCGCCTTTGCCTATCTGCTCTCGGGCAAGCGTCCGCCAGGCTATGAAGATATCGAATAGGTAGTGGCCTCCCGATACGGGCTGGAAGATGGGAAAGAATCGGGAAAACGTGGCTGGAAAAAATCCAGCCACTGAGACATTTACTTAGGTGAAATCAGATTGAGCGGAAAACCACCCCCACCAAGGGAAGGCCCGCCTCCCGTAAGCAATCCCAATGGATCAAAGGGATTGAAGCTAGCGCCTGAACGATCATCCATTGACGACTTTAGAACCTCTCCACGGCCATCATCAATAATGATGAAATCATCTTCCCTGTCAATAATGGTGTTATTTCCAGATCCGCCATCAACATAGTCATCACCATGCTCCCCGATCAACAGGTCATCACCGGAGTTTCCCCAAAGACGATCATCACCCCGGCCACCATAGAGGTTGTCATCACCACTGCCGCCTACGACATTGTCGTTACCCATACCCCCACTGAGCGTGTCATTGCCAGAGCTTCCCCACATATTATCGTCGCCATAACCACCTACAATATGATCATTTCCACTGTTGCCAACCAGGGTATCATTTCCGTTCTCGCCATAGATTCGATCATCACCAGCACCCCCCCAGATGCCATCGTCTCCATCTCCCCCGTACAGATGATCATTACCATCGCCACCTATCAGCGTATCGTTGCCTGAACCACCATGGATATGATCATTGCCAGCACCGCCGTCAATCCAGTCATCACCGGAACCTCCATCAATGGTTTCACTCCCTGAACCACCCCGAATCACATCATCTCCACTACCGCCATTGAGTGTGATATTCATCTCCGGCCCGCAAAGCTGATATCCGGTTACGCTGATATGATCGTCGCCACTGCCGCCTTCAACAACCAGGTTTCTCGCCTCTTCCCTGGATAGATGTACTGTCTCCCCATCAACAGTCACATCAGCCGAACCATCCGGGTTCTTGTGAATATTGATGTCATTGTCTTCACTGTTGGCGATAATCCTCGTTTCGGATCCATCTAATTCCCTTTCAATACGGGTACCATTTTTCAGCTCTTGAACTGTATGAAATTGCTGGCTCTTATAGGTATTATCACCCTGCATGATAGTATTACTGTTACCAGCGCTTCCTTGTATACTCGTCATATTCTTTACTCCGTTATTAAGTTATTTTTGATCCATGCACATTTTAAAATAGGCGACACAAACTCAGCCTGTTCGGAACACCTCTTTCTATCGTACTAGGTTCTAGTGTCGCAATTCCGCCGATACTTCACCGCAAACCAATGAACACCCATTGATATGATCTTCCATGAAAACTGCAGCCACTTTAGCACCGAAAACATTCCTTACACACTAGAAATTCCCCTGTCAGAAATTCCTTACAGTTATGACTGTAATCACATACTCAGAACACCCCCTTCGCATACTGAAGCTGGTGATCATAGTGCATACTCACTTAAAGAACCGGTTTTTGTCGGAATTAGCGCAATGATTAGATTAACCAACGACAGATGTCATTTAGTGAGGGCAAGCATGAAATCGAGATGATATTACGGACATCTTATGTACTCAGGTTATTGTAAGTATGCGCTTAGAGCGCATTTCTGATTTTCTACCACCAACGCTCGCGTTTCATCCTGATATATGGGTTATTCCTAGCTAGCAAATCAGATGATTTTCATTTCTACTATAGATGCAGATATTAATCTGAATGGAATGTTAATAATGTATTCAATTGCAAGGAGCAAGTAAAAATGGATGCTATGCAAGGAAGTCAGTTAGGAAACGCCTCTCAAGCCTCAAACTCGCAATTCTCATGTGACTGCAGTAGAACGGAATATCATTGTGATGGCTCTTCACTCACATTTGATGGTGATAGCACAACATTTAATGGAACGGGTGGATCTGACAATATTGACGTATGTACCAACTGGGATGGGTCAACGGACATTACCTGCAATGGAGAGACTTACCACCTAACCCCTGAGCAGTCTCAGAACTTGACAATTAATGGTGGTGGTGGCGACGATACTATCACTTCAAGGGGTTTTCAGCTTTGCGGGAATAACAACCTCACTCTGAATGGTGGAAGTGGTGACGACACGATCAATGGTGGTTTCGGCAGTGAAACCATCAATGGCGGCTCAGGCGACGACACCATCAATGGCGGTTGGGGTTGTGACACCATCAACGGCGGATCCGGAGACGATACCATCAATGGTGGCTGGGGTCGTGACAACATCAACGGAGGATCTGGAGACGACACCATAAACGGTGGACCTTGCCATGATAACATCGATGGCGGGTCAGGTGATGATACCATCGACGGTCACCCTGAAAATGATCACGTGATCATTTTAGGTGGTGATGGCAATAATATCCCATCAACTTGTCCAGGGGGAGATGGCGGTATCACTATTAATGGTGATATTAATATCAATGTGGACAACAGTACCCATACCACCAACAATGAAACACAGTCGACAAATCAGGACTCTGGTGGCGGCCTTCTCTCACTCCTGGATCCGCTAGGCCTATTGGGAGGCGGCGGACCCAATCTGGGCGGAGGCAGTGGATTTCCTCTCAACTTGATTCCATTTAAGTAAGTAAGTGAAATGAGGGTAAGGCTAATGGGCCTTACCTGTAGTAGTCGCGACTTGATCTGACAGTTACCTGTTTCGATGGCGTGCCTGTCAGGTCAAGTTTAGTTAAATGCCCACAGAATTTACCACCACACTTTGCACAATGAATGAATTTGGTAAACTCCCTGCTCCATTCCTATACATCAAAATACGAATTGAGATTCGATCTAGCGCCTAGAGGCACTTTGACCTCATTTTGTTATACAACAGGAAAGAAACTTTATACCTAATCCCTTTTCCCTCAAATTCGTTACTCTAGGAATCGACCAAACAAGCTCCTGAAATATCGTTACAGTTAACATGCTGTCCGTCCTGGGTAACCGCCAGATCATTGATCCCTTCCCTGTCCGCGGATTCGATAGCGAGTTGGGCTTTCTAATCCTGGTTTCGTTATTCAAACTGGTGTTTGACTATGGATCCGGTTGGGGGCTTTGGCTGGTCTGTTAATAGAGGAGTTGGCCCTCTGTCTGGTGGACGTCGTCTGCGTTTGCACCTAAGGCGGCTTGAGACTGGGCACTGGCACTGTGGGCAAATAGATTGGCTGAAGTCACGGGTCCCTCCGTTCATTAATTCAGGCTTTATCTTAGATCTTATGTCATGCAAGCTGTACCTGGATACTGGGGATTACCCATATATCCTTCATCCGGGGCCGGAATAGCGCTTGCTTATCGCTATACTCTAAGCTTCATTCCGGCTTCTACTGTAGATGTGGTGTATGGATGCACTGTTACGGATCGTCGGATGGCATCCAAGTGTATCGCACCGTCAGGCATTCTGGATCCCGGCATTCGCCGGGATGACGGTGGTGTTTTTTTATTTAAGTCGGAATGACGAAGATTATTTTGGTTTGAGTAAGTGAGTTTCATCCAGAATCGGTCTTTTGTAAAAATTTATGCAATGATTAGGTTGAGTATCTCCAGATCGCTGGATCTGGCATCATGAATTCTCCCAACTCACGAATTCATCCGATCACAGACAACCGATTTCATCTAAGGGATTCGACCATGAAACACACTATCAGACGACGGGTAGGCATCCTATTCCTGGGCTGGCTGGTTTCGTCGTTCGCCTGGGCCGCCGAGGAAAACTCCGACCCAGCCGACAAAGAGTCACATACCCGCACCTACACCACCCAGAGTGAAACCCAATTGAGTCGCAAGTGCGGTATCTATTCCGGAGTCTGCTACATGCACAAACGCGCGGAGGTGGGCGCCTACTGTGTCTGCCAGACCCCTTCGGGACCGATCTACGGGGTGGTGGTACCCTGATCAGATCAGCTCGTGCTGAGTGATGGCGTTGCGCAGTGTCTCGACCCGCTCCAGGGCCTGGACATACAGGATGTTGAGCTGCTCGACCGGCAGCAGTTGCGCCGCCTCACTCATCCATTGGCAACGTTCCAGATCGATGGCGCACTGCAACTCATCGCCCAGGGGGCCCCGGTGGGATAACAGTGCGTCGATCATCGGCTCAGGCAGGGGGAGATCCTCCAGCAACTCGGACATGGGGCGATCCAGCATCGCGTCCAGAGTGGAGAGCAAGCCGACCGTGTAACTGCTGTCCGGATTGCCGTCATGCAGTTCCTGGGAGAGTGCGCGGCAGAGTTCCGCCCTGACCAGACTGGTGGTGATCAACTCCGGTGAAGTCATGTCGAGACCGGCCATAAGGAATAGTGTTGACCAGGCTCGTAACCGGTCGATGCCGATGTAAATCACCGCTTGATGGATGGATAGCACCTTGCGTGGCAAAGAGACCGCGGCGGAATTGAGTACCCGCAGGATTTTGTAACTCAGGTTCGGATCCAGTTCCACCAGGGATGAGATCTCTTCAAGTTCGGTATCCGGATCGTTGACCTTGGCGATCATCTTTAACATCAGACTCTTGTTGGTCTGACTGCGCGCCGTGGACAGGGTCTGCGGTTTGGCGAAGAAAAATCCCTGAAACAGGTCGAATCCGAGCGCTTTGGCCTGTTCGAACTCCTTGCGGGTCTCGACCTTTTCCGCCAGCAGAGTAAGTCCCAATGACTTCAGATGCGCGATTTCATCCCGGTAGGTTTCAAGATCCAACCCCAGGGTCTCCACCTTGACGATATCGCAGTAGGGCAGCAGGGGTTCCCAGCGGGACTCGAAACGGTAGTCGTCCAAGGCGATGGTGAACCCCCGCTCACGCCAGCGTTTCACCCCGGCCACCACCGCTTCGCTCAACTCGATCGATTCGAGCACCTCGATGACCAGACAGTTGCTGTCGATGGGGATATCCTGCTCACCACTGAAAAAGCACTCGGTCACGTTAACGAAGGCCCGATGGGAACCCACCAGGCGCTGCAGGCCGAATTCGAGGAAGCCGTCCATGACCGTGCGGGCCGTCGCAGTGTCACCGTCAACACCGTCGATGCCGACCCGTGATCGATAGAGCAGTTCGTAGCCGTAGATGCGCAGATTGCGATCCAATATGGGCTGTCGGCCCACCTGCACGACATTCGGGGGTAAAGACAGCTCCGTAACGGGATTATCAACACTCATAGCCGATCATCATAACCGATCTCACAGGCCATGGAATAACCCCGGCAGCGCCCCGTCAGGTTATATTTTGTGAAATATTTTTATTCCTGGAATCAGGAGCGTGTCTGGTTCAGATCATCATTCTCTTTCTGTTCCTGCCGCTCCGCGCTCTGCTGTTCCTTGCGCTGGTAACGACTGACCACCTTGTTGAGGGCCTGAGTGCGGCTGTGCTTTTGCTTCCAGTTGTCCTTTTGGCTGTTGTGATTGACCGTACTGGCGGCGACGATCTGCTCCTGTTGCTGGATCGCCTCGTCCAGTTTTGCGAGAAATGCCCGGTACTCCTGCAGTTGCGCGGCGCTCATCCCTTCTGCGGCCAGGGTTTGGAAACGCGCCAGATATTCCTGGTGATAGCTCTTGAGTTGCAGCAGCTTGGCCTCTTCCTGCTCCAGATTGCGCCGCGCCACGCCCATGCTGCGGGCGGCGTTCTGTTCCTTTGAGTGGGCGAAGCGCTGTACGGGTTTGAATCGTTTTGATGGCGACATGGATGGTTACCGTATTGAGTTTATTGCGGTTGCGGCAGACTCAGTCCTGCCGGTACCTCCAGCGGTTCTTCCTGTTCCGCCGGAAACAGGGCCTCCAGATCTTCCATGCTCTGCGCCAGGGTCTCCGGAGTATGCATATCCTGTTGCAAAAACCGGTTTAATGCCGGCATCGCCGAAATAGCGATGTCGATCTGTTCATCACTGCCCGATTCATAAGCGCCCACGCTGATCAGGTCTCGATTCTGCTGATATAGAGAGTATAGATGTTTAAATGAACGCGCGGCCTCCTGATGCCCATATCGGGTGATATCGTTCATCGCCCGGCTGATCGAGGCCTCGATATCGATCGCCGGATAGTGCCCGGCTTCAGCCAGTCGACGTGACAGCACAATGTGACCGTCGAGGATCGCCCGGGCCGCGTCGGCGATCGGATCGTTCTGGTCGTCCCCTTCGGTCAGTACGGTGTAGAAGGCGGTGATCGATCCACCACCCTTGTCGCCGTTGCCCGCCCTTTCCACCAACTGCGGCAGCTTGGCGAACACCGAAGGCGGATAACCCTTGGTAGCCGGCGGTTCGTGGATTGCCAGGGCGATCTCCCGCTGCGCCTGGGCATAGCGGGTCAGGGAATCCATCAGCAACAGCACATGCTTGCCCTGCTCGCGAAAGTTCTCCGCGATGCTGGTGGCCAGCATCGCCCCGTGCATGCGGCGCAGAGGGGGGTTATCGGCGGGTACCGCGACCACCACTGCTCGTTTCAGCCCCTCCTTGCCGAGGATGTTCTCTACGAACTCCTTGACCTCGCGGCCACGTTCACCGATCAACCCCACCACGGTCACATCCGCGTTGGTGTAGCGGGTCATCATGCCCAGCAGGACACTCTTGCCGACGCCCGATCCGGCAAACAGCCCGAGTCGCTGACCACGCCCTACGCTGAGCAGGGCGTTGATCGCCCGCACCCCCACGTCCAGGGGTTCGCGGATCGGGGTTCGCGCCAAGGGATTGAAGCTGGTTCCAGTCAACGGGCGGTGTGCATCCGAATGGATCGGACCCAGTCCATCCAGGGGATTACCCGCGCCGTCAATGACCCGCCCCAACAGTTGATCACCCACCACGGCTTCGCACACCCGCCCGGTGGGAATCACCCGGGCGCCCTGCTCCAGTCCATGAATGTCGCCGGTGGGCATCAGATAGAGACTGTCTTCGCCGAAACCGACCACTTCGGCCTCGATGTGGGTGCCGTTGCTGCTGACTACGTCGCACTGACCGCCGATTACCGCGCGGCAGCCGATCGCCTCGAGGGTCAGACCCACCATCCGGGTCAGACGGCCTTCCACCACCAGTCCGCGATCGTCTCCCAGGCGATCCTGGTAGCGCCGCAGGCGTTTAACCCAGAGTCTTTGACGTTCTTTTCCCAGGGGGGTGGCCATCTTCATGACTCGCTCTGGTCGTCAATCGCACGCGCTCCGGCAAGCAGCGGCGCGATCAGGCTGGCGAGACGGGACTCCAGGGTGGCGTCGATCTGGGAAGTATCCGTGATCACCTTGCAGCCGCCCCGGTTGATGACCGGATCCTCGATCAGCTGCCAGCCGGTCTCGCTATCGCCCAGGGCATAGATCTCGCGGATCAGCTCCGCGTCTTCCGGATGCACCTGCAGGCGCACGTTTCGCGATGAAACCGGCAGGATCGACAGGGCCTCGCGTACCACTCCGATGATCAGGTTGGGATCGCTTTTCACCTCCCGGCGCACCAGTTGCTTGACGATTGCGACCACCAGGGTGAGCAGCTCCTTCTCCACCTCGTTGTCCAGGTTGCGCAGGGGGTGTTCGAAGGTTTCGAGGAGACGATCGAAACGTTCCGTATAGCGTTGCAGATCCGTACGAGATCGGGTCAGGCCCTCCTTGTGGCCGAATTCGAATCCCTCCTGCTTACCTCGTTCAAAGCCCTCTTCATAGGCCGATTTCTGGATCGCTTCCAGCTCCTCGGCGGTGGGTGGGGCCGGTGGCGGTGTAATTTTACCGGATGTGGAGCGGGCTTTTCGCTCCCCCATCTCCGGCGGGATCCATTGGCGGATCTCTTCGAAATCTCGGTCGGTGGGATCAGACGAACTCATCACCGCCGCCTCCCAGCATGATCTCACCCGCATCCGCCAGGCGGCGCGCTACCTGGAGAATCTCTTTCTGCGAGGCCTCGACATCGCTGAGTTTGGCCGGGGCCGCGGCTTCCATATCGTCTTTGAGCATCTCCGCGGCGCGTTTCGACATGTTCTTGAAGATCTTCTCCTTGAGCACCTCATCGGCACCGCGCAGTGCCAGCAACAGTTGTTCGGTACTGACCTCGCGTAACAGGGTCTGGATACCCCGGTCGTCCACGTCCACCAGGTTCTCGAAGACGAACATGTTGTCCTGCAGCTCCTGACTGAGGTCCACGTCCACCTCGGAGATCTCCTCCATCAGCTTGCTCTCGATGGCGCCATCGAGCATGTTGAGAATCTCCGCCGCGGTTTTGACGCCACCCAGGCTGGAGGATTTGACATTGGTGGCGCCGGAAAACTGTTTCTCGAGGATCTCGTCCAGTTCCTGCAGGGCCACCGGCTGGATACCGTCCAGGGTGGCGATGCGCATGATCACATCGGTGCGCACCCGTTCCGGGAATTGACTGACCACTTGGGCCGCCTGATCCGATTCGAGAAACGACAGCACGATGGCGATGATCTGGGGATGTTCCAGGCGGATCAGCTCGGCAATCGCCCGGGGGTCCATCCATTTCAGCTGTTCCAGGCCCTTGCTATTGCGTCCGAGCAGGATGCGATCGATCACACCCCCCGCTTTATCTTCGCCCAGGGCGCTGGTGAGCATGTTGCGGATGTACTCATCGGAGCCGAGTCCCAGAGCAGTCTGGGTCTCCAGGGTGGAGACGAATTCGTGCATCACAGACTCCATCTGGTCCGTGGAGACATTCGTCAGGGAGGCCATGGCCAGACCCACGTCCTGGACCTCCTTGGGTCCCATGTGGCGCAGGATTTCCGCGGCATCCTTCTCGCCCAGGGCCAGCAGCAGAATCGCCGAGCGGTCCACACCCCGGATTTTCAGGGTATCCGTGGTGTCGGCTTGTACGACCTCTTTAGTGGCTTCGGCTTTTGGATTAGTGGCCATCTTCAGCGATCCATTTCTTCACGACCTGGGCTACGCGTTTCGGATCTTCCGCGATCATGCCGCGAGCGGCATCGAGGGTCCTTTCGTAGCTGCGGGGTCCGGGCAGGTGCAGCGCTTCCCCCTCGCTCTCGGGCAGGTACCCGCCGCCGCTCTCACCGCCCCCCGCCAGGCCGCCCTCACCCGCAGTCGCGCCGGCCAGGGCCTCCTGGGGCGCGTACACGATCTGTTTGGTGAGACGGGTCATGATCGGTTTCAGCACACCGAACACCAGCACCAGGAACAGCAGCACGCCGCCCACCTGACGCACCGTATCCCAGAACCAGCTCTCTTCCCAGATCGCGGGTTCCGGCAGGGCTTCCGGCGGCTTCGGTATATAGAAGGCCTCACTGATCACCTGCACCCGATCACCTCGCTGGATATCGTAGCCAACCGCCTCTTTCACCAGGTTGGAGATCCGGGTGATCTCCTCCGCGGTGCGCTTGACCGGTGTCACCTGTCCCTCCTCGTCGACCTCCGCGCGGTCGTTCACCACCACCGCGACGGAGAGTCGGCGCAGGCGGTTGGTGGGCATCCGGGTATGGCTGATGGTCTTATCCAGCTCGAAGTTGCGCGTGGCGCGCTTGCTGGTGTTTACCGGGGTTCCCCCGGCCTCGCCATTGGCGCCTGCCTGACCGGCCACCTGGGGGGCATTGCCCGCGGCCGGCGGTTGATTGGTCAGCGCTCCCGGGACGCCCTGCGCTTCACTGAGGATCGACTGCTGCTCGTTGATCTGTTCGGAACGTAGTGCATTCACATCGGGATTATAGTATTCCTGAGTCTGTTCCACATAGGTGAAATCCACGTCGGCGGTCACCTCGGCACGCAGATTATCCCGTCCGATCACCGGAGAGAGGATGTCCTCGATGCGCTGTTTGTAGTGGTCTTCCAGACCCCGGGTATAGTCGAACTGGCTGGATGACAGCTCCATCTCGCGGCTGTCCTGCTTTTTGCTTAACAGGCGTCCCTTCTGGTCCACCACGGTGACGTTGGAGACATCCAGTTCCGGCACGCTGGAGGCCACCAGATGCTGAATCGCCTCGACCTGCCCCTTCTCCAGATTGCGCCCGGAGTAGAGTTTCACCACCACCGAGGCGCTGGGAAACTTGCGTTTGCGGATAAACACCGACTGTTTGGGGGTGGCGAGATGCACCCGGGCCGACTCCACGTTCGCCAGGGTAGCGATGGAGCGCGCCAGTTCACCCTCGATGGCATGCTGATAACGCGCCGATTCCACCAACCGGCTGGTGGAGAAGCCAGTGTCCTCCTGGAGCAGTTCAAAGCCGGCGGAACCTGAGTGCGGCAAGCCCTGGCCGGCAAGCTTCATCCGCGCCTCCTGCAAACTGCCGCTCGGCACCATGATGATGCCGTTGCCCTGATCGATCTCGTAGTCGATCCCAGCCTGCTGCAGAGACTGGGCGATCTCCATGGCATCCTTTTGCGAGAGGTTGCCAAAGAGGGGCGCGTAGCTGGGGGTCTGGGACCATAACACCACGGCCACGCCCAGGGCGACGCTGGCTGCGATACCAATCATCACCGCGATCTGGCGGACGATGGGATTATCCTGAAGGCGTGGCGCCTCTTGCAGTTCCCGGGTTGTCTGTTGTCCGTTTACCGTAGCCATTTTTCTATATTATCCAGTAAGTTACATCGACATACTCATAACGTCTTTATAGGCTTCGACAAGCTTGTTGCGCACCTGCACCATAGCCTCGAAGGAGAGGCTCGACTTCTGTGCCGCAATCATCACCTGGGCCAGGTCCACATTGCCCTCCCCGGATTCGAAGGCGTTGCGCAGGGCATCGGTCTCCTGCTGTATCGAGTTCACCTGATCGATGGATTGTTTGAGCAGATCGGAAAAATCGGCGCCCGCCGTCTTGGGGGATTCGCTCGAACGATTGCCGGCCTGGGCGGACATCACCCGCATCTGCGCCAACACCTGGTCGATATTCATGCTGTTGTTCATCGTTCACTCCGTCTTCAACCATCGATATCCAAAGGATGCAGATTCCGCACCAGTTCAGTCCTACGGCCACTCAGCCAGGAACGGCCACACCGGCCTCGCGCATCCGCGCGATCTTGTAGCGTAAGGTACGCTCACTGATCCCCAGCCGGCTGGCCACATGTTTGCGGCTGACGCGACCGTCCTCCAGGGCATCGAGAATCATCTGTTCCTCCACCGAGCGCAGATCCTCGGGCAGCCGGCCCTTGCCGGGTTGGGAGGGTTGAGTTTCAGTCTGGAGTTCGTCCACCTGAGCCTCAAAGGCGAGATCGGCGGATTCCAGGGTTCCGCCAGTATTGAGAATCAATGCCCGCTGCATGAGATTGTCGAGTTCCCGCACGTTGCCCGGCCAGGGATGACTCAGCAATTGCTGTTGCGCTGCCTCACTGATATTCGGCAGTTTCTGTCCCGGACGCAGGCTCTTGGCCAGCAGGTAGTGGGCCAGCGGCAGGATGTCCCGGGGACGTTCCCGCAGGGGGGGCAGGCGGATCGGAAATACATTCAGGCGGTAATAGAGGTCTTCCCGAAAGCGACCCGCGGAAACCTCTTCACGCAGCCTGCGGTTGGTGGTGGCCAGCACCCTCACGTCCAGGTCGATCATGCGCCGGCCGCCCAGACGCTCCAGCTCCCGCTCCTGCAATACACGCAGCAGCTTGGCCTGCAGCGCCAGGCTCATCTCGGAGATCTCGTCGAGCAGCAGGGTGCCGCCCTGAGCCTGTTCGAACTTACCCGCGGTGGACTGGTAGGCGCCGGTGAAAGCGCCCTTCTCGTAACCAAACAGCACCGCTTCGAGCATGTTCTCGGGAATCGCCGCGCAGTTGATCGCCACGAAGGGGCCATCCCGTCTGGGTGACTGCTGGTGGATATAGCGGGCATAGACCTCTTTGCCGGTGCCGCTCTCGCCGTTGAGCAGTACCGTGGCCTCGCTCTGCGCCACCCGCCGGGCCAGTTCCAGCACCTCGCGGCTGCGCAGGTCCTCGGCCACCGGGCCTTCCGGGTTTGTATCCGCCGGGCTGGGCAGATGCTCTGCGACCTTGCTCACCAGCACCTCCGCCTCGAAGGGCTTGACCAGATAGTCCACGGCCCCATCGTGCATTGCCATCACCGCCTTTTCGATCGATCCGTAGGCGGTCATCAACAACACCGGCGTACCGGGCAGGCTTTTATGAATTTCGCGCAAAAGTTCATGGCCATCCATGGGCTGCATCTGTACGTCACTGACCACCATGCCAATCGGTTCCTGCTGCATGACCTGGAGGGCATTTCGACCATCCTCCGCGGTGCGCACCGGGTACCCGGACAGCTCCAGGGTATCGCTCAGTGCCTCACGCAGGGCCGGATCGTCTTCCACTATCAGCACCGTTGCATGACTCATGACAGACTCCTCAGATATGCCGTGTTTTGGCGGGTGACTTGAGGCCGCACCCGAGAGGCGCCCTCCACCGCAACCGCCAGGGGAAAGCGCATCTGGAACAGAGCGCCTCCCCAATTTGAAGCGCCGGCGAGAATTTCGCCGCCGTGATTCAGTACCAGGTTCTGCACCACCGCCAGACCCAGACCGGTGCCACCGCTGCGGGTAGTGAAGAAGGGATCGAAGATCCGCTGCATCAGTTCATCGGGGATGCCTTGACCGTCATCCGCCACATCGAGGGCGATCTCGTCGTCGGCGCTCAGGGTGATGTGGACCCGGCCGGCGCCCTGTTGAATTGCGTTTTCCAGAAGATTGCCCAGCAAACCCAGGATCGCGTCCTCACGACCGATCATCGAGGCCTGTCCGGCACTTTGATCGTCGATCGACAGCTGACCACCGGAGGTTTGCCACTGCTGCTCAGTGGAAGCGGCGAAGCGTTCCAGCAGGCCGCTGAGATCCAGGCGCGTGTCCCCCGCATCCGCGCCCCGGGCGAACATGAGAATGTCGTGAATTTGACGCTCCATGTGTTGCAGCCGGTCGCGCAGTTTCGCGGCGAACTGTTGACGCCGCTGAGTATCGATTCCGTCATTTACCAGGTGCGAGGCATACAGCAGCGCGGTACTCAGAGGGGTGCGCATCTGATGCGCCAACTGGGCGGACATCTCGCCCATGGCGGTCAGGCGCTCACGACGATTCAGCCGCTCCTGGAGTTTGCGGGTCTCGGTGACATCCACCAGCACCAGGATGTGTCCCGGTGCCTGTTCCAGGGGACTGCTGGAGAGGGTCAGGACATGGCCGTTACTGAGTTTGAGTTCATTGCCTTTCAAAGCACCGTTGAGCGAACGCCGGGCTACGATTTCCGGCCAGGGTTGTAGTGGCGCGAGATCTCCGAGCAGTTGCACGGCGGCTGGATTGTACTCCCGGATCCGCGCCTCGCCATCCAGTACGATCACCGCCGCAGGCAGGGTATCGAGCAGTTTTTCGAGCCGATCGGCCAGACGTTCCTTCTCGGCGAGTTGGACCATCCGTTCACTGCGGGCGGCGGCGAGTTCCTGGCTGAGTTCCAATACCTGGGATTGCAGCTGCTGGTAGGAACCGGTCAGCTCTTCGGATAATTGGTTGAAAAGATTGAACGCCGCCTCCAAGGCATGTTGTCGGTCGGCAATGGATGGTTTTGGTGACACGGTTTGTAACCTCTGTGGTCAGTCAATCTTTCACACTGACAACAAAGCAATTTGCGTGCCTATTTTATTTTTCGTTTAATTTCAATCTGTTATGATTTATAACCAAGGAATCCGTCAAATTCCCGGCGACTCGGTTTGACGCTGGAGGCCATATTTCCGTAACTTCTCCACCAGGGTGGTACGCCGCATGTGCAGACGTTTCGCCGCATGGGCGACCACTCCATCCGCCTCGTCCAGGGCCTGCTGGATCAAACTCAGCTCCAGATTGTTGAGATGCGCCTTGAGGTCGATACCGTCATTGGGCAGACGGGGCGCGTTCAGGGTGGTGCCCGGTTCATCCCCGCTCAGGGTGACCTCGGGCAGTTGCGTGGTATCCAGGACATCCACGTTGGGCCGGAACTTCTCCGGCAGATCAGCCACATCCACCACCCCATAGGGATAGAGAATGGCCAGGCGTTCGATCAGATTGGCCAGTTCGCGCACATTACCCGGCCAGCGATAGTGGCTCAGGGCGGCGATCGCCGAGGGGGTCAGACGTACCGAACCGCGCTTTTCGTTCTCGATACGGTGGATCAGATCACTCACCAGCACCGGGATGTCTTCTACCCGTTGCCTCAGGGGCGGCATCTCAATGGGGAACACATTGAGCCGGTAGAACAGATCCTCGCGGAAATCCCCGGTCTTGATGGCGGCTTCCAGGTTGCGGTGGGTCGCCGCTATGATTCTCACGTTACAGGGAATGGTGCGATTGCTGCCGACCCGTTCGAAGGTGCGCTCCTGCAGTACCCGCAGCAGCTTTACCTGCATGGTCATGCTCATGTCCCCAATCTCGTCGAGGAACAGGGTACCCCCCTCCGCCAGTTCGAAACGCCCCTGGCGGGCGCTGATGGCACCGGTGAAGGCACCCTTCTCATGACCGAACAGTTCGCTTTCCAGCAGATCGCCGGGGATTGCTCCGCAGTTGACCGGGACGAAGGGTTTGCCCCGGCGCACGGAATGGAAGTGCAGCTTGCGCGCCACCACCTCCTTGCCGGTACCCGATTCCCCCAGGATCAGCACCGTGGCCTCGGAGTCGGCCACCTGCTCGATCATCTTGTTTACCTGACGGGTGGCTCGGCTGCTGCCTGAAAGGCTGCGGAACAGCTCCACCGGACGGGACTTCCCCCCATCGGGCTTTTTCATCTCCTGGTAGACCTGGGCCTTATGAGCCAGCGCCATGAGCTCCTCATACTGGGTGGGAATCTTGAAAAAGCCGATCACGTTCTCGAAACCATCCAGCTTTTCAGGTCCGCCCTCCTGGGCGTTATAGAGCTGAAAAACCGGCAGACTCGGATATTGTTCGTTCAGGTCCTGGATCAACCGGATCTGTTCTTCGCGGTCCAGTCCATCTCCCAGAATAATCACCGGACAGCTGTTATCGGAGGCAGGCGGGAGTTGTTCAATCTCGGAAGGCTGCGACAGAATTGTGACACTGCCTTCGACGAATTCCAGGATATGACGGAGATAGCGCTGACGCTCAGCGTCTTGTTCGAATAGATAGAAACAGAGATTTGGAAACACCGGACCTACTTTCGTATCAAGTTGCCCCATTAATCAGGTCCTTATAGCGGTTAAAATCCACAGGACTGATGCGAAGTTAAGCAGCAATACCGCGAAATGTCAAAATATCGTCGAATCAAGATTCTAATTGAACATTATCAATTAAGACTCTGTTATTGCAAGAGGTTAGATCATTTTCCATCGACCTGCACCCTGGACATCCGATTGAGTCGTTTGCTTCCTAATGCCCTATCCGCAGGGTGCTTTCTCTATAATTCTCGATATATACTTAAAACTTAAGCAGGTTAAATCCCAATAGTAGTATCCATGCCCAAACTGACACTGACCTTTAAAGGCCGCGTAATGGACGTTTTCCACCTGGAAGATGCGATTACCCGCATCGGCCGCGACCCCGACTGCGCCATCAGCATCGACAGCCTGGCCATTGCCCCCCACCAGGTCACCATCAGTACTCAGCAGAACGGCTACCTGCTGGAGGCCCAGGACGACGAATTTCCGGTGCTGGTCAATCACGAAAGGACCGAAAAGACCTCGCTCTATCACGGCGATGTAATCCAGATCGGTAAACATACCCTGACCTTTTCAGAAGATGCCATGGAACTGGGCAATCTCATCGACGGGCCCTTTCCTGAAACCCAGCCGGTTGAGTGTCCGGATGGGGACGATGAGGAAGACCCCACGAGCCAAGGCATACTGCAGATCGTCAATGGCGAGCATTTCGGCCGAATCATTCCACTCAAACGCAACATGACCCGCATCGGACATACCGGAGGGGACTGTGCCATGATCGCCCGACGAGAAGAGGGTTACTTCATCTCCTTTCTCGAGGGGGATCACCCGCCCGTGATCAACAATCAGCGTATGGGCGAGCATGCCCAACTGCTCAACGACGGCGACCTGATCGAGGTTGGCGGCACACAGATGCAATTCCACGCCTGAGGCGACACGATGAATTCAACTGACAACAGCGAACGCCGACATTTCCACCGGATCATTTTCGACGCGCCGGCCACGATCAGCACACCTCATGGCGAGTACCCCACCACCCTGCTCGACATCTCCCTAAAAGGAGCACTGGCCCGCATCCCCACGGAATGGCAACCCACCCCAGGAGACCCGGTTACCCTCAAAGTGGTACTGGACCAGGGAGAGAATCTAATCACCATGCAGGCGAGCTGCGCACACCTGGAAGAAGACCGGGTCGGACTACGCTGCGAGGCCATCGATATGGACAGCATCACCCGACTGCGGCGCCTGGTGGAACTCAACCTCTGTGACGAATCCCTGTTGCAGCGGGACATCGAAGCACTGGGGCGCTAAACCTCGAAATCCCCGCCTCAACCTTACACGGCGGCACAGGAAAACCGGGCACCCTTGGCCGGATGGCACTTAAACTTACCTGATTACCTACTATGCTCCGCCATAGGGTGGTGGGGGTGAGAAAAGTTTTGAGTTTTTAGTTTTGAGTTTTTAGTGGATGAGTTCGCTGCGCTCACGGGGCATGGGCTCCCCCTCTCCCTTCGGTGGGTGTTGTAAAAGCATGCCGAGAATCATCTCACACGGATTTTGGTTGCAGATACGATCGATTTTGCGCTTGTTATCGAATGTTTTACCGAGGCA
The DNA here is from genome assembly GCA_050291245.1 of Candidatus Thiodiazotropha sp. GTDB lineage: Bacteria > Pseudomonadota > Gammaproteobacteria > Chromatiales > Chromatiaceae > Thiodiazotropha. The sequence goes on along the minus strand of JBNKJP010000002.1, from coordinate 10,100 downwards.
ATTCCTTGTTTCCGCCTTTTGCGACACCCTCCTTCGCGGGAGAGGGCCAGGGAGAGGAGGCATAAAAAAACCTGTGAGCGCAGCGAACTCATCCACTTAAAACTAAAAACTCAACACTCAAAACTGCTGTTGGCGACTGATCCACTGGCTGAGTAAAGTGGATAATCAGGTAAACTTAAGAAAATTGATCCGCCTAGGAAGACACCGGGCTTTGTAAGCCTGAGACTTCCACATCACCACCCAGACGGGTTCGGATCAGTTCCGCCAGATGCATCCCTTTCCGTCCCGTGGTGAGATCGATTTGATGGCGGCAGGAAAAGCCATTCGCCACCACCCAGGCATCCGGCTCCTGGTGCAGTGCCGGTACCAAGGCCTGTTCCGCCATGTCACGCCCGATTTGCATGTGTTCCGCTTCAACCCCAAAGCTACCGGCCATACCGCAGCAGGACGCATCGATGATCTTGAAATCGAGCCCTGGGATCACCTTCAACACCTTACGCATCGACTTCATGGCGCCGACCGCTTTCTGATGGCAGTGGCCATGCACCAGCAATCGGGTGCGCTCCTCCCCTGCCCCTTGGGCCTTCCAGGGCAGTGACAAGCGCCCGGCGGTCAGCTCCCGAGCCAGGTATTCCTCGAACAGCAACGCCTGGCTGGCCAAGGTAACAGCATCCGCACCCAATCCCAGGGCCGAGTACTCATCCCGCAAGGTCAACAGGCAGGAGGGTTCCAGACCGATGATCGGTACTCCCTCCCGAGCCAGGGGCAGCAGCGCTTCGACCACCCGCAGGGCTTCCCGCCGCGCCGCCTCCACCCGACCCTGCGCCAGGTAGGTACGGCCACTGCTGAGAGGCTCCCTGCCTTCCAGGTCCGTACTGAGAATTACCCGGTTACCGGCAGCCTCCAGCACATCGATTGCCGCCTGCAGCACAGCGGGGGTGTAATGACGGTTAAAGGTATCCACGAACAGCAGCACCGAGCGCTCAAGGGTGTCCGGGTGGCGACTGAATGAAACCGGCTCCCGGGTCGGCACCGGTAGGCTGACCGAGGCGCTGATGCCGAGAAAGCGCTCCGCCAGTTTGGACAGCCGGGGACTGCGGTTACGCCATCCGACCAGGCGGCCAAGCCAGGGAGAACGACTCAGCAGGCTTGGGAGTTGTGAAAAAAGCCGGGCGCGCAACGACAACCCCATGCGTTCATTGAGTTGTGCCTGATACTCGATCTTAATCCGGGCCATGTCCACGTTGTTTTCACATTCGCGCTGACATCCCTTGCAGCTGACGCAAAGCTCCATTGCCTCCACCAACTCGGGGTTAAGTAGACCGTTGGGTTCCAGGGTACCGTTGAGCGCTGCCTTGAGCAGACGCACCCGCCCCCCGGTGGAAAGATGAGGCGACTCGTTCAAACGGAAACTGGGGCACATCACCCCCTTGGTATTTGTCTCGCATTGACGGCTGTTGATACAGACCGCCACCGCCTTAGCGAAATCGCCACCGGTTTTGGGAATGTCGGCATAGGCATCGCCCATTCCGGCATCCTCGTACTCGGACCAGTCGAGATAGGTTTTCATCAGGATCACTTTGCAATTGTATTATCCGGCAGGTGACAAATCCGGGTGATTCCGCATATTCAGCGAACGGAACCGGACAGCAACCTGATCAGTGCAGGCAAGCAATTGTGATACCAGATAATTTCATTATTTTTTTCAGTGAGTTAAGGACATCCACTCTGTATTCATTCTGACACAATTCAGAAATTGTCATGATTGATACATACCGGAGTACCTAAAGCGCTTTTACGGATCGCTGTAGATCGACATTTCACGGGCGTGGCGTGCCCGGTTGGGGCCACCGATAGAGGGGGTATCACGTATCGCCCGAATATTGTCCTCGGGCAAACCCTGCTCCACTTGTAAAAACGCAATGCATCGGAAGTCAATTGAGCGACCGTTACGAAACGTGCAGCAGATATTCTTGGCGCAGCCGTTTTGAGGTCATATTCGAGCCCTGGGAGAAATCGTTCATGCGACAGCTTTCCTGTTTTAGAAGCACGGTGATTGGAATTAGGTTTTCATGGATATCGCCGTAAGCAGGCATTCCCTGAGACCGGAACGTAAGTACAAAGGGAGAACCACACGGTTTCACGTAGTCGCAGCAACCCCACATACCTCAACCTTTCATACATGGGAATGACACCAAAGGGGAGGCTAAATAAAATCCGGGACCTCATCACATAGCTGAACCTCTATGAAACCACACGCCCAGCCTCAAAGGACCCAGACACCTGACCGTTCAATTTCACATTAGTCTCAGGCAAGTTGATAATTATGTGACCCGCTTTCAAGTTTGGTTCTATTTTATTATTTAGCATCGGGACCGTTGGCAGACCTTCATCGGCAACTGCCAGTGATGTTTGGCATCAGTTAAGTCGCTTTTGCAACACACATCGCTCACCAAATAATCGTTCGTGAAGGAATTGTCACGGCGCTATCGAACATTTTAGCAACGCCAGGCTGGCTCAATTAAATAAGATTAAAGAATAGCTACAGGATTCCGTTCGATGTATTCCAGAACACAGGGGTTACTTGGGTCTGTTGCTTGTGCGATCACTTCCGGGATCGTCGTCATCACGCCCTATCCGCAATCGGTTCTGCAAGCCACCATGGGTTCGCTACCCCCCCCGAAGCATCGGCGCCACTCCTAGCGTTTGCGCTATGTAAATAACTCTGAGTCCACAGCCTCAAGATATCACTTTCATTTAGGGTGCCACATATGATTTACAAGAAGGGTTCGTTTCTATCAAAGGGACTACTGGCGCTACTCACTCTGGGCATAGTACCCGTTTACTCACAAGCGAAAAACTGCACAGACACCCCTGTCGATGGCCAAATCTACAGCCTGATCAACGCCGGCAGCGGACAGTCTCTCGATATCTCTGGCGCAAATACCAGAAATGGCGCCAATGTCATTCAATGGTCCTATAAGGCGAGTCGCAATCAGCAGTTCCGTCTTACAGAGGTGAGCAACGGTTATTGGTCGATACGGGCCGAACACAGTGGCCGTGCGCTGGACGTGGCTGGCTGGTCAAGCGCTGACGGCGGCAATATCCTGCAGTGGGACTACCACGATGGAAACAACCAGCAGTGGCGTTTACAACGCGCAGACAGTGGTGCCTATGCGGTGGTGTCACGACACAGCGGCAAGGCCATAAGCGTGGCCGACCACAGCTCAGGCGGCAATGTCTTCCAGCAGAGTGACCACGGGTCAAACGATCAACGCTGGTATTTCAATCCTGTCGATGGTAGCTGTGACGTATCGGAACCAATCCCAGCCCCGGAGCCAACCCCGACACCGACTCCGGAGCCAACCCCAACTCCTAACCCAACCCCAACTCCTGACCCAACCCCAACTCCTGAGCCAACTCCAACTCCTGAGCCAACTCCAACTCCTGAGCCAACTCCGACTCCTGAGCCAACTCCGACTCCTGAGCCAACTCCGACTCCTGAGCCAACTCCGACTCCTGAGCCAACCCCGACACCGGCTCCGGAACCAACCCCGGTGCCAACAGCTAACAACATCGCCCCTCAGGCCACGGCCAGCACCTCCTATGTCTCCCCCTGGGAGACCTTGAGTGCGGTCAACGACAATAGCACGCCTTCGAACTCCAATGATAAGTCTCAAGGGGCCTATGGCAATTGGAACAATCCCAATTCGATCCAGTGGGTAGCGTACGAATGGCCGCAAAGCTACAAACTGTCAGCGACAGAGGTCTACTGGTTCGACGACAATGGTGGCGTGTTGACACCCACCACCGCCTACCTCGAATACTGGGACAGCAACACCAATAGTTGGATCAGGACCGGCAACCTGCCATTACGGAAAGACACCTTCAACACGCTCGCCCTCGGTGACATCACTACAAACCGAGTCAGAATATCAATGCGCAACTCGAGCCAATCCACGGGCATTCTGGAATGGCGAGTATTCGGTGTTGCAAGCGACGCACCGGCGCCCGTGCCAACGCCGGAACCGACCCCAACACCGGAACCGACTCCGACACCGGACCCCTCAAGCTGTGGCAGAACAGCCACTTCCTGCCAGTCTCCCGAAGTATCGGTTAGCGAAATTGACGTGGGTGTTCCGGTGATGGACTACGGCTGGGAAGGCGACACCGATCCCCTACCCATGGCAATCGCCGCATTACCTTCGGGGGGCTCGCGCCTGGCATGGCTCGGCACCGACAACCGGGTCTATCTCGCCAAGCTCGACTGCAATGATCAACTGGTGGGCACCCCGACCAGTATTCCTGCCGTCGATTTACAGGACCTTCAGGCCGATGAAGCGGGTGGTGTCGTGCTGGTAACCCGCAACGCCACCAACGGAGGCCAGGACAATTGCGGTAACGGCCAGCTGTGCGGTGGTTCATCCAGCCAGTGCAAAACCATGCACATGGTCCGTTTTGATGATGCAGGCAATGTGCAGTGGGAGCAGCAGGTAACCAACCTGAGCGACAATCTGGCAGGCTACGACAACGGCGCCCGTTTCGTCTGGTGGTACCAACACCATGGCCGACTCGCAGTCGATGAAGAGAATAATTTCGCGGCCTATTTCGGGACAGCAATCACTGTCAACAACGGCAGTTGTGTCGATATCCACGAAGGGGATCGAATGCAGGTCGTCGACAAGAACGGCTCTCTGATATCCGGACATCCTGACAGTTTTGGTGTGGGATGCAGTCACAGCTGGCAATCACGCATGGTGTGGGATCCACGTACCAATCATTTCGTGATGGTCTGCGCAACAGACAATGCCTGCCGCATAGCGCAACCGAATCCTTATCGCACGGTGGCTGGCGGTAATTGTGACGGGACACTGTTCGGCGGGGACCTGGTTCTTTCCAACGGACCGGGGTACTGGACGGCCTGGAGTCAAGGCGGGGTTGCACGGCTTGAACATTTCACCACCGGCGCTTCCGATATCAGCATCAGCACCAACGCACAAACGAGTCATCCTCATTTGGTCAGTTTCGGCCCTAAACAGATGTTGCTCACCTGGGAATCTGGCTCATCAATGGCAGCGCAGATATACGACTCAGAAACTGGGCAAGCGCTGGGTAGTCAGTTTGATATCAATTTAAAGGACCACAACTACCAGGCATTCAAGGCTTACCCGGACGGCAGTGTTGCCTATCCGGCGGCCGGAAGTACCAATACCTCGATTCGGATTGGTCGGGTCATGCCTTGTAATAACTAAGATTTTTTACATTCCGTTTTCCTTCGTGTCGACGATAAAGCTTTGGAGTAATTAATGAGCCAGAAAAACCGACCCACACAACTGACGCGAGTCGCCCTGGGTTGCGCGCTTACCTATTTAGGTGCGTACACCTTTCAAACCCCGGTACAAGCGGCTGAAGCGCAGCTCATCAATGCGTCCATGGCAAATACCGTTTCCAGTTTCGCCAAGGCGACCCTTACCAAGGGGAACGACTGGGGCACTGGCTTTCAGGGCAGTGGAGAAGTCATTAATGACGGCGCTTCCGAAATCGGAAACTGGTCCATTACCTTCGAGGCCGACTTCAATATCGATAAGATCTGGAATGCTGAGATCGTTTCACATACCGGAAACACCTATGTCATAAGGGGTATGGGTTATAACCGCTCGATCGCTCCCAATGGAAGAACCAGTTTTGGATTTACCGGAAGTGGGTCGGGTTATATGCCCAGCGGTATTATCGTACAAGACACGACAAAACATGACACCAGTCAGGTTCCCACTGAAGTAACAATGCGTAACGTCCAGGATTGGGGCAGCGCCTTCAAGGGAGAGGTTAACATCCTCAATAAGGGATCGACACAGATCATCGGCTGGATTATGAGTTTTGAGGCGGACTTCGAGATCAGGCAGATCTGGAATGCAAAGATCGTCTCTCACACAGGTAAGCGCTACGTAGTGCAAAGTATGGGATGGAACGAGGGAATTGCCCCATCTCAGCAGGCAAACTTTGGCTTTATCGCTTCACCAGGCGGGGCGGTCATACCCACCCAATTCGAGATGAACGCAAGCGATGTGGACGCCTCGCCTTCACTCCCACCAGAACCTGCACCAACGCCCGAACCGACCCCGACTCCGAACCCGACTCCGAAACCGACTCCGGAGCCAACTCCGACGCCGCAACCAACTCCGACTCCGACGCCGACTCCGACGCCGACTCCGCAACCAACTCCGACGCCGACGCCGACTCCGGAACCGACCCCGACTCCGGAACCGACCCCGACTCCGGAACCGACCCCGACTCCGGAACCAACTCCGACTCCGGAACCGACCCCGACTCCGGAACCGACCCCGACTCCGGAACCGACCCCGACCCCGACTCCGGAACCGACCCCGACTCCGGAACCGACCCCGACCCCGACTCCGGAACCAACACCGACGCCGGAACCGACCCCGACGCCTTCACCATCTCAAGGCAGGTTCCGCATCGACACAAATGGACATATCACCAAGAACGGTATCGAAATGCCGATTCAGTGTGGCGCCTGGTTTGGCCTGGAAGGTCAGCAGGAACCGCCGGATGCGGAAAATAACCCGGGTGGCGCACCGATGGAACTCTATGTCGGTAACATGTGGTGGAATCCAACTGGCCGCACCATTCAGCAAACCATGACCGAAATCAAGGCGAAAGGCATCAACGTCATTCGTCTACCCATCGCACCCCAAACCCTTGATCCTACAGATCCGCAAGGTATTGGCTGGGCCCAGGATGGCGGCGTACTGAAAAACGATCCCTCGGTCCAACAGGAGAATGCCCGCCAAGCCATGGAAGACTTCATCAAGCTGGCCGACCAAAACGATATCGATCTGATCATCGATATTCACTCCTGCTCCAATTACGTGGGCTGGCGTGCCGGCCGCCTGGATGCCAAACCACCCTACGCCGATGCCGATCGCGTAGGTTATCCCTACACTCGCGAAGAGCACTCATGCTCCGCTATTGGCAATCCATCCAGTGTCACAACAGTAGCCGCTTACGACCAAAACTTGTGGCTGGACAACCTGCGTGAAATCGCGGGGCTAGAGGAAAAGCTGGGAGTCGATAACATCATGGCTATCGACATCTTCAATGAACCCTGGGATTACACCTGGTCCGAGTGGAAATCCTTGGCTGAAAGTGCCTACCAAGCCATTAGTGATGTGAACGACGATGTGTTAATCATGGTTGAAGGCATTGGTTCGAAACTTCATGACGGCACCGCAATCGCTCACGGCGATGAATCATCCAACCCGAACTGGGGTGAAAACCTCTTCCCGGCTGGCGCCGAACCGCTCAATATTCCCAAAGAACGATTGGTGTTTTCTCCACATACCTATGGGCCATCCGTATTCGTCCAGAAACAGTTCCTGGATCACTCACAAGCAGGTTGCGAAGGCCTGGATGGTGATGCTGCCGGAGAAGCCAACTGCCAAATACAGATTGACTACGCCACATTAAAAGCCGGCTGGGATGAACATTTCGGCTTTTTGCGGGATCAAGGCTACGCCATGATCGTTGGTGAATTCGGTGGTAGTTTGGATTGGCCTGAGGGGGCAAGTCAGGCTGACAAAAACCGCTGGAGCCATATCATTCCGGGGGTGGATGAAGAGTGGCAGAATGCTTTCGTCGACTACGCGATCGAGAAAGACATAAACGCCTGCTACTGGTCGATCAATCCAGAATCCGCAGATACGGGCGGTTTATACGGCCATGCCTATGTGCCCAATTCAAATGAATCAGGATGGGGCACCTGGACCGGAATCGACAGCCGTAGAATGGATTTGCTGGAGCGTTATTGGGAAGGACTGGCGTCGATACCTACTCCGACACCTGAGCCTACTCCGGAGCCTACTCCGGAGCCCACTCCGGCACCTACTCCGGCACCTACTCCGGCACCTACTCCGGCACCTACTCCGGAGCCCACTCCGGCACCTACTCCGGCACCTACTCCGGAGCCCACACCAGTGCCTACTCCTGAGCCCACACCAGCGCCTACCCCGGAACCCACACCAGCACCAACTCCGGAGCCAACTCCGGAGCCCACACCAGTGCCTACCCCGGAGCCAACTCCGACACCGGCACCTGCTCCTGTGGAACACGCTGAGAATCCGTTTGTTGGGGCTGATACCTACATCAATCCGGACTACCAAGCAAAAGTGCTTGCGGAAGCAAACCTGGTAGGTGGCTCTCTGGGAGCCGATATGGAAAAAGTCGCGGGCACCAGCACAGCGGTCTGGCTGGATCGCATCGCAGCCATCGAAGGCAGTGCCGACGCGATGGGATTGCGCGCTCATTTGGACGAGGCCTTACGCCAGCAAAATGGTTCAGACCCTCTGACCATTGAACTGGTAATCTATGACCTGCCCAATCGAGACTGCGCAGCCTCAGCCTCAAACGGTGAGCTACTCATCGAAGAGGACGGGTTGAATCGGTATAAAACTGAGTATATCGACACCATTGCCGATATTTTGTCCGATCCGAAATACAGCAGTCTGCGAATCGTCACTCTGATCGAGCCGGATAGTTTACCTAATCTGGTAACGAATCTGGACATCGCCGCCTGCTCGGTAGCGAACAGTAGTGGGGTCTATGTAGACGGTGTGCGCTATGCCATCGATCGCTTACATCCCATCGAGAATGTCTATATCTATCTGGATATCGCCCACTCCGGTTGGTTGGGTTGGCCGGACAATTTCAGTGGGGCGGTTCAGTTATATACACGCATGCTCGAGGGCACGGAAGAAGGCTTAAACAGCATTGATGGTTTTATCACCAATACCGCCAACTACACACCTGTTGATGAAGTCTATCTTCCCGATAACAATCTCAATGTGGGTGGACAACCGATTAGATCTTCGGACTTCTACGAATGGAATCCCCACTTCGATGAGAAAGATTTTGCTACGGCCATACGTAGCGCATTCATCAACGCAGGCATGCCCAGCAATATCGGCATGTTGATCGATACATCGAGAAATGGCTGGGGTGGCTCACAGCGACCTGCAAACACTAGCAGCTCGAATGATACCAATACCTATGTAGATGAATCCCGCCTGGATCGCCGACCCCACCGAGGCGGCTGGTGTAATCAACAGGGAGCGGGTATTGGTGAACGGCCTCGAGTTGCACCTGCAACGGGCATAGATGCCTATGTATGGGTCAAACCACCGGGCGAATCCGATGGTGTAAGCTCTGCGGGAGTTGTTGACCCCAATGACCCGAACAAAAAGTTTGATGTCATGTGCGATCCGAATGCCGTGAGCACCTACAACGCAAATTATTCGACCAATGCCATGTCGGGCGCGCCCCATGCTGGCCGATGGTTCGCTGAGCAGTTCCGCACATTGGTGGAGAATGCCTACCCTCCCCTATCGGAGGATTAATTAGCCCCTGGATAACACTATCGTCGCCAGATCGGAACGAAAGATAATCCAGGATCACTTGCACTTTAAGCACCAGGTAATAGGGGGATCACAATCCCCCTATTACCCGCTATAACTCTTTCTGCTTGTTGATTCGATAGACTCATTCTCAAAGATAGAGAGTATCAAGCCTTCGCATGAAAGGGTTGGTTTTCTCCCTTTACAAGAGAGATCGATAAGTTTTTTGATAACCAATTCGAAGGCTTGATCGGTGTCGCATATGCCCTATTTTGGGTTCGCAAGAAGCATGACTACCACCGAAGCCCGGCTATGTCGGCCTATCAACAGTTATTGACGTAGTCAAACAACAAATATCTCTATTTATGTAGAGAAGTGACCTCCCAGTATTATTTTCCACTTACTTATGAAATCAGGAATTGTTGGAAATCGCCGCATATAGGCGCTCCCACAGACCTGCACGCAAGTACAGGGGTAGCACCACCGCTGAGATGACCAGACCCAGAACAGGCAACCACTCAAATGCATGGGCAGTGATGCTGATTGTACTGTAAGCGCCAAAGAATCGGCCTTAATGCGAATTTTCCGCTTTCATGTTCCAGGGCAGTAAGGCTTCGAGTTTCTCAACGGTATAGGCAGAGCCGATATGCTTGAGGATGTGCAGCAAGTAATCATAGGGCTCGATGTCAT
>JBNKJP010000001.1:0-94705 GCA_050291245.1 Candidatus Thiodiazotropha sp. | reverse complement strand
GGAATACATTGCCATGTTTTATAACAGCAAGCGTCTGCATTCGTACCTGGGTTATATGAGCCCACAAGATTTTGAAAGAAAACTACTGGAAGTCGAGAAAGCGGCTTAACGGGGTGTCACAAAAAGCTTGACCACGTCAATCTTGCCCGAGTTAAGCGAAAAAGTGCGTCTAGGGCGAAAAATGGAATCCAGGAGGCATGTCGGGGAAAATCGGTTGCTAACGGACTGAGTGCATAGGGAAAACCGGAAAGTTAGTTGAAAACGATCGTAAGGACGAGAAGTTTACAACTACTTCAGAGATTACGATCCGACTACTGGAAGGTATCTGCAAAGTGATCCGATAGGCTTGAACGGAGGGCTTAATACCTACGCATATGTAGATAGTAATCCAGTTAACTTAAGTGATATTTATGGTTTGATGTCAAGTCGCCCTAGTCCCACATATGGTATTCCGAAATGTAAGCCTAAAAACGCAAGCTGTACAGCAATAGGGCAAAGCGGAATCTTAAGTAATTGTACAAATGGTGGGTGGGGTAATGCACACACTATGGCATGCAGAGCTGCTTGGGGAAAATGGTCGATGGATTGTTGGCAAGGCCTTGTTCCAGATTGTGACAAAGACGATGATAATCAGGCGTGTCTTCCGTCTTCTAATCGGGGGTGAGAGTAAGTGAAGATTAAACAAATAACATTAATCGCTGTTGTGTTATTGTTAATGTTTTTGGCGTATGCGTATGGGCGACATCTTGAATATAAGAATGCTTTAAAAATTGAAGCAAATCTACAAGATACTACTGCGAAGCTAAACAAATATTTATTAGAATTATTACGGGAAGCAAATACTCATAAGGCTATACAGGTGCTCGAGGGTAATTTGGAAGTCAATAAAACAATGTCTGAGCTAAATGATGTAGAATCTAGAGAACTGAGTTATTTTGTTTCATTAAAACGATCTGTTTCCCCATAGTGTAGAGTGCCAAATTACCAGGATAAACCGGGATAAACCGGGACAGTCACCATTTTGGTTTTAAACCGGGACAGTCACCATTTTGGTTTTCCAAAAAAGCCCCGTTCAGAGTAGAGCGGGGCTTTTTGTTAGGGTTTACTTAGTGGTCAAGACCAGCTGCCCCGGCCTGACCCGTATCTTAAGGAAAAAGATTCAGAGGAAGGTCGTGAGACCTTCCTCATCTCAAGTTTAGACGGCCTTCTTGCAGAAGTACCAGTCGGTGCACTCATACTCACCGCTTTCGCTGCGGGCCTGGGCCTCTTCCGCGCTGGCGGGGGGCGGCACGATCACCTTGTCTCCCGGTCGCCAGGCTTCCGGGGTAGCGACCTGGTGTTCATCGGAGGTCTGCAGGGCCTTGACCAGGCGCAGGATCTCATCGATGGAGCGGCCGTTGGTCATCGGGTAGTAGATCATGGCTCTCAACACGCCGTTGGGATCGATGATGAAGGTGGCCCGTACCGCGGAGGTGTCGCTGGCGCCTGGCTGGATCATGCCGTAGGCCCGGGCCACCTGCATCGACAGATCGGCGATGATCGGGAAGCCGATATCCACGCCGAACTTCTCCTTGATGTTGCGCTTCCAGGCGATGTGGGAGTAAGTGCTGTCAATCGACAATCCGATCAGCTCGCATCCGACCGTTTGGAATTCGGCATGACGCTGGGCGAAGGCGATGAATTCCGTGGTGCAGACCGGGGTGAAGTCCGCCGGGTGGGAGAACAGCACCAGCCACTGGCCGCGATAGTCCTCGAGTTTTTTTACCCCATGGGTGGTCGGCGCCTGGAAGGCGGGAGCGGCTTCGTTCAATCGGGGCATGCTGTGAATCTGGGTGACGTTTTCCATTGTGTTTACCTCTAAGTCTTGATTGGGTTGAGTTTTCTGGGTTGGCGTTGGCGCCTGACTTGAGACACATGGTAGGGAGTCGCGGGGGGTTATAGAAATCGTTTGTAACGCTTACGTCGATAGGTATCGCAAATTGATAAATGTCAATCAATAGGCTGTATTGCGTTGCTTGCAAGTGTGATTGAAGTGGGATGAAATCCTGAGTCTGACACGAATGGCACTAACTTAAGCCAAAAACCACCGGCATCCCGGCGGATGCCGGGATCCAGACTGCCTGACGGTACGACATTCCCGGATTTCATTCTTTGGGCCTCGTTCCCACGCTCTGCGTGGGAACGCATACCTAAGCCAAGTGGTATTGATAAGATTTAAGTTGACCACCGGACCCCAGTCTGTGTTCCCACTCAGAGCGTGGGAACAAGGAAATGAACGTACAACCGGTTGGCGATCAACCGCGTTTGAAACTGTGTATGATTTTTTGGAATACCGGGGCGTAGGCGGCCTTGTCCGTATCCCGGGTGACCGCCAGGAACAGATAGTACCCCTCATCGGAAAAGATCATGGTGTGTAGCACGGCTAATAGCTCGCCGCTACGCTGATCCTTGCAGGTTGCCTGTAATTGATAACCCTTCAGACGGTCTAAACTGACTGACTCCTCATGGGATATTTGCGGTTCGATGCACAGATTTTCCATCTGTTGCAGGCGGTTCCGAGTAAAGACCAGGGTATCTTGCGGTTTCTGCCAATGCGGATCAAACGAGGGGGTGATCGCAAGATAGGGATCGTCGTTCGGCGCCTTCGGGGTGATTCCGTTGCGGGTCAGCAACAGGGTGGTACTGATTTTCGTGGCGATCTTGAGATCCCCCGATTCCTGGATGTGATAGCCCAATCCCTCGAAGACATCCGGTTTCACATCCTGTTGCCATCGCGTGTTCAGCAACACCTGTTTCAGAGGGTCCGACCATTCCTTGTCCGCTTGCTCAGGAAAGATGGCCACCACCATCTCGGTGACCTGCTCGTTGCCAAAGAGTAACAACCATTTGTAGAAAAGAACGCCGGAAGCCCCCTGGCTGACGCGATACAGCGTTGCCGGTTGATCCCCGAGCCTGACCTCCTGTTTGTCGAGCAGGGTCATGCCATGGGCAGCCAGCCCCTTTGCTGAGAAGCCTTCCAGGGCCTTTGAGTAGGGCAGGGGTAACTCGCTCACCATGAGCGACGAGTTGGAGGTCCCATGCTGGTATCCGCTGAAGCGGGTCGAGGGTTCGAATCCCGAGGGCGGGTCAAGTGCGATTTGAGTGCCGGGAATGCGCTCCAATGCCCGTAATCCGCCACTCAGGGTCAGGGTTAGCAGGAGCAACGCAAGTCTGATGATACCGGGTTTCATGATAGCCTCCATTCGTGTATTCCAATTCCTTTGTTTGTCCAAAAAGTGTCAATCGAGGGGATGGTATCATCGACAACCCACCGGGCCAAGGCAGTGACAAGCCCGTGGATTAAGGCTTTGTGATGTCCGCCTGGGCCGCTTCCCAGGCGAGTATGGCGAGTTTTCTGGTACTGCCCCAGTGGTATGTGCCGGTCTCTCCCGTACCTCGAATCACCCGATGACAGGGGATCAGATAGGCCAGCCTGTTGGCTGCCAGGGCTGTACCGACGCTACGCTGAGCCTTGGGTTGTCCGGCCAGTCGGGCCAGGGTACCGTAGGAGGCAATCTGAGATGAGCCTATGCCCAGAAGGGCCTCCCAGACCTTGATTTGAAAATTGCTGCCCTTGAGTAGCAGATGGATTCGCTGATTGGCGGGTTGGGGTGGAAAGATGCGGTCCATGAGGCGTAGCGCTTCGGATGGATTGGGCACGAACCGGGCGTGGGGCCAGGATTCCGCAAGCAGGGCCAGGACGGGAAGCTCGGCTGTTTCATGGAAGGACAGGTGGCAGATGCCCCGATTGCTCCAGGCGATCAGTGCCGGCCCGAAGGGTGATGTCACCTGTGCGAATTCGACACTCATGCCTGCGCCGCCACGTCGGATCTCCCCCGGGGTCATGGCCTCGCAGGTGACCATCAGGTCATGCAGCCGGCCGGGTCCGGAGAGACCGATGTCGAGACTGAGGTTAAGCAGATCCCCGGATTCGCGCAGGCGTGACAGGGCGTACTCCTTGGTCAGGAATTGCAGAAATCGTTTGGGGGAGACCCCGGCCCAGGCGCGAAAGGTGCGTTGCAGATGGTATTCGCTCAAACCGACTGCTTCGGCGATTTCTGCCAGGGAGGGCTGACGAAATGCCTGTTGACGGATGTAGCTGATGGCGTGTGCGATGGTTGTATAGGTATCGGCCATGGATCCCCGCCGGGAACAGATGCGTTACCGGTTGTGGTGAGTAGGTTGGAATCTTATCCACACCGGTGGTGGTTGTACCACCCGATTCTTGCGCCGGGTATGGGGGGCGCTGAAACCGTATACAGGATATGTGGTGTGAAAGCGTGCATAGGATCTAAAGTATATGAATAAATTATTGGTGGGACTTACCCTGTCTTGGGCAATATCCGGATGTGCATCATCCGCTGGTGTGGACGAGGAGCGCGACAGGCTGGCGATCTACGACTGTACCAACGGTGAATCGCTTTCCGTGCGTTTCCTGTCCGATCGACAGATGGCCGAATTGCTGTATCGGGATGAGAGTATCGAGCTTCAACAGGAACCGAGCGGATCCGGCTTTCTCTACAGCAGCGGACCCAGCACCATTCGCGGCAAGGGCAATGAACTCGTGGTGGAGATCGGAAGAATGATACCGCTACGCTGCCAAGCCCGATGAACCCTTTTCACTATTGCCCTCAGTGCGGACGTAAGGGATTGACCTGGAGCGAAGGCAAGCGATGGGCGTGTGGGGTTTGCGGGTTTATTTATTATCATAATATGGCCGCCGCAGTGGCGGCCATTCTATTGTGTGACCGAGAGATTCTTCTGGCGCTGAGAAAGCATGAGCCCGCTCAGGGCATGCTGGATCTTCCGGGGGGCTTTGTTGATTATCACGAGACCTTGGAACAGGCCTTGACCCGGGAGGTTGAAGAGGAACTGGGCCTGGTCGTGGATAGTAGCGAATGGCGTTACCTGTTCTCATTTCCCAATCGTTACGAATTTGCGGGTATCACCTACCTTACGGCCGACGCCTTCTTTCTCGTGGAGCTTGAGAGTAAGCCGAAGATTTCTGTCGATGATGACGTGGCCGGAGGTGTCTGGATCGGGCTCGATCAGGTAGATCTCAATGAGATCGGCCTGGATTCCATTCGTTATGCGATCCGTGAACTCCAGGAACGATACCGTCAGGGCCTGTTAGTGTAGTAGTAGCGCCACTGTAACAGGTAGCCCGATGAAGCTCAGCGGAATCTGGGAGCGGGGCCCGGCATATCCTCCCGGATTACACAGAGCTCCATTCGGCTTCGGGGGAGATGGGTTTAACGGCCCCAGCTTTTGAAGCGGCGTTTGCAATAGGTCAGTAACTCCGCATAGTCGCGGAAGTAGAGTTCGAAGCTTTCTTCGGCGGGGGCGTCGAACTCGCACCAGTCGTTTTCATAGTCCCGGCAGATCTGGGGGCGCGTGTCATAGATGCCGCAACCTCCGTTGGGTTGCAGGTGTTCGCAGTGACCCTTGACCAGCAGAAACCAGCCGTCATCGTCCTTGTAGACCTCGACCCCTTCATGGGAAACCTGCCACAGCAGGTGTTCGAAGTCACTTTTGGAGCGTGGGGCCTCACCGATCGCCTCGGTCATATAGGTGCAGCATTTCGAGTTCGTGCAGCGCTGGCACTTACTGTCCATGGCTAGTCACTTTGGGGCTGGGGCGGTTTGGGACCCCGCCGTCGGCGGCGGCGCTTCTTGCCTTCGCCTTCGCCCTTGGGTTTGTGCCCCTTGTGATGATGCCCCTTGCCGTGGCCCTTGTGCCCCTCCTTGTGGTGTGGCTGGCGGCTGCCTTTTTCCGGATAGACGCGGCTCTTGGGGTCAACCTCGGCGAGCAAATCCGCTGTCACGGTCTGGGCCGGGATGGGGTGTCCCACATAGGTTTCGATGTCGGGCATCGAGAAGGCATAGGTTTCACAGGCGAAACTGATCGCCACGCCGCTGGCGCCGGCACGAGCCGTGCGACCGATACGGTGGACGTAGTCTTCCGCGTCCTCCGGCAGGTCGTAGTTGATGACATGGGTGACGTCCGGGATGTGCAGGCCGCGGGCGGCCACGTCGGTGGCGACCAGCACCGGCAATTCTCCGTCCTGAAAGCGCTTCAGCAGGCTGAGACGCTTCTTTTGCGGAACATCACCGGACAATACCGCGGTGTTGATGTCGTTGCCCTGCAGGTAGCCCCAGACCCGGTCGGCGGTGCGCTTGGTGTTGACGAACACGATACTGCGGGCGTTCTCCAGGCCTTTCAGGAGTCCCACCAGCAGCGGGATCTTCTCGTCATTGGCGGTGAGATAACAGGTTTCGGTGATCTTCTCCGCGGTGACCTGCTCGGGTTCTACTTCGATGCTCCGGGGGTTGTTCATATGCTCGTAGGCCAGCTCCTTCACCCGGTAGGAGAGGGTGGCCGAGAACAGCATGCCGAGGCGCTGGTCCGGGGGCGGGCAGCGCCGCAGCAGGAATCGGATGTCCTTGATGAAACCCAGGTCGAACATCCGGTCGGCTTCGTCGAGCACCACGACCTGGACCTTTTTCAGGTCGTAGATGTGCTGTTTGAAATAGTCGATGAGCCGCCCCGGGGTACCGATAAGGATATCGACCCCCGCTTCGATCTGCTTACGCTGCTGGTCGTAGCCGGTACCGCCGTACACCGCGACGGTCTTCAGGCCGGTGTGGCGAACCAGCGCCTGGGCATCCCGATCGATCTGCACCGCAAGCTCCCGGGTGGGGGCGAGAATCAGGCTCAGGGGCTGGTTGGGACGGCGTTCTTCGTCCGGTGGCTGTTTCAGCAGGTGATGCAGTACCGCGATCAGAAAGGCCGCGGTCTTGCCGGTTCCGGTCTGCGCCTGTCCGGCGAGGTCCTGTCCGGACAGGCCGATGGGCAGGGTTTCCGCCTGGATAGGGGTGCAGTATTCGAATCCGGCCTCCTGGATGCCAAGGAGGATTTTTTCGTGCAGGTCGAAGTCGCTAAAACGGGTGTTGGTCAGGTGTTTGTCAGTCATGACGCGCAAGCATACCCGATAAACGCCCCGACTACGATGTTGGGGATGATTCTGAAAAAAGTCCCCCAAAGGGTCCCGACATTCCCGTACAATCCCCTGCATGAATATCTACCTGATCTCGATTGGTAACCGGATGCCCCGCTGGGTGGTCGAGGGATATGAAGAGTATGCCCGGCGGCTGGTGGGTGAGTGCCGCCTGCGCCTGGTGGAGATTCCCCCGGGGCAGCGGGGACGCAAGGCGGATGTGAAACGGGTGATTCAGGATGAGGGGGAGCGGATGCTCAAGGCGATCCCCAAGGGTTGTCGGGTGGTGGCGCTGGATGTGCCGGGACGTGCCTGGAATACCGAGCAACTGGCCGATCAGCTCAAGGGCTGGTTGGCCGGTGGCCAGGATCTGGCCCTGCTGGTCGGTGGTCCGGAGGGACTCTCGGCGCAGTGCCTTGAGCAGGCGGATATGCGCTGGTCGCTCTCGCCCCTGACTCTGCCCCATCCGCTGGTGCGGGTGGTGGTTTCCGAGCAGCTCTACCGGGCCTGGAGCCTGCTGCGTAACCATCCCTATCACCGGGCGGACTGAGGTTGATCTATCTGGCCTCCCGCTCACCCCGCCGTCAGGAGCTGTTGGCCCAGATCGGGCTCGCCTTCGAGGTGTTGGATGTGGCGGTGGATGAGGGCATCCTCCCCGATGAGTGTCCGGAACGCTACACCCAGCGATTGGCCCTGGAAAAGGCCCGGGCGGGTGCGCGGGCCCTTTCCGCCGAACAGACCCGGCCGGTCCTCGCGGCCGATACCTGTGTGGTGATTCACGGCCGGATCCTGGGGAAACCCGAGGATCGGGAGCAGGGGGTGTGGATGCTCAATCAGTTGTCCGATGCGACCCATGAGGTCTATTCGGCGGTGTCCCTGGGACGGGAACAGTTCGAAACCCGTCTGAGCATCAGCCGGGTCACCTTTCGCGCCCTGAGCGCAGATGAGATCTCGGCCTACTGGGCCAGCGGCGAACCGGCGGATAAGGCGGGAGGGTACGCCATCCAGGGCCTGGGGGGGCAGTTTGTACGCTGGCTGGAGGGGAGCTATTCCGGGGTTATGGGGCTGCCTTTATTTGAAACCGCGGAATTACTTCAGCGGTCCGGTATCGAATTATTAAACCTGGCCGATAGCGTTGTCGGCAATCGGCCATGACCGACTAGGCGATTTGCACATTCCCAGTCTCCGCCCGGGCATGCATAATTCAGGGCGGCGAATCCGGGGCGGACACGGCGGCCCCGTCCCGCGCATGCCGGTTTATGTAAGCAACTCAAAGGAATCTTGGCATGCGACCAGTAACAACGGAACATAATCCAAAACCAGATGTAATGCGATGAGTGAAGAGATTCTGATCAATGTCACCCCGCCGGAAACCCGCGTGGCCGTGATTGAAAACGGGGTGGTGCAGGAGATTATCATCGAACGCTCCGGCAAACGCGGTCTGGTGGGTAACATCTATAAAGGCAAGGTCTGCCGGGTGCTTCCGGGGATGCAGGCCGCGTTTGTGGATGTGGGTCTGGAACGGGCCGCATTTCTCCACGTATCGGACATCGGGGACACCTCGGATAAGCCCCGCACGGACAATATCTACGAACTCCTGCGGGAGGGGCAGTACGTTATCGTCCAGGTGCTCAAGGATCCCATCGGTACCAAGGGGGCCCGCCTCACCACCAACATCTCGATCCCCTCCCGGCACCTGGTGTTCATGCCTTCACTCGGCAACATGGGAATCTCTCAGCGGATCGAGGCGGAGGACGAGCGTCAGCGCCTGCGCGAGCTGCTCAGTCAGGTGGCGGAGACCGGGGAGATCAGCGGCGGCTACATCGCCCGAACCGCCGCCGAAGGGGTCGATGAGTCCTCCCTGAAGGCGGATATGCGCTTCCTGGCGCGGCTGTGGGCCTCGATTCAGGACCGCAGCAAGACCGCCAAGGGCATCGAACTGATCCATGAGGATCTCTCCCTGCCACTGCGCTCCCTGCGGGACCTGGTCGGCCCGGATGTGGAGAAGGTGCGAATCGACTCCAAGGAGACCCACCAGAAGGCGATCAGCTTTGCCCAGAAGTTTATCCCGGACGTCAAGCACCGCATCGAGTACTATCCGGGGGAGCGGCCCCTGTTCGACCTCTACGGCGTGGAGGATGAGATTCAGAAGGCCCTGGAACGCAAGGTTCAGCTCAAGTCCGGCGGTCACCTGGTGATCGACCAGACCGAGGCGATGACCACCATCGACGTCAACACTGGCGCCTTCGTGGGGCATCGCAACCTGGAAGAGACCATCTTCAAGACCAACCTGGAAGCGGCCCAGGCGATCTGCCGCCAGCTGCGGCTGCGCAATCTGGGGGGCATCATCATCATCGATTTCATCGACATGCTCGATCCGGAACACCGCCGCCAGGTGCTGCGCGCCCTGGAGAAGTGCCTGGCTCACGACCATGCCCGCACCCAGATCACCGAGGTCTCCTCCCTGGGGCTGGTGGAGATGACCCGCAAACGCATCCGTGAGTCTCTGGAGCATGTGCTCTGCGAGCCCTGTCCCTGCTGTTTCGGGCGGGGTTCGGTGAAGACCGCCGAGACCACCTGCTATGAGATCTTTCGCGAGATCCTGCGTGAGTCCCGCCAGTTCGACGTGGAGTCCCTGCTGGTGCTGGCTTCCCAGGAGGTGGTGGACCGGCTGCTGGATGAGGAATCCACCCATCTGGCCGAGCTGGAACAGTTCATCGGCCATCCCATCAAGCTCCAATCGGAACAGCTCTACAGCCAGGAACAGTACGATGTCGTATTGATCTGAGCCGTCCTGCCCCCCTCTCGCGCTCGCCATGATGCACATTGCAACATACCTGCACACCAAGTTCTGGCAGCTGCTGGCCTGGCTGGTGATCCTGCTCGCCGTGCTGCTGAGCGTGATGCGATATGCGCTTCCGCACATCGACCTCTCTCCCTATCGCGGGGAGATTGAACGGGTGGTGGAGGCCAAGGCGGGCCTGCCGTTGCGCATCGGCACCATTGGCGCGGAGATCAAGGGGACCCACCTGACCCTGAAGCTGACCGATGTCAGCGCCCTGGATCCGCAGACCGGTGCGCCACGACTGACCGTGCCCCAGGTGTACATCACGGTACGTCTGCTGAAATCCCTGTTGAGCGGAGCGCTGCAGTTGGGGGACGGGCGCCTGGTGGGTACCCGGCTCAAGGCCAGACACCATGCGGACGGCAGTTTCACTCTCTATGGCTTCGGTCCATCCAGCAGGAGCGAGACCGGCGCGGTCACCGATCTTCTGCTGGGGCAGAATCACCTGCGCCTGCAGGATACGGAGATTTTGTTGAGCGGGCCGACGCCGGGGCGCCCGCCCCTGCACCTGACCGGTGTGGTCGTCGACCTGGTCAACGACGGATTGCGACACCAGCTCTCGGTCAGCAGTGTCATTGGGAACAAGGGCGCGCAGCGGATTCGCCTGGTGGCCGACCTGCGACAACCGGAATCCACCTCCTGGGCCATGACGGGAGCCTTCTATTTCAAGGCGGAAAATCTGCAACTGGGTGGCCGGCTCGCGGACTGGCTGCCTACCGGTTACCGGGTCGAGCAGGCCAATGCCGGTCTCGAGGTCTGGGGGGAACTGGCGGGGGGCCTGTTGCAACACCTCGAAGGCACTGGGGCGTTGCGCCAGGTGCGGTTGTTCGGGCCGGATGACGCCGTACCTTTCGAATTGTCCGAGCTGAGCACCCAACTGCGACTCGAAAAACGTTCCGCCGGCTGGGGGTTGGGACTGGATCGTTTTTCCATAAGCCGGCCCGCCGAGGTTTGGCCGGTGGGGCACCTGGATCTGGCCTGGTGGGCGGCGTCCCCTGATGACAAGGGGCTCCACCTGCAGGCGGACTATCTTGCCTTGAAAGGACTCTACGACTTTCTCAGTATCCTGCACCTGCCCGAAGCCGAATGGCACACCGCCCTGATGGCTCTGGAACCCCAGGGCGATGTACGCCGGCTCGATCTCCTCTGGCAGCATAGCGGTGATTCAGGGTTTGACTGGAACCTGCGTGCCGAGGTGGAGAACTATGCCTCAAAGCCCTGGCACAGCCTGCCCGGGATCCGGGGTGTGCGACTGGCCATCGACGGCAGTCAATCCGGGGGCTGGATGAAACTCCAAAGCAAGCAGATGGAGCTCGACTACGCCCAGTTGTTTCGTCAGCCCCTGTATGCGGATTCCATGCAGGGGGATTTCCTCTGGCATTTCGATCCCGCGCAAGGTCTCCGGCTGCAGAGCGAAAGGGTGGCCATGAGCAACCCGGATCTGCATACCCTGTCCCGGGTGGATGTCACCATTCCCCTCTCGGGCCAGGACCTGTTCGTGGATATCCAGACCGATTTCTGGGATGGCCGGGGAGCGAGCAAGAGCGACTATCTCCCGGTTTCGGTGATGCCCCATGACCTGGTGGAGTGGATCGACAACTCGGTGGTCGACGGACATGTGACCACGGGCAGTTTTCTGCTCTACGGACCGGTTAACCACTTCCCCTTCAAACACCAGGAGGGGCGCTTCGAGGTTTTGTTCGGACTCGAGGACATGCTGCTCGACTATCTGCCTGGCTGGCCTGAGCTGAGTAAGGCGGAGGCCGAGGTGCATTTTATCAACAACGGTCTGGGAATGTGGCTCAAGCAAGGACGGATGCTGTCGAGCGAGCTGCGGGATGTGTCGCTGCGCATCGATCAACTGCGTCACCCCACGCCGTTACAGATTAAGGGGCAGGCACAGGGTCCCTTCAAGGATCTGATGGCGATCCTGGGGGACACCCCGCTGCGCAAGGACTTCAAACCCTTCGTCGAAGCGGTATCCGTGGCGGGTGATATTCGCACCCGGCTTGATCTGGCGATCCCCCTGGAGCATGGGCGGGGTTCACTCAAGGTCAATGGCGAGCTGGCCCTCGAACAGGCCGAAATGACCGTGCGCAAGATCGATCTGCCGATCCGTGCGCTGGAAGGCGTGCTAGCCTTCGATCTGAATGGTATCCAGGGCAAGAATATCCGGGCGAACCTGATGGATCGCCCGTTGCGCTTCGACCTCATTCCGGTGCATCGCAAGGGGCGGGACTGGACCCGGATCACCACCCGGATGGCCCTGGATATGAAGCGTCTCAGCAAGCAGTTCCCGGACTGGGAGTTGGATAACTTTCAGGGCGTCGGACAGGCGGACCTGGCCCTCAGCATCGCCCATCAGAGTAGCGCGGTACCGGTGCGCATGGACCTGGAGACGGATCTGGTCGGGGTGGCGGTGGCGCTGCCCGATCCCCTGGGTAAACCCGCCGATGAGCCGCGCAGGCTCGATCTGGGGGTCGATTACCTCAGTGATCAGAGCACCGAACTACGGGTGCGCTATGGCCAGGACACCCATGCGTTGTGGCGTTTTTATGCAAATCATGAAAAACCCTGGGTTGCGGCCATCGGCTTTTCCCAGGAGCCCTTAAGTCTGGATGGTATCGAGGGATTTCATCTCAGCGGTGCGGTCGAACGGCTCGATGCGGACGAGTGGATCGCCTGGGTCAGTCGGCAATCCAGCGGTTCGGGCCAGTCCCTGCCGCGGATTGGCATGGACCTGCGGGTCGATCAACTGGTCGCGCTGGGCTCGGTGTGTCCCAATGCCCGGTTCACCTATAACAACTATGCCGACGGTTATCGGGTGAATCTGACCTCCGATACGGTACAGGGCAGCATGCAGATTCCCGGGGATCTCTCCCAAAGACCGATCCTCGGGCGGTTCGACTATCTCAAGCTCAACCTGCAGGAACTCGCGAGTACCATGACCGGTCAGCGGACAAGTGCAACACAGCCTCCGGAAACACCGGATCCGCGCCAGGTCCCGGCGGTCAATTTTTCGGTTGAACGACTGTATATCAACGACGATCCGATCGGTAAGGGCAATCTCATTTGGAGCAAGGAGCAGGACGGGATCACCATCAACAGTCTGACCCTGGTAGGCAAAAACATTGACCTTTCGGGGCAGGGATATTGGCATATGACCCCAAGGGGGCAGAGCACCGCTTTGAATCTGCAGATGCAAACCCCGAGCCTGGGTGACCTGCAGCATGAACTGGGCCTCACCACGGGCATCGAGCAGGCACCCACTCAGGTCAAGGCGGAACTCTACTGGCCCACTTCCCCGCTGGAGATGGGGGCGGATAAACTGTATGGGAGCCTTTGGCTCAAGGTGGGCAAGGGTCAGGTGAACAATGTGGATCCGGGAATGGGGCGTCTCATCGGCCTGTTCAGCCTGAACGCCCTGGGCAAGCGGCTGGCGCTGGATTTTTCGGATCTGTTTTCCAAAGGGATGGCCTTCGACAGTATCGAGGGGAATTTCAACCTCAATGACGGGGAGGCGTACACCACCGATCTGGAGCTGCGCAGTACCCTGGCCTCGGTGGATATCCGTGGCCGTACCGGACTGAGCAGCCGTACCTACGATCAGCGGGTGGTGGTGATTCCCAACGTGAGCGCCACGCTGCCCCTGGTGGGGGCCCTGGCGATCAACCCCTCGGTCGGGGTGGCCCTGGCGGTCACCCAACAGCTGTTCGGAAAACAGTTCGACCGGATCGCGATGCGCACCTATGAAGTGACCGGGAGTTGGGATAACCCCCAGTTCCGGCAGTTGGGGGAAGTGCGGGATCCGAACCGAAAAAATGTGCATATGCCCGAGTTGCCGGGAAGTGAATGACCCCGGCGCGATTATGGGATGGCCAGGTCCGGGATTGGCACCCTGGGGGGGATTCCGCCAGGCGTGGAAAAACCCTGAAACCACTCAGTTAACTGGCGGTACGACAGTTCATGATGCTATGCTCCGAAAAGCTTTAGGGTCGCGGAAAAAATAAATTATCCCAAACTACTTGTCTTAATACCCGCCTTCGTTGTTGCAGCTTCGGTTGCATAGGCCCTGCTATGCGCCCTGCGCTGCGCCAAGAAGGCAGGCATTAATCCTGCGTATTTTGGGATAGTTTATTTCTTCCGCGACCCTTATATTCCGTCCTGTACACAGATCAAGATCCAAGATGAGTGGTAAGAAAAGTCAAGTCGCGGCCATCCAGATGGCTTCCAGTCCGAATGTGAGCGCCAATCTGCTCGAAGCCGAACGGTTGATCAGTGAAGCCACCGAGCAGGGTGCCGGTCTGGTGGTGCTGCCCGAGAATTTCGCTTTCAAGGGTAACCGGGATCAGGAGATGCTGACCCTGTGCGAAGAGTCTCATGACGGTCCCCTGCAGGGATTCCTGAGTCGGATGGCGAAACGTTACGGCGTCTGGATCGTTGGCGGCACCATTCCACTGCGAGCCCAAAAAGGCGGTAAGGTGAGAGCCAGTTGCCTGGTGATGAACGATCGGGGCGAACGGGTGGCGCGCTACGACAAGATCCATCTGTTCGACGTGCATCTGGTCGAGACCGATGAACACTACGAGGAGTCCGGTACCATCGAACCGGGCGATGAGCCGGTGGTGGTGGATACCCCGTTCGGACGGCTGGGCGTGACGATCTGCTATGACCTGCGATTCCCCGAGCTGTTCCGCAAACTGCTCGACATGGGGGCGGAGATCTTTGTCGTACCCGCCTCGTTTACCGCTATCACCGGAAAGGCCCACTGGGATACCCTGGTGCGAGCCCGGGCTATTGAGAACCTGGCCTTCGTGCTCGCCGCCGCGCAGGGCGGATACCACGTAAACGGTCGCGAGACCTATGGACACAGCATGATCGTCGACCCCTGGGGCACGGTGCTGAGCCAGTTACCCCGTGGCACGGGTTTTGTTATCGCCGAACTGGATCGAGAATATCAAAAAACCATACGTAAGACCTTTCCCACCATCGATCACCGGCAACTCTGATAGGTTCACTTTACATATCACACTAGCACGGGCACAGCGATCCCGTTTCGACCAACCCTGGAATACTCATGTCTGACCTGATTCAAATCGCACAGCAAAACATTCTCACCGCCTCGGGACTGGTGGAGCGGGACCTGGATCGCATGCTGGGAGAACTGACCGGCCCGGGAGTGGATGCCGCGGACATCTACTTTCAAACCAGCCGTCTTGAGTCCTGGGTGCTGGAAGACGGCATCATCAAGGAGGGTTCCCATAATATCGAACAGGGTGCCGGAATCCGTGTTATCAGTGGTGAGAAGACCGGATTCGCCTACTCGGACGAGTTGCAGCTGGCGGTGCTCACCGAGGCGGCCCGGGCGGCCCGGGCCATCACCCGCAGCGGTTCCGAACAGAAGGTACGGGTCAGCGGGACCCCGGCAGTCCGCCAGCTCTACGAACCGATCAACCCACTACCCAGTCTCAGCGAGGTGGACAAGATCGATCTGCTACGCCGGGTTGACAGTGAAGCCCGGCGCCTGGATCCCCGGGTCAAGCAGGTCATCGTCAGTCTGGTCGGAGCCCAGGACATCGTTCTGGTGGCGGATATCGAAGGGCGGCTGAGTGCCGACGTACGCCCCCTGGTGCGCATGAACGTGCATGTGATCGCCGAGCAGGGCAACCGCCGGGAGCAGGGCACCAGTGGCGGCGGAGCCCGGGAGAATTTCACCTATTTCCTCAGCGAAGAGCGGGGTCTGGATTACGCCCGGGAGGCGGTACGCCAGGCCTTGGTGAACCTGGAGGCGGTCGAGGCCCCCGCCGGGACCATGCCGGTGGTGCTGGGTCCCGGCTGGCCCGGAGTGCTGCTGCACGAGGCGGTGGGGCATGGACTGGAAGGTGATTTCAACCGCAAGGGGACTTCCGCCTTCAGCGGTCAGGTGGGTCAAAAAGTGGCCGCTGACTGCGTCACGGTGGTAGATGACGGCACCCTGCCGGGACGTCGTGGATCGCTCAATATCGACGATGAGGGCACTCCCTCCCAATACACGGTGTTGATCGAGAATGGGGTGCTCAAGGGTTATATGCAGGACAAACTCAATGCCCGGCTGATGAAGGTGGACTCCACCGGCAATGGCCGGCGGGAGTCCTATGCCCACCTGCCCATGCCCCGCATGACCAACACCTACATGCTACCCGGACAGCATCATCCCGAAGAGATCATCGCATCGGTGGACCGGGGGCTCTATGCGGTCAACTTCGGTGGCGGGCAGGTGGATATCACTTCCGGGCGTTTCGTGTTTTCCGCCAGCGAAGCCTACCTGATCGAGAAAGGCAAAGTCACCCATCCGGTAAAAGGCGCGACCCTGATCGGCAACGGCCCGGATGCGATGAACCGCATCAGTATGGTCGGTGACGACCTCAAGCTGGATGCCGGTGTGGGGGTGTGCGGTAAAGAGGGCCAGAGTGTGCCGGTTGGGGTGGGCCAACCCACCTTGAAACTCGACGGCATGACCGTAGGAGGGACCGAGCAGTGATCGACATGGCAGCACGTCAACAGGAATTACAGCAACGGGTCGAGGACCTGCTACAGGAGGCCAAGCGCCAAGGGGCAAGTGCTGCCGAGGCCGCGGTTAGCAGCGATGCGGGGCTCGCCGTCTCGGTGCGTCTTGGAGAGGTGGAAACCATTGAGCATACCCGGGACAACGGCTTGGGCGTGACGGTCTATTTCGGTCAACGCAAAGGTTCCGCCAGCACCTCGGATCTGTCCCCTCAGGCGATTCGGGAGACTGTCGAGGCGGCCTGTAACTTTGCCCGCTACACCTCGGAAGACCCCTGTTCCGGATTGGCGGACGAGGGCCTGATGGCCCGTGAGCTGCCCGATCTGGACCTCTATCACCCCTGGGGAGTGAGCGTCGAGAACGCCATCGAGCAGGCGATCCGTTGTGAAACCGCGGCACGGGACTGCGACCCGCGGATCTTCAACTCGGAGGGCGCCTCTCTGAACACCCACAACGGCCTGCAGGTCTATGGCAACACCCATGGTTTCATCGGCGGCTACCCGGCATCCCGTCACAGCTTGAGCTGTTCGGTAGTGGCAAAGGAAGATGAGAGCATGCAGCGGGACTATTGGTATACCCTGTCCCGGCGTGGCGAGCAGTTACAGAGCGCCGAGGCGGTGGGCCTCCGGGCGGCCGAGCGTACCCTGGCGCGGCTCAAGGCCCGGCGCCTGCCGACCCAACAGGCGCCGGTGCTGTTTCAGGCGGATGTGGCGGTGGGATTGTTGCGCAGTTTTATCGGCGCGATCCGTGGCTCCTCGCTGTATCGCAAGGCCAGTTTCCTGCTGGATCAGCTGGGAAAACCGGTGTTTCCCGAATGGGTTGAGATTCACGAAGAGCCCCTGCTGCCCGGCGGGCTCGCCAGTGCCGCCTACGACAGCGAAGGGGTGGCGACCCGGCGTCAGTCGTTCATCCGGGATGGTGTGCTGCAGGGCTATGTGCTCGACAGTTATGCGGCCCGCAAGCTTGGGATGCAGACCAGTGGTAACGCCGGCGGAGTGCGTAACCTGCGCATCAACAGTGGTAAGCTGGACCGCAATGGTCTGCTGAAGAGCCTGGACAAAGGGCTGTTGGTGACCGAACTGATGGGTCAGGGCGTCAATATGGTCACGGGTGACTACTCACGGGGCGCGGCCGGGTTCTGGGTGGAAAACGGTGAAATCCAGTTCCCGGTGGAAGAGATCACCATCGCCGGCAATATGCGGGATATGTTTCTCGACTTGCGGGAGATCGGTACCGATGTGGAGACCCGTACCAGCGTGCAGACCGGATCCTGGTTGATCGAGCGGATGATGATTGCCGGTGAATAGGGGGGGCTGCATCGAACGGCCCCTGACTTGAAGCCGAAAACCGCCTAAGAGGGGTATCCTCTCAATATACGTTTCCACACTCTGCGTGGGAACGCATACTAAGCCTACTGTAACGATCGGCCTTGCTGAGTGATTCGTACTCCGGTCTGCGTTCCCACGCGGAGCGTGGGAACGAGGTCTCCAAAATAGCGACAGGTGGAGATTGAGATCCTTCGTTTCTTGAAAGACAGCATGATCCTAACCCAAACGGGCCGTGGATATCAGGTACTCTTCCAGTTCTTCCGCTGTCGCCGGTTTGGCGAAATGATAGCCTTGGAAACACTTGCAGCCGAGGTGTATCAGTACCTTCTTCTGCTCTTGCGTATTCACCCCTTCCGCCACGACTGTGATACCGAGTGCCTTACCCATCAAAAGTATGGTGTTGACCAGCGCGGAGTGGGATTGTTCACGAACCGGTTCGGGATCACCGGTACGCATGGACAGCTCATTGATCAGGCCTTTGTCGATTTTTATTTGTCCGATGGGGGCCTTGTGCAGGGTTGCCAAAGCTGAGTAGCCGGTGCCGAAATCGTCGATTGAAAAGGTCACGCCATAGTTGCTCAGGTTTTCCAGGGTGGTTTCAACCGTCGGATTGCTGGGCAGTAGGAGTGATTCCGCGATCTCGAAAACCAGTTGATGGGGGTCCAGGTCGTACTCATTGATGATGTGCAACACCCGTTCACAGAAAGTGGGTGATTCGAGTTGCTTGGCGCTGATATTGATAGCAAAACGGATCCTGTTATCAATGGGCATTTTTCGCCAGGCGGCAATCTGCCCGGCGGCATTTTCCAAAACCCAGTCCCCGATGGCGGTAATCATGCCGGTATCTTCCGCGATGCCGATAAATTTGTCCGGGGTGATCAGACCCCGGTACGGATGCCGCCAGCGTACCAGTGCTTCGAGGCCGTAGAGTTTTCCCTGGGCATTGAACTGGGGTTGATAGTGCAGTTCGAATTGACGTTCGTTGAGGGCGAGACGTAGTTCCGCTTCCAGGATCATGCGTTGCCGGGCCGATTCCTGCATCGAGGCATGAAAAAACCGGACTTGTCCGAGCCCGTCCGACTTGGCCTGATACATTGCGGTGTCGGCCTGTCGTATGACATCCTGAATCTCGTCTTCGGTTTGAAATGGGAAGATTGTGATACCCACGCTCAAGGAGAGCTGAAACCGTTGCTCTTGAATAAAAATCGGTTCCGAGAGCGCTGCTCCGAGATGTTCCGCAAAACGTTGTGCGATGACGGCCATCACTGTCTTGTTTTGGTGTTGTTCGGCGAGTAGTACGACAAATTCGTCTCCGCCCATTCGCGTTAACAGATCCTCTTTGCGAATATGGCTTCGCAGACGCTTGCTCAACTCGATCAGCAGTTTGTCTCCGGTATGGTGTCCCAATGAGTCGTTGATGTGTTTGAAACGATCCAAATCCATAAAGAGTACGGCACCATAAGCGGATTGACGCTGGGTGAGCGAAAGGGCATTTTCCAGCTGATCGTGGAGTGCCGCTCGATTAGGCAGGCCGGTCAGATTGTCATGAAAGGCCTGGAATCGAATTTTATCTTCGGACTTCTTGAGCTCAGTGACATCACTGATAACGATCAGCAGGGTCTCTTTCCAGCCGGTGAATGTGTATGAGCTTTTGTATGAATCCAGCCGATGTCCCTGAATGCGGCCGACAAATGTGCGTTCGCTGGATTTGTCGGAGCCATAGCGGAATTGCACATCGATGTGATTACCTGCCGGGTTGTTGATGAACGCCTTGAACCGGTTTCGGAAGATGTTTTGATCCTGGGGTGCCATGAAATCGATCAAAGGGCGGTCGGTCAAACGGTAGAGTTCTACACCGAACATGTCAGCAAGCTTTTGATTAGCGCGTATGATCAGGCCTTCATCGTCCAGACTGATATAACCCACAGGGGCTCCGTTATAAAGGTCGAGATACTGCTGATAGGTGTACTCGAGACTTAAATGCGCCTGGCGAAGCTCCTCATGTTGCAGCTCCAGTTCGATCTGGTGGACATGTAACTCCTGGAGCAGTCTGTCGCGATCCGCGATTTTGCGCTCATATTCCATGCGCTGTCGGCGTTGCGCCAACTGCTCTGAGGCATTGCGCATGAATCCCTGATTGGGGTCGTGCCTGTTGTTTCCTGTCACGTCGTTCATAGCGGCACTTCAAAGGAATCCGGTACGATATCCGGTTGCTTGTTCATGGCTCGTATCCCTCTGGGTCGTTTGTTTTATTATTAATCCTGCAATCTAACAGGTTAGGTTGCAGGATTAATTCCTGGGGTGTTGAGTCAGATGTGCTTTTTTTAAAAAATAGTCCGTTCTGTTTCAGAACGCTATGTTTGGAAACGCTAATATCCATGGCGCTCATGGGGATGAGCGACGGGATATTGTTGGTTTAATCGTGTGCGGATGCCGCCATTTTTTCCGCTACGGTCACCGCGTAGTTCATGCTGCCCGGCTGGATCTGACCGGTACCCGCGAGGGGCAGCGCGGTGCCGTGATCCACCGAGGTGCGAATGATCGGCAGTCCCAGCGTGACATTGACCGCACGGCCGAACCCCAGGTGTTTCAATACCGGCAGTCCCTGGTCGTGGTACATGGCAAGCACCGCGTCGGCCTGTTGCAGGTGGATGGGTGTGAACAGGGTGTCTGCGGGCAGTGGGCCGATCAATTGCATGCCCTGGCTGTTGAGTTCCGCCAGGACGGGTTGAATGATCTCGATCTCCTCGCGGCCCAAGTGGCCCTGCTCACCGGCATGGGGATTGAGACCACAGACCAGGATACGGGGCTGCTTCAGTCCGAAGCGTTGGTGCAGATCCCGGTGCAGGATCGTGGCAACCCGACGCAGGCGCTCGGGGGTGATGGCCCGGCTGACCTCGCTCAAGGGCAGGTGAGTGGTGACCAGGGCGACCCGCAGTTCCGGTGTGGCCAGCATCATCACCGGGTGTGCGTCGCCGCACAGTGCCGAGAGAAACTCCGTATGTCCGGTGAAGGGCAGTCCGGCATCGTTGATGTTGCCTTTGTGCACCGGGCCGGTCACCAGTGCGTCGAACCGGCCGGACAGACAGCCCTCGGTGGCCCGGCGCAGGGTATCCAGCACATAGGAGGCGTTCGCGGGATCCAGGGTCCCGCAGAGGCTTTCGGTCTGGAGCTTCACGGGCAGCACCCGGAGTGATCCGGGGGGCAGGGGCGCGGGTTCCCGGGAAGGATCGAATTCAAGTACGTTCAGTGCCAGACCCAGTCGATCGGCCCTGTGTCGCAACAGCTCAGGATCGGCTATTGCGACGATCTCCGTGGTCGGGTGGGAACGTTGCGCCAGCATGACGCACAGATCCGGTCCGATGCCGGCCGGCTCTCCCGGGGTGAGTGCGAGACGTCTGATCAAGGCGTGTCCGATTCGTCCAACAGAATTTCCACATAGGCCTCATCCCTCAGTTGGCGCAGCCACAGTTCGATTGCCTCGTCGGATTTTTGCTTTTGAATCTCCTGGCGTGCCTTGTTCTTCAGTACCGCCTCGGTGTTGTCGTGTTGGCGCCGCTCCAGGGGTTGCACCAGGTGCCAGCCGAACTGGGTCTTGAACGGACGGCTGATTTCATCAATCGCCAGGGCATTCATCTGCTCTTCGAAGGCGGGTACCAGGTCGCCGGGGCTGGTCCATCCCAGATCGCCGCCCTTGATCGCGGAGGCCTTGTCATCGGAGTGCGAACGGGCCAGGGATTCGAAGGATTCTCCGTTGACGATGCGCTCTCTGAGTGTTTCGAGGCGTTGCCGCGCCTCATTGTCTGAGACGATTTCGTTGGTGGTGATCAGGATATGCCGGGCATGGGTTTGATTGACGATCAGCTTGTTGCCGCCTTCGACCTCGGCCAGCTTGACAATATGAAAACCCGAGGCGTTGCGAATCGGTTCGCTGATGTCGCCGGCTTCCATTTCGTCAACCACATGGGTGAAAAGACTGGGAATACGGGAGGTTTCGATCCACCCCAGCTCACCCCCTTCGAGTGCCTGGCGTCCGTCTGAGTATCGAATCGCGAGTTCGCCGAAATCGGCGCCCTGCTTTAATTCCGCGTGGATCTCCTCGGCGCGCTTCTTTGCCTCCTGCACATCCTGGGGCGAGGCGCCTTCCGGTGTGGCGATGAGGATATGCAGCAGGTGCACCGAGGAACGCTGCCGACTGGTGCCCAGTTCCCGGGCGAGAAAATTCTTGATGTCCTGTTCGGTGACGACGATCCGGTTGATCACCTCTTTCTGTTTCAACCGGTTGATCAGGATGTCTTCACGCAGCTGCTCCCGGAACAGGGGAAAACTGATCCCATCGGACTCCAGAGTTTCACGCAGTTGCAGCAGGGTGATGTGGTTGGTCTCCGCGATATTCGCGATGGCCTTGGTGACCGTGGCGTCATCCACGGAGATGCCCAGACGCCGGGCGGCCTGTAGTTGGAGGCGGGTGGAGATCATCCGCTCCAGGATCTGCTCACGGATGATGTCCATCGGTGGCAGGTTGGTCTGTTTTTGGGTGAGTTGGGTCAGCATCTCCCGGGTTTTGGTATCGAGCTCGGTTTTGGTGATGACATCGTCATTGATGATGGCAACGATATTGTCCAACTCCTGTACCGCGGCCCGAAGCGGCGGGACGCTCAGGAACAAAAACAGGAACAACAGGGCCGGGACACGCCGTATCGACATGGGTAGGAGTGGTTCAGACATCAGTCACGCTCATTTGTGTAGCCATAGATGGTCTCTCGCAGTTCGTTATCGGCGGCCTGCCCCAGGGCGCCGAGCCCCCGCAACTCCAGTTGCAGCATGAATCGGGAATCCTCCGGTTCGTCCTTGTCCTCGTTGGCCACGTAGCGCTGATAGAAGCTGCGCAGTGTCCAGCAGCAGCGACCCCCGTACTCAAAACCGAGTATTCTATTCATATTCCGTTCGTAAAGGTACGAATGTTTCCACTTGCCGAACAGGCTGACCTGTCGGCCGAGGGATTTGTAGAATGAGATATCCAGGTCTCTGATCGTGTTACGGCTGTAATTGTAATCAATGTTGAACAGGTCGTGTTGCACTGAATGGTAACGTAGCGTGAATCGTCCCTTATCGACCTTGTTGGTTTCCCGGTGGGGGTTACGGCGCACGCTCAGGGTGCTGCGCCAGGATTGATCCAGGCGCGCGGACACTTCCGCCACCAGCGCCGAGGAGGGGTTCTCCTCGGTCGAACCGGTCAACTGGACCTCCCGGTCTTGGGCGTAATAGATCTGACCGATACTCCCACGCAATCGTTCCATGCCGTTGTCGGCCTGCAGCCAACGGCTGGTCAGGCCGAAGGCGAGCTGGTTCGCATCCCCAAAACGGTCGTTGCCGGTAAAGCGGTTTTCCCGGAACAGGCTGGCGTACTTCAGGTCCAGGTCGGCGGTGTCGAAGTCGGGAATCGTCGATTGATCGTCGTAATCCGCGTACAGATAGTAGAACCGTGGCTCCAGGGTCTGGTAGGCATCCGTGCCGAACCAGTCCGTTTCCCGTTCGAACACCAGGCCACTGTCGAGGCTGAAGGCGGGAACGAAATAGTCCGGGGTGGTCTGCTCCTCGCGATCCAGGCGATAGCCGCCGTAGTTCAGGCTGAGGCGGGGTACCAGGTGACCCCAGCTGCGGCGCATCGGCAGTTCCACACTGGGCCGCAG
Organism: Candidatus Thiodiazotropha sp.; assembly: GCA_050291245.1. GTDB lineage: Bacteria > Pseudomonadota > Gammaproteobacteria > Chromatiales > Chromatiaceae > Thiodiazotropha. Next base: position 71,259 of record JBNKJP010000001.1, on the reverse strand, counting down.
GATCAGGCGTTCCCCATTGGTCAGGGTGTCGTGCTTGAAATCGGTATATTCCCCGATGAAGTCGAAGGCCAGCCCGAAGGGGCGGGAACGGCTGGTTCCCCGGGTATAGAGCTGCGGCAGTCGGCGATAGGGCCGTTCGCTCTGGCTGAGGGTCTCGTCAACGGTTTGAAAGGTTTGTACCCGGCCCAACATCAACCACCCACCCTGGCGGTAGCGGACCTCGCCCACCCGTTCCAGGTTGCGGGTGCTGGTCATGGCGAGATTGGTGCCGAAATCGTTCAGGTACTCGTTGTCGCTCACCGAGTTGGTTTCGATATGGGTGACCAGCCCGGGGGCCGGGCGGCTGACGTGGTAGAAACGCAGCGCCCGCCGTTCGTTGTCCCGGGCGGGATCCGCGACCTGGTCGTTGGGCAGGATTTCACCACTGATTTCGGCCCGTTGCCATTCCCCGAGATAGCGTAATTCCGCCCCCATCATCAGGCCGCGCTTGCTCATCCAGCGGGGGGTCAGGGTGGCATCGTAATTCGGTGCAAGGTTTAAATAGTAGGGTGTCTGGATGTCGGTGCCCAAGCGGTTCGAGGATCCCCCGGTTGGCATCAAAAAACCGGTTTTGCGCCGGTTATCCACCGGAAAGGTGAAATAGGGCAGGTACAGGATCGGCACCCCGCCAAGATGCAGGCGGGCATGGGTGGCGCTTCCCCAACCCTCTTCCCGGTCGATTTTTAACTCCGAGGCGACCAGGCGCCAGTCGTTCTTTCCGGGGGCGCAGGTGGTGAAACTGGCATCCTGGTAGACACTGCGAAATCGATCCTTCAGGTCGATCCTTTGCGCCTCTCCCCGAGCCAGGCGATCGGTCAGGCGAAACTCGGTATCGAGCAGCCAGCCCCGGTCGTTATCCACCTCCAGGTAGCCCTGGCTGGCGCCGATGCGCAGGCCCGGTTGCTGAATGAACAGATTACCGAACAGCTCCGCGGCCCGGGTGTCGGCCCGATAGGTGAGTCGATCGGCCTCGGCGTAGGCGTCGTAGTGCCAGAGTTGAACGGATCCCGCCAGATCGGTTTGCGATTTGGGTTGGTCGTAATCCACATGATCGGCGGACATCTGCACCGGCTCGTCGGGGTTCGGTGCCGGAGGTGGCTCCGGAATAGGCGGAACCTCGCTGTTTCGGCAGGCATCCCAGACCAGGCCCTGATCCACCCGGGGTGTCTCGTCCGCGATGAGGATTGTGGGAAGGAACAGCAGCAGTGAGAGTAAACGCAGGAAAGGCATCGGGTTGATAGTTCTTCGCGCAGGCGGGTGTAAATTCGCATAGAATCACTTCAACTTCAAACTAAGGTTATCGGGAACAGGGTTTTGAGTAGTGTAATGCGTCGATTCTGGCTGAGCCTGGCGATTGTGCTGGCCAGTCTGCTCCTGGTGATCTTGCTGGTCGTCACCCGTCCGGAAGCGAATACCGAGGTTAAGCCCCCGCCGGTTCCCCGGGTGGAGGTAACCCGGGTGATGGTAAGGGATATCCGGCCCGAAGTGGAAGTCGTCGGGGTGCTACGCCCCTGGCAAAGTGCGCGCCTGCGCTTTGAGGTGTCCGGTGAGGTACGGGCGCGGCCTATCGAACCGGGGCAGTCGGTGACATCCGGAGAGGTTCTTCTGCAACTCGATGATGCCGATTATCGGGATGCGCTGACCGAGGCCCAATCCCAACTCGATGAGACCCGGGCAACCCTGAAACGGGATAAGGCGTTGCTCGAATTGGCGCGGGAAAATCGGCTTCTGGCGCAGCGCGAGTATCAGCGCCTGGAAAAACTGGGGGAAGGTTCCCTGGCCTCTCAGTCGACCCGGGAGGGGGCGCGGCAGAAGTTGCTGGCGCTGCAGAGTGACGAGGCCAGTCTGACCTTCAGTCTGGAGAGCAATCAGTCACGGGTGGTGCGTCAGGAGGCGGCGCTAAGCCGGGCGCAACGCAACCTGGACCGCACCCGGTTGGTTGCGCCGTTTGATGGGCGGGTCAATCAGGTACTGGTTGATGTGGGAGACTATGTCCCACCCAATACCCAGGTGTTGGAACTGATCGATGCCCGTACCCTGGAGCTGCAGCTGTCGGTGAGTGGTGATGTGGCCGCGGCCCTGGGGCTGGGGCAGTCCCTGGAAGTTACCGTGGAGGATCGTCAGGTTGCGGGCCGGCTGGTGGCTTTGCAGGTCGATCCCGATCCCCAGACCCACACCCATCCCATCCGTGTGAGGATCGAAGGTGCGGGGTTTTTGCCTGGGCAACTGGGGCGGGTAGGGGTACCGCTACGCCCCCGTGCCGGGGCCCGGGTGGTACCGGCCACGGCCCTGCTTCGGGAAGAGGGGCAGTACTACGTGTTCCTGTTGCAGGGCGATCGTCTGCAACGGCGCAGGGTGACACCCGGTATCCGTCAGGGCGATTGGCAAGTGATCCGCAAGGGGGTGAGCGAAGGGGAGATCCTGGCGGCCCGGGATGTGGACGTGCTGAGCCAGGGTCTGCGGGTACAGGTCGAAGGGACGGTCCCGGGCAGTGATTGATTTCTCCATTCGCAATCCTCTGCTGGTCAACCTGCTGCTGGTGATTGTCCTGATCGCCGGGGTGCTCTCCTGGTATGCCATGCCCCAGGAGATGTTTCCGGTGGTGGAGCAGGACAAGGTAAGCATCAAGACCCTGTTCGAGGGGGCCTCCCCGGAGGAGATCGAGCGCCAGGTAACCCTGCCCATCGAGCAGGAGATGGATGGTCTGGCGGATATCGACGTGATCAGCTCCACCAGTAACGAGGGGGTCTCGAACATTCTCATCGAGCTGAAAAGCGGCGCGGATGTGGACGACTTCATGCGCAAGGTACGCACCGCCCTGGACCAGGTCGATGATTTGCCCGAAGAGGCGGAAGAGCCGGAACTGTCACGCCTTGAAACCCGATTTCCCGTCATCTCGGTGAGTCTCTATGGGGAGATTGCCCGGGGCGAACTTTACGCCATCGCCGAACAGGTCAAGGATGAGCTGATCACCTTGCCGGGCACCGCATCCGTCGGTATGGCCGGAGACCGGGAGTGGGAGATCTGGGTGGTGGTCGATCCCCGGGTGCTTTCCGCCCGGGGCGTGTCACTCAATCAGATCATCAGTGCCCTGCGCAACAATCTCAGGGACCTTCCCGGGGGGACGCTGAAATCCTCCAATGGGGATATCCGCCTCAGAGGCATGGGGGTACCCCCGGACCCGCTCCGCATGGCGCAGATCGTACTGCGGCGTGATGATCAGGGTGGCCAGTTGCGTCTGGGCGAACTCGCGGATGTGCAACTGCGTTTCGAAGAGGCGCAGACCCTGGGACGCTTCAACGGTCAACCGTCGGTGAACCTGACCCTCAACAAAACCAGTCAGGCCAGTACCATCGAGGTCGCCCGGCTGGTCAGGGAGTATGTACAACAACGTCAGCAGAGCCTGCCCGCCGGTGTGCGGTTGGGACTGTTCAGCGATCTCTCCGTGTATGTGAAAAACCGACTTGAAACGGTCAAGTCGTCGGGTATCGTCGGCCTGGTCCTGGTTCTGCTGTCACTCTATTTCATGCTCAATTTCCGCATCGCGCTGATCACCGCCATGGGCATTCCGGTCTCCTTCCTGATCGCCATCGTGGTACTTCACCTGCTGGGTTACAGCATCAACATGGTCTCCCTGTTCGCCTTCCTGATCGCCCTGGGTCTGATCGTGGATGACGCCATCATCGTCAATGAAAACATCTATCGGCATCTGGAATTGGGTGAGAGTCCCGGGGATGCCGCGGTGTTGGGTACCAAAGAGGTCTATTGGCCGGTGGTTGCTTCGACCACCACCACGGTGGCGGCCTTCATGCCGATGTTTGCCATCGGTGGGACCATGGGTGCCTTCATCTCGGTGATCCCCGTGGTGGTCAGTGCCGCACTGCTCGGCTCCCTGCTGGAAGCCTTTGGCGTATTACCTTCTCACGCCAAGGAACTGCTGCGCCCCACCCAGGCGCGCAAACCGGGACGTATCGACTGGTCGGCCCTGAATCGGAGCTATACCCGGTTTCTGCGTTTGTGTCTCGACTACCGCTATCCGGTGGCCCTGTTGAGCATCGGGGTGCTCGCGGTCTCCATGGCCTATGCGGCCACCCGTATCCCCTCTCTGTTGTTCGGGCATGTGGACGTGGGGCAGTTTTTCGTCAACATCGAGGCACCCAGCACCTACAGTATCGAGGATGCTTCGCGCCTGGCGGACAAACTGGAAGACACGCTGATGCAGACCCTGAGTGAGGACGAGTTGGATACCTTACTGACCAATGTGGGAGTGATGTTCATCGATTTTCACCGGGTAAAGATGGGCAGCCGTTACATTCAATTGATCGTGGATTTGAAAAAACAGAAACCCGAGGGGTTCATCGAGCGCTGGGTCTCCCCTCTGGTGAGTCTGCAATTCTCCTGGGAAGGCAGTCGGGAACGCTCCTCCAAGGTGATTATCGATCAGGTGCGTGAAGCGTTGCAGCGTATTCCCGGAATTCAGCGCCTGTCCATCCTACGCGCCCAGGGCGGTCCGGCGGGTGCGGATTTGGAGATCGGCATCGCCGGAGATGATATCAACCGCATCAGTCAAACCGCGGAATCGATTCGCCAGTTCATTCAGCAGATGCCCGGTGTGTCCGATGCACGTCAGGACATGGATCCGGGTAAGTTGGAATACCGCTATGAACTCAATGAACAGGGCCGGCGCCTCGGTCTGAGTCAGGCACAATTGGCCGATGCGGTGCGCACCGGATTTCTGGGTTTGAAACTCACCTATGTCAGCTGGAAGGATAAGCGCATACCGGTTCGCTTGATCTATGATGATGAGCTGCGTCACGACGCGATGGCGTTGGCACGGCTCCCAATCACCCTGGATGATGGACGTACGGTTTATCTCGGAGAGGTCGCCGATATTCATGAGGCCCGGGGTTACAACAGCATCCAGCGACGCAATCTGCATCGGCTGGCGACCGTGACCGCGGAGGTGGATGCCAATATCACCACCCCGAACCAGGTACTGGCGCAGGTCAAACAGAAATACACCCGACTGCCCGAGGGGCAACGCATGCTGTTTCTCGGCGAAAAGAAAAAGGCCCAGGAATCCATGGTCGGCATGAAACGGGCCGGGATCATTGCCCTGGCGATCATCTTTTTCATTCTCGCCGCACTGTTCAAGTCCCTGCTCGATCCCCTGGTGGTGATGTTTGCCATACCCTTTGGTGCGATCGGTGTGATCTTCGGCCACTGGCTGTTCGGCTACCATCTGCAGTTTCTGTCCATGATCGGGTTTTTGGCATTGACGGGTATCGTGGTCAATGATTCGTTGATCCTGATCGACTTTGCCAAGCGCTTACGCTTCGAGGGATGGTCACGCAAGGATGCCCTGGTAGAAGCCGGTCGGGTTCGCATCCGGCCGATCCTGTTGACCAGCGCCACGACCTTTCTGGGTATATCGCCGTTGATCTTCTTTGCCACGGGGCAGACCGCGTTTCTCTCCCCCATGGCCGTGAGCCTGGGTTTTGGGTTACTCTTCGCTACGCTATTGATCCTGTTGGCGCTGCCCAGTTTCTACCTGATCGCGGATGATCTGCGTCATTGGGTACTCTCCCGCCGCAAGGGTCATCCCGTCGAGGCTTGAGTTATTAATTGGTGATCATGTGCCGCAACGTATCGAACAGCTGAAAGGCTGGCTGGACAGCCTGCCTGGAATCAATGACTACCAATTCGAGCCGGCATCCGGTGATGCCAGTTTTCGTCGTTACTTCCGTATCACGGTGGCCGAAGGGACGTACATTGCCATGGATGCGCCCCCGGAGAAGGAGAATGTGTTGCCTTTCGTGCAGGTGGCGCAAGCCTTCGAAGCGATCGGCCTGAATGTTCCCCATATTCATGCCAGGGATGACCGGCAGGGCTTTCTGCTGCTCGAGGACCTGGGTAAACCGCTCTATCTCGATCATCTCAACAGCGAAACTGTGCAGCGTCTCTACGGAGATGCCCTGGGCGCCCTTGTCACCCTGCAGGCCTGTGGTCCTCGGGAGGGACTGCCCGATTATGACCGGGAACTGTTGATGCGGGAGATGTCTCTGTTTCGCGACTGGCTTCTGGTCTCGCAGCTACAGCTCGATCTGGGTGCTGATGAGGAGCGTTTGCTGAGTCAGGTATTCGAGCTTCTGACCGAAAGCGCCCTGGAGCAACCCAAAGTCTGCGTTCACCGGGATTACCACTCTCGTAACCTGATTGTCAGTACCCGGCAGAATCCGGGGATACTGGATTTCCAGGACGCGGTGATCGGTCCGGTGACCTACGATCTGGTTTCCCTGTTACGAGATTGCTATATCGCCTGGCCGCAACCCCAGGTGGAGGCCTGGGTCATGGGTTATTTTGAACTGGCCTGCCAGTCCGGTGTGTTATCGGTCGAGGATGAGTCCCGGTTCATTCGCTGGTTCGATCTGATGGGAATGCAGCGGCATCTCAAGGCCAGTGGCATTTTTGCCCGACTCAATCTTCGCGACGGTAAACCGGGCTATCTGAAAGATATACCCCGGACCCTGGATTACATTGTTCAGGCGGCGGCTTGCTACCCGAATCTGGTCGAATTTGTAAATTTTTTACAGATGCGGGTGATTCCGCGGCTGAATCAAGAAATTTCCAGATAGATACCCCCATTTTATCAGGCAATTCATGCTTGTTCTTCATGCAGGATTCGCGATACACGTCGTAACTATATGTATTTTATTGATATTAACCCAATTGCTTAAGTTTGTGTTGTGATGTTTTTTTGTCAAAAAAAAGGTACAACATATACCAAGTAATTCAGTAGGTTAATCCAAAAGGCGCTCCGTGTTATTTGTTGCCATAAATTGTTAACATGTTGATATATTAGTGTTTATTAGAGCTCCGTTAGACCGTGTATCAAAAGTGCAACACCCTGATTTGTTGTGTCTTTTTTGCAAAAAATCGCTTGCAATTTACAAACGCGTTGTCTAGTATTTGCTGCGTAGTCAATTTTCTACCCATCACTTGTTTCGGAGTTAACTCAAATGAAGAAAGTACTCTCTCTCGCTATCGCCGCGGCTCTGGTGTCTCCTGTAGCTGCCATGGCTGATGCCACCGTCTACGGTAAAGTCCGTCAGGCTCTGGAGCTGGTCAACGACGAGCGTGACAGCGCCGCTGAAGTCGACGACATCGAGATCAACGATTACACCTCCCGTCTGGGCGTCAAAGGTTCCGAGGACCTGGGCAACGGCCTGACCGCTGTATACAAGATCGAATATGGCGTAAAAATCTCCACCAACCCGGGTGGTAATGAATTCTCCGGCGACGGCAGCCTGAGCGCCCGTAACGCCTTCGTCGGCCTGGCTGGCGGTTTCGGTACCTTCGTGATCGGTCGTCACGACACCCCCCTGAAACTCACCACCCAGTCGCTCGACTACTTCGCTGATACCGCTGTTGATAACAACAAGAACTACACCGAGCAGCTCGTTGACCGTCGCGCTGACGGCACGATCGCCTACATCACCCCCAGCCTGGGCGGTTTGACACTGGCCGCGGCCCTGGTCCCCGGTGAGAACAGCGAAGCTGATGGCATCGCTGACGCTTACTCTCTGGCTGGTATGTACTCCAACGGCGGCATCTACGCTGCCCTGGGTTATGAAGCAGCTGACGGCAACATCGACGCAATCGGTGCTGACGGCGCTGACCTGACCCAGATCCGCGGTGGTGCTGGTTATGACGGCGGCATGTTCAAAGTCGGTTTTACCTTCGAAACCATTACGGTCGATAATCCTGGCGACGGCGACGATCTTCAGGATTCCACCAGCATCATGCTGAACGGTGGCGTGAAAGCCGGTCCCGGTATGGTTGTGCTCAAGTTCTTTGACTACTCTGACGACAGCGACGATTCCAATGATCATGACGGTGGCGGTATCGGTTACCACTACAATATGAGCAAGCATACCTCTGTGATGGCAAACTACGTGGCCAGCTCCTTCGACAACCGCGATGGCGATGTGAGCGTCTTCAGCTTGCAGCTGAACCACGCCTTCTAATATAGCTTTCAGCTATAGTTGAAGTGAGAAGCGGGGCTCTGAGAGCCCCGCTTTTTTATGTTTGTAAGAAGTTCCGTAGTGTCGCGTTGATATTAACCCGACATACTGAGTCGCCGGGATAATAACTCGTTATGCGTTACACCACACGAGCGACCAGCTTGAGGTTGATCTAAGCAGTTGACTGCCGAGGGGTAGCCGCGTGGGAACGCGCCTACTTCGGATAGACGGTTTTGGGTCCGTCCTCGGTACCCAGAATCAGCACATCAGCCCCGCGAAGCGCGAAGATACCTGTTGTGACGACACCGGCAATGGCGTTGATCGCTTGCTCCATCTCTTGGGGTTTCATGATCTCCAGATTGTGAACATCCAGGATCGCATTGCCATTGTCTGTGATGAAGGCTTCCCGCCAAACCGGCGTACCCCCCAATTTGACGATCTTACGAGCCACATGGCTGCGTGCCATGGGGATGACTTCAACGGGTAGTGGAAACCGCCCGAGTATATCCACCAGTTTGCTTTGATCGGCGATACACACGAAGGTCTTGCTCGCGCCGGCAATGATCTTTTCCCGGGTCAGGGCACCGCCGCCGCCTTTGATCAGATTGAGGTAGTGGTCGGATTCATCCGCGCCGTCGATATAGACTTCCAGTTCACCGGTGGCATTCAGATCCAGCACCGGGATGCCATGGGATTTCAGGCGTTCCGTCGAAGCTTCTGAACTCGAGACTGCGCCATCAATACGGCCTTTGATATCAGCGAGACAGTCAATGAAGTGATTGACCGTAGAGCCGGTGCCGACACCGATGACACCGCCTTTAACGTATTCGATGGCTGCCTGAGCCGCCTGTTTTTTTAAATCGTCCGCATTCATTATGATCCCTCCTCGTTCGGGTCGGATTTGTATTATAGTGATAGCCTGTCATAACGGTGCGTAGTAATGGTCTACTGTCACTGGGGAAGGGGTGTGGAAGGAACCCCAGCACCGGGGGTCATCGGCTTTGCTGTGTTGCGTTCCTGCACTTTCCCAACCATAACGACGGCCGGTTGGTTTTTTCGAACACCCTCAAGGCACAACAGGTGATTTTTCTATCGCAGCGGTTGTGAGAATGGAGGGCCTGTGGTTGATAATACCCTAGTGTGGTGTAACGTATAAAGTGTATCTGTCTGAGCCCCGTAAATCGGTTCGCTTTATACATTACACCGCACTGACCTCATCTGATTGGAATAGTCCATGCCTTTACGTTACATAGAAAAAATCCTGCGTGCCAGGGTCTACGATGTAGCCAGAGAGACCCCGCTTGAACGGGTCAATCTGTTATCGTCTCGTTTGGATAATCAGGTATTCCTGAAGCGCGAGGACCTGCAACCCGTTTTCTCCTTCAAACTCAGGGGGGCTTACAACAAAATCATCAGCCTTCCGGAGGAGGTGCGCGATCGTGGTGTGATAGCGGCGTCTGCGGGAAACCACGCCCAGGGTGTTGCCCTGGCGGCGAGGAATCTGAAGATCCAGGCATTGATTGTCATGCCGAAGACGACCCCTCAGATCAAGGTGCAGGCTGTGCGGAATCTCGGCGCCAAGGCGGTGCTGGTGGGAGATTCCTACGATGAGGCCTATGCCCGGGCCATTGAACTGGCGGAACAGCAGGGGCTTACCTTCATCCATCCCTTTGACGACCCTGAGGTGATTGCGGGACAGGGAACAATTGGTATGGAGTTGCTTCGCCAACATCCCGAGCCGCCCGATGCGGTCTTCGTCCCCGTGGGTGGCGGTGGTTTGATCGCCGGCATCGGTGCTTACATCAAGTATGTCTATCCACAAGTAAAGATCATAGGGGTTGAGCCTGAGGATGCCCCCTCCCTTTATACCGCACTGCATGCCCGGCGACGTGTCAAGCTCAAGCAGGTGGGTCTCTTTGCGGATGGGGTTGCGGTCAGGCAGGTCGGAAAAGAGACCTTTCGATTAGCGCGTAAGCTTGTCGATGAGGTGGTGTTGGTGACCACCGATGAAATTTGCGCGGCGATCAAGGATATCTATGATGACACCCGTACCATGGCGGAACCCGCCGGGGCTTTATCCGTTGCCGGGTTGAAGCGCTATGTGAAACGCGAAGGCTGCCTTGGAGAGCACCTGATTGCCGTCAACAGTGGCGCGAACATCAATTTTGACCGCTTACGCCATGTTGCCGAGCGTGCGGAATTCGGTGAGCGGCGAGAGGCGTTGTTCGCCGTGCAGATACCTGAGCGTCCGGGGAGCTTTCTGGGTTTCTGTCGCCTGATCGGCAAACGAAGCATTACCGAATTTAATTATCGATACAGTGATGCGGCACGCGCGCAAATCTTTGTCGGTATTGAGTTGAGCGGCGGTGATGAAGAGCGCCGTATCTTATACGATCGGTTTGTAGAGAAGGGTTATTCCGTTGTCGATATGACTGATAACGAAACCGCGAAGCTGCATATCCGGTATATGGTGGGAGGTCATGCCCAGGGATTGGCCGATGAAAATCTGATTCGGTTTGAGTTTCCGGAGCGCCCTGGAGCCTTGCTGTATTTTCTCAGTCATCTGGGCAAGGAGTGGAATATCAGCCTGTTTCACTATCGCAATCATGGGGCCGCGTATGGCCGTGTGTTGATGGGAATTCAGATTGAAATGGGTGAAAAGGCTAAGTTAATCAACAAGTTGGACAGTCTGGGCTATCCCTATTGGGATGAAACGGAGAATCCGGCCTATCGTCTGTTTGCGGGAGTGAGTTAATCACGACCTCCTGTCACGCAGATCATCGATGACGTCCGAACAGGTAGGTCCGGATGCAAAACAAACCCCGCTTGAGCGGGGTTCGTTTTGTTTGCCGGTTAAGCGGTGGCTGCCTTCTTCTTTCTTGGTGTCACCTTTCTTGGGCGGGCTGGACGCTTCTTGGCGGCCTTCTTCTTTGCGGTGGCTTTCTTCTTAGATGCAACCTTCTTCTTTGAGGCTGCCTTCTTTTTCGGTGCAGCCTTTTTCTTAGCGGTCGCTTTCTTCTTGGTGGCAGCCTTTTTCTTGGCGGTTGCCTTCTTCTTGGTTGCAGCCTTCTTCTTGGTGGTTGCTTTCTTCTTGGTTGCAGCCTTCTTCTTGGTTGCAGCCTTTTTCTTGGCGGTTGCTTTCCTCTTGGTTGTAGCCTTCTTCTTTGCGGTCTTCTTTACAACGGCTTTCTTTTTGCTGGTTGCTTTCTTAGCTGCAACCTTCTTTTTGGTGGCCGCTTTTTTCTTGACAGCGACCTTCTTGGTGGTGGTTGAACGCTTCACTGTCGCCTTCTTTTTTGCGGCTCGTTTAATCGCCATGTCAGGTTTCCTCCCGAAGAACTACCCAATAGATGTTCAGAGTATAATTCAGCTCAAAAAAAAATCCAGAACTACTGGTGTTCTTTTGTTAATTAATTCAGTTTGTTGTTTGAATTGGTGATCGGCTAAGTGTGTTTTGACACTCACCGGACAGGTCGGTGATTTTGTGTTCAAAAGTGATTCATGCATAGGGGCGTTGAGTTTGATCTGTTTATCATGGCAACCCACCGAAAGACGGGAACGGATTTGTCGGCTGCTTTAGGTCGCTTCAACTTGAGTGAGTTGTGAACGAGTGGAAGGCTGATTCGGTAATCACGGCATCGAGTGGAACGTCCCAGGCATTGGTATCGAGTGGGTCTCTTAGTTGAAACTCATGTGCCAGTCCAATGAGTTTTGGGCCGGTCAAGTGTTGATGTTTGAGTTTGAAGGCGAAGGTGCGATCGTAGTAACCACCCCCCATACCAAGGCGATGACCTGACCGGTCAAAGGCTACCAGGGGTACGAATACCAGGTCGAGGGACCAGGGCATAACCCGATGTCGGGGGTGAAATACCGGTTCCGGAATCCCGAAGCGATTGTTTGCCATGGGTTGCCGCCGGCGCATGGGGGCGAACCAGAGACTGTTGCAGGGTCGTTGGCGGAGAATGGGGAGGAAGGCCTGCTTGCCGGTCGCAAGAGCGGCGAGCATCAGCGGAGCAGGATCCATTTCGCCCGCAACAGCATGATAGAAGGCAATGCGCCGACTGTGGCGGAAGGCGTTTAGGCGCATCGCCAGACGGCACATGCGGTTGCTGTGTTGGTGAAGTGTTTCGGGGGTGAGGTTGCGGCGCTGAACCCTGATTTCGCGGCGGACTTGGTTTGTGTTCATGGGCGAATGAGGTGACATCTCCCACGTGTGCCGTCGTGTGCCTTTGTTCTTGAACCAGTGGGTTCAAGTGGGATCAACTGGAGAACCTAAGGCTTTCCGTATTGAGAACGGACATGCACACGGGGTCTGCCATTATGATCCCAGGGTAGATATTAGGCTCAAGAAAATACCCGGGCTGCTAACGAACACCGCAGGGGATGTCACCCTTGTAGGCTAACTCTATTTGCCTCAAAGTTCCAGTTGATTGGTGGTGTTGAGGGCGATCTCGATCTTGTCCTGCAGGTTCTTGATCCGGCGGGTGATGTTTTCCGTACCCTGGTCTTTGTTTTTTTGACTGAGCAGCAGGTCGTTGGCGATATTCAGCGCCGTCATAACCGCAATACGCTCGGAACCGATAATGCGTCCCGCCTGACGGATCTCTCTCATCTGGCCGTCTACATAGGCGGCTGCCTGAAGCAGGGATTCTCGTTCCTCGGGGAGGCAGGAGATGCGGTACTCCTTGTCGAGTATGGAGACCGTGACCGGAAGACGGTTGCTGTTCACTGGGGCGCTTCCATGGATTTGAGACGGGTGATCATGGCTTCGACTCGGGCGCGGGCCAGCTCGGTCTTCTCAATCAGTGCGGCACGTTCCGCAACCAGATTGTCCTGCCGCTGTTTAAGGGATTTATTTTCGTCCTTAAGATAAGAGCATGCGCGAATCAGCTCTTCCACTCGTATTTCAAGAGCCTGCAGGTCCATTTCTGTCCGTTGTGGGGTCTCGTTTTCACTCATGCTCATCAATATAGTGGGCGGAAACTGGCGGGTCAATCTCTACATCGGCATGATATGATTTATTGCAAAATGTATGAAACAGGCTGGTTTATGAGCGACAACTTTCCCGTACCCGATTTTGACCGACTCGAACAGGTTCTCCTGGCGGTCGATTTCGACTATGGCCCGAGTGAACTGCATGGTGTTATCACGGGGTTGCTGTGTGCCGGATCCGATGAGGTACAAGCGATCTGGTTGGGTGACCTGATGGGGCATCTGCCGGATGACGATCTTCTTGCCCAGGAGGCGAGACAGACGATCGGAGCGTTGTACAGCGCGACCGCGGAGCAGATCGGGCATGTGGAGATGCTGTTCATGCCTGTGCTCCCGGATGAGTCCCAGCCCATGCCCAAACGTGCAAAATGTCTGAGCGAATGGTGTGAAGGTTATCTCTATGGTTTGGGGGTGGCCGGAATCACGGAACGACAGCTCGTCGGAGATGCCCGTGAAGCGCTGCAGGATCTGACTCATTTCACACGTATCGACTATGCGGATCTGGAATCCGGTGAGGCCACGGAGATGGCCTACGTCGAGCTGCAGGAATTTCTTCGAGTGGTGACGATGCTGATGTGGGAGGAATTGGCTGAAAACCGGGTGCACGAACATGCAACAGAGTGAGTACAAGCGTCGACGTCGTGAATTGATGCGCATGATGGGACCGGGCAGCATCGCGATCCTGCCCACCGCGCCACAATTGATTCGTAATCGAGATGTGCACTTTCCTTACCGACCGGACAGTGACTTCTACTACCTGACCGGATTTCCCGAACCTGAAGCGGTTCTGGTCCTGATACCCGGACGTAAGCAGGCGGAGTTCATCCTGTTCAACCGGGAAACGGATCCGGTTAAGGAACAGTGGGATGGCGCGCGGGCCGGACAGGAGGGGGCCTGTCGGGACTACGCTGCCGATGATTCGTTCCCGATCGGTGATCTGGACGATATTCTGCCGCGTATGCTTGAACAGTGTGAGCGTGTGTTCTACGTCATGGGATGCAATCCCCAATTCGATCAGAAGCTCTCTGAATGGATCACTACGATTCGCTGTAACTCGCGGAGTGGGTTGCTGGGTCCGGTGGAGATCATTGCCCTGGATCACTACCTGCATGAGATGCGGCTTTACAAGAGCCGTTCCGAAATCAAAGTGATGCGTCAGGCGGCACGCATCTCCGCCAAGGCGCACACCCGAGTGATGCAGTTCTGTAAACCTGGACTCTGGGAGTATCAGCTGGAAGCGGAATTTATTCGTGAATGCAGTCATCAGGGTGCCCGTGAGCAGGCGTATCCGCCGATTGTGGGGGCGGGTGCAAATGCCTGTACCCTGCACTACGTGGATAACGTTGCCCGGATCGAGGAGAATCAATTGTTGTTGATCGATGCGGGTTGTGAAAAAGACTATTACGCCTCGGACATCACTCGAACCTTCCCGGTCAGTGGACGCTTCAGTGAAGCCCAGCGACTGCTCTACGAACTCGTGTTGGCCTCCCAGGATGCGGCCATTGCTGCAGTGAAGCCCGGTAATCACTGGAACGATCCGCACAATGCGGCGGTGAAGGTGATCACCCGTGGATTGATCAAGCTGGGTATCCTCAAGGGCACGCCGGCCAAGTTGATAAAGGAAGAGAAATACAAACCCTTCTTCCCCCATCGTACCGGCCATTGGATCGGCATGGATGTGCATGACGTGGGGGATTACAAGGTGGATGGTGCCTGGCGCATGCTGGAACCCGGGATGGTGATGACCATCGAGCCGGGGCTCTACATTCCCGCCGGTATGAAAGGCGTGGCGAAAAAGTGGTGGGATATCGGGATCCGTATCGAGGATGATGTGCTGGTCACCCGGGAGGGTTGTGAAGTGCTGACCCGGGATGTCCCCAAGACAGTGGATGAGATCGAGGCGGTCATGGCAGGGTGATGGTACAGATGGAAGATTTCGACATTCTGATTGTGGGGGGTGGCATGGTGGGCGCCAGCCTGGCGCATGCCTTGAGCGGGCATGGGTACCGTATCGGTGTGATTGAGGCCTGGCCGTTGGATTCCGCGGTGCAACCCAGCTATGACGATCGGGTGATCGCCTTGTCCTGGGGCAGTCGGTTGATCCTGCAGGGTTTGGGTGCCTGGTCGGGGATCGAAGCGGAGGCGGAACCCATCCGTGATATTCATATCTCCGATCGCGGGCATTTTGGGTTTACCCGTTTGAATCATGTACAGGAAGGTGTGGAGGCGTTGGGTTATGTGGTCACGGCCCGTACCCTGGGGGCCTGTCTGTTGAACGAACTGGGGACCCTGTCGGATGTGGAGGTGATCTGTCCTGCAAGTTTGCAGAGCTTCTCGGTCAGTGAGCGGGCCATCGAGGTAAGGCTGTTGCAGGATGACAATCCGAGAAAACTGACCGCGAAACTGCTGGTGGCCGCGGATGGCGGCGACTCCCGGGTCAGGGAACTGCTCTCGATCAATATGAAGGAGCGCGGTTATGGTCAGACCGCGATCATTGCCAACCTGTCGAGCGATCGACCTCCTGAGGGCGTTGCCTACGAGCGATTCACCGATACCGGACCCCTGGCCATGCTGCCGATGACCCAGGGGCGTATCTCCATGGTGTGGACCGCCCAGGACGAACAGGTGGCCGAGCTGATGGGACTTTCCAATGAGGCCTTCCTGGCGCGTCTGCAGGATCGTTTCGGTTATCGTCTGGGACGTCTTCAGCGTCTGGGTAAACGAGTGGCCTATCCCCTGCGGCTGCGCCAGGCAGTGGATCCGGTGCGTCCGCGGGTGGCCCTGGTGGGTAATGCGGCGCATGTCATACACCCGGTCACCGGGCAGGGCTTCAATCTGGGCCTGCGGGATGTTTCGGTGATCGCCGATATCCTCATCGACGCCCGGCAGAAGGGGCGGGATCCGGGGGAACTTGGATTGCTGAAGTCCTATCAGGAGTGGCGCAATACCGATCAGAACCGGGTCGCGATGATTACCGACAGTCTCGCGCGTCTGTTCGCGAATCCCTTCGGACCTTTACGCATGGTGCGTAATCTGGGATTGGTCGGTTTGGATTTGATGCCGGGACTCAAGCATCTGGTGGCCCGCCAGTTCATGGGCATTCATGGCTATCAACCCCGTCTTGACAGGAGTGGTGCGAAGTAATGGAGAAAAATCAGAAACCCTTCGATCTGCTGATCGTCGGTGGCGGCATGGTGGGCAGCGCACTGGGTTGCGCCCTGGCGGATGCGGGGTTGGATGTGGGTATTCTCGAAGCCCGCGAACCCTCCCGCAGCTGGCCTCCCGAGGAGGTGGATATCCGGGTGTCCGCGCTGACCCGGGCCACCCAGCAGATTCTGCACAACCTGAAGGTCTGGCCGCGTATGACCCGGATGCGGGTGAGTCCCTATCAGCGGATGACCGTGTGGGACCAGGGCGGCAGTGGCCGCATCCATTTCAGCGCCGCCGAGATCGGGGAACCGGATCTTGGGCATATCGTCGAAAACCGGGTCATGCAGCTGGCGCTCTGGGAGCGTCTCGAAAGCCTGCCTAATGTGACCCTGAAGTATCCGGCCCGAGTGGCTGAACTGCAGTTGGGTGAGCAACCCGAGGTACTGCTCGAGTCCGGTGAAAGGCTTGCCGCCGGTTTGGTGGTGGCGGCGGATGGACGGGATTCCCAGATCCGCCAGATGGCGGGAATCGGCACCCAGGGTTGGGAATATGACCAGCATGCGATCGTTGCGACGATCTCCCCGGAGCGCTTTCATCACGACACAGCCTTTCAGCGTTTCATGAAGACCGGACCATTGGCGCTGCTGCCCATCAACGACGGGCGCTGTTCTATCGTCTGGTCCACCGCTCCGGGACATGCGACAGAGTTGATGGGCCTGGACGATAGGGAATTCTGTCGTCGCCTGACCCAGGCCAGTGAGTCGATCCTGGGTGAGATAAAATCCATAGGTCCCCGCGGGGTGTTCCCGTTGCGTCTCGCCAATGCGCAGACCTATATTCAGCCGGGACTGGCGCTCATAGGCGATGCCGCCCATGCGATGCATCCGCTGGCCGGACAGGGTGTGAACCTGGGCCTGATGGATGCCATGACCCTGGCGGATGTGTTGAGCGAGGCGCGTCTTGCGGGACGAGCCTTGGGTTCCATGGCCACCTTGCGCCGCTACGAGCGGGCGCGCAAGGGTGCCAACCTGGCCATGCTCGGGGCGATGGACGGATTCAAGCGCTTGTTCAGCAATGATGTGCTGCCCCTCAAACTGGCGCGCAACCTCGGCTTGTCGCTAGTGGATCGCTCGGGGTTTTTGAAACACCAGATGATGCGCCGGGCCATGGGGTTGGTTGGTGAAAGGCCACGGCTGGCTCGCTATTCTGCGGGCCCGGCTCGTGAATAAGTCTATTATTGCTCTCGTTTCCACGCTCCGCGTGGGAACGCAGATCTTGGGTTCGTCAGCCATCTCAAACCTGGCTAATATGACAAAACATAGGTATGCATTCCCACGCAGAGCGTGGCAACGAGATAAAGTATGGAACACTACGCGGATTAACCCGTTATTTCCCAGGCCAATACCATTGGCAAGCTTTTGATGCCGGGTTATAGTCTGACTTCGATCCACCCCCGTGGGAGAGTTCGGCGCAAGCCGACGCCGAAGGCGCAAACCCGCCCGGAATCGCTCAGGTAAAAAGGACCGTGGGGAACGTCTGACAGAACTCAGGCAGATCGACTCTGGAGAGTGGTGACTTAAACACCCACCGACGGGGCAGGCGCCCGCTCACTGTCTGGGAATTGCTTTGGCATCTCCCACCCGACAGTTCCGATGTGGCGCCAAACTCTCAGGTTCAGGACAGAGGGGCGGCGTGGATGGGGTTCATCCGCGCCGCCCTTTTTTATGTACTGAACCAGGGGAATGCAATGAATCAGCAAACAGTTCTCTATGCCACCCACCAGCAGATGGGCGCACGGCTGGTACCCTTCGGTGGCTGGGACATGCCACTGCACTACGGCTCCCAACTGGAAGAGCATCACCAGGTACGGCGGGATGCGGGTATGTTCGACGTCTCCCACATGACGGTGATCGATTTCCAGGGTGCCGCGGTGAAACCCTTCCTGCGCCGGCTTCTGGCGAATGATGTCGAGCGTCTGAAAACATCGGGTAAGGCCCTCTACTCCTGTATGCTCAATGCGCAAGGTGGTGTGGTGGATGATCTGATTGTTTACTACCTCAATGATGCGTGGTATCGCATGGTCGTGAATGCGGGTACCACGGAAAAGGATCTGGCCTGGATTCGCGACAAGGCCGATGGCTTTGACCTGACCATCAAGCCCCGGCGTGATCTGGCGATGATCGCGATCCAGGGGCCCAACGCCCGCTCCAAGACACTCCCTTTGCTCTCGGAAGCCTTGCAGGCCCGTGCTGAGGATCTCAAACCCTTCAATGCGGTTACGGATGGCGTAGGATTCGTGGCGCGCACCGGATACACCGGCGAGGATGGTTTTGAAATCATGCTGCCGGGGGAACAGGCCGTGGGGTTCTGGAGCAGTCTGCACCAGGCAGGGGTGGCGCCCTGCGGTTTGGGCGCCCGGGACACCCTGCGTCTCGAGGCCGGGATGAATCTGTACGGTTCCGACATGGATGAAACCACTTCGCCCCTGGAATCCGGCCTGGGCTGGACCATAGCCTGGGAACCGGAGGATCGGGATTTCATCGGACGTGAGGTGCTGGCGACCCAGCGAAACGATCCGGATAGAAAGCGGTTTGTCGGTTTGGTCTTGACCGGTCGAGGGGTGCTGCGCAACCATTTGACCGTGCATCAGGGCGAGGATCAGGTTGGAGAGATCACCTCCGGGGGCTTTGCCCCCACACTCGAACGCTCCATCGCATTTGCCCGGGTCTCACCGGGTATTGGGGAAACCTGCGAGGTGGAGATACGTGGCAAGCGTGTCGAGGCCCGGGTGGTCAAACCGCCGTTTGTCCGCCAGGGTAAAGCGGTGGTGTCGATCTGAGGCCCTGAGTGAACGAACAGCAATTTAACTCCAGAAGGAAAACAACATGAGCACTACACCTACCGATCGGCGCTACGCGAAATCTCATGAATGGGTCAAAGACGAGGGGGATGGCAGCTTCACCGTCGGTATCACCGACCATGCCCAGGAGCTACTGGGTGATCTGGTATTTGTCGAGCTTCCCGAACTGGGCGCAACGCTCGACGCGGGAGGGGATTGCGCGGTGGTGGAGTCGGTCAAGGCGGCTTCCGATGTCTACAGTCCCCTCAGTGGAGAAGTGATCGCCATCAACGAGACACTCGACGGCGCGCCGGAAACGATCAATGAGGACGCCTTCGGAAATGGCTGGATGTTCAAGATCAAGCCCAGTGACCCATCAGAGTTGAATGCTCTGCTGGATGCCGCAGCCTACGATCAGTTGCTTGCCGAAGAGGACTGATACGTTAGACCACACTATTTACCGAGTCTGTCATGCCGTTCATTCCACATACTGAACAAGACGTCGAGGAGATGCTTGCGGCCATTGGTGTCGCCGGTATCGATGACCTATTCGATGAGATCCCATCCGCTCTGAGATGCGGCAAGCTCGAGGCGATTCCGTCCGGGTTGTCCGAAATGGAGGTCTCCCGGTTGATGCACGCCCGGGCCCGGGCGGACGGACAGCCCCTATGTTTCATCGGTGCCGGGGCTTATGACCACCATATCCCCGCGGCGGTCTGGGAGCTGACGACCCGGGGCGAGTTCTACACCGCCTATACCCCCTACCAGGCGGAGGCGAGCCAGGGCACCCTGCAGCTGCTCTATGAGTACCAGTCGATGATGACCGCCCTCACCGGGATGGATGTGTCGAATGCCTCGTTGTACGACGGTGCCTCGGCCCTGGCCGAGGCGGTCCTGATGGCGGTGCGGGGGAACCGTAAGTCCAAGTCCAAGCGGGTGTTGATTCCGCGCACCCTGCACCCGGCCTATCGCAAGGTGCTCAGAAGCATCGTGCGTAATCAGCAGATCGAATCGGTGGAGATCGGTTACGATCCGCAGAGCGGGCAGTTGGATCGGCAGGCGCTGGAAACCCACGCGGGGGAGGATTTCGCCGCTCTGGTGATTCCGCAACCCAACTTCTTCGGCGTGTTGGAGTCGGTGGATGAGCTGACCGACTGGGCTCATCGGAACGGCATGCTGGCGATTGCGCTGGTGAATCCCCTGGCCCTGTCGGTACTCAAGCCGGCCGGAGCCTGGGGGGAGCGGGGTGCGGATATCTGTTGCGGTGAGGGGCAGCCCCTGGGGGCCCCCTTGGCATCCGGCGGTCCCTATTTCGGCTTTCTCTGTTGCACGGATGCGCTGGTTCGGCAGATGCCGGGGCGGATTATCGGCAAGACCGTGGATCTGGATGGCAAGACCGGTTATACCCTGACCCTGCAGGCCCGGGAGCAGCATATCCGGCGTTCCAAGGCGACCTCGAACATCTGTACCAACCAGGGCTTGATGGTCACCGCGGCGACCATTCATATGAGTTTGATGGGGGGCGTCGGGTTGCAGCGGGTTGCCGCGGCCTGTCACGCCAACACCGCCCGGCTGGTCGAGGCGCTTTCGCGTCTGCCCGGTGTTGCGCCGCGTTTCTCAGGGGCGGTATTTCATGAGTCGGTGTTGAGCCTGCCCATCGAAACCAAACGGGCCTTGCGAGCCCTGGCGGCGCACAATGTCCTGGGCGGTTTCGATCTGTGCGAGGACTACCCGGAGTTGGGCGATGTGGTACTGGTCTGCGCCACGGAGCTGCGCAGTGATGAGGATATCGAGACCTATCGCAGCAAGCTGCAGCGGGTGATCGAATCCCAGGTCCAGACCCCCTGTCAGTTGAAACCGGATTGGTGAGCGCATCATGATCTACGAACACTCACGCGCCGGGCGGCGCGCCACGGCACAGGCCCCTCTGGAAATGGTGGAACTGAGCGGAATACCGGCCGAACTGCGGCGCCAGGAACCGCCCGCACTGCCCCAGGTATCGGAGATGCAGGCGGTTCGCCACTACACCCGTCTGTCGCAGAAGAACTTTTCCATCGACACCCAGTTCTACCCCCTGGGCTCCTGTACCATGAAGTACAATCCCCGAGCCTGCAACACACTGGCCAGCCTGCCCGGATTTCTCTCCCGTCATCCCCTCGCGCCGGAAACCCACAGCCAGGGTTTTCTTGCCTGTCTGTATGAATTGCAGGAGATCCTCAAGACCGTCACCGGTATGCATGAGGTCTCCCTGTCGCCGGCGGCCGGGGCCCAGGGTGAGTTCGCGGGTGTCGCCATGATACGCGCCTACCACGATGCCCGGGGCGACAGTGCGCGCAGCGAGATCCTGGTGCCCGATGCGGCCCATGGTACTAATCCCGCCTCGGCGGTGATGTGCGGATTCAAGACCCGGGAGATCCCCACCGGCGAGGATGGGGATATCGATGTCGAGGCCCTGCGGGCCGCGCTGGGTCCGCAGACCGCGGGCATTATGCTGACCAATCCCTCCACGGTGGGGGTGTTCGAACGGGGTATCAAGGAGATTGCCGGAATGGTCCATGAAGCCGGTGGCTTGCTCTACTACGACGGGGCGAACCTGAACGCGATCCTGGGCAAGGTCCGGCCCGGGGACATGGGCTTCGACGTAATTCATATGAATCTGCATAAAACCTTCTCCACCCCCCATGGCGGGGGTGGTCCGGGTGCCGGACCCGTGGGTGTCAGCAAGCGTCTGGAACCCTTCCTTCCGGTACCTCGGGTCGGTTTCGACGGCACCGATTACCATTGGCTTACGGAAGCGGACTGCCCGGACAGCATCGGCCGGCTCTCCGCGTTTGCCGGCAACGCCGGTGTGCTGATTCGCGCGTATGTCTATGCACGCATTCTCGGGCGTGAAGGGCTGCTCCGGGTAGCGGAATACGCCACCCTCAATGCCAACTATCTGTTGAAGCGTCTCATGGAGGTCGGGTTCAGCGCCGCCTATCCGCAGCGCCGGGCCAGTCATGAGTTCATCCTGACGTTGAAAAAGCAGGCCAAGGAGCTGGGGGTCAACACCATGGACTTCGCCAAACGGTTGCTGGACTATGGCGTGCATGCGCCCACCACCTACTTTCCCCTGCTGGTGCCCGAATGTCTCCTGATCGAACCCACGGAAACCGAAGCCAAGGAAGACCTGGACCGCTTTGTCGAAATCATGAAAACCATCCAGAAAGAGGCTGAGACCCAGCCCGAGGTGGTCCGTCAGGCCCCGCATACCCTGCCTGTCCGGCGACTCGATGACGTGCGTGCGGCCCGGGAGCTCGATCTGGCCTGGAAGGAGCCGTCACAGTAAGTTTTTTATCTCGTTCCCACGCTCCGCGTGGGAACGCCTACCTAAGTGACGTCGTATTGATCAGGTTTGAGATGGCTTAATTATGCGCCATTCCCTGATAATCCCTTGGTTCTATGAAGTCATTCGACTGGGGTAGAATCCCCCGGATGAAATTTTTCCATCCAATCGAGAGGTAAGCATGTCGGCATTGATCTGTGGTTCATTCGCCTTCGATACCATCATGGTATTCCACGACCACTTTAAACATCACATCCTTCCGGAGCAGGTGCATATCCTGAATGTCTCCTTTCTGGTGCCGGACATGCGCCGGGAGTTTGGTGGTTGCGCCGGGAATATCGCCTACAACCTGAAAATGCTGGAAGGGGATGGCAAACCGGTCGGTACCGTGGGTGATGATTTCGAGCCCTATGCACGCTGGATGGATGAATGTGGGGTCAGCCGGGAGTGCCTCAAGGTCGTTTCCGGAAGCTACACGGCTCAGGCCTATATCACCACCGACAAGGATGACAATCAGATCACCGCCTTCCACCCGGGGGCCATGAATCATGCCCACGAGATCGATGTCAGTGCGATCGAGGGCTGTACCCTGGGGGTGGTCTCTCCGGATGGGCGTCAGGGCATGCTCGATCATGCCACCCAGTTCGCCGCTCGGGGTACGCCGTTCCTGTTCGATCCGGGGCAGGGTATGCCCCTGTTCAGCGGAGAGGAGCTGCTGGTCTTTGCCGAGCAGGCCACCTGGATGGCATTCAACGACTACGAGGTGAAACTGATGCAGGATCGCACCGGTAAAAGCCTCAAGGAGCTGACTGAAAGGGTGGAGGCCCTGGTCGTTACCCGGGGCGCCCAGGGTTCTGAGATCCATACCCGAAACGGTGTCCTGGAGATTCCTTCGGCGCCGGTCAAGGCGGTGGTGGATCCCACCGGTTGCGGTGATGCCTATCGGGCCGGCCTGATCTATGGTTTGATGAACGATATGGATTGGGAGACTACCGGCAGAATCGCCTCATTGATGGGGGCCGTGAAGGTCGAGCAGGCCGGGACTCAGAATCATTTCGTCTCCATGGATGAGTTGAAATACCGTTTCCAGAAATCGTTCGATTATCAGTTCTAGGCGGATTCAATGAATCAGAAAGACGCAGGTTGTGATATCAATCAGAGTCCGATGAAACCGGTCGAGGAGGCGCTAAGCTTTTTGCTACGGCAGGCCCGGCCCGTGAAGGATACCGAAACGGTGACGCTGCAGGAGGGGTTGGGACGTATCCTGGCCCGTTCGGTGCGCAGTCAGGTGGATGTTCCGCCCTGGGATAACAGCGCCATGGACGGGTATGCGGTGAGATATCAGGATCTGGTGGAATTTCAGCAGGGGTTGCGCATTACTCAGCGCATTCCCGCGGGCACCATGGGGACGCAGCTGGAACCGGGTACCGCGGCGCGTATCTTCACCGGTGCCCCGGTACCCCCCGGAGCCGATACGGTGGTGATCCAGGAGGTCTGTGAGGTCAGCGGGGATCAGTTGCGGGTGCGGCAGCTACCCGCCGCGGCGGGCGCCAATATTCGACGTTCCGGTGAGGATATCCTGCAAGGCGAGGAGATTCTCAAGCCCGGATTGAGGCTGGCACCCCAACACCTGGGACTGGCGGCCTCCGTGGGTATCCCGGAAGTGGCTGTTTTTCGCCCTCTGAAGGTTGCGGTTCTGACCAGTGGCGATGAACTGGTGATGCCCGGGCAGCCTCTGGGGGAGGGGCAGATCTATAATTCGAACCAGTTTACCCTGACCGGGTTGGTGCAGCGTCTGGGCTGCGAGGTGGTCCCCGTCGGTATCGTGCAGGATACCCATGAAGCTACCTGTGATGCGCTCAGGCAGGCCGCAGAAGCGGCTGATCTGGTATTGGCCTCGGGAGGCGTTTCCGTGGGCGAAGAGGATCATGTGAAACCTGCGGTGGAACAGCTGGGATCGCTCGATCTGTGGAAGATCGCCAGTCGACCGGGTAAGCCACTGGCATTCGGTTGGCTGGGGGATGTGCCCTTTCTGGGGGCCCCCGGTAATCCGGTTTCCGTGTTTGTGACCTTTTCGGTCTTTATGCTGCCCTTCATTCGGCTCATGCAGGGACAGGCGGAACCGGTCAGACCCATCCCCCGGAAGGTGGTGGCCGGTTTCGAGAAGTCCGGGAATGACAAGCGTCAGGAATATGCCCGAGGACGACTGGAGTTGGATGGGGAAGGGCGCCAGGTGGTGCGCTTGTTCTCCAATGCTTCCTCGGGGGTGATGACCTCCGTGGTCTGGGCGAACGGATTGGTGGTGTTGCCGCCACTGACCCCGGTGGCTGTCGGTGATCCGGTGGATTTTATCCCTTTCAGTGAGCTGTTTTCTTAAGCCCAACCGGGCCTGGAGGGCGCGAAGCGTAATCCGGGATCACCAACCCGTAGAACACTGAAACAGGTTTCAGTGAGGCGGGGTGAGGGATTGAGGTTGCAGGATGCCTTTTGGCATCCTGCAATCTTGGGAAGGGGCTATTTCTTGTTCGAGTGCAGCAGAACCTGTTCAAAGATGTTGCGTTTGATCCGGCTGCGAATGGGTTCGGGTAGATTGTGCCAGGCCTTGGCGACTTCGATGGATTCATCATCCATGACTCGGGTATTGGTTTCGCCAAACATCAACCAGGCAGGATTGACGTCAAGAACCTGGGCGATCTCATCAATCTTCCTGGGACGCAGGCTTTTGCCGTTCTCGATTTTCTGAATGACCGCCTGATTGGTTCCGGCCCGGAGCGCCAGCTGCTCCTGGGTCCAACCCCGTTCACGTCTCTTTCTGCGCAGTCGAGAGCCTAAAGTATCCATTTCTCGTGGTATATAAGTTTCAAATTTTTGTGCGTGTACGTAGCTCATTGTCCTTCCCATCGGATGCCTGAATAGGGTGTTTGCATCTTGTTGTACGGGGTAGCGGCGCGGCGATCAAAAACTTGACACTTTGACGAAGTCCGTCATTTCGCCTGCGAAGTTAATTCCAGTAATTGGGTTAATTGTGACATGAGTCACAGAATTCTAACATGGCAAAACTGTCATGAAATCGGCTGCTTACAAAAAACCGACACATTGGTGAACGGGGTTCCTGTGGTAACATGCCCAT
This sequence comes from Candidatus Thiodiazotropha sp., assembly GCA_050291245.1. Taxonomy (GTDB): domain Bacteria; phylum Pseudomonadota; class Gammaproteobacteria; order Chromatiales; family Chromatiaceae; genus Thiodiazotropha. Next base: position 45,760 of record JBNKJP010000001.1, on the reverse strand, counting down.
CCATGCTGACCTATCCCCAATTCGATCCGGAGCTGCTGACCATCGGGTCTGTCACATTCTATTGGTATGGGGTGATGTATCTGATCGGCTTTCTCGGGGGATGGCTACTGGGTCGCCTCCGGGTTGGCAAGCCGGGCATGGTCTGGAGCGCGGCCCAGGTGGACGATATTGTCTTCTACATTGTCCTTGGGGTGGTCGTCGGTGGTCGGGTGGGTTATCTGCTGTTCTACGATCTGCCGAATTTTCTCCATAACCCATTGATTATTCTGGAAGTGTGGCATGGGGGCATGTCATTCCACGGGGGCTTGCTGGGGGTGCTGCTGGCGATGTGGCTGTTTGCCCGCAAGCAGGGCAAGACCTTTTTCGACGCGACCGATTTTATCGCTCCTCTGGTGACCATTGGCCTGGGTGCCGGACGCCTGGGCAACTTCATCAATGGAGAACTCTGGGGTGGTGTCACCCGCCTGCCCTGGGGCATGCGGGTACCCTGCGATGTCTCGGGTGAGCTGTGTGCACGCCTGGGGTTGCCTCCCGGCACGGAATTCTCTCCTCCGGTGCATCCCAATCAGCTTTATGAGTTTCTTCTCGAAGGGGTGCTGCTGCTCCTTATCCTGTGGATTTTTTCCTCGAAACCCCGGCCGCGCCGGGCGGTTTCCGGCCTGTTCCTGGTGTGCTACGGAGTGTTTCGCTTTGCGGTGGAGTTCGTGCGGATGCCGGACATTCAGTACGGTTATCTGGCGTTCGGCTGGCTGACCATGGGGCAGTTATTGAGCGCGCCGATGATTTTGTTTGGTATGCTATTGCTCTACCTGGCCTACCGGCCGGCCAGGTGAAACAGTATTACGAGTTACCGGGTACACTAGTGTAGTGTCCTATATAAATCATACATTTAGACGAGGTCTGTCATTAGCTGATGTTTAAACCCCTTACCTCGCCCTGCGGGAAGCCACTCAAGCCACGATTGCTGCGTTGCAGCCCTTGGAAAGGGAATAGCCATTCCCTGCGGGGTGTGCCCGAAGGAAATGCCCTTGGGGTACGCCTTGCACTCGCGGCTTGAGTGGCTTTCTAAATGCACGATTTATATAGGACACTACACTAGTAAATCGATAGCTTCTACCATCTTGCCGGTTTTGGGTGCTGTAAAGCCTTCTATTTGAAGAGGGTTTGGGCTAACTAACCTTTATTATCCCACATTCATCTTTTCGATCTGTTATGGCCATATTTCTCTGGTCTGTACCTGTTGCCCTATCGTGAGAGTGTGTAACCTTATTGACTGACTTCGTCACATTGCTAATGACTGATTACTATGACTCTCGATAACGGCTATGTCACCTCGGATTATCTCAAGCAGGTTGCCGATCGCATGCGTGATTTCAAGCAACTAAGCTATGATCATATGGCGATCAACCCGGGGGATACCGTCCTCGATGTCGGTTGCGGACCAGGGGTGGACACCCTGCCTTTGTCTGAACGGGTCGGTGAACAGGGCAAAGTCATTGGGATCGATAGTGATGAGACGATGCTGAACGAGGCGCGGCAGGCGGCTTTGGATGCGGGCTGTCAGGATCGTGTCGAGCATCGTATGGGTTCGGCGCTGGGTCTGCCTCTGACCGATGATTCAGTGGCGGCGTGCCGGGCTGAACGGTTGCTCCAGGTGGTGTCCCCGGATCAGGCCGAGCCGATCCTGGCCGAGATGAACCGGGTTACCCGCGCGGGCGGGCGCATTGTGCTTGCGGATACCGACTGGGCCAGTGCCAGCGTCGATTTTTCCGATAGTGTATTGGAACGCCACTTGATGATGTTTTTTTCGCAACGGATGCGTCCCAACGGCTTCGCAGGTCGCCACCTGGCCACGCTGTGTCGTGACCAGGGGATGGGGGCGATCCGCGTTGATGTGGTTGCCATGGTGCAACAACGCCTTGATGAGACCCCGTTCGGCAATTGGCTGATCGATACGGCTCTGCAAGAGAAGGTGATCGATCAGGCGCAAGGGGCGCGGTGGCTGGAGGAACTTCAGGCACGGGAACGTGAAGGGCGTTTCTATGCCTGTGTGAACCTGGTGGTCGTGAGTGGATGCAAGACTCCGAAATAAGTAGGCTATTTTACGCTCAGAGTTTGTTCGCGTTCCACAAGCAATCTGTCAAAGCTTTCCTCAAAATCGCCCTTCATAAAGGGGGGCGCATCTTTCAGATTTTGAATGCTGAACGGGATACCATGAAACATGGATGCCATAGAATACAAGAAGGCTGTTGCGGCAACATTTGATGATGTTTCTGCCAGATATGACGAGAATAAGTTCTTTGCTATTTCGGCCCGTAGAATGGTTGAATTGGTTCCATATTCCGAAAGCATGGAGATTCTCGATGTTTCAACGGGAACAGGACTTGTCGCGATTGAACTGGCAAGAAAATATCCTCATGCCTTTATAGAGGCAATCGATTTATCGCCGGGAATGCTTGATCAGGCAAAACAAAAGGCGCGTGGTGAAGGCCATGAAAATATTACTTTCAAGCAATGCGATGTGGAGAACATCGCTTATGGTGACAGGGTATTCGATATTGTTACCTGTGGCTACGCGCTGTTCTTTTATCCCGATATGGAAACAACCTACCAGTCGATTTGTAGCCTGATAAAACCAGGTGGGATGTTGCTTTTTTCCACCTTTACCCAGGAAGCGTTCAACCCTTTTGCGGAACTTTTTCTGAAGCGACTTGAGGTCGACTATCAGATTGAGGTGCCTTCAAGGCTGAGAGGTCGGCTCAAGACGCAACAGCAAATAGAGGAATTAGCGAGCGTATCAGTACATAAACAGGCCAAGGTGGAACACTTCCCCATTCGCTACCCAATCAAGCTGGATGATTGGTGGTCACTACTTAACAATGCCGGTTATAAATCACTCATCGATCAGTTGGGAGCTGAACAGCTGGCACAGTTCAAACGAGCACATCTTTCTGAAATTGCGGCAATTTCAGTTGATGGGGTTATTGATTTTAATGCGGACTCATTATTCTGTTCTGTGTCAGTATAGCCTGACATGAAATGTGAGACCCGGATAGTCGACCTGGGGTATGCATTCCCACGCAGAGCGTGGGAACGATGTCTTATCTCCGCTGGGACATCAACCCGGTTGCGGATAGAGGTCGGGTAGTGCGGAATCTCGGGATTCTTTGCCGGTGCCTGCCAGGTCGGCTGAGAGTACGGGTTTCAGTATGAGCCAGGCCGTCTGGCCGTCCCAACCGCTGGAGGTTTCATCGTACAGCACACGGTCCAGGGTGCTCAGCTGATTGCGTGCCTTGGCATCTTTGAGGCGCTGAGCAAGCGCCGCAAGACCTCGTGGACGGTTTTCCGGCCAATAGGCCACTGACCAGTCGAGGAGGGCGGCGTGTGCCGCCTTTGCATCGTTTTTCTGACAGGCTTGTTTGAGACGTTTTATGGCCTGTGCGAGGGTTGCTTGTCTTGCGGTTGAGGTTTTTTCCGAACGGTTCTTCGGCTCTAAATCTGTGCGTGTGCTTGCGCGACGAGCGCGCAGCCAGAGAAACAGGGTTGCGAGCCAGACCAGTGTCATGACTGCCGTCACCCAGGGCCAGACACCGGCATGAGTACTGGGACTGCCGTTATTGGATGTCGGTGTGGTGGTGTTTGAGGCGGTTTCACTCGGCGAAGCCGTAACCGGTGGTGGGGTTATCGGCTGGCTTGAGGGTGCCGCCGGGGTTGGGACGGGCTGCGCGGCACCGGCTACTCCGGGCAATACGTTGATGGTACGTGCGGGCAGGGTGGCGACCCGAGACTCTTGGGTCCGGGTGTCCCACCATGGGATTCTGAGTTCCGGAAGGGTCAGGGTTCCGGATGCGTTGGGAATCAATGCGGTCTTAAGGGTCTTTGTCGCTACCAGATCATCACCCTCGACATGGGATTCGCTCTGCGGTTGGTCGGGGTAACGCTTCATGTCTGCCGGTACCGGGGGGATTGGATCCGGCAACTGGGCGGTACTGAGGCCTTGGGCCGTCAGGGTGACGCTTCGGGTCACCGGTTCCCCCACCCGAAATACCGGCGGATCCGGAGACCAGGTTTCACTTAGCGTCAGATTTTTCGCTGGCAGCCATGACATGTTCTGCGCACTGGCCGGTTGGGGGCGGATCTGCAGGGTAATGTCATGATCACGTACCCGCAGTGGGCGGGTCTCTTCGAACATCCCCCCCATGCCCGAAAAGGGATTTCTACCCATCATCCGCTCGATATCGGCAAACGGGTCGTGACTAAAACCGCGTTGTTGGCGGCTCCGACCGGTGGAAACCGGTACCGAAGCACTCAGCAATGGACTCTCGATGGTCAACTCACCACTGTGTTGCGGGAAGATCGCGTAGCGTCGCTCGACGACCTGCCAGGTCTCGCCGTTGCGTTGGGTGGTGTAGTTGCGGTCTTTACCCAGTGATTCGATGATTGCGTCCCCGGCTCGGGGTTCGCTCAGGCTGGCCTCGCGCAGGGGGACCCGGGCCATGACACGTACTCGATAGTTGATCTGTGCCTGTACATAGGGATCGGCGGGTTCGGCCTCCACTTCGAGGATCACCGGTCGTTGCGAAGTGGCGTTGCCGGAATTGTCCGCTGAAGCGGGGAGAACCTTGAGTGGCAGTGGCTGACTGCTTTGATTACCTAGACTGAGTGATGGGATGCGCAGATCACCCGGGTGTTTGGGCATCAGGGCGATTCGCCACTGACGGGTCTGAGTGCTGTGGCCGTTGATGATGCTGATGCTGGTTCCCTGACTCTGACCCACTACATCGAAGTCGGCCTCAAGTGGGCTGAGGTCGGGGTTGCTGGTGTCGTCTCCCGAGGCGCTCAACAGCAGCATGACCGATTCCCCCTCGCTGATCTGGGAGCGTTCGAGCTGTGCATCGAATCCCTGGGACAACACCGGAGCGGAAATCAACACGCCCAGGAGCAGCCATCCCAGACGTCGCCATAGACCCCCTGGGGTCATCCGTCTTGGACCCAATCCCATTGGAGAATCAATAGTCTTTGACATGGTGCGACTCCTCATTGCAGTTGTCCGGTTCGACGCAGATGCTGAAGCAGAAAGCGCTGGCGCAGCAAACCACCCGGGTCATCCGGAACCCGGTTCAACTGGTGCTCCATCGCCTGTTCGGCCTCCGTCATGGGTGGAACCGACGATATGCTCTCTCCGGTCGAGGCCGGCTTTTCTGGGTCCCCGGGGGACTTTTGATTGAGTAGATCCGCCAGACCCGGTTCTTGAGCCCCGGCCTGATTGGGGTTCGAATCGGGCTGTGGTTCATCCTGTTTGGATTGATCGGCGGATGCGGTGGTCGATTGTTCTTCCTCGGTCTGTTCATCAGACTGGGGCGATGGTGTGGATGAAGAGCGGTCTTCGGCAGATTGGGCGTCCTTTTCGTTCGAGGCCGTGTTTTGCTGGCCATTCTGATCCGCCGGGTTTTGTTGGGCGGACGCTGCCTGATCCGACGATTGCCCGGATTGCTCCTGTGAGGATTGTTGCTCGTCTGATTGTTGCTTTTCGGATTGTTCCGGATTCGATTGAGCGCTGTCCTGGGACTGATCACTGTTCTGGGATTGATCGCCTTGTTCCGGGTTGTCGGACTGTTTTTGAGAAGACGATTGGTTTTGCTGTTTCAGCAGCTGTTCAATCAGGTTGCGATTGTATTGGGCATCCGCGTCATCGGGGTTTTCGGCAAGTGCCTGGTCGTAGGCGTCGATCGCCTGCTGATACTTGCCCAGTTTCGCCAGGGTGTTGCCCCGGTTGTACCAGGAACGGGCGCTCTTCGGGTCGTTCAGATCCTCCAGGGCGTTGTCATACTGACCGGCCTGATAAGCGGCGGCGGCCCGCCAGTCGGAGCGTTCAAAACGCTGGGCGGCAGCTTGAGGGTCACCGGCTTCGAGCAGTCCGGCCGCTTGCTGATCGGGACGATGCCACAGGTCCGACCAGACAGACGCCTGCGCCTGGGGCGCGGGTGCGATCATCACTACCAGAACCAGGGGACCCAGCCAACCACGCCGGAATCCCGCGGCGGCCAAGGGTAGCAGCAGGAGTAGCAGCCAAGGGCCCTCTTCACGCCACTGGTCGGCCAGGGTCGTGGTGTTGGCCGTGTCCTCGGCCTGGCGTTTGTGAGCACGCTCCAGGTCCAACGCCTCGATGTCCCGGTCATCGGGGGTGGCGGTGACATACCGTCCTCCGCCGGCAGCGGCCAGGGAGGGCAGGGCCTGGTCATCGAGTTTTGTCAGTTGCGGACGACCGTCAGCGGTTTGCCGAAAACCGCCATCGGTTTTGGGGATGGGGGCTCCCGCGCGGCTACCGACACCCAGAACCGACAACCGGTAGCCATCCCGACGCAGTTGCTGCGCCGCTTCCAGACTGGCGGCGGGCTGGTCGAGGCCATCGGTCACCAGGATCACCTCGCCGTCGCGACTGCCGGCCTGGGTGAGCAGGCGGTCGGCTGCCTGGAGCGCAAGATCGGTGCGTTTCGTGCCTTCCACCGGCAGCAACCCGGTGGCGAGTTGCGGGACCTGGGCCGCGATGGTCTTCGCATCCCCGGTCAATGGGGAGACCACAAAGGGCTCCGCGCCATAGGCGATGAGTGCGGTCTGGCCCTCCTGCATGCGTTTCAACAGATCGAGGATTTCGAATCGCGCATGGGCCAGGCGCGAGGGCGACAGATCGGCCGCGTTCATGCTCTCGGAGATGTCCAGGACAATCACCCGTTGCGCCTCGGTCTGATAGGCCGGTTGCGGCAGATGCCGCCACACCGGCCCGGCCAGTGCCAGGATGCCGAGCAGGCCGCCGATCGCCAGCAGCCACAGAAACAGCCGCTGGGTCGGGCTCTCCTGTGTGTCGAGCAGATGGGGCAGCAGGTGGGCGTCGACCAGGTCGCGCCACACGGGGGTAGCGGCGTTGCTGCGTGCCAGATGCCACACGCCCAGCGCCCAGGGAATTAACGCCAGCAGCCAGAGGGGGCGTAACAAATGCAGATCAGACAGGTTCACGGCGGACCTCCCTGAATCGCCGGGCGCGAGCAGCTCCCGGGAAGGGCCAGGGCAGCAGCAGACCCAGAGTGATCAGCAGCGCCGCTCCGGCCGGCCAGTAGTAGAGGGCCGCCATGGGACGGTAGAGACGATTGTCACGCACACTGGGTTCGAGGCGATCCAGCTCTTCGTAGATATTCTCCAGCTGGGCGGTATTGGTCGCCTGAAAATAGCGTCCGCCGGTTTCCTGGGCGATGGCCTTGAGGGTCGCCGGATCGAGATCGCTGCCGGTCTGCATGAGGGTGCCGAAGGGGGTGCGCACACCCACCGGGCCGCCGCCGATGCCGATGGTGTAGATCCGCACCTTGGCCTTCGCCGCCAGTTTGGCCACCGCCAGTGGGGCGATACTGCCGGCGGTATTGGCGCCATCGGTCAGCAGAATCAGCACCCGGTTGTCCTGGGGTTGTTCACGCAGGCGTTTCACCGCCAGTGCGATCGCATCACCGATGGCGGTCTCGCGTCCGGCCAGTCCGATGACCGCCTCCCCGAGCATCTGCTTGACCGTGTCCCGGTCATAGGTCAGGGGGGTCTGCAGATAGGCGCGACTGCCGAACAGGATAAGACCGAGCCGGTCACCCTCGCGCTGTTCGATAAAACGCCCGGCGACCGCCTTGACCACATTGAGGCGATTCACCCGCTGATTGTTCAGGGTGTAGTCTTCGCTGGCCATACTGCCGGAGACATCGACCGCGAGCATCAGATCACGCCCGGAAACCGGTAGCGAGACCGGTTCGCCCAGCCACTGGGGACGCGCTGTCGCGACCACCAGCAGTAGCCAGGCGAGCCAGGCCAGCCAGTACCTCCCGCGACTCACCGCCGTCTGTGATGAGCTGCTTAAGTTCTCGACAGCCTGGTAAAACGGCACCCGCAGAGCCGCGCCGGTGGCAGGCTTGGCGGGGGGCAACAGGCGCTGCAGAATCCAGGGCAGGGGCAGGGCCAGCAGCACCCAGGGCCAGGCGAGACTGAGGGTTCCGTCCATCATGTCCGGGTCCCCCGGTTCTGCAGTAGCCAATGCCGGGTGAGCTGGGCCAGTTCCAGCAGTGCCGGAGTATTGCAGGAGGCTTGGTAAGGCGCCTCGGTGAGCAGGCGTCCGGCGCCTTCGCTGAATGTGGTGCCTCCGCCATGGATATCGAGAAACCGCAGCCAGTCGTTACCGGTGAGCCCGGCTACCTGGTCATGAGGAAAGCGGGTGAGGGCATAGCGGCGCAACAAGCGTGACAAACTGCGGGCAAAACCGGCGGGATCGGTCACCGCCTGTTGTTGATCGAGACGCTCCAGTTCGCTGAGTGCCGCACGCAGCGCGGCGCGGTTGCGGTAGCGGCGCCAAAGCAGCAGTGAAACCACAACCAGGGTTGCCAGAACCAGGGCCGCGAGCAGCCACCAGCCCGGAGCCGGTGGCCACCAGGAGACCGGATCCGGCAGGTGATAGCCACGCAGATCCGCCAAAGCGTCGGGTGGGGTCGGGTTCATTATCGTCCCTCCCCATGACGACCCGCCGAACCGATACGCGGACGCAGCCCCTCATGTAATGCCGGGCCGACGGGCTGATGGGTGTACAGGGTCAGCATGTGTGCACGGTAGCGCCGGGTCAGTTCGGTAAGCTGTTCGGCCCGCTCGACGAACTGCTGGTGATAGGCCTGGCGTTGCGTCTGGCGGGTGATATCCAGGACGCTGCGCCGGACCCCGTCGGTAATCGGATAACGGCCGGCCGGCGGGGTGATCATCTCGATGGGGTCGACGACCTCGGCGATGACCACTTCACTGTGTTCGCTCAGGCGCGCCAGCCAGGTCGCGCTGTCCGGACTTACTCCATAGAAATCGCTGAGCAGGAACACCAGACTGCCGGGGCGCACCAAGCGGGTCAGATGCTCCGCGGCCGAGGTCAGATTCGGGTGGCCGCCCGCTTTACCCGGCAGCGGCTGCTGGGCCAGGGCATTCAATAAGGGTAACAGGCCTCGGGTACGGGGGGCCGGAGGCCGCTCGAAGTGACGGGTTTCGTCGAAGATCAGCCCGCCGATACGATCGCCTTTTTCCGCGGCTGCCCAGGCCAGGAGGGCGGCGCCTTTGGCGGCGATCACGGACTTGAAGGCGGTGCGCGTGCCGAAGCGCATGCTCGGACCCAGATCGACCATCAGCCACACCGGTCGTTCGCGCTCCTCCCGGAATCGCTTGACGTAGGCCTTGCCGGTTCGCGCGGTTACCCGCCAGTCCATGTTGCGCGGGTTGTCACCGGGTACGTAGAGGCGGGATTCGTCGAACTCCATGCCGCGTCCGCGAAATCGCGACAGGTGTCCGCCGCTGCGGGTGGCCAGCACCTTGCCCCGGGGGGCGATGTCCAGACGGCGCGCCTCTTCCCGCAGACCGATGAGTTCGGCGAGTGATACGCCGATCCCCGAGGGCCGTTCGTTGGCTGGGGTGGCGTGTGGCATCTGAATAGTCATGAACGCTTGTCCCGAGCCTGTATCAAGGTACCGGTACCTGGTTGATCAGTGCCTCGATGAATTGATCGGAGTTGTGGCCCTCCGCTTCCGCTTCGTAGGACAGCAACACCCGGTGACGCAGCACATCCGGGGCGATCGCCTGAACGTCCTCCGGCGAGATGTAGTCGCGACCCTGCAGCCAGGCACGGGCGCGGGCGCAGCGATCCAGGGCCAGGGTGGCGCGGGGACTGGCGCCGAAACGCAGCCAGCCTTCCAGCTCGGTGGCGTAGGCGGCGGGTTGGCGGGTGGCCATCACCAGATGCACCAGATAATCCTCCAGATCGGGGGACATATACAGCTCCAGGATACGCTGCCGGGCGGCGAAAACATCCCGCTGACCGAGCCGCGTAGGTTGTGTCTCCGGAGGGGATGTACGTGCTTCCGCCCGGTTGAGGGCGAGAATCTGTTTCTCTGTCTGGGTACCGGGATAGTCGACCCGCACATGCATCAGAAAGCGGTCGAGTTGTGCCTCGGGCAGGGGGTAGGTACCTTCCTGTTCAATGGGATTCTGGGTTGCCATGACGAGAAACAGTTCAGGCAGGGGATAGGTTTCGCGTCCCACCGTCACCTGCCGCTCACCCATGGCTTCGAGCAGGGCCGACTGAACCTTCGCCGGCGCCCGGTTGACCTCGTCGGCCAGTACCAGGTTGTGAAATACCGGTCCTTTGTCAAACCGGAAACTGCCGTCCTGGGGACGATACATCTCGGTGCCGGTGAGGTCGGAGGGCAGCAGGTCCGGGGTGAACTGGATGCGGTGGTAGTCGCCTTCCAGACCGGATGCCAGGGCCTTGACCGCGCGTGTCTTGGCCAGTCCCGGGGCTCCCTCGACCAACAGATGTCCATCGGCCAGCAGGGCGATCAGCAGGCGTTCGACCAGTTCGTCCTGGCCCAGGATTTGCGATTCGATGTGGGTTCTCAATTGCGCGAAGGCACGATTCAGCCGGTCCTCCGGGACACTCTGAATGTCTGTTGTGGTGGCGCTCGAGTCAGAGTTGTACATGGTCAAAGCTCCTGTTGATAGCGGTCATCTCACGGACCCTCCCGTGTCCTAGTACTGTTTGCATCCTAAAGACAGTGAGGGGTGGGATAAAGTTCTGTCCTGATCCGCCTCGTTGAGTCATGAGCCATTTCCTCACCCGGACAGACCCGCGATGTGTCCGATGTCGGAGCGATCCGATACGGCCTGTTGCAGCGCCGCGATTCGTCGCTCCAGAGGCGGATGACTCAGGAACAGCCGGGAAACTGCGTTTTGGGTGCCCGCCGAGATACCGAATGCGGCGAGATTACCCGGCAGTTCCGGTGTCTCGTGAAGTGCCTGCAAACGGCGTAGCGCGGCGATCATCTTTGGGGTGCCCGCCAGGCTTGCCCCACCGGCATCCGCACGATACTCACGCCAGCGTGAAAAAGCCATCACGATCATGGTCGCGAATACCGAGAGAAAGACCTGTGCGATCAGGGTGGTGAAAAAGTAGCCCAGGCCCATACCGCGTTGATCGCCGAATAGGAAGCGGTCCACCACATAGCCGACGATGCGCGCGAGGAAGATCACGAAGGTATTGATGACCCCCTGCAGCAGTCCCATGGTGACCATGTCGCCGTTGGCGACGTGGGTGAGTTCGTGACCCAGAACCGCCTCGACCTCATCCTGGGACAGATGGATCAGCAGGCCGCTGCTGACCGCGACCAATGCTTGGTCCCGGCTCATGCCGGTGGCGAAGGCGTTAGGCGTTTGACTGGGGAAAATGCCCACCTCCGGCATACCGATACCCGCCTTGCGGCTCAGGCGTTCAACCGTGCTGATCAGCCATCGCTGCTGCGCGTTTTCGGGGTGTTCTATAAGTTGAACCCCCAGGGTGGTTTTGGCCATCCATTTGGAGATGGCCAGTGACAGGAACGCACCCCCCATGCCGAAGATGGCGGAAAAGGCGAGCAGTGCCTGGAGATTCAGGCCGACACCTTGCTGGTATAACCATTGATCCACACCGAGCAGGCGAAGCACCAGGGACAACAGGGTGATGACAGCGATATTGGTAGCGGCAAATAGCAGAATGCGTTTCATGGTATTCGTCCTTTGAAAAATACAGTCTCTATCAAACTGTCAGCAACGGTCGTGCCACGTGATTTTTCTGTGTCCGGTTTCGGAGTTCAGCAACCTGATTGGAGGCGGTTTGCGTGGAGTTCGGCGGTCTGGGGAAGGTGCTGTAAACCCTTCCTTACGCCCAGGAGGATCGTTACCTGGGGAATATCCACCAGCCTCGTACTATACGAGCGGGTTGTTTAGAACCAGGCTGCTGGCCGGGTTCAGCGGGGCTTCACCTGAGCCGGGACATACATGGATTCGGTTCGTTCAGGAAAATCTCAGCAGATATCCCGCGGGTTCCAAATAGGCCGCTTCCTGCAGCAGCTCCGCCTGAGTCAGGGGATGGTGGGTGATCCAGTCCTGGGGAAACACCAGGGAGATGCGGTGGTCCTCGACTTCAAGACGGGGCAGCGGTTTGGCGCTGGTGGAACGGGCGCGATGACTGAGCACCGCCAGGCGCAACAGGATACACAGTTGTTTGGTGCAACTGACCACTTCACTGGGAAGCTGCTCGAAAACCCCGTTGGGGAATTTGCGCCGGTGGCCCCGCACCAGGGCGGCCAGGACGCTCTGTTCCTGGCGGGAGAAGCCGGACAGGTCGGAATTCTGTAACAGGTAGGCGCCGTGTTTCTGGAACTGACTATGGGAGACGGTCAAGCCGATTTCATGCATCCGCGCGGCCCAGGAGAGCATGCTGTGATAGCGTGGATCCTCCAGGCACCAGGTGCGTTGCGCCTGTTCGAGCAGGCCCAGGGCGGTTGTCTCGACCCGCTGGGCCTGGTCTTCATCGATGCTGTAGCGCGTGGAGAGGGTCTTTAGGGTTCTTTCCCGAACATCCTCGTTGTGGTCCCGGCCGATCATGTCGTAGATCAGACCCTCCCGCAGGGCCTCCGATGAGACCTCCATCTGGGAGATGCCGATATACTCGAAAACCGCGGACAGGACCGTAACACCGCCGACGAATACCGGCAGGCGCTGCTCCGATAGTCCCTTGAGCGCTATTTTTTCCACGCTGCCACATTCGAGCAGGTACTGGTTGAGTTTGTCGAGGGACTCCCGGGTGATACCGGATTCACTCCAACCCTGTTGGGTTACCACGCTGCCGATGGACTTGATGGTGCCGGAACTGCCGATGGCGTTGACCCAGCCCCCGTCCCGGAAACGGTTGCGTACCGGACGGATCTCCAGTGCACAGGCCAGCTTCGCCTCGCGCATGGCCTGGGGCGTGATCTTGCCGTCGCTGAAGAAGCGCCGGCTCATGCTCACGCAACCCATGTGCAGACTTTCCCGCTCAAAGGGTTCGTAGCGCTGGCCCAGGATCATTTCCGTGCTGCCGCCGCCGATATCCACCACCAGTCGGGTGTCGTCATTGGCGGCCAGGCCGTGAGCCACGCCCAGATAGACCAGACGGGCCTCTTCCCGTCCTGAGATGATCTCGATGGGATGCACCAGGGCCTTTTCGGAGAGGCTGTGAAAGTTGTCAGCCGGGTGAATCTGGCGCATGGTGTTGGTACCCACTACCCGGATGTTCTCCGGTGGCAGGGGAGTGAGACGCTGGGAGTAGCGTCGCAGACACGCCAGTGCCCGTTCCGCCACCTCGGGGTCGAGGCGTTTTTCTTCGGTCAGTCCCTCACCCAGACGTACCATCTCCTTCATCCGGTCGATGACCTGGATATGCCCCTCATGTACCCGCACCACAATCAGGTGAAAACTGTTCGAGCCGAGATCGATCGCGGCCAGGGCTTCGTCGGTGTCGGCTTCGGGGGCCAGTGACAGTTCGGACATCTCATCTCTCATGATCGCTTGAATCCGTCATTAACCCATGGGTTAATGACGGATTCAAGCGCTGGATCAGAGCAAGAGGCGGACGATGAATTTTTGCAGTCAATGCGGGGAGAAGGTTGAGTTGCTGATCCCCCAGGGGGATAACCGACTCCGCTATGTCTGCGGTGCCTGTCAGACCATACACTACCAGAATCCCAAGGTCGTGGTCGGCTGCATACCGGTATGGCAGGATAAGATATTGATGTGCCGTCGGGCGATCGAACCGCGCCATGGTTTGTGGACCCTGCCCGCGGGATTCATGGAAAACGGCGAGACCAGCCAGCAGGGGGCGGCCCGTGAAACCCTGGAGGAGGCCTGTGCCCGGGTCGAGGTGGAGGGATTGTACGGGCTGTACAATCTGCCCCACATCAATCAGATCTATCTGATCTTCCGCAGCCGGCTGCTGGATCTCGATTTCGCCGCCGGAGAGGAGAGCCTGGAGGTGGCGCTGTTCGAGGCTCGGGAGATACCCTGGGAGCAGATCGCCTTCCCGGTGATCTATGAGACACTCAAGGCGTATCTCAGGGATCGGGAGCAGGGTGCCTATCCGATGCACAGCAGCACCATCGTACGTCACTCCGACGCCGTGCCGGGTTACCGCCTGATCGAGGAGTAGGCGTGTAGGTTGGGGTGACGAATACGCGAATCATGTTTCCTTGTTCCCACACTCTGCGTGGGAACACAGACACTGGCTCGGTAGACAACTCAAATCCAAACAATCCGTCTGGCTTAGGTATGCGTTCCCACGCAGAGCGTGGGAACGAGGCCTCCTAGGATGGAATCCGGGAATGTTGCTCCGTTAGGCGTTCCGGACCCTGGCATGCGCCGGGATGACGTTAGGGTCGCGGAAAAAATAAATTATCCCAAAATACGCAGGATTAATGCCCGCCTTCTAGGCGCAGCGCAGGGCGCATAGCAGGGCCTATGCAACCGAAGCTGCAACAACGAAGGCGGGCATTCAGACAAGTAGTTTGGGATAATTTATTTTTTCCGCGGCCCTTAAGTAACTACCATTCACCTATGTCCCAGATGGCCCCGCGTAAAGTTATGATGACTTCACAGGCCGCTGCTTCCGTAACTCGGTACCAGGCGGACATTGTTGGCGACCAGGCCATCGTCCTTGTCGCTCTTTTCGATGTAGAACTCGAGGATCGCTTCACGGTTGAGCATCACTTCATCGGTGACTTCGTCGGCCAGTTCATTGACGTGGCAGAACACGCTCTCATACGGAGAGTTCTCCTGGCGGGGATCGATGATCCACAGATTGGGGTCGATGCGCTTGATGAAACGCAGGAAACCATAACCCTTTTCCGGGAACCATTTCGAACAGACGCCACGTACGCAGGAGCCGGGCTCACCCCATTCGTTGCGGGGTTCGTAGGAGATGGGTAACAGGTCCGGGATCAGGAATCCCGGGTAGTAGTCATCCACTAATCGACGCAGTTCCTGAGAGACGTTACGGAAACCCAACAGCTCTACCCGGCAGCCCCGGTCCTGCAGTGCGGTGACCACTTGGAGGAAGTCGCCGTCGCCGGTGACCATCAGCAACAGGTCGAGTTTTTCCGACTGCAGCATGGCGTCGACCGCCATGTCCAGGTCGGCGTTCGCCTTGGTGGTGACGTTACCTTCTTCATCGGTGTAGCGGCGAACGTTCTTGACGATCACCTTCCAGCCGAAGTCGCGGACCATCTGCTGGTAGGCATGGGCGCGGCGACGGTACTCCGGATCCTCCTTGGCCCGCTCCTGGTCGAATGCGATGTAGGTGTTGAGTCTGAGCAGTGATCCGCCATACCGGGCAGCGAACATTCTTAAGACATCGTAGCGGAGATGATAACCGCCGTTATAACGTACATTTTCTGCGTCGACAAAGACGCCCACTTTAATAGATTGATGCAATCTGTTTTACCTGAAATGTTGTGTGGAGAAACGGAACTGAAAAAAGAGATTGGGATGCGTGGTTTTCAGTTCGGGCGTCGAATCGGGTGGCTGCTGGCCTGCGAAGAGGGCAGGGAGGGTGTCGGACAACACCGGTCCAGCCGAGACGAAGATCCCTGGCCGCATCCTTATTGACCAACGTTTCGTACTAAGTTAGTAGTCTAAACTCGCCATTATAGCCGGTTTTCGGAAAAAAATTAATCGCCAGCTTGTGTGGAAAACAATCCAGGTGGTATTCGGCCGAAACCGACAAGTGTCATGCCTAACAACCCCTGACCGGGGATGTGGTATAACCCTAAGCGAGAGGATCCCGCAAAGCAGACCATCGCCGTAACAACCGAATAAGAAACGTGAAGGAAGCCGTCACGATGCAGCCCGATTTTCCCGTCCACCCGCATCTGAGTCAGAATGAGCTTTTTCTCCAGGCTGACACCCTCGAACCCTGTATATTGGTGATTTTCGGCGCCGCCGGAGACCTGACCCGGCGCAAACTGTTACCCGCACTCTACAATCTGACCCGGGAGAAGGCCCTCGACGAGCGCTTCGCGGTCGTCGGATACAGCCGCTCTGCGCAGACCCACGAGGCCTACCGTGAGTTGTTGCGCGATTCGGTGGCGCAATACTCCCGTTCCAAACCCGTGGATCCCTCGGTTTGGCAGAATTTCAGTGAGCGTATCGCCTATGTGGAAGGCAACTTTGAGGATCCGGATGGCTACAGCCGTCTGCGCGAGACCCTGGAATCCCTGGAAGTTCAGATCGGCAGTGAAGGCAATCGCCTGTTCTATCTTGCAACCCCGCCATCGGCGGCGCCGATCATCCTGCACCGGTTGAGTGAAGCGGGACTGCTCAGTGGCAGCGGCATGCGCGCCCCCTGGACCCGGGTGATCATGGAGAAACCCTACGGCCGGGATCTTGCGTCCGCCATGGATCTGAACCGGGTGGTGGGGGAGATCCTCCAGGAGGATCAGGTCTACCGGATTGATCACTACCTGGGCAAGGAGACCGTGCAGAATATCCTGGTTGCCCGCCTTGGCAATACCATCTTCGAACCCCTGTGGAACCGTAAGTACATCGACCATATTCAGATCACCGCGGCGGAATCCATCGGCATGGAGGGGCGCGGCCGGTTCTATGACAAGACCGGGGTGTTGCGCGATATGGTGCAGAGCCACCTGCTTCAGGTGTTGTCGTTGTGTGCCATGGAGCCCCCGGTCTCCTTTTCCGCGGATGATATCCGGGACAAGCGGGTCGAAGTGCTGCGCGGTCTGCGCCCATTCATGGGGCGGGATGTGGCCAGCCATGTGGTGTTCGGGCAGTATCGAGGTTATCGTGACGAGGAGAATGTGGATCCCCGTTCCCGTACGCCCACCTATGCCGCGATCAAATGCTACATCGACAACTGGCGCTGGCAGGGGGTGCCCTTTTTTCTAAGGGTTGGCAAGCAGTTGGCGCGGCGTCTGACCGAGATCTCGGTGGTATTCCGTCCGGTGCCCCTGTGCCTGTTCGGTCGGGATGACATCTGCCAGGAGCTTGCGCCCAACGTGCTGTCCATACGGATTCAGCCGGATGAGGGAATGTCCCTGAATATCAGCAGCAAAAAGCCGGGGGATGTCCTGGATGTGGGGACGGTGGAGATGGACTTCAGCTATTCGGAGACCTTCAATCACCCCATCAAGGACGCCTACGAACGCCTGCTGCTCGATGCCATCAAGGGCGATGCCACCCTGTTTGCCCGGCGTGATGAGGTGGAACATGCCTGGCGATTTGTCAGCCCGATCCTGGAGAGCTGGGAGTCGGAGACGAAGAAACAACCCCTGTTTTACGCCGAGGGCAGTGAAGGTCCCGGTGAAGCCGAAAATCTTATGGACCGGTACAGTCGTCAATGGCGGGAGATCAGCGAATGAGCCGTGCAAGATTTATCGTAGACGAAAGCGATTTTTCAGAACGCGCCGAGGCGTGGATCGTGGAGAAGCTTAAAAGCGTACTTGAGACCTCTGAGCAGTGTCACCTGATGCTCGCCGGTGGGGGAACGCCTTTGCCAATCTACCGGCGTCTGGCTCAGCGATCGGACATCCCCTGGTCCCGTGTTCGGATCTACTTCGGAGATGAACGCTGTGTGCCGGTGAACACGCCGCAAAGCAATGCCTTCGTGGTGATGGACTCCCTGTTTCAAGGGGCGCCACCCGAGGGTGTGACCGTATACCGGATGTTCGGTGAAGAGGAACCGGACAAGGCGGCCCGGGAGTACGAGGCGATCCTGCCGGAGCGGATCGACATCCTGCTGCTGGGGGTTGGCGAGGATGGACATACCGCGTCGATTTTTCCCGGTTCCGCGGCCCTGGACGAGGAGCGCCGCCGGGTCATGCCGGTGATCGGCAGCAAGCCTCCGAGGCAACGCCTGACCGTGACCCCGTCGGTCATCCGGCAGGCCCGTCATGTACTGGTGATGGCGCAGGGTGAGGATAAGGCGGACGCGGTGCGCTGGGCCCTGATGGACGGCAGTGTGCCGGCCGCACTGGCCCGGGAGGGTGACTGGATTCTCGATCGCCAGGCCGCCCGCTCGTTGCCCAAGGACCATCCCCTGTAACCGATTCTCAAAAGCAAGGTATCCATCATGTCAGATGATAAACAGTTCCATATCGGGCTCATCGGTCTCGGCGTCATGGGACGCAACCTGGCCCTGAATATGGAGGAGAAGGGCTTTCCGGTGGCGGTCTGGAATCGGCGCTTTGAAGTGACCGAGTCCTTCCTCGCGGAGAACGCCGGCAAACGCTTCGGCGGCGCGGCGCAACTGAGCGAGTTCATCGGCCTGCTGGAGCGGCCCAGACGGATCCTGTTGATGATCAAGGCCGGCAACCCGGTGGATCAGGTGCTCGAACAGCTGCAACCCCTGCTGGAACCCGGGGACATTGTCATGGATGGGGGCAATTCCTGGTTCGAGGATACCCGGAGGCGCGAGGGATTGTTGCGTGACAAGGGTCTGCACTATGTGGGGGTGGGGATCTCCGGCGGCGAGGAGGGGGCGCGCCATGGGCCGTCCATGATGCCCGGAGGTTCCCCGGAGTCCTATGCGGAGATCCGCGATGTGTTCGAGGCGATCACCGCACAGACCGAAGCCGGGGCCTGTGTCACCCACGTGGGGCCGGACGGTGCGGGACATTTCGTAAAAATGGTGCACAACGGGATCGAGTATGCCGACATGCAGTTGCTGGCCGAAGTCTATGACGTGATGCGGCGCGGACTGGGTCTGGATGAGTCGGCCATGGCTGCGGTGTTCGATGAGTGGAACCGAGGTCCCATGGAATCGTTTCTGGTGGAGCTGACCGCCCAGGTTCTGAAGGTGAAGGAGCGGGAGACCGGTACCCCCATGGTGGCCTTGGTGATGGACAAGGCCGGGCAGAAAGGTACCGGCCGCTGGACCGTGCAGGCCGCTCTGGAACAGGGCGTCGCGGTCCCCGGTATCGCCGCGGCGGTGGATGCCCGGGTGTTGTCCTCTCTCAAGGACGAGCGGGTCGTTGCGGCCCGGAGTCTGGACAGCGACTTCCCCGGATTGGCTGGGGACCGTGATGCTCTGATTGCGGATCTGCATGGGGCTGTCTACGCCTCGCGCATCACCGCCTACGCCCAGGGCATGGCCTTGATCCGCAGCGCCTCCGATCGCTATGGCTGGTCTGTCGATCTGGGTGAGATGGCTCGGATCTGGAAGGGGGGATGTATCATCCGTGCCCGCCTGCTGGACACCATTCGCGACTCCTATGCCGGTGAGGAACCGGCCAACTTGATGGTGAGTCCCGTGGTCAGCGGTCAGTTATTGGCACTCCAAGGGGCCTGGCGGCGGGTGGTTCAGGGGGCGGTGTCTGTGGGTATCCCCCTGCCGGTGATGAGCGCCTGCCTGAACTATTTCGACAGTTACCGCACCCAGCGTCTGCCGCAGAATCTCATACAGGCGCAACGGGATGCCTTCGGTGCCCATACCTATGAACGGGTGGATCATCCGGAACGGGGATTCGTCCATTCCGACTGGTCCGGGGAATGACTTTCACGGCAGGGTTGTCTCCCGGGAGGCGTGTTGAAACATCCGTCAGGTGTTCCTGATGCTGCGACTTCGGGTCACTGATTTTTTCTTCAATGAAAACATAACTGAAGAATATGAGTCCTGGATGCCGGATGATCCTGCTTATGTGGATGAGTGGGTGAAAGTTCTGGTTGGAATCAAAGAGGGTGAAGGTCATTGGTTCCAAATTCATATCTGCACTTTTAAATCTATGGTGTATAGCAAAAACAAAGAGTTCATCTTTGCAATACCATATTGGGAAAGTATCGAAAATTTAATTGCTCAACTGGATAAATTTATTTTAGATACATTGCCGGATAACTTAGATCTGAATCAAGACTCTGATTATGGCATTGCCATGGAGAACCTATCGAAATATTGGCTATGGGAATATGAACGCTATACCTGATAAATTGCATCAAAGGACAAAACTACACACTCCAGAATTATCGGGGAATGGCGCTTACTCTAGGTGATGCTCTGGATTTTCAACTCGTTCCCACGCTCTGCGTGGGAACGCATATTAAGTCTGTTGTGACGATCCGCCTTGATGAGTGGTCCGTACCTCGGTCTGCATTCCCACGCAGAGCGTGGGAACGAGAAAGCTTTGGTCTTGATCCCCTCGCGCACTCACTTAACAGGATCGTTTCAGCTTGATGAATGTACCCAGTTAGTTGGGGTACTAAGAGTGGTATCCAGGGGTATCGCACCGTCCTGTCTTCTGGATCCCGGCATACGCCGGCCTGACGGTGGTTTTTGGCTTAAGTGAGTGCCATAAGAATCCAAGGGTGCTTTTTGCTCCCCCATGCCATTAAGATACTTCTGTTACGTTTATTCGGTTTATTGGATTGCTCCTGCAGTGGATTCCAGACATGCGATAGACCCGTATAAACACCTTAAATCAAGTTACAAGTCTCATTTCATTCAGAGGTTTTCGTGTCACTATCTACCGATTCTTGCGCAACCTTCCAGCAGGAGATTACCGATCTCGATGAACGGATCGAGACGGCGATGCCCGGGTTATGGATCGGTGCCGAACCGACTTTCACACTGCGTGACTCCGAGCAGCCCGAGTGGCTTTCGGAGGCCCTGGGCGGAGAAAAGGAGCTGCTCGCCCAGCAGCTGATGCGACACCTGCTGGAGCAGCATCCCGGGGCGTTGGTGATGCGCACCCTGGGGCGTCAATATCCGGGTGAACCCCTGCCGCGCTGGTCCCTGGGACTGTATGCCTCGCGGGACGGAAACCCGGTCTGGCAGGGTCCTCCGGACCCACTGGATGAGGAGCTGCCCCCGTTACCCCCTGAGCGGCTGCTCGCCTTTATGGATCATCTGCTGCACGGTCTTTCCATGCGGGGCTGGCAGACCCACCCGTTCAAGTGTCAGGGCAGTCTGCCCCATCGCCTGGTGTTTCGTTTCGACGACAAGCCCCTGATGCACGGTCCGGAGGAGATCGAGCGCTGGTCCCGGGAATCCCGACACGAACAGCCTATCCCCCTTTCGGGACTCGAGGATGAACTCGCCGCCCGGGGGGAGTATTTGTTGGCCCTGGGGCCTCATACCGGACATGAAGGCATCGATTGCGCGATCCTGGAGTTACCCGCGTTTCCGGATGTGGAGGCGTTTCGGCGCTTTCTGGAGGTACTGGAACCCGCCGCCCGGTATCTGCCCGGATTGATCATCCAGGGATTGCCCCCTCCGCTGGATGAGACAGTGGCCTGGACCACCCTGACCCCGGATCCGGCGGTGATCGAGATCAACCAGGCGCCCTATCCCGATAGCCGCCAATTTCACACCGCCAGCCGGGAGCTGTTCACGGTTTGCGAAAGGGTGGGTCTTTCCACCTATCGTCTGCAGTACAACGGAGTGGAATCGGACAGTGGGGGGGGCGGACAGCTGACCCTGGGAGGACGAACGCCCAAGCTCAGCCCCTTTCTGACCAACCGTCACCTGTTGCCGAGACTGATTCGCTACTGGGTCGCGCATCCTGCGCTCTCCTACTGGTTCGCGCCCGACTACCTGGGGGGAACCAGTCAGTCCCCCCGCCCGGACGAGGGTCTGCGAACCCTGTTTCATGAAATGCGTCTGGCGCTGCATCTGCTGGAGCATGAAGCGGACCCGGATGCGGAATTCCTGTGGCGCAGTCTGGCCCCGTTTCTCACGGATGTCTCGGGTAACAGTCACCGTTCCGACCTGAATATCGAAAAACTCTGGAATCCTTACCTGCCCGGCCGGGGGCGTCTCGGACTGGTGGAGTTCCGCGCCTTCCGCATGGCCGGCAGCGCGGATCGTTCTACAGCCCTGGGACTGCTGCTGCGCGCGCTGGTTGCGATGCTGGCCCGGCGGGATGTCACGCCGGATCTGCTCGACTGGGGCGATACCCTGCATCGGCGTTTCGCGTTGCCGTTTTTCCTCAAACAGGATCTGCAGCAGGTCTTTTCCGATCTGTGGCAGGCCGGACTCGGTTTGGGCCAGTCCCTGCAAAACTGTCTGCTGCAGGATCCGTTTCGAACCCGTTGGCGGGTCGGATTCGAGGAGTGCCAGTTGGAGATCGAGCGGGCTCTGGAGTTCTGGCCCCTGGTGGGGGGCGATGCCGAGGGGCAGGAGCAGGGCGGGTCCCGCTGGGTGGATGCCAGTACCGCCCGCTGGCAGGTGCTGCTCAGGCCTGTTCGGGATGCCGCGCAGAAAACCTTTGCCCAATGGCGTGTCGAATGGAATGGATTGAGCCTGCCGTTGCGCGATGAAGTTGACGAACAGGGCGGTGTTCGGCTCTGTGCCGTTCGTCTGCGGGAGTTCGAACCCTGGATCGGGCTGCATCCCGGCGTCAAACCCTGCATGCCCCTGACCCTGGTGTTGCGTCATCCCCAAAAGTCCCGAGCCCTGCGTGTGCGGATTCATGGCTGGCAACCCGAGGGGCTGCCCTATTCGGGGCTGCCCAAGGATCGGGAGGAGGCCGAACAGCGTCGACAGGAACGGCTTACCCAGGAAAGTGTTGCGGCAGCCTCATTGGAGGAGTCGGTGCCGCCTCCTCCGCTCAGTCTTGACGACTATGGGATCGATCTGCGCTGGATTTGTAATTGACGGTGAGTCATATAAACAAAACGAATCTAGCACCGGATTCCACAGGCTTTACAGGTCCTGCCAATCGGTCATCATCAGGCCGGAGATCACCCCGGCCAACCCGCCTCCGACAATACCCCCGAGCACGGCCCAGCCCAACTGGGCATGAATCCACTCCAGGGTGGGGAGTAGTGGGCCCGCCAGCTCGGTATCGATAATGCTGGTCATGATGAACAGGCTCAGGGCGACAAACCCGGATACTCCGACTCCCGCCATCAGACCATCGCCCACCGGGGGCAGCAGATCGTCGTACATCTTGATGAAGGCGGGCACCAGTAACACATAGATGATCCCGGTAATGGGGCACATCAGAGCCACAACGAGGCTGATGGGCGGATTGTCGATAAAACTGGATACCAGCAGGTAACCCAGGGCGGCCAGCCAACCCGAACTGAAACCCGCCAAGGTCTTGGCGTCCGCCCGGTAGACCCGTGAACCGAGGGAGAAAACACCGTAAAGCGCACCGATCAGCGCGCCCAGAACGGTAACGATCAGCAGCAGTCGCGGTATGTCCATCGGTTTGTCGGTGAACATGAAATAGAACAGGGAGACCGGTGCGATGACGATGGTCATGAGTACCGACAGCCGCATACTGCTGTAGATCAGTGCACCCAGGGTGCCTGATAGCACGCCGGCGAAGATATAAGGAGCAATCGGTAACTGCCAGTATTCTGAAAATCCGGCGAGAAATACGAACAGCATGGCATAGAGCAATCCGATGAAGGCCCAGATCGCGCCTCGGATCGAGGCCTCAATGAGTCGTGTCTGTGGGCTAAGGGTCGTATGCTGATTCACGGTTACAAACTGCGTTTCGTGGTGGAAGGTGACAGTTCTGAATATAGCCTATTCCCGATGGTTCTTTCTGAGATGATGGCTGGAGTCTTTCGATCTGCATGCCTTGTGTAGCAATTGCTACAGATCCCATGAGCCCTTCAGAGTACGTTGAATCTACACGAAACAACCTTGAAGGTGAACGATGAATCTGATTAGTGTCGCGGTTATTGCACTATTTGTCGGAGCGTTGGTTTTGTTTGCCATGGTTCACTACGACCTGGGGCCGAATGGGGGCTTGGTCCGGGGACGTCAGTGGCTGCTGGCCACCGCCCTGGGGACAGGAATCCTGGCCTTCGCCGTGAAGTTGATGATCATCCTCAGTGTGTCCCTGTTTCCCGAAATCGTGATCGAACCGCTGCTCGAAAAGCCCCAGGCAAAGCCTCTGTTGGGAGAGCCCGATCCCTTGCTGGGTCTGTTGGGATCCAAGCGTTACGTCTGGCAGCCCCTGCCTGTTTCGGGAAACGGCTCGGCGGCTCGGTATACATCATCCGCGGAACGCTCGACCTATGTTTGGCAGGCCCTGCCCGAACAGGCGCCCACACCCGTGGATAATCCCCTGACCGAGGCGAAGATTCAGCTGGGTGAGCGGTTGTTTTACGATACCAATCTGTCATGGGATAGGAGCCTGTCCTGCAGTTCCTGCCACGATGTGCAACTTGGAAGCGGCGATGACGGTCGCGCTACCTCCCGGGGTATTGAAGGGCAGTTGGGCAGTCGCAACGCCCCCACAGTGTGGAATGCCGCCTTCCAGTCGGTGCTGTTCTGGGACGGTCGAGCCCATTCCCTGGAGGAACAGGCCCTGGGTCCGTTGACCAATCCCATAGAAATGGGCATGCCGTCTCTCGATACGGTGATGGAGCGGGTTCGGGAGAACCCGGTCTATACCGCCCTGTTCGAGCAGGCGTTCGGAACCGGTTCCGGGATCACCGCCAGGCGCCTGGCCCAGGCAATCGCCAGCTACGAGCGCACCCTGATCACCCCCGATTCACCCTACGACCGATTCGTACGCGGTGACCTGGGGGCATTGAGTGGTCAGCAACTGCAGGGCATGGCCCTGTTTCAGTCCCTTGGCTGCATCAACTGTCATTTCGGACCCAATTTCAGTGGCGCCAGCCTGTTTGACGACCGGGCGCCAATGCGGATCTTTCCCACCTATCCGACTCCCTATGAGGCGCGCTACGGGCTAACCCGGGACAGCGGCGCCGCCGCTCCCGGCAGCGGGCGGGGCAGTTGGCGGATTCCCTCGCTACGCAATGTGGCGCTTACCGGCCCCTGGCTGCACAACGGTTCCGTGGATGAACTTTCCGAAGTGGTGCGCATCATGTCCAGTGTCCAACTGGGCATGACCGGGCCCTACTTGGTGTGGGCGGATGATCTCAAGGTGATGACCCGGCTCGAGCGTCCGGCGCTGAGCGAGGACCAGGTGGCGGATCTGGTCGCGTTCCTGCAAGCCTTGAGCAGCGATACCCTGGTGAAGCGAATCGGTGAGGTGCGAATCGGGCGTGATACTGAAAAGACGGTTGATTCTTTCGCACAGGACGGGTAGATCTATGGTATTCCTAGCAACGTCACGCGCCCCTGAAGCTGGAGTCTGCATGTCTGACAGCCTACTCAATCTCTCCCCCCAGGGGCAGGCGCTGCTGCAATCCGGTGTTGTTCATAAGCACTTTAGCCAGCCCTCCCCGGTGATCCACAAGGGACAGCCCGTGTCCGGCGCCTATCTGGTCACCCAGGGCCGACTGCGGGTGTTCACCTACACCCCCCAGGGCAGTGAGGCGACCCTCTACTTCATTCGTCCCGGAGAAACCTGTGTGCTGGCGCTCAACTGCCTGTTCAACGATCTGCGCTATCCGGCCTGGGTGGAGGCCGACCGGAACACCCGGGTAGAGGTGATTCCCGGGGGGCTCTATCGTCAACTGTTCGAGCGGGAATCCTCGGTGCAGAATCTCACGGTGAAGGCACTCTCGGGACTGGTGTTCCGCCTGATGGAAGAGTTGGAGCAGGTACACGCCTGCAATCTGGATCAGCGTCTGGCAAATTTCATCCTCTCCAATGCTACGGAGGAGGGGGTATTGCACGCAACCCAGCAGGAGCTGGGTGCGCACCTGGGCACCACCCGCGAGGTGATCGCCCGGCTGATTCAGGGATTTGTCGCCAACGGCGCCGTATCCACCCGGCGGGGCGCCGTGATTGTGACCGACGCGGCATGGCTTTCCCGGTTGATCCAGCCGCAGTGAAGGGCTTTCTTTCCCAACCATCGTGCAACAGCCGAATGGCTGGTGTAATCTTAGGGCAACGAGCCGAATGACACTTCACTTTCGCAAAAAACCATCGTCATCCTGGCGTATGCCGGGATCCAGGAATATTGCACCGTCAGGCATTCTGGATCCCGGTATACGCCGGGATGACGGAAACCTGGAACATCACCTCAAGTAAGCACAATTCGGCATCGACCCACATTGTTCCTCCCGGTTCCAGTGATTCCTTTTCGGTCTCACCCTCGGATGTGCCATGTGGTTGACCCTCTTGGCAGCCGCTTCGTCAGGAGTCCTGAGTTACGTTCAATCAGGCAAGGCGCCGCTCCTGCCTCCGAGGTATGCACCAATGAGCTTTAATGGGTTGTTTGAGTTGTCCCTGTCAGGTTACCTGATCCTCACCCTGGTCCTGACCCATGTCACCATCGTTTCGGTTACCGTCTTCCTGCATCGTCACCAGGCGCACCGGGCGTTGAACCTGCACCCGGTTCTGAGCCATTTTTTCCGTTTCTGGCTTTGGATGACCACCGGCATGGTGACCCGGGAGTGGGTAGCCATCCACCGCAAACACCATGCCCTATGTGAAACCGAAGAGGATCCCCACAGTCCCCAGACCCGTGGTCTGCGCAAAGTACTGTGGCAGGGCGCGGAGCTTTATCGCGGTGAAGCGGCCAATTCACAGACCCTGAAGCGTTACGGCAAAGGCACTCCCGATGACTGGCTGGAACGTCATCTCTACCGGCCGCACAACTTTGTTGGGATTTCCCTGCTACTGATCATCGAGCTGATCGCCCTGGGTCCCGTCGGCCTGACGATATGGGCGGTGCAGATGGTGTGGATTCCCTTCTGGGCGGCCGGCGTGGTCAATGGCGTGGGTCACTACTGGGGTTATCGCAATTTCGAAATTCCCAACGCGGCGACCAATATCTTCCCCTGGGGAATCTTTATCGGCGGAGAGGAGTTGCACAACAATCACCACGCCTTCGGCAGTTCCGCGAAACTTTCCAACCGCTGGTTTGAATTCGACATCGGCTGGATGTACATCAAGCTCTTCTCCTATCTGGGTTTGGCCAAGGTTCTCAAGGTCGCCCCCCGACGAGGCTTTGTCGATGAGCGCCCGCAACTCGATGTGGAGGCCATCAAAGCCCTGACCGTCAATCGGCTGCAGTTGTTTGCTGACTATCGTCGCCGGGTTTTGAAACCGGTATTCCGGATCGAGATGCGGCACGCGGATCGTCACTTGAAACGGCTCTACCGTACCGCTTCGCGACTGGTACGCAGGGATGCGATCCTGCTCACCGACCGTGACCGGAAGCTGCTCAGTGACATCCTGGATGACAACCGGGTTCTGGAGCTGGTGTACCACTACAAACTCCGGTTGCAAAAGATCTGGGAACAACAGGCCTCGAGTCATGAAAAGCGTCTCGAGGCATTGACTCAGTGGTGCGCCCAGGCCGAGGGGAGTGGTGTAGAGGCGTTGCAGGAGTTCGTGGGATTTTTAAGACGCTACAGTCTGCAATATCAAGTTTGAATCTTGGTTTCAAATATGAATGACATAAAGCAAAAGATCGCGCTGTTTATCGATGCAGAGAATGCCCCAGCATCGAAATTTGAAGACGTACTCAGTGAAGTGGCGAAATATGGGGTTGTAACAATCAGAAAGGCCTATGGAAACTGGAAGAATCCAGGATTGAAATCATGGGAGGACTTGTTGCATGAATATGCAATACAGCCGATTCAGCAATATGATCTCACCAAAGGTAAAAATGCATCTGATATCGCGTTGGTGATCGACGCCATGGATGTTATGTATACAAAAAATATCGATGTGATGTGCTTTGTGTCATCTGATTCGGATTTCACTCCAATGGTTACTCGAGCGCTTGCTGAGGGTAAAGTAGTATTGGGGTTTGGGGAGCGTAAGACACCCTCTCCATTTGTAAATGCCTGTTCGAAGTTCTTGTATCTCGATGATGAACAGGTGCAAAACGACACGGAAACTGGAAAATCAAAAAGCATTAAGTCCGATACAAAACTGATTCACCTGTTGCGTCAGGCGATAGAGGCAACAGAGGATGAGGATGGTTGGGCATCCTTGGGTCCGGTTGGGTCTCATATTTCGAATAAAACATCCTTTGATACGAGAAATTACGGATATAAAAACCTGAGTAGTTTGTTCAAGGCGATAGATCTTTTTGAATTAAAACGTGGGCAGGGAAACGCATTTTTGGTTAAAGATAAGCGTAAGAAGGTAACTGCCTAGAGATATCAATATCTTCAGGGAAAGATCTCCGTCATCCAGGATTCCGTTTCGCTTCATCCCGGCTACTCATTCTTTGTTCACTGCATTATAAAATTATACGATGTTAGAGAGAATTAAACGGTTTCTATATATGATGTTTATCGTAATTGGAAAATCTGAAAAATATTAATTTGTTCTATGAACGATAGCGGTTTGTAAATGTATGTAAGCATTAAAGTTCTAACCATGAACTAGTAGTGGATTTTTTGTTACATTCTCTTAAACTTTTAGAAGCAAGTACCGATACCCTGGCTATATGGAAACCGCAGAACCGCGGTCGATCTGTTTGATGAGATCTATGGATCATCGAACCAGAAGGAAGTTGGTCGTCATGAATGAGAAGCATACTCTTCCCATTGTCATCAAGATTTGTCAAAACATTGACAATTTGTACCTGACCTATGTCGGGCCTGTGGGTGGTATCCTGTGTGAAGAGGTCTTTAGCCAATGGAAGGATACCTACAAGCACGGCCCCTTGGAAATTCCCTATTACATCGAGATGCTCGCAGAGCAAATGCCTGACGACGAGCAAAAAATAGAATTCTCGAAAGAAGCAATGCATCTGATTGCCAATCAGATAGGCACATAACGGAATTGACACGGAGGTTTCAAGATGAAAATCAGTGTTAAAATCGCCTTTTTTAGCTCCGCCTTTCTGGTTGTCATGGTCTTTGCGGTAGCCTACCTGGTGATCGCGGATCTTCGCGAACGGGGTGAGGAAGAGCGCCAGGCCTTTCGCAATGAAACGATCAGCGAAGTGAAGCAGACCTTGAAGGATCTGGTGGATGTTGCCTATGAGACGATAGATCAAAACTATTCGCACCTTCAGGATAAGACATTTTTAGAAAAGTATTATGGCAATCGCCTGCGTAATGTAATCGATACCTCAGATTCCATTCTGAAGCACTATTATGGGTTGGCAAAGTCGGGCAAGATGAGTGAGGCTGAAGCACAAAAGCAAGCCCTGGCGATGATTGGGAAGATCCGCTATGACGGCCTGGTGGGTTACGTCTGGGTCAACGATACGTCAAAGCCTTTTCCGAAGATGCTAATGCATCCCACGCTTCCGGATCTCAATGGGCAGGTGCTGGACGATGCAAAATACAATTCCGCATTGGGCAGCAACAAGAATCTTTTTCAGGCCTTTCTCGAAGTATGCGAGAGGCGGGGAGAAGGATTTGTCGACTATGTCTGGCCCAAGCCGACCCCTGAGGGGTTGATTCCCAATGTTCCAAAACTCTCCTATGTGCGCCTGTTCAAACCTTGGGGTTGGATCCTCGGGACCGGCATCTATATCGATGATGCGAAAAAGGATATCTTGAACAAGATCACTACTGAAATAAAAGCCATGCGTTATGCGGACGGTGCGGGCTATTTTTGGATCAATGACAACACACGTCCGTTTCCGATCATGGTGATGCATCCGACCATTCCGGATCTGGATGGACGGGTTCTGGATAATCCAAAATACAATAACGCCATGGGTAGGGGGCAAAACCTCTTTCAGGCATTCCTGGATGTTACCCAAGATGATGGTGAGGGATATGTGGACTATGAGTGGCCAAAGCCCACTTCCGATGGCTTGACCAGTAAGCAGCCAAAACTTTCTTATGTCAAACTTCACAAACCGTTAGGCTGGATCATCGGTACCGGAGTCTATATAGATTCTGTCGACGAGACGGTTGCTCGTAAAAAGGCGTTGTTGGATAGTCAGATCAATGCGCTGATCGTGAAGGTTTCCATAATCGCCGTGCTGATAATCGCGATTGCGATATCCATCTCTTTTACCTTTGCCAATACTCTGGCCAGACCAATCGAAAATCTTACCCGCATCGCTGAAAACATCAGCCTGGGAAAGAATCTTGATGTAAAGATCGAGGAAGCCAATCGTGCGGATGAAATCGGCACCCTCGCCAAGGCGGTTGATCGTCTGAAAACCAGTGTAAAGATTATGATGGATCGCTTGAAAAAGTAATCCAAGGATAGAACACCGGGATTCCTCGTTCCCACGCTCTGCGCGGGAATGCATATCCGGGGTTCAGTTTGCACCTCGGTGCGGGACAGCGTCCTGTGGTCTGGGTATGCGTCTCCAAACAGAGCGAGGAGACGAGTGGTAAACTCTCGTCATTGAACCGACCTGGGATTGACCATTCCCTGAGATATCAATATTTCTCGGGAACGTAGAGTTTTTTCGGCAGTACCCGTCGTTCATATTTCGGGTTGAACACCCGATCAGGTAATGAAACGTTATCGTTGGGTATGTCTTTGTAGGGGATTTGCTCGAGCAGGTGGTGAATGCAGTTGAGCCTTGCCCGCTTTTTGTCATTCGCCGGGACGATGAACCAGGGTGCCTCCGGGATGTTGGTGCGCGCCAGGGTGTCTTCCTTGGCCTTGGTGTAATCCTCCCAGCGGATCCGGGACTGGAGATCCATCGGGCTGAGTTTCCACTGTTTGAGCGGGTCGCGGATACGCATCAGGAAGCGCAGTTGCTGCTCTTCGTCGGTGATTGAGAACCAGTATTTGATCAGTCGTATCCCGGATCTGACCAACGAGCGTTCGAACTCCGGCACGTCATTGAAAAACTGTTCCACCTGCTGGGGGGAGGCGAATCCCATGACCCGTTCGACTCCGGAACGGTTGTACCAGGAACGGTCGAACAGCACGATTTCACCCGCCGACGGCAGGTGGGTCACATAGCGTTGAAAATACCACTGGGTGCGTTCCTGTTCAGTAGGCTTGGAAAGGGCGACGACCCGGCAGACGCGGGGGTTGAGTCGCTGGGTGATACGTTTGATCACACCCCCTTTGCCCGCGGCATCCCGACCTTCGAATATTACGACAATCTTCTCACCGGTTTCCTGAGCCCAGTCCTGGAGTTTGATCAGTTCCGCCTGAAGGCTCAGCAGGGCCTTGAAGTAGACTTTGCGATCAAGGGTCGTGGGATGCTTTTCCTTGTAGATACGCCGCAGTTCCAACGACAGGGCCGGTTCCGAGATCTCAAGTTCGAAATCCTCATCGAAAGCTTCGTTCAACTCCGCCTCGAGCCATTCCTCGCTGTAGTCAAAGTCATTGTTGTCAGTCATATCGGATAGCAGTATTGAAGCATCGTTTACAGCATCTGAATCTTTTCCAATTGGGCGCGCAGGCTCTCCAGCGCCTTGAGGTTTTCGTTGAGTTTGTCGCGCTCCTTCTGCACCACGGCCGGCGGGGCCTTGTCGACGAAGTTGGGGTTGCCCAGTTTCTTCTCGGTGCGCTCCGCATCACCCTGCAGACGCTTGATCTCTTTGTCCAGACGCTTGATTTCCGCCTCCTTGTCGATCAGGCCGGCCAGGGGGATAAGCACTTTCATCTCGCCCACCAGAGCCGTGGCGGATTCCGGGCCGTGATCGTCCGCCGGCAGTACCTCGATGGATTCGGTGCGGGCCAGAAAATCGAGGAAGGGCCGGTGTCTGAGCGCCAGTCCCTGGTCTGTCTCGCTGGCATTGGCCAACAGCACCGGGACCTGTTTGGCCGGCGCGATATTCATCTCGCCCTTGATCTTGCGAATCCCCAAAATAAACTGCATGACCCAGTTCATCTCCTGTTCGGCCGCTTCGTCGATCAGGGCCGGACGCCGGGTCGGGAAGGGCCGGTTCATGATGGTCTCACCCTCGACACCCGCCAGGGGGGCGACCCGCTGCCAGATCTCTTCGCTGATGAAGGGCATGATCGGGTGGGTCAGACGCAGCAGGTTTTCGAGCACCCGGACCAGGGTTCTGCGGGTTCCCCGTTTGGCGGCATCGCTGGCGTTCGGGTCGTTGAGGACCGGTTTGCTGAGTTCCAGGTACCAATCGCAGTATTCGTTCCAGGTGAACTCGTAGATCGCCTGGGCGGCATGGTCGAATCGATAGCCTTCGATGGCATCGGCCACCGCTTGTTTGGCCTTCTGCAGACGGGAGAGGATCCAACGGTCGGCCAGGGAGCGTTGCAACTCAGAGACCGGCTGCGAATGGCCGGTGGTCGCGGCGCCGACCCCGCAGTCCTGTCCCTCAACGTTCATCATGACATAGCGGGAGGCATTCCACAGTTTATTGCAGAAGTTGCGGTAGCCCTCGATGCGCCCCAGGTCGAACTTGATGTCACGCCCGGTGGCCGCCAGGGCGGCGAAGGTAAAACGCAGGGAGTCGGTGCCGAAGCTGGGTATGCCGTCGGGAAATTCCTTGCGGGTCTGTTGTTCGATCTTCTTCGCCAGTTGCGGCTGCATCATGCCGCTGGTGCGTTTTTGTAGCAGTGCATCGAGTTCGATGCCGTCGATCAGATCGATGGGATCGAGGACGTTGCCCTTGGATTTGGACATCTTGTCGCCGTGGGAATCCCGCACCAGACCGTGTACATAAACCTCATGGAAGGGAACCTCGTCCATGAACTTGAGGCCCATCATGATCATCCGGGCGACCCAGAAAAAGATGATGTCGAACCCGGTCACCAGCACACTGGTGGGGTAGAAGTTTTGCAGCCGTTCGGTCTGTTCGGGCCAGCCCAGGGTGGAGAAGGGCCATAGCGCCGAGCTGAACCAGGTGTCGAGTACGTCTTCGTCCTGGCGCAGGGGATAGTCGTCGGCGAGTTGATGGGTTTTTCGAACCTCTGCCTCGTCGCGGCCTACGTAGACATTGCCCTCGTCGTCATACCAGGCGGGAATCCGGTGTCCCCACCAGATCTGCCGGCTGATGCACCAGTCCTGAATGTTGCGCATCCACTCGAAATAGGTGTTCTTCCAGTTGTCCGGGACGAAGCGGATCCGGCCGCTCTCCACCGCTTCGATGGCGGGTTTGGCCAGGGGGGCGATCTTGACGTACCACTGGTCGGTAAGGAAGGGTTCGATGACCGCGCCGGAGCGGTCGCCCCGGGGCACCATCAGTTTGTGTTCATCAACCTTCAACAGCAGGCCCAGATCCTCGAGATCGGAAACCACGCGTTTGCGCGCCTCGTAGCGGTCGAGACCGACATATTTCTCCGGAATCAGCGAGCCCTCTTCCGGTTCGTTGGCACGGATGGCCGCGTCGATGGTGAAGATGTTGATCAAACCGCCATGGGCCTGTTCGCTGATGCTGATCTCGTCCCGGTGGCGCTGCCAGACTCCGTAGTCGTTGAAATCGTGAGCCGGAGTGATCTTCACGCAGCCGGTGCCGAACTCCGGGTCCACGTGTTCCTCATCCGCGATGATCGGGATGCGCCGTCCGGTCAGGGGCAGCTCCAGCAGTTCGCCGATCATGTGTTTATAACGTTCGTCGCCGGGATTTACCGCCACCGCGCAGTCCCCCAGTAAGGTCTCCGGACGGGTGGTGGCCACCACCAGATGACCCTGTCCGTTGCTCAGAGGGTAGCGGATATGCCACATGAAGCCGTTCTCCTCCTCGGAGAGCACCTCCAGGTCGGAGACCGCGGTGTGCAATTTTGGGTCCCAGTTGACCAGGCGCTTGCCACGATAGATCAGGCCCTCTTCATAGAGCCGTACGAAGACCTCCTTGACCGCTTCGGAGAGTCCCGCGTCCATGGTGAAGCGCTCATGCTGCCAGTCCAGGGAGGAACCCAGGCGGCGCAGTTGGCGGGTGATATTGCCGCCGGATTCCTGCTTCCACTCCCAGATGCGTTCAATAAACCTCTCCCGGCCCAGGTCGTGGCGCTTTTTTTGTTCCGCCTCCAACTGCCGCTCCACCACCATCTGAGTGGCGATGCCCGCATGGTCGGTGCCCGGTTGCCAAAGGGTACGGTCACCCTTCATCCGGTGATAGCGGATCAGGGTGTCCATGATGGTGTTGTTGAACCCGTGGCCCATGTGCAGGCTGCCGGTGACGTTGGGCGGGGGAATCATGATGCAGTAGTTGGCATCTCCGGTCTGGCTTGGCGCGAAGTAGCCTCGCTCCTCCCAGGTCTGGTACCAGCGTTGTTCTATGGCATGCGGATTGTAGGTCTTTTCCATGGGTCTCGATGTAGTGGTTTGGCAGCGAAAAGGGACTAGTATAACCTGCTATATACAAAAAAGTGCGCAGCTTCCATTGATGAGATGCTGTCGCTCAATTTCGCCGCTTTCAATGGGCGCTAAACTATACTTCAGGAAAACACCGGCAAGGACGGTTTGAGATGCCACTCGGAATCCGTTCAGAAGGCTGTTAGAGGTCTCTACTGTCCAACAATTAACAGGGGTCACACCCTAATGGCACGAAAACCACCGTCATCCCGGCGTATGCCGGGATCCAGAATGTCTGGCGGTGTGATACTCCTGGATTCCGGCATGCGCCGGAATGGCAAAACCTAGAGTATCGGCTTGAGTAAATGCCATTCGGATCACATCCCGTACCGTTCTTGAGTGTTCCGGTGTCATTCTCACTTACCTATGGAAATAAAAAGGAGAAGTCATACCATGAGTCAGAATCGACGTGTCTTTGCGTTTCATGAAGGTGACGGCAAGAACAAGAAACTGCTGGGGGGCAAGGGCGCCAACCTTTGTGAGATGACCCAATTCGGTTTGAATGTTCCCCCGGGGTTCGTGATCAGTACCGAGGCGTGTCTCGACTATCTGGCAAGTGGTGACAAAAGCCTGCCGGAGGATATCCTGGAGGCGGTGCGCAAGCACATGACGGAAGTCGAGCAACTCACCGGTAAAGGTTTTGGCGATGCGAAAAATCCGCTGCTGGTCTCGGTGCGTTCGGGATCGGCGATGTCGATGCCGGGTATGATGGACACCATTCTCAATCTGGGTCTCAACAGCCAGACCCTGGAGGGTGTGATCGAGCAGACCGGTGACTCCCGTTTCGGCTACGATGCCTATCGACGCTTCATCCAGTTGTTCGGCAAGGTGGCCATGGGAGTGCCCGACGAGGCCTTCGATGAAGAGTTCGAGGCGGTCAAGCAGAATGCCCGGGTGAGCGAAGACGTAGGGCTCTCTGCGGACGATCTGCAGGAGATTACCCAGCGTTTTCTCAGAGTCTTCGAAACCCACACCGGCCGGCCCTTTCCGGAGGATCCCTACGACCAGTTGGAGATCGCCATCAAGGCGGTGTTCGGCTCCTGGATGGGTAAGCGGGCGGTGGACTACCGGCGTCAGTTCAACATCACTCCCGAGATGGCCAATGGCACGGCGGTGAATGTCTGCACCATGGTGTTCGGCAACCGGGGCAATGACTCCGCTACCGGAGTGGCCTTTACCCGCAATCCCGGCACCGGAGAGAACAAGCTGTTCGGTGAATACCTGGTGAACGCCCAGGGTGAGGATGTGGTGGCGGGTATCCGCACACCCAAGCCCATTGCGCGTCTGGCCGATGAGATGCCTGAGATCGCCGAACAGCTCGAAGAGCTGCGCCAGAAACTCGAAACCCACTATAAAGAGATCCAGGATTTCGAATTCACCATCGAGCGCGGCACCCTATACTGCCTGCAGACCCGCAACGGCAAGATGAACGCCACGGCGATGGTGCGTACCTCGGTGGAGATGGTGGAGGAGGGGCTGATCAGCAAGGAGCAGGCCTTGTTGCGCATCGACCCGTCCCACCTGGAGCAGATGCTCTATCCCCGTCTTGATAGTAACTTCAAGGGTGAACCTGTCGCTCAGGGCCTGCCGGCATCCCCAGGTGCCGCCAGCGGCCGCGCGGTATTCGATGCCGACCGGGCCGAGTTGATGGGCAAGGAGCAGGGGCTCAAGGTGATTCTGGTACGCGAAGAGACCAAGCCCGAGGATATCCACGGATTCTTTGCCGCTCAGGGCATTCTCACCAGCCGGGGCGGCAAGACCTCCCATGCCGCGGTGGTGGCCCGGGGCATGGGCAAGCCCTGTGTCGCCGGCGCCGAGGGGATCAGCGTGGACGTTCAGCGCCGCGAGGCGTTAGCCCGGGGCACCCTGATCCGGGAAGGCGACATGATCACCATTGACGGCAGTAGCGGTAACGTCTATCTGGGCGAGATCCCGATGGTGGAGCCCGACTTCACCGAAGAACTCAACCGCTTGCTGCGTTGGGCCGACGAGACCGCCTACCTGCGGGTGATGGCCAATGCCGATACCGCGACGGATGCCAGCCGGGCTCTGAAATACGGCGCCATGGGGATCGGACTCTGCCGTACCGAACGCATGTTCAATGCGGTGGATCGTCTGCCAGTGGTGATCGAGATGATCGTCGCCGAGACCCCGGCGCAACGCCAGGCGGCGCTGGACAAACTGCTGCCCATGCAGCGCAGCGACTTCAAGGCGATCCTCGAGGTGATGGCGCCCCGGCCGGTCACCATCCGTCTGCTCGATCCTCCGATTCATGAGTTTCTGCCCACGGAACAGCAGTTGCTTTCGGACCTGGAGGAGTTACGCCACCTGCGCAATTCGGTGCGTGGCATGAACGTACTGGCCGGCAGCCTGATGCTGTTGGAAGAACCGAGCCGCGCCAAATCCGAGGCCGATGATCTGCGTCATCTGGTGGACGAAAGCCTGGTTGAGCAGGCCATTGAGAAGAAAGAGACCATGCTGCGCAAGGTGCGCGCCCTGACCGAAACCAATCCCATGCTGGGGCATCGCGGTGTGCGTCTCGGCATCACCTTTCCGGAGATCTACGGCATGCAGATCCGCGCCATTCTGGAGGCCGCCGCCGAGTGCGCCGCCAAGGATCTGGAGGTGCATCCCCAGATCATGGTGCCCAAGGTGTGTACCGCGGAGGAACTCAAGCTGGTGAAGATGACCGTGGACCGGATCCATCAGGAGGTGGAGGCAAGCTCAGGGCACAAGATCGACTTCCGTTTCGGCACCATGATCGAGGTGGTGCGCGCCTGCATGCGGGCGGAATCCCTGGCGGAGCAGGCGGAGTTCTTCTCCTTTGGCACTAACGACCTGACCCAGGCCACCTTCTCGTTCTCCCGTGAGGACGCGGAGAACAAGTTCCTGCCCATGTATAACCAGAACGGCATCCTCAAGGACAATCCCTTCGAGGTGCTGGACGAGAAGGGGGTGGGCAAGCTGATGGGACTGGCCGTGGAGTGGGGGCGTAGTATCAAGTCTGATCTCAGCGTCGGCATCTGCGGCGAACATGGCGGCCATCCCAGCTCCATCGCCTTTTGCCATAAGGTGGGACTGAATTATGTCTCCTGCTCGGCCCCCCGGGTGCCGGTGGCCCGGCTGGCCGCGGCTCATGCGAGTCTGAAGGCCTGACGGCTGCATGCCAGGGACGGCTTGGATCGATGTGCGACCCGATCCTGGACGGTCCAAGAGAGAGGGTTTCATTCAATCGAGTTGGCGTTAGTATAGGGAGAGTCGTAGTTACAGGAGGTGAACACCATGCGCTGGCTTTGTATGATCCCGGCCGTTCTAATGTTGATGGTTTCCCTTTCGGTTCAAGCCGAACCGGTGACCTGGCAAGGCACCCTTCAGGATGGCAGCCAGGTCGTCATCGATTCCGATACCAATAAGGTTACCCGGAGTGCGGATGGGGTTAGCTCCCCCCTCTGGGATGGGGTGCACACCCTCAGCAATGGTGCCGTGATCATCGTTCGCGACGGAATCGTGGTCAAGGATGCGGCGATTCTCGAAGCGGAACGGGATCGTCAACAGGAACAGCTCAGCGCCGCCTGCATGCAACTGGTTACCAAGGTCTGTGGAGAGCACAATGAGTGCAACTCCCGGCCTGCCTGTGATCCGGCCAGACAGCTGATGGCGATGGAGCGTCAGGAGATGCAGCAACGGCCCCAGGGTAATCTGGAAACCTCTTCCTTGTGTCTCGAAGGACTCCATAACGAGGCCTATTTTTCATCCTGCCCAATCCACGGCGGGGGTGAGAAAACCGCCTGTGAACGCCTGCAGCTGCAGGTCTGCGGCAACGACGATCAGTGTGTCGAACGAGAGGCCTGTGATGCCGCCCGGCAGTTGGTGGAGATGGAGCAGCAGGATCGCTTGCGGGTCCCTGGTGGCTTCACCTACGCCACCGCCCAATGCCGTGATCAATTGCGTTCAGATTCCGACTATTTTCGTAATTGCGAGTAATACCCTGATCTGTCGAATTCTTTAACAGCGGTTCAGGCAGACCGGAAACGTGCAAACAAGTACCTGCGAGTATTTTGTTGAATATTACCGAACCCTGGGAAAATCCAGATCGATGTTCTGTCGAAAGACTTTACAGACAGGTGCTTGTCAGGATTTCATTCGATCCCTACTCACAAGTTGTTGAAATAGGCGCAAGCCAAGGTGAAATCCACCGAAAAAGCGCAATTTATTGAAGTAAATGAACATCTTGAGGTGGGTTTCAGCGCCTGATCGCATCGTCTGAATAGGGTTTCGACAGGCTACTGGACAAGAAATCATGAGTTTGCGGGGGTCTGGCACCCTTTATGCAATATATTAGGCAGGAAGGCATTGAATCTGAGGAGAGATCCATGTCAATCTGTCGCACACAATCCAACGCGTGGCCGGAAGATCCGGCATGGCCGGATCCCCTGGGTAATGACCCCTACGATATCAGTGGATGAACAGACCACCGTTCACCGGCAGATTCGCACCTGTGATATAGGTACTGGCGTCATCCGCCAGGAAGGCCACCGCGTGGGCAATCTCTTTCGGCTCACCCATGCGGCGCATGGGAATTCCCCCGACGATGCTCTCTCGTACATCGTCGCGCATTGCGGCGGTCATGGGGGTTGCGATGTATCCGGGAGAAACCGTATTCACGGTCACGCCCTTAGCGGCGCCTTCATAGGCCAGGGCCATGGTAAAGCCATGCATGCCGGCCTTGGCGGCGGAGTAATTGGCCTGACCGAACTGTCCCCGTTGGCCGTTCACCGATGCGATATTGATGACCCGTCCAAAACCCCGTTCAAGCATACTGTTCCACACCGGTTGGGTGACATAGAAGACACTGCTCAGATTGGTGTCGATCACCGCATCCCATTGATCGGCAGTCATCTTTTTTAGGGTGCTGTCCCGGGTGATGCCGGCGCAATTAACTAGGATGTCAACCGGGCCGAATGCCTCGGCAATCCCTTTCATCAGCTGGCCGCCCCCCTCTGCGGTGGAGACATCACCCGCCACCACGGCCACTTCGGCGCCTTGGGATTTGAGGTCTTTCCGCCAGGTATCCACTCTGTCCTGCTCCGTGGGGTGACAGGTGGCCACGACCTTGGCGCCTTCCTGCGCCAGACGCAAACAGATAGCGGTACCGATTCCGCCCAGTCCACCGGTGACGACTGCGAGCTTGTCACGACAACTCATGTGATTGACTTCCTCATGTTACCCGGACACCGGGCTCGGATAGGTGAAACTGAATATCAGGTTTGGCAAAGGTCCGTGTTTCTGGGGGCATGCCGCCTCTGGTCAACGGATACTCCGACGACATAAAACCGGCATGCGCCGGTTTTATGTTGTTGCCAATGAGTGGATCAAGCGGCCTTTTCGGCAACTTTGCTGATCTTCTCGTTCATTGCGGCCAGGTTGGATTCGTACCAGCCCCGGTACTCTTCACCGGTCTTCTGGCCCAGATCGATGACTTCGCGGGTCTTGGTCAGCAGATCTTCACCCAGCTTACGGTTCAGATCCATCTGGCCAGCCAGTGCGGTGTGATAGTCCTTCGACTCGGTCATCAGCTTAAACTGGTCCATACTGGCGTTCATCACAGTGTTCAGGGTATTCAGCTGAGCTTCCATGACCGTGTTCCAGGTCTTCAGGCCGATATCGGTCAGCTGGCGGATACTGTCGTAACCGGAAGTGTTGAACTCGTTGATCATTTTGATGCTTTCTTTTGCGTCTGCCATGAGGAGGCTCCTGTAAAGGGGTTGTGCGGTGCAGCATTGTTGCATTGCAGCATAGGCGGGCAGGCGGGAGTTGTCAAGAGAAATTTGTGCAGTGCACAATGAGGGTTGGCCGTTTCCCCGAGTTATCCGTCAGACGGTCCCGAAGGGAATGGCACGTAACTTAGATGTGATGATCGGGATTTCGTTATTTGTCCTCTTTCTTACCACTGAACCCCGCTGCATTGAAAAACTCCTTTTGCAGGTTGCTCCACATTTTCATGTTGTGCTGGGCCAAATTAGCCATCTGGGTGAAGGGATCTTCCCCGATGTTTTTCCGGAACTGCTCCTGTTGCGCGGTGAACAGGCTGAGGCTCTGTTCCAGATAGTTGCCAAAAATACCCTGGAGGGTTCCTCCGTAGAAACGGATGATCTGAGAGAGCATGTCCGCCGTGAACAGAGGGGTACCGCCCGACTCGGTTTCCAGGATGATCTGCAGCAGGATCGTGCGGGTGATGTCCTCTTCGGAGGTGGAGTCGATGACCTTGATCATCTCGCCACCGATGATCAACTGGCGCAGTTGCGTCAGGGTGATGTATTTGCTCTGTTCCGTGTCGTACAGGCGGCGATTGGGGTATTTTTTTATGAGTCGTTCTGACATGTTTTTGGCACTGTTACGAGTCGTCCGTGGGACATGATACTAAAACCCGTGTACCCCGTCACAGATTCTGTGACGGGGTACATGAGCCAGATCATGCGCAAAGGGGATGAAATCGCGGGTCAGTTCCGCTCAACCGCCATAGCCACCCCTTGACCGCCGCCGATACACAGGGTGGCAAGGCCCTTTTTGCAATTCCGGCGTTTCATTTCATGCAGCAGGGTCACCAGTACCCGGCAGCCCGAAGCGCCGATCGGATGCCCCAGGGCGATGGCGCCACCGTGTACATTGACCTTGCTCATGTCCCAACCCATCTCCTGGTTGACGCACATGGCCTGGGCGGCAAAGGCCTCGTTGGCTTCGATGAGGTCCAGATCATCCACATTCCAGCCCGCTTTCTCCAGGCATTGGGTCGATGCGGGTATGGGGCCGGTGCCCATGATGGCGGGATCGACCCCCGCCGAGGAGAAGGCCGCAATCCGGGCCAGGGGTTCCAGACCCAGGGATTTTGCCTTGCTTTCGGTCATCACCATGACGGCCGCGGCGCCGTCGTTCAGACCCGAGGCATTACCCGCGGTGATGCTGCCGTCCCTGGAGAAGGCGGGACGCAGCTTTGCCAGACTCTGCGCGGTGGTGCCTGGGCGGGGAAATTCGTCCTTGTCGAAGATCACCGGGTCGCCTTTTCGCTGGGGGATTTCGATGGGTACGATCTCGTCGCTGAAGACCGCCTGATTCAGAGCCGCCTCGGCCTTCTGCTGGGATGCGGCCGCGAATTCATCCTGGGCCTCGCGGCTGAAGCCGAACTTATCGGCAATGTTCTGCGCGGTGGTGCCCATATGGTAGTTGTTGAAGGCGTCCCACAGGCCGTCGACAATCATCGTATCGACCATTTTCCAGTCACCCATTTTACTGCCGTTGCGGGAGTTCGGCAGGGCGTGTGGGGCCAGACTCATGCTCTCCTGGCCACCGGCAATGACCACTTGCGCATCGCCGCAGGCGACGGCCTGCATCGCCAGGTGGACTGCTTTGAGACCGCTGCCACAAACTTTGTTGATGGTCATGGCGGGGGTTTCCACCGGAAGGCCGGCGGCAAGGCTGGCCTGACGGGCCGGGTTCTGGCCGGTTGCGGCGGTCAGTACCTGACCCATGATGACCTCATTCACCTGCTCGGGGTTAACGCCGGTGCGTTCCAACAGTCCCTTAATGATCGATGCGCCCAGCTGATGACCGGGAATACCGGCCAGGCTTCCGCCAAAGGTGCCGATGGCGCTCCGTACTGCGGCTACGATAACGATGTTTTCACTCACCTTGGATAGTCCTCGCATTGTCTGTTTATTGAGTCCTGGGGGGGACGGGGTCGACAAGCCGTGTTGTAACAAAAAATGTTGCAGCGCACAAATTTTATTGCTAGCTTAAATACAGACCCACGGAACGAGACAGGGTGTTTCGTGACGAAGTCAGGTGCGCTACCACCTGATACAACCCGTACCTATCCGTTAAACCATGGCATATCGACGGGGGACGGCAACAGGTTAATCGATTAACGACAGGGCCAAACCATGAGTGAATCTCCTTTCTGGAATGAGGACTGGATGAAGACCCAGCAGAAATACTGGGACAACTGGACCGAAATGAGTCGCAAGGCGATGGGATTGGAGACACCTAGGAAATCGCCCATCGAGAGCGCCATGGAGCATTGGTGGCAGGCGGTCTCGCCTGGGGCGGACGATATGACCCGTGACTTCATGGGCAAGATGCTCGATCAGACCCAGAGCTACTTCCGCCTGGCGGAAGACTACTACAGCAATTCCCAGGACTCGTCCCAATGGTTCGAAGCCGCCAACCGCACTGTGAAAGACCTGCAGAATCTGTTCACCAGTGGCATGGAACGGGCGCTCAACGGAACCGAATCCGCGGGTGACGATGCCCTGCACAAGATGATGGCTTTCTGGGAGATGCCCTTGGACAATTGGCAGCGCATGGTTTCATCCCTGTCGCTGTTGCCGGGGGATCTGCTGCGCAACATGCCCAGTCAGGAGGGTATGGGGCTGGAACGTTTTCTCAGTGCCCCGGGCCTGGGGTACCTGCGTGAAGAGGAAGGCCAATACAAAAAACTGATGGCTTCGCTGATCCAGTATCAGAAGGCGTTGGGCGAATACACCTATTTCTTCTCCAATCTTGGTTTGCTCGCGGCGAACCGCCTGGGCGAAAAGATTGCCGATCTTTCCGAAAACGGCGGGAAGATCGAAACCGCTCGTGGGCTCTATGATCTGTGGGTCAGCAGCAGTGAAGAGGTTTACAGCGAACAGGTGATGACCCCGGAATATATCCTTATTCATGGCACCCTGGTCAACAGCCTGATGAAATTGAAACAGTGCTTCGGTCAGGTTGTCGACAAGACTCTGGGCGGTCTGAACATGCCGACCCGCCGGGAACTGCGCACCCTGCAGGACCGCCTGCAGGAATCGCGTCGTGAGGCCAAGTCGATGCGCCTCGAGATTGAGGCGTTGAAGGAGCAGATGGTCGCGATGCGCAGCCAAATGAACCATCAGCCCAAGCAGTCTGCGGCGGCGAGCGCACCCGCCACTCCAAAGAAAAAAGCCAGTGTAAAAAAACAGGCCGCGAAGAGACCGGCGCGTAAGAACGACTGAGCGGCACCTAAACGAGGAGAACCGACATGCAACCATTCAATATGCGGCCGGATCACCTGGCCGAAGAGGTTTTCGACTACAGTCGCAAATTGGGCAAGGGAGTCGAGAGCCTTCTGAACGCGGAGAAGATCGATACCGGTGTGACCCCCAAGGTGGAGGTTTACGCCGAGGACAAATTGCGGCTCTACCGTTATGAAGCGCCGGCGGATGTGGTGCAGAGCCGGGTGCCGATTCTGGTGGTGTATGCACTGGTGAACCGGCCTTACATGACGGATCTGCAGGAGAATCGCTCCACCATTCGCAATCTGCTTGCGGCGGGCCAGGATGTCTATCTGGTGGACTGGGGTTATCCGGATGAGGCGGATCGTTCGCTGACCATGGACGACTATATCAATGGATACATGGATCGTTGCGTGGAGGTGATCCGCAAACGGCACAAACTCGAAAAGATCAATCTCTTGGGAATCTGCCAGGGAGGCGCCTTCAGTCTGTGCTACACCGCCATGCATCCCGACAAGGTCAAGAATCTGGTCACCATGGTGACTCCGGTGGATTTCAAGACCCCGGACAACATGCTCTCCGCCTGGGTGCAGCACATGGATATCGATCTGCTGGTCGATACCCTGGGCAATGTGCCGGGGGAACTGTTGAACTGGACCTTTCTGTCACTCAAACCCTTCAGTCTTACCGGCCAAAAATACCTGAGCATGGTGGATGTTCTGGAAGACGAGGACAAGCTGAAAAACTTCCTGCGTATGGAGAAGTGGATCTTTGACAGCCCCGACCAGGCCGGCGAGACCTTCCGGCAGTTTATCAAGGATTTTTACCAGAACAACGGTTTTCTGGAAGGCAGTGTGAAGGTCGGCAAACAGCCGATCGATTTGCACAACATCACCTGTCCGATCCTCAATATCTATGCGGAACAGGATCACCTGGTTCCACCGGATGCCTCACGCGCCCTGCGCGGACTGACCGGCTCAAAGGACTATACGGAACTCTCATTCCCGGGTGGCCATATCGGTATCTACGTGAGTGGTAAGGCGCAGAAAGAGGTGCCACCCGCCATCGGACGCTGGCTCGATGAACGGGTCGAATAGATGCAACCTGGATCCGTGGGGTCATGGCGAGCGCGGAGTATAAGCTATGTGCCGTCATGAACCGCGGATTCCGGTTTAAGTAATGATCCTCCCCGGTAGTTCTCTGCCGGATCCTTCGGGGTGCCAGTGGCACCCCTTTTTTTTGGTTAGAGGTAGACGGGTATTTAACAAAGCTCAATAACTCAATATACTCTTTTCTTAGCCCGGCAAATAAACAGCTTTTCTTAAAGGTATCAAACAGGGTCTTGCCAAGGGCATGGTTCATCAATGAACCTTCCTCCGCAAAAGTTTATTCATTGAGTTGTTGGGTTAATATGATTTCGGGATTATTTCAA
Source organism: Candidatus Thiodiazotropha sp. (assembly GCA_050291245.1). GTDB lineage: Bacteria > Pseudomonadota > Gammaproteobacteria > Chromatiales > Chromatiaceae > Thiodiazotropha. Next base: position 1,358 of record JBNKJP010000001.1, on the reverse strand, counting down.
TAAAAGGTTGATATTGTTTTTAAATGACCGGAAGAAAGATGCGGTTTTTTATCTGGCAGATTCGAATGCCAGCCGCATTTTTGTTTGATCTGTTTGGGTTAAAAAGGAGGCATTGGCATAAGTTACAAAAGGAGAAAGTAATGAACGGTTGCATACTCAATAAAGCCAGGATCGTGTGTTCCTTGCTTATTTGCACCCTGTATAGCGGTGTTTCCTTGGCGTCAGTCATCGACCTTGATACAACAACGGGTAATGGTGCCGATAGCTATATTTCTACATGGCCGGGCGAGCATGATACCAATTTTGGACTTGAAGATACTTTCTATCTGAAGAATGATGCGGGGACCGGATTCGTTAACCGGAAAGGTTATATCCGATTTGATTTGAGTTCGATTCAAGGTGCCGTTGAGGATGTCAACCTCAACTTGAGTTTCGTTGAGGATACACACACCACACCGGCTGTCTGGTCTATCAATGTCTATGGATTGATTGATGGTCATGCGGGGGAGAATTGGTCGGAAACCGGGATTACCTGGAATAACGCCCCGGCAAACAACACCCGTAGTGGCAGCGGGTTGTTGGGCGGGGAAGCTTCGCTGTTGGGTTCCTTCGAGTTCGATACCGCTACCTTGCTGCCCGGGGATCCTGTGACTTTCAGTTCATCGGATCTGACGAGTTTCGTTCAAAGCGACACCAATGATCTGTTAACCCTGATCTTCATACGCCAGAATCGGAGTTTGAGCAACGTCGGTTTTGCCACGGGGGAGCACGCAACTTTTACGCCTCCGACGCTGACGTTGACCACCGTACCTATCCCTGCAACGGCTGTTCTTTTCGGATCCGGGTTTCTCTGGATGTTTGGATCGGGTTTCAGACGTTTAAGTAGAGGATAGCGTGTTCTGATCCGCACATGGGGCAGTGGAGAGTCCCTTCTCCCTCCGGAGGGTGTTGTAAAAGGGTTTTGGGAAAGAGCTGCAGGTCGGGTTACGCTGCGCTAACCCGACCTACGAACCGGACTTTTGCAACAACCTCCTCAGGGAGAGGGTTATACCTAATCTATTTGCTTGGCAGATGAATAATATCCGGAAGCGCGCCCACCGTTTTGTACGCTTAGTGTAATTGGCAATCCCCGCTGACCGGCTTTGAATGGAGTTGTTTGATTTTACTCAACTCCTTTATCAGCTCGTCACGTTCCTCGAGTAGTGACTTTTTCTCTTCCGTTAACTCATCCAGGTCCTCGCTTAAAATATTGATTGCACTCTCGTGAATCTGATTCTCTCTCAGCAGATCTTTACTCTGTTTTGCAAGTTTCAGAGCGTTTTTGAGTTTTGCCTGGGTTGCCTTGAGTTCATTATGTA